>CAWFJM010000053.1:0-58665 GCA_963816015.1 uncultured Planctomycetaceae bacterium | reverse complement strand
CGGCAGCTTGCCTGCTGGTGCGGTCTCCGGCGTGTTACGCCCGTCAGCTCCAGATCAATATCGTGCAGGTGGTGCGCTGGTGCCCCACCGGGTTCCGCGAGGGGCCTTGAGAGAGGCTTGAGCGGCATAAACCGAAAGGTTTGCGTGTCGTTCTGAGGGGGCTGGGGAGCAGCAATGCTCCCTGGCTACCCAGGCCCTAGGGTGAGCAACCACGGGTCTACCCGGCCGGGAACTCTCACTTCGGTGATTTCCGCGGCTTTTGATGGGGCAGAGCACGCTCTGCTCGTCATCGCGCCTACAGTGCGAGTCTTTAATTGGGATCAGGCAGTCGGGGAAGCGAGGCTGGCGAGGTACCGCAGGCCTGTAATGCTGGGCAGGAAGCAATACGCGCCACCGCGTGTAGTGATCAGACGCCCGAAGCCGGTGATTGTGGTGTTGTCCTTGCCTGTCGCACTGCACCCCGCGAGGGTGAAGGAGCTGCCTGAAGGGTCGTTGACTCCCAGGAACACGTCCTGCCCGCTGATATTGAAGACCGCATTGCCGTTGCCTGATCCGCAGGATGCCGCCGCCGACTTGACGAAGGAGGACGTGTTGTCCCACTGGCTCATCAGGAATTCGAACTGGTTCGTAATGCTACCATTGATGAAGTGGCCGATGAGTCCGCGCAAAGTTGTGTCGGGATGCGCGGAATCGTACGCCGGGCCGTACGGCATGGCGCGGCGCACAATGCGATGGTGTGTGGAGTCCGTGCCGCCCACAACCGCGGCGTTGCGTGGGTTGTTGCGACGGATGTGCGACCCGATCGGGCATTTCAGCCCCAGCGTATCATCCTCTTGCGCGTCTTGACTCACGTAAGTGAAATCATTCAGCTTGCTCAACGGCAGGACGGTTCCCGGTGCGTTCGGAGCCAGCTCCAGTGGATTCCCGTTGCGCCAGCGACCGCAAGTCTTGGCGGCCAGCATCTCGGGGTCGACTTTCGCCTGGGCCGCGTACGTCGTGAGGAACCGTTCGAAACCAGGCACGTCCTGCTCCAGGATGCGGAACGAGGAGTAGCTGCTATTGGTGGAGAGCTCGAGTGGCTGGACGGAATACGTGGAGCCGTACTCGTTGGTGTAGCCCAGTAGGAACTCTCCAGTATCCACCACGGGCTGGTCGTCGGGCACCGAGCACTTCCGGGGCGGTGCACCCATTACGGTTGGCTGCGCAATATTGTCGCGGAAGCCGAAGTGGATGTGGTTATCGGGCAATGCATGGGCGTCGTGCGCCGACAACTCATTCATACAGCACGCAAACGCCGCGCGGAATTCTGCCGTCACCTCGTCCAAGTCGTTTCGGTCATGGCTCACCCAGAGACTAAGCACAACGTGTACTGCCGCGCCGTCGGAGAGTCCGCCGACCCATGTGGTCGGGTCGCTCTCGCCCACGTCGCCAACGATTTGGGCTGTCGTCGGGTTAGTCGCCCCGCGTTGGAATCCCGCGTCGAAGGTGGCAAGCTGCGCCGGCGTGAGTCCCAGCGCCGCCAGGCCCGCACAGGTGAAACCGACGTTCACGAAGTATTCCGGCTTCACCTTCCATCGCACCGCCGAGGTGATCTGCGGCACATCGGCGGCCCCGCTGACCATCAAGCCGATCAGGCACTTGGCCCCGGCCACGTCGGTAATGCTCAGGATGAAGTGACGCGCCAGATCCACGCGGTACCCGCGGAGGATGGTGCCCTGGACGTCGGCGTAATCGATCGGTGGATTGGTCATGGAACTGTGCAGAGTCATTAGATTGGGTGGCGCAAGGCGAGCGCCCCGCCGGAGGCGCTCCCACAAGGGATTGTCATCCGCCGGCTGCAAGGATTTGCTGCACGGTGTAAGAATATGCGTGTAGAGAGTCGTGTTCGGCACGTGCTGCGAGGCGTCGTTCTGCTGGATAAAGGCGGTGAAGGCGCTGACGTTGCTCGCGACGGGGACCAGCGCCGAGCCGCCGATCACGAAGGGAAGAAGCGCGTTAAACACGTCACCGATCTGCGCGACGAAGTCCTGGATGTAGATGTCGAAGTCACCGTCGTACTCCGTGACGATAGCAAGGGCGAGCGAGTCCTGGGAGTTTCCGTCGGGCTGCAGGTTGGGCGTGGAAGTGTCCAGCACCAGGAAGCGGGCGAAATGCACCGTGCCGATCGAAGTCAGGGCCGCATTGATATTCGCCTGGTTAGCCTGCAGCGCCGCGGCGATTGTCGATGCGCTCGTACCAGGAATGACTGGCATGATGAGGGTCAGCGGATTAGCCATTCTGCCTCCTCGAGGGTGGAAAAAGAGACGATCCGGGACGAGATGCCCTACTCCCAGACATCGAGCGGGATGCATGATCGACGGCAGGCGAAAGTGGCCGCGTGCACGAGGCGACGCCGAGAAATCGACAGCCCTCGATGACCCGCAACGATCGAGAGAGGAACACCTTGAAAAGGTCGACGATCCAGGCACAATATGCGATTTGTGTTTTGATCGGTCAAGAAATTTTGCCGGCTTTCGGCTGCTTTATTCGTTGATGACCTGCAGGACGACGCAGCCGGGATAGCGCTGCTGTATCATGCCCTGGGCCTGGAAGATGTCGTGTGCCCATTGACTCGTATTGATGATGTTGCCGTTGCGAAGCCTGAGCCTGAAGTGAAAAGTCTTGCCCCGTACCATGTGAGTTTACCTCAGATTATTGGTGATTTGGAACGCAGAAGATCGCGAACGAGCACCGCCAGCAGGGTCAGATACCGGCCCTCACGAGCACCCGCCGAACTTGAGCGTGATTCCAGGGAGCGCCAGCTTCTGGTCGTGTGGCTCGAGCCATTGAGGAGGGCTGCGATCTCTCGTAGGCTCAGTCCGGTCGCTCGCCACGTCCGCAACTGGGGTACCAGAGCGGCATAGGCGGCTCGGGCTCTTGACCGCGTGGCCTCGGCTCCCCTCCTGCCGGCCTGGGTGTCAGGTTCGCGGGCGTACCGAGCTTCCCGCCCCTCGCCTTGTAGGCCGCCAGCGCAGCCTTGGTCCGCTCGCTGATCCGCCGGGCTTCGTCCTCGGCCACGGCCGCCAAGATGTGCAGGGTCAGTCGGTTGGCATGCGGGTTGTCGCAGCACACGAATTCGACTCGAGACTCCATCAGGCCGCTCAGAAAGTGAACGTTCCTGGCAAGCCGGTCCAGCTTGGCGATGACCAGGGTCGCCTTGGCTCGCTTGGCGTGGGCAATCGCCTTGGCCAGTTCTGGCCGGTCGGCCCGCTTGCCGGTCTCGATCTCCTGGTAGGCCGCGATGATCTGTGCTGGCCGTAGTTTGCGTAGTTGGCGACGCAGGCTTGCTGGGCCTCCAGGCCGAGGCCGCTCTCCCCTTGCTTCCTGGTGCTGACGCGGTAGTATGCGATGAGTTTGCCCATCTCTCTGCTCCTGTCCCTCGTTGCCAGAGCCAGTTATGTACACATGCTCATCTAGTGAAGTGTAGCATGGCTTGAATGGACCAGGTCTCTCCCTTTTTACGGGGCGGATCGGAACACCGGGACACTTGTTGATGCTTCAAATACACGTATTGGTGATCTTGTGCACAATGTAGTACTGATATGTTGATCTATGTGCCCACGGTGGGGGGGGTTCCCCACCGTAGTGAACACCCAGAGGATGCAAAACACACATGAAACCCCGCCCCTGCTTCGAATGTGGGCGACCTGCCGCCGTCAACCACCACGTTGTCCCGCGAATCTACGGCGGGGTCATGACGGTGCCGTTATGCGAGGAATGCCACGGCAAGGTCCACGACCTGGAGTTATTGGACCATCGGGAGTTGACCCGTGCTGGACTTGCCGCGTACAAGGCCCGGGGCGGTGTGCTCGGCAAGCCGGAGAATTGGAGCTCCGAAGACCGGCTTCGCTTGGGTCGGATTGGTGCCGCGAAGGTCAAGGCTGATGCCGATGAGGCGTATGCCGACCTGGTGCCGCTGCTCCAGAAGTGTCGGGGAATGCCGCTCCGGGCAATAGCAGCACTGCTCAACGAGCAGGGGAGCACGACCCGCCAAGGGCACCCATGGAACCATGGGCAGGTTCGCCGGATATTGATCCGCTACGGGTTATGAGAATCCCGGAGCATAACAGGGTTGCACGTACGTCTACTACCGGGACACAACCCAAGCCGGCAGTCAAGCTATGATACACCTGGAATACACATGTGTTGCTTCGCGAAAACATCAGGTCGGAGGAATAGCTACTCGAATGCTGATCAGGCCATCTGAACGAAAGTGCCGTGCCTGACGCGCCCATTTAAAGACAAGCAACCCAGTTCCAGCGGACCCGAAATGGCAAGTGCACCCATGCTATAAGACGCCTGAATTGTGCATGCTCACTGTCAAAAGACGCATTCGAGGCACGATACCCGAACCAGTCCGGTAGAGTTTGAGAATGCGTCGGTGTGTCGCTACCGACGCGCCAAGCGTTGATTCCGCTGCCCCCAATCCGCGCTTCGGCGATGTGTCTTAGTTCAGGTGGCGCGATCTGCGTAAGATCACGCACCGTCTTCGGCTCCGGGTGGGGCCTCCGGCCG
The DNA here is from genome assembly GCA_963816015.1 of uncultured Planctomycetaceae bacterium. Classification (GTDB taxonomy): domain Bacteria; phylum Planctomycetota; class Planctomycetia; order Isosphaerales; family Isosphaeraceae; genus Aquisphaera. The sequence goes on along the minus strand of CAWFJM010000053.1, from coordinate 54,111 downwards.
TGCGGCGTTTGCCTCCCACCGCTGAAAGTCCCTGTCCAGGGCGAACAATCACTTGCGGTACTGTTCGTCGCTCACGTGCTCCAGCCAATCGACGACCTTGCCGTCGAGCTGTTCCTGGATGGCGATATGCGTCATGGCCGTGGTCGGCGTGGCACCGTGCCAATGCTTCTCGCCCGGCGGGAACCAAACCACGTCGCCGGGATGGATTTCCTCGACCGGGCCGCCCTCCCGCTGGACCCAGCCGCAACCGGCCGTGATGATCAGGGTCTGCCCAAGCGGATGCGTGTGCCATGCCGTCCGGCGCCGGGCTCGAACGTGACGCTGGCACCGGCCGCGCGTGCCGGAGCGTGTGCCTGGAACAGCGGGTCGATGCGGACCGTCCCGGTGAACCAGTCGGCCGGTCCTTTGCTGGAAGGCTGTGAGCCACTTCTTTTGATTTCCATATGAACCTCCGGATGGTGAGATAGGGGGGTGCCGGGAGCGACTTGAGTCAACAACGGTGCCGCGGCCAACCCCAGCCCCGCGGCAAGGAAGTGGCGGCGGTCCGGCATAGCGGGACCGTGGTCGATGTTCTGATCGTTAGAGGTAGCCATACAAGTTACACAGTTCATATGTGGGGATTTACACCTAACAGCTCCTGGCGTGTCGGCCGGAACAGGATTTCGTTCACGTCTTCGTCCTCCGGCTGGCTCAGGGGTGTACTCGACGATCAGGCATTTGTCTCGCGCGGCATGACCTTGACTGTCGCCGAGCGGGCACGTGCGCCGATCATCGGGCTGAGATACGGGCTGCCATGGTACTTCGCCCGGTAGGCGTCGTTGACGAGGTCGTTGACCGGGCCGTCGACCGGATGGAAGGTGACTTCCTTCGTCATGCCGGCGGCAGTGATCCGCCCCGCTTTCTGCCGCACTGCGGCCTGGTACCAACGAGAGTTCTGCTTGGCCATCGTGCCTAACTCAGCCTCAATGCCAGTTCCAGAACCAATAGCCATAGTCACCGACCAGCTTGCGGTTCCCTACGGCGTCGTCGAGTTCGACCAGCGGTATGGGGAACAGCCCCTCACGATCACGAGCTTCGCAAAGCAGCCCTTCCTCTTCGTCCAGGTCGTACTCCTTGGGGTCGATTAGTCGGCTGACGGTCAGCGTGGTGCCGTCGCTTTCGGTCTTTGCCTTGAACGGGAACTTCAGGTTTGCCGCCAGGTAGCGGTAGTAGACCTGCAGGGTTTTCCGGCTGACATCGGGGAGCGGGTCGTCGTGTGTCAGCCCGAGGGCCATGCGGACCCGATCGTCTTGGTCCCTCTCTGACAGCGGGGGTGTTTTGATCTGAGTTGGCTGTTCGATCGAGACTGGTGCCCCTTCATCCGGCTCGATGTCTTCCTCACCCAGCCACATCGATTGCAGTTCTAGCCCGTCCCGCTCGCACCGCTTGCGGTAGATCGGATGCATACCGCCAAGGGTTTTCTTGTTCCACTTGATATCGTAGGTGATCTCGTCGTCTGCCTGCTCGACCTCTTTGACTGTCCCCGACCAACCACCCAGGGGGATGTCGGAAAAGTCGGGGTCGATCACGCCGGACTTGACCTGCACCTTGTCTCCCACCCGGAAGCGAGGGGAGCCTGACTTGTTCTCGGTATGGCTCATGGTTCACTCGTTGGCTGATTCATTTGCCCGATCGGCCGGGATGTAGGGGATCAGACCCTTCCGAAACGCCTCTTCTTGGATCTCCCTCTTGAGATAACGAGCATCGAGGATAAATCCGTTGAACTCGATCATCCAGGCCATTGGGTTCCGATCCATCTGGCTCGGCAGAGTCCAGTGCGGGTCGAAAGAGCGGATCTTCAGAAGATCCCGGATGGTCTTCGATTTCGCCTACCCGGTGGCCTGGGAGATGCCGAACGCCTTGTCGATCTCGGTCGGTTTCATGTGGAGAGGCTAGCTGCTGTGGTCCAGGAAGTTCACTCAGCCGGATCATGCTTCCAGACCTTCAATCCCTCGGTCTAGAGCGATCAGTGCGTCGTCGAGATTCTCGTTATGCATATCCTCGAAGACGACCATCCCTTTTCCACGATCCACGGCACGGACCACGAATCCCTGCCCCTCCTCGACACCGATCTCGATCCGTCCCAAGGTCTTGACCCAGCGGGCAACTGCCGGAAATGCACTGTCGAGGTTCGGTTGAACCGTGATCATCGGGACTTCACGACCTCTCAGGGTCGCCCTCAGCCGTCGGACATAAGCCGCAGCGGCGTCATCCCAGAGGGGAAGCTCCTGCTGGGTTATGACCTCGATCTTGAGCTGCCTGAGATGGGGGATCAACTCCTCCCACTGCGGGTTGTTCCGCAGGACGATCCGGGCGGGTCGTCGTTTACCCATGACCCAGGGATGCTCCATCGCCTTGGCCAGCAAGTTGGCCAGGTCGTTGACGCCTGGCGCTTCTTCGCTCGCCAGGAGAGCGAGGTAGAAGTTCTCAGTCTGGGTCAGCACCATGCCCAGCCACAGTTCGCCGTGCTTCCGTGCATCCCAACCCCACACTGAGATCGGCTGGATGTCGGCTTCCCAAACTTCATCAGTTCTGGGAAGGCGGCTGAGGTGGCTCTTCACGAACGCCGAGCCTTTGCCCAGGTTCAGCTTCTCGTTGTATTCCTTCATCGGCTCGTACCGTCGCTTCTCCAGTGAGTCCGCCTGACCTGCCTGCCCCCAAGGGACGATCCCTATCGTCCTCAATCCCTGCGGTTACTGCCCTGCTTTCCCGCCCAGAACGGGCAGAAGGGACAGTCCTCACCGTCAGGGAAATCTTCGCCCTCTTCGTGGGGACAGCCCATGTTCCCATCGCTCGCAGCAACGGACTTGACCCCATGTGCGTTGAAGAACTCCTGGATCTCCCACTTGACCTTTGGGCTCGTTGTCACATCAGTAGCCACCCATCGCATGATGATCGGCTCGGCAGTAGGTGACGTGATCACGCCGGCGGCGATCTTGGTCGTGATCTTGTCGTTAGGACCGTAGAGGGCCACCGTACCGATGGGGTACTCGGGGCGCTTCTTCGGCTTGCCGTGCAGGTCGGCGATCGTGGGCGACGGTCGCGTCTGGCGGGCTGCGACCTCCTTCGGAAGACAACATTGTTTATACTTCTTCCCGCTTCCACAGGGACAAGGATCGTTGCGGGAGACTCGGTTGCGATCCATGGCTCACCTCCAACTGTTCATCGCATTGAGGTCAAACCGGGCGGGATCAAAGCTAACGCCGACCGCAGCACTTCTTGAACTTCTTCCCGCTTCCGCATGGGCACGGATCGTTCCTCCCGACCTTTTGCTTCCTCTCGGGCTGGCGAGGCAGAGTCAGGCGAGGCATCGGAGACAGGCGGGGCTTGGTCTTGGGTGCGTCGGCCGCCTTCTTGCCGGTCAGCTTTTCGAGGGCGAACAGCAACATAGCCGTGGGGTCGCCCTCAAGCTCCTCGACCCTCTTCCGGTGTTCTTCCTTCTCGGCCTTTGCCTTAGCCAGCCAATCGTCGTACTCGGGGAACCATTCACCCATGATGGTGCAGGTCTCCAGCAAGTAATCCCGCAGCCCCCGACCCTCGAAATCGAGTTCACGACCCAGGAGCAGTCGCCGGGCCGCCTCGATGCCCTCCGGGGCAAACTGAGACAGGAGAGCTTGGGCGAGGTTCCCTTGAATCATCTCATCCCGCTCCTGCCCGAGCAGGCGGAGGCACGTGTCCACGGCGAGATCCGAGTGGATATATTCCAGCGGCTCGGTGGCGAAGAGGCGGAAGTGGTGCTCGGCTCTGGGGAATGCCTCGGCGACGGCGTTCAACACGGCGGGCGTGCCGATTCTGGTAAGCGCCTCGGAGCATTCCTCATTGAGAAGGTCGCCGCCATCCTCCTGGAGCTTGGTGACGAGCAAGGGAATCGTGGAGTCCAGATGAGCCTGTCCAGCCAATCGGACAACCAGGGGTTCCATCCACATCATCGGGCTTTGTCTGTAGTCCTCTACCCTCTGTCCGAGAAGCGCGTGGACCCTTTCCTCGCATGACTCGCCGTATCGAGCCAGGGCTTCCACGATTCGTTTTGCATGCCCTAAGTTGACCTCATTCGTGTATTGCTTGTCCTTGCCCTCCTCGCAGAACTTCTCTAAGTTCCGCCAACAAGTCGCCTCGTCCCACGAGAGCATCCTCAGTCGCTCGGTGAAGGCGGGACGCAGGTCGGGAAGGAAATGGCGGGACTCCAGGATCGACGTTTCCTTGGGCAGAAGCAGGGCGGGATCGGCTTCGACCAAGACCATGGACAGGTTGTACGTGTAGTTCTCATAGCTGTCGCTCTGGTCGTCGTTCAGTTCGTCAATGACCCAGACAATGCTCTCTTCCGTCTGAGGCAAGTCCCTCGACAGGCCGATCAGCCGGTAGGCATCCTGCCTGCCATAAGTCTCCACTGCCTTGATGACCTGGGCCATGATGGAAACGTCGTGGGAATACGACTTGGCAAAGTAGTCGGTCGCCCTGTCCCGGATCTCCAGGTCGGGGTGGAGGATGGCTTCCTTGATCTTGTCTTCGGGGAATCTCATAGTTCCTGATCCTTCGTATTCGTTGTTGGCTACTTCAATTCCTCTTCCCCGCCTTTTGTATGTATCTCGTATATCATAAGTATGATCCCTCACCTCCCATCCCTGACCGCTCTGGAACACCGTCCCACCGAAGCCCAGATTGCCATCCTGGCCGTCTTGGGCTCCGTCACAGACGGGTTGCTGAACTGGAGCAACGCGTCAGCGATCTTGAGGCCCGGCTGAGCTCAATTCCACCAATTCCTCCAAGCCTCCTTCGTCGGATCCCATCGGTTCGCGCAGCCTCCCGCCCCGCCCTCGGGTCGGAAACGGGCGGGCAAGCGGGACATCGCAGGGTCCAGCGCAGCTGGTCCCACCGGAGAAGGTGCGCACGTTACCGATTGCAGGCCCACGGATTGCCGCCGCTGTGGCCATGCCCTGGTCGGTGATGACCCGGCCCCCTGGGTCCACCAAGTCGCCGAATTGCCCAAGATCGAGCCGCTGGTCGACGAATACCGGCTTCATCGCCTGGCCTGCCCCCAAGCGGCGTAACCACGTGTGGGAGTCTCCCCGCAGGGGTTCCCAGGGGATGTTTCGGCCCTTATCTGCAGGCGGTGCTGTCCACGATCGCTGGCGGCTACCGCCTCAGCAGCGCCGGTCCAGCAGATGGTCGGTGATCTGTTTGGCCTGTCCATCGCCACGGGTATGGTCTCCAAGCTCGAGGGGCAGTCGGCCACGGTGCTGGAAGCCCCGTACAACGAAGTGGCGCTGGGCGTCCACGATGCCCCTGCGGCCAGCATCGACGACACCTCGTGGCGTGAAAACCGCCGCAAGGCCCAGTTGTGGGTGGTCGTAACCGCGCTGACAACAGTCTTCACCATCGCAGCCAAACGATCCGCCGCAGTGGCCAAAGCGGTTTTGGAAGTAAGCCGAACCAAGTTGTCACCACCGACCGACACAGCTCGTTGGAGTGGATCGATCCGGAGTGGCGACAGATCTGCTGGTCGCACTTGAATCGGGATTTCCAAGCGATGATCGACCGTGGGGGTGCTGGGAGGCGACCGGCGCACCTCGTCGTTGTCCAAGCGGATGTTTCGCTGGTGGCACCGCTTCCGCGTTGGGACCATTGATCGGCAGCGGTTCAAGACGATTGCGGCACGTTCGGCGCGAGTCAAGGCTGGGCTGAAGGCGGCCAGAGTGCGGCTGCCAAGACAGCAGCGACGTGCTTCGAGATTCTCAAGTGAGGAGGGTCTGTGGACCTTCGTGCCGTCGAGGATCGAGCCGACGAACAACGCTTCGAACGCCGCACATGCCGTGATCTCGCGATCAGTACACAGGCCATCAGCCGTTCGTACACACCACCCCCCCCACCCCCACGGCTACTCAATTCCAACAGGCGTGAGGACGAGATTAGGACTTTCTTATCCGCATACGCCGAAGTTCCTTGTTCACTGACTCCAGATCAAATCTCTCTGGATCGAATTCGCCACCGACCCATTCCAGCATCTCTTCGTGTCTTCGATGATCGGGGTTACTGATCGCCTCCACGAAGCCAGGGTAGCCCCAGGGACCGCCACAGTCTTCTGGCGGACACGCTCTCTGGCCTGCCACGCAAATGGGATACTTCACTCCCTGTTCGGGCGGGAACCGTTCCTCCACGACCAACTGATGCATCCATTGGTCCCCAAAGTCGTACTCGTAATGGAACCGAGGTCGGCGGTTCTGCGCCGGGAGAATCTCGCTCAAATTGGTATCGCAGGCATCCTGAACGTCCTCCTGGCTCGCCATTTCCAGGTCCGCATATTCTACACCGCCGATGATGAAGCGATAGAGGTGCTCGAACTCCCAGCCCATCGTGACCTGGAGAAGATCATGAAGTTCGACCAGGGTGCAGTCTTGCGTTTGTATACGTCTCCAAATTAAAGGGGCAATACCCATCAAAGTCACTTTGATCTGAAAAACGGTGTTCATCTTCTTCGGAAGCCGCTGTTCGGAGATCTCGTCAGGGTCGATCGTGCTGCCAAGTAGTTCGGACACCTTCTCAACGATACGCAAGACCTTCTGCTTTTCGTTCCCCTTCGCACGATACACCGACGTTTCGACGTGATCGAGAAGTTCATCCAGTTCATCGAGTGTGAACTGCGTTCTCTTTGCCACAGTGCGATTTGCTGCCAATCGCTCGGACAGATGAGCGGGCAACTCGGCGTACTTGAGGATAGTGCGGCGCTGTCCTTCAGAGAGTTTCAACTCCAGGAGTTCTTTCGTCAGGGAGGGCGTCGGTTGGGAGGTCGTTCCTCCAGTCCCCACCCTATTTTGCTCGTCTTGCGTCGATGGCTTTTCTTTCTTGGCCATGTTCTGGTCCCTTTCTTTGGGCAGTCGTCCCTCGCCCCACATGCCACGAGAGCCGATCCGCCCTGCTCAGTCTTCGTCGAGGTTGAGGACTCTGGGATCGTCCACATCCTCCGGTTCAGCAGGATCGACGAGGATGATTTCCCCAGGAAGCCCATTCGGATCAGGTAAGTAGATGTTCGCCGTTCTTGATCACGGCTCGATAGCGGGAATCGACGATGGCGTCGAAGAGTTGGTCTTCGATCTCATGGAATTCGGGGTCCCCCATGCCGAGGCTCTCCTCCGAAATCCGATCATAGGCATCCACCAAGCGAGACAGCATCGCTCGATCAGTGGGCTTGGGCATGGCGTCGTTCCTCTCCGTTATGTGAATGGGCAGCAAATAGGGTGAATTGACGTCGGGCGGGCCACAAGAGAGATCGTCTCACTCGTAGTCGAACAACATGGACGCAAGTCTCTGGTTCTCGTTGTCCCGCACAAAGACGACGATCTTATTCTTGGCGATGGCCTTCTCATAGTCGGCTGCCAACATGACCTGCGACCTCTCGCTCAGTTCGGCCTTGAACTCCTTGTAGGGATACGCATAAATCTTCTGGCTCTGGAGGTCGAGCAGCATGACGGGTCGTTTCTCCTCGAATCGCTTATAGAACATGAGGATGTTCGGCAAGCAGTTCTCGGCGGCTTCGACCAGATCGTCGTTGGGGCTCCTCTTCCGTCTCACTCTGGCCATCGCTGACTCCTCAGAATCGTCTCAGGCGCAGGCCGCCGCCGTGATCCTCGTCTTCCTCCTCGACCTTCTCGAACACCTCGTCTTCCTCGTCGTCTCCCATCGGCGTTCTAGGGATCAGGTACACGGCACCGATGAGGAGCAGTAACAGTACGGCGGCGGCGACCAAGCCGGTGATCGCACCGGAGACGGCCCCCGCAGTCGCCCGAGCCTGGTCATGCCTGAACGCCGATATGAGGACGCCACCGCACGTCCCGAAGGATGCGGCCCGGAAGGACACCAACCGCCGCTGTTTTTGCGGTAACACGTACGGCCCCAAGAACATCCCGGCGATGAGGCCCAAGAGGCTCCAGGGCAGCGCCACGACCGTCAATCCGGCGACCACCCCGACAAGACCGCCGCCGAGTGAACCGAGGACGGCCCCGAGGAACGCTCCGAAGCGGAGCCGGTTCACGGCACCGGCGATGATCCCGTACCGGCCCAGGATCAAGGCACCGATCATCCCCAGGGGGATGCCGCCGATCAGCGCCGCCAGCCCGGCCCCATTGAACGTCTTGAGGGCTGCCCCGATCGTCGCCCCCAGGATACCACCCCCAACGACGCAGAGGAGGACCGCCTTGGTGAAGATCAACATACCCGGCGGCGGGATCTCGGACCCGATATCCTGACCGTCGTCTTCCCGGTCGATTTCGCTCTCATCCCGGCAGGGCCAGTTATGAAACCAGTAGGCGTAGTCCGAGATGAGCTTGAAGTTCGGGTTCTTCTTCCCGGCCTCGATTTCGGCCAGCGGGACCTCGATCTCGTCACCCCGCCCACGGCCCTTGCAGACCAGACCGTCTTCCACGCCCAGCCCCTCCCGCACGGGATCGAGCAGGCCGGTCACGGTCATGGTGGCCCGCTTGCGGGAGAAGGGGCCGACCTCCTCTTCCCCGCAATAGGCGTTGAACGGGAACTTCAGGTTCGCAGTTAGATAGCGGTGGTAAGTGAGTAGAGTCTCAAGGCTGATCTCCGGGAGCGGGTCGTCGTGGGTCAGTCCGAGGGCCATGCGGACCCGATCGTCCTGGTCTCTCTCCGACAGCGGCGGCGTCTTGATCCGGGTTGGCTGCTCGATTGAGACCGGCGTCCCGTCGTCCGGCTCGATGTCTTCCTCATCGAGCCACATGGTTTCCATTTCGAATCCGTCCCGTTCGCACCTCTTGCGGTAAACCGGGTGCATGCCATCGAGAGTTCGCTTGTTCCATTCGATCTCGTAAGTTATCTGGTCTTCTGATTGCTCGATCTCCTTGATCGTCCCCGACCAGCCGCCCAGGGGGGTCTCGGGGAAAATCTGGATCATGAAGTCCTTGCTTGACTCGAACCTTGTTTCCCACCTGGAAGCGAGGGGTGTCTGATTTGTTCTTGGTGTGGCTCATGGTTCACTCCTCGGCTGATTCATTTGCCCGGTCGGCTGGGATGTAGGGGATCAGACCCTTCTCAAAGGCGATCTCCTGGACCACTCGTGGGCATGTTCGGATGTCCGTCATGAATCCATTGACCTCCATCATCCAGATCATCGGGCTGTCGTCCATGCGACTCGGCAGCGTCCAATGATGATCGAACTGCCGAATCTTGAGCATGGTGCGGATGGTTTTCGATTTGCCTTGGCCGGTGCTTTCGCCGACCCCGAACGCCTTGTCGATGGCCGTCAGCTTCATGTGCGGCTTGTTACTGCTGTCGTCAAGAAAGTTGACCCAACCAATCGTGCGGATGATCCCACAGGCCCAGGTCTCCGGCTTGCCGCCGAGCAAGGGGGATGGGCGCTTGCGGGCCAGCTTTTCAGCCAAACGGCGACACAGGACGGCATACTCTTCGTTGAGCTTCTCCCGGCAGAACTGGTCCGTCATTGCGACAATCAGTTCAAGAACCGGGCCGACTTCCACAGAACCCTTGCTCGTTGCTTTGCGTTTTGCCATGTCTTCCCAGTCCTGGTCCTTGTCCGTGAATCGATGTCAATGGTCGGTGTCTTCTACGTGAGCGGTACGGATCAACTCACCGAAGCCGGGAGCCTTGGCTCCAAATGGAGCTACTTCATTCCCAGTTCAGCGGCGACCCCTGCCACTCGTTTCGCCGCCTCCTTGTTGGACATCCCCCGAGTCTCTTGCAGGAACCGAATCGCCTTCTCCCGTTCGCCCGTCCTCACCAGTCCGTAGAGCCGCATCTCCCATTTGGCATCGACCCCAGGAGCGGCGGCGTTGAGCCATTCCACACGAATCTTCCCGTCAGGGATGCCACAGGTCAGAATCCGCCGCTGGTCGTCCGGGTAGTGAGTCTTCTTGTACTGGACAAGTTCATCGATCATGGCGTTGATGTCGTTCGACTTGAACTCGTTCCAGAGTTCTGGATTCTCTGCTTCGATCGTTTCCCAGACGTTGCGGTAGCTGTCTCTGGAATGAGCAACTCCGATACTCTCGTTCCATGCTGCGTTGGCGAAGAAAAGTGCAACGTGTGCTGCCTCTGAAGATGGAACTTCACTGGGGTGGCGAAGAAGACGTTCCGACATCTCCTTCATGATCTCGGACATTTTGCGAGGCTGGGCAGTCATGGTCGTGTAATCTCCTCCCTCTCATCTGCGTATGCTGGCGATCCTGATCTTCTTCATTTGCTCCGTCAAGAGCAGCGGCAAAGGCGTTGTCTGCTCAATCTCGCTTGCTCTGACGGCGCTTCTTTGCTGCCTCCCGTTCTCGCATCTTCGCCAACGTGGTATCGAGGTAGCGGACGTACCCCTCTGGGCTCATCCAGCCCTTCGGACAATCGACACGCTCCAGATCATCGCCGATGAACTTGAGGAACTGGTGGGTCTCGCTGGTCGTGCGTCGGACCCGCACCTTGCATTTCGTTCCCATGACTCTCTCGCACCCGCCCGATCCGTCCGTCTGGGATGCGGACGCAATCACCGACCTTGAATGGTTCACCCATTACAATGTTCTCAACTCACGGTTCACGGCCTTGAGGTCGAACTTTTCCGGGTCGAACTTGCCGCCGATCCATTCCTTCATCTCCCGGTGGTCCGGGTGCTTCGGGTCCGCCATCGCTTCCAGGAAATCGGCGTAGCCCGAGACCCCGCCCACGTCCTCCGGTGGACACGCTCTTGCCCCTTCGACGCAGCGGGGATACTTGACCTTCGGCTCGGGCTCCAGGGTCTTTTCCAGAACGATCTCATGCTCCCAGGAATCGCCAAAGTCGTACTCGTAGGTGAACCGACCTTTCGTCTCCTCGTGGCGATCTTGCTGATCAGGATGTCCTCCTCGTCCTCCGTCCTCCATGTCCCAGTCCATATCGTCTGGATCTTGGGTTCCGTAATACTGCCCGGTTGATGAACTGGTGCAGATGGCCATCCTCCCAGCCCATGACGACCTGGAGAACGTCGTGAAGCTCCCCGAGCGTGAGGTCCGGCACCTGAATCCGCCGCCAGATCGGGGGATCGCTTCCCTTGAGCGTCACCTTGAACTGGTAGATCGTGCCGGTCCTCTCGGGGAGATGCCGTTCTGGTTCGTCCGATTCGTCCAGATCGAGAGCGTCCAGGAGGACTTCCAGCTTGTCGAAGACGGCAGCGAGCCGCTGCTTGTGCGGGGTCCGAGCGTAAAGGACGGCGAGATCGACCTCGCTGGCGAGTTCGTCGAGTTCGTCCCTGGTGAACCCGAGGGTTTGAGCCCCTCCGGCAGCCCCCCGGATCTTGTCGCTGAGCCCCTTCGATAGCTCGGTGCAGTGGAGGAGCGATTCCCGCTGCTTGTCCGTGAGCTTGACGCCGTACTGGTCCTCGCCCTCCTCGGACTTGGTGGGGAGCGGCTCGACCAGGGGTCTCGGGCCAGCCAGAGACTCAACGAACCGGTCGAGGAAGCCGATCGTGGCGGGGCTTTCGGTCACTTCCGGCTCGTCGTCGTGGCGGTCGAGGTGCCTCTGGATCTTCTCCGAGATGGCGTCGAGCCGCTGCCGGAGCTTCTTGTCCTTCGTCTGGTTCGCTTCGGCGGCGACATGCCCTTCGAGGTCGTCCAGGTTGTCGAGCGTGAGCATGACCGGCTGGGCGGTCGGCGTGGCACGCATGACATCCCGAATCTCTTCGGTCAGGCCGTGCATCGCATTGAGGAGGAGCATTCGTTCCGCCTGCGTCAGCGTGAGCCCGACCTTTTCGCCCGGCTTCATTTGCTTCTTCCTGGTCATGGCTTGCCTTCCTGCGAGTAGGTCATTCCCATCCCCAGGCGATGATCCATTCGAGTCTCATGGATTTCACCAATCAGGACACAGCGGCGAACACTCCGTCGCTGATTATACTCTACGCGGCCAATAGTGGCACATCTCCAAACGTCTGGAACTTGGGAGTCATTAGAGTTGCCATCTCGCCCTTGTGGACTGTGGGCAGATCGCCCAGGCACTGATCGATCGCAGCCGTGAATCGCGCAAATCTTCGTAGTAGATGGAGTCCAGCGACTGCTTGCGCACGAACCGCCACAGTCTCTCGATCAGATTCAGGTTGGGCGAGTAACCGGGCAGGTACAACAGTTCGATCCCCAACGACGCCGCCAGCGCCTGCACCAGGGCGCATTTCTGGTACCGCGCGTTGTCCAGCACCAGCGTGATCGGCACCCCCACACTGGCAGCCGCCACCGCGCGCAACAGCGCGCACACCGACTCGGCGTTGATGTAGTCGTGATTGGTCACCCGGACCAGCCGGTGTGTCACCGCGTCGAGCGCCCCCAGGACGTTGTACCGCTTGCGACCCGAGGCCGCCCGCACGAACAGCCGCGCCGCGCACCACAGGCAACCCAGGAACGGCGCGAAGACGAAGTGGGCCGCGTCCACGAAGTAGACCTGCCTCCGGCCTCGGCGGGCCTGCTCCAGGCGCGGCCCTAACTTCTCTTGCACGAAGGTGGCCTGTTCCCGGGCGTGCTCCTCGACCGTCTGCTGGGGCGGCACGGGGATGGCCCCGGTCTTGCGCGAGCGCAGCCCCAGTCGGCCCTTGAGGAAGTGGCGGACCTGGCTGAGGCCCCTGCGGACGCCGGTCTGCTGCTCAATGATGGCCCGCGCCTGCTTGGCCGAGCGGACCGGGTGCTTCAGAAAGTACTCCTCCAGCGAGTCCTGGTGCTTGGCCAGGGCGCTGTGGGGGTGATGCCACCGGCAGCGGCGCAGGTGCGGCAGGCCGCCCTCATAATACTGGTCGAGGTAGCGCTGGACGGTGCGCCGGGAGACGTCGGCGTAGGCGGCGATCTGGTCGTGAGTCAGGCCGTGGCTCTTGAGCCAGAGGACCTCCATCTTGCGCTGGACGCGGGGGTCGGGGTGGTGGTAACGGTCGTGGGCCAGGGCGTTCCGGTCGTCCGCCGTGAAGGTGATGATCCGCAGGACGGGTCCACACTGATGTTGTCCCCAGGTTGCTCCCCGTCAGCAGTTTACACCCACACACTGCCGCCTACAATTCGTGCCAGACCCGGCCGCGCCGAGTATAATCGATCCTTGGGACCTTTTGCCTAAGCAGCCTCCGCCCAGGCCACTCGGTCAACCCAAATATGGGCTAACCAAGTCTATTCGGGTAGTCAAACTCGCCACATGGACACCGGGCCAACAGGGGGATGATCCCGTGGTCGAAGTGACCGCTGAAGGTTGGGACCAGTGGTATCCGGTAACAACGAGCGATCTGCCGTGCATCGAGAAAGACGCTGGGCATCATCAGGTCAGAGTCTCCTCGACTGGGAAATAATCCAGAGTAAAGCACATCTTGAACCTATTTCCAATTGATGATATTGTGGTGAGACTTGGGGAAAGGACCGCTCGAACGATCCCGTCCCTTGATCCTCACCCTTGAAATAGAAGGATGGGATCTTATGGCAAGTTTACGCAAGCGCGGCCGGGTTTGGTACTTCAGATACACCGACGCCGATGGAGTGAAGCGGTCCCGGAAGGGTTGCGCCGACCGCCGAGTGACTGAGGAATTGGCCCGCGCGGCGGAGGCAGAAGCCGCCAAGATCCGCGCTGGCCTGGTGGACCCCAAGGATCTTGCCCGCCGCGATCATCAGGCCCGGCCGCTGTCAGAACACCTGACCGCCTGGCGGGATGCGATGCTCAACCAAGGCCACACTCCGAAGCATGCCGATCAGAGCGCCGACCGTGTGCGACGCCTCATCGCCGTGATGTCTGGAGCCCGGCCCAACGACATCGATGGAAAGACCATGAGCCGGTCTCGGCAAGAGCAGGCCCGCGACACGATCGACCGGCTGCTAGCCAAGGCGAAATTATCGGACATCGCCACCGAGCCGGTCCAAGCCGCCCTAGCGACGTTCCGCGACTCGGGACGATCGGCCCAGACATGCAACCATTATCGGGCTTGTGCCCGTGCCTTCGCCCGTTGGGCCTGGAAGACAGGACGGTTGCGGAATAACCCCTTGGAGGGGCTAGCCGGCTACAACGCTAAGGAAGACCGCCGGCATGACCGCCGCACCCTCTCCCTCGATGAACTGACCCGACTCATCGAGGTTACCTACAGAGGCCCCACCTTCCAGGCGATGACCGGCCCGGCGCGAGCGCTTTGCTACCGTCTGGCCGCATCGACCGGACTGCGATACTCGGAAATCGCCAGTATCACACCAGCGTCGTTCGACTGGAACGACCCCAGCGTCCGCGTGGCTGCTGCCTACACGAAAAACCGGCAGGAAGCCGAGTTGCCGTTGCCGAACGACCTGGCGGACGATCTGAGGCCCTATGTCGCCACGCTGGCGGCTGATTCGCCAGTCTTCCCGCTGCCCGCCAAGGGAGCCGCTATGCTCCGTGCCGACCTGGAAGCCGCCGGCATCCCTTACCGTGACGCATCTGGGCTCTTCTTTGACTTCCATAGCCTGCGATGCCAGACGGCAACGCTGGCCGACGCCGCTGGCGTCTCTCCGAGGGTCGTTCAACGGCTCATGAGGCATTCGAGCTTGGAACTGACCGGCCGCTACACCAAGCCCCGGGCCGTGGATATCGAGGGCGCCGCCTCGCGACTGCCCTCCCTCCGACCGACCGAGGACCAGACCGAGGGAGTGGCTATGACCGGGACGGACGGACCGATTGGCCACCGACAACCGTCCGATCCGACCGTCCCAGTCGCCTCGGATACTGAGAATACCGGCATGGAAGGCCAACCCATAAGCGAACACTTTGGCCACCATTTGGCCACCGGAGGGGACGTTTCCGGGAGGGATGTGTCGCATGCTGGCGTGATGACCGGCTCGAATCCTTCGCCGTTGACCAGCGAAAATCCCTTGATTTCCCAAGGACTTGAGGCATCCTGTCGGTCTGAGCCGGCTTCTGACGTCATTACACCCGACTGGATTCGAACCAGTAACCTTCGGTTCCGTAGACCGATGCTCTATCCAATTGAGCTACGGGTGCGTCTCGTGATGTCATCCTAACGCACACTTGCAGCGCTGACAAGCCTTCGGGAAAGGGCTCGGACGGGATGGGGACGGCCTGCGCGATCGCGATGGTATGCAGCTCGGTCAGACTGGCAGGACGCGTCCCTCCTCGGCCGAGCGGTAGGCGGTCCAGATGACGTCCATGGTGCGCACGGTGTCGCTGGCGCGGGTTTCGTGGTCGGCACCGGTGAGCAGGCCGGTCAGGAAGTGGCGCTGGGTGGCGACGTAGCCGTCGACGTAGACCTGGTCGTCGGGGGGCAGGCTCACGGGTTTACGCTCGCGGCGGCCCGTCGGGCTGATCCACTGGAGCGAGCCATCGGTGAGCAGCCGGATCGATCCGGTGGTCCCCTCGGCCACCGTCTCGTTGAGGGCCCATTCCGATCGGGCGAGATCGGCTGGCGCGCACCAGGTCATGTCCAGCAATCCCAGACAGCCCCCGGCGAAGTAGACAGAAAGGGTCACCATGTGCTCGCCGATGCTGTTCCAGCCAAACTTGCCGAGCGTGGCCGCGACCGTCTGGATCTCACCGATGAGGAACCGCGCGGTGTCGACGAGATGGCAGCCCATTTCCAGGAGAATCAGCCGGGGCATCGTCCGGAAGTAGGGCTGGTCGTCGTAGCCCAGCCCCCCTCTCTCAACGCCCGGGTGTCGCGACGGGCAATCCGCAGGCGGATCGGCCGGCCGATCGCCCCCGAGTCGATCTCGGCGCACATCGCCCGATACCAGGGGCGGAACCGCCAGTTCTCGTGAAACATCAGGCGGATCCCCGTGGACACCGACGCCTCGATCATCGCCTTGAGGTCCGACCGCACGGCCGCCGCCGGCTTCTGGCAGAGGACGTGAACCCCGTGCCGCGCGGCCAACTCAACGAGCTCGCGATGGGAATCCGGACGGGTGCAGATCTCGACGAAATCCAGCGACTCCTCGCTCTCGAACATCGCCCCGGCGTCGGTGTAGCGCCGGGCTCCCGGGGCCCGGAGCGCTGCTCGCTCCAGTCGCTCGGGTTCCAGGTCGCAGAGGGCCACCAGCTTCGCCTCCGGAATTCTCGACCATCCTTCCAGATGGTGCTGCGAAACAAAACCGCAGCCGATCAGGGCCCCGTGCAAGGGAGGTCCGGCGCTTTTCATGGCGGACGCCTCGATTCGTGTTCGGGGTCGAAACCGGCTTCAGCCGGCGAGCCTCCAGCCGCCCAGCCGATCCCGATCGCTGTTCTTTGCACCTCCGTCGCGCCGTAGTCCACAAGAAAGGATCAGACTTTCACCACTGGCCGGGAACGGTTCAGGAGGATTGCAAAGTCGTCATTTGATCGCCCCGATCAACTTCAGCGCCTTTCGCAACCTTCGTCCCAAGTGATCAGCACGGGCTCGAATGGGGAGATCGTCGGGCAGTCCTGGGATCAGGCGCAGAACTGTTAACGCGGCGTTCCGAAGCGAGGCGAGTCGTTCGGCCAAGCCCGGCCGTATGCTCCACTGGCGGTCCTCGTCCCACCACCGGTCCTTGATGAAGTGCAGGCCGTTCTCGACACACCAATGGCCCCGGACCAAGCGCATCAGTTGCTCAGGACTGACCTCATCGGCCGAGAGACTGGCGATGAAATAACGGGTCTCATGGCGGGTGACGGTCCCCCGGAGACGGACCTCGGAATCGACCCGCAGGATCAGTTCAATGCCGGGGAATGAGGTTGCCTCGCGGATGTAGTCGACGCATTCGCCCTCACGGATCCAGAGCTTGCGGGTGTGGATCTCGCCCCTTTTTCTCCCGAGTTTCCACGTCGGGGCATTGGGCGGCGGCGAAGCTGGCCCGGACGGCTTCGACCAGATCAGGCTGGTTGTCTTTCACCGCAAACAAGAAATCGCGGTCAGCTTCAAGGATCACCTGGGCCCAGGGGCGTTGCGTGAACAGGGCATCGGCCGTGAAGAGGCGGAGCAATGGGTAATGCTCCAGCAACTCCGCCAGGCCGGCTTTCAACGCCTGAGGTTCCGTCGGTTTGCCGT
Organism: uncultured Planctomycetaceae bacterium; assembly: GCA_963816015.1. Taxonomy (GTDB): domain Bacteria; phylum Planctomycetota; class Planctomycetia; order Isosphaerales; family Isosphaeraceae; genus Aquisphaera. Next base: position 37,088 of record CAWFJM010000053.1, on the reverse strand, counting down.
CGGTCACGGGGAACTGAGCCAAACTCAGACCGAGTTGGTGCGCGAAAACGTTGAGCATGTGGACGGGATCGCCCTGGGCATCGTGCCCTTGCTTGCTGGTCTTGCCGTCGGCGGACGCCGTGACGGCCAACGCGGTCTGCGGCAGAGTGACCAGCCAGCGAGCGAAGACATCGCGGAACTGCTCCAGAGAGAATCGCGCCATGGCGCGGCTGATGGTCGTGGCATGAGGCGGCTTTTTGCGGGTAAAGCCCAAGGGGCCCTTGAGGACCCGCCAATGATCGTTGGCCCAACGCTGCAGCGAGGCAAAATCGGTCTGGCGACAGAGTAAGCCTAGGAACGTCAGCGCCAGCATCGAGGTGAAGGGGTGGCGGACCCGCGCGGCTTACGGGGGTCGGCGATTTGATCAAAGGCATCAAGCAGCGAAGCGATGGGTGCGGCCATCCGTGACCTAGCCTCAAAGGGTGTCCTTCCAATGGATAGAGGCAGAATGATAACTCAGGGACCGATCACTTTGCAATCCTCCTGGGGAACGGTTCGCACCGGTTGCGTTAAGAATCCGGGATGCGCATAATGAACCCATTCGGCCGATCCTCGTAGATAGAAAGTAGTACGAGGACCGCTCGCCATGCATTCTTGCATCAGGGCGTAACCGATCGATGGGCCGGCTCCCTCTTGGCCGTGCCCGAGGCGAGGTCGGTGGGACTGGTCTGACGCGAAGGCCGACGTTGTCACGAGGCTTGGGAGGAAACTACCGGCATGTCCACGCCCGTCATGATTGAAGCCGATGGGCTCTGCAAGCAGTTTGGGTCGTTCCTGGCGGTTCGCGACGTATCGTTCTCGATCCCCAAGGGTCAGGTCGTGGCCTTTCTCGGTCCCAACGGGGCGGGAAAGACGACGACCATGCGCCTTCTGACGGGGTTCGTGGCACCCACTCACGGCTCGGCCCGGATCGCCGGCATCGACGTGCAGTCCGACCGAATCCGCGCTGCCGAACACCTGGGATATCTCCCCGAGAATGGCCCTCTTTACCCTGACATGACGCCGCTTGGGCTGATCCGGTTCTTCGGCGAGGCCAGAGGCCTGTCGGGAGCCCGGCTGAGCCATCGAGTGGATGCCGTGGTCACCCAGTGCGCCCTGAACTCGGTTGCCCACAAGCCGATCGGCAAGCTCTCCAAGGGGTACCGCCAGCGGGTCTCGATGGCCCAGGCGCTCCTTCACGACCCGGAAGTCCTGATCATGGACGAGCCCACCAGCGGCCTGGACCCCAACCAGATCCGGGGCGTGCGTTCCTTGATTCGCGACCTGGGCAAATCGAAGACGATCATGGTCTCAACGCACATCCTCCAGGAGGTCGAGCCCGTGGCGGACAGGGTTCTGTTCATCCACGACGGAAAGATCGTCTTCGACGGCAAGCCCGCCGAGCTGGCGCGCCAGAACGGCAACCTGGAAGAAGCCTTCTACAAGATGACGGCACAGCCAGTCTGATGGGATTTGTCGCGGCGAGCCGCGGGTGACGAGGCGCAAGCCAGGCGCGACCAGGAAACCTGGCGACGACCGCGCGACACGAGAGAATCTCGCTGAGCTTGCCGCTCCCCATCGTCCGCGACACGCGGCTGACAACTCGCCACTGGCCTTTTTGCTCAAGATTAAGAGGACTCCCGCGGTGACGACGCTCGAGACCAAACCGACCACGAAGCCGCCGGTGGAAAAGCCGCCCCAGGTCCGCGGCCCCCGGCCGTTCCGCCCGCACGTGATCTGGGCCATCTTCAAGCGCAATTTCCAGAGCTATTTCAGCAACCCGGCCGGCTATGTGTTCATCACCCTGTTCGTGCTGGTCAGTGCCTGGCTGGCGTTCTGGCGGCCGGAGTTCTTCTCCAGCAACCTGGCCAATCTCGACCAGCTCAACAGGTACATGCACTTTGTGCTCCTGCTGTTCATCCCGGCGATCACCATGACCACCTGGGCCGACGAGCGGCGGCAGGGAACCGATGAGCTGCTGCTGACGCTTCCTGCGCACGATCTCGACGTCGTGCTGGGCAAGTACCTGGCGACGGTCGGGATCTACACGGTGGCCCTGGCGTTCTCGCTCAGCCACCTGGTGGTCCTGCGATTCCTGGGAGAGCCCGACTGGGGCGTGATGTTCTCCACCTACCTGGGCTACTGGCTGATGGGCATCATGCTGATCGCCGTGGCCATGGTGGCCTCGCTGCTCTCGTCCAACATCACGGTGGCTTTCCTGCTGGGTGTGCTCTTCTGCATGGTGCCGGTGTTCCTCGACTGGCTGGGCTCTCCCACGGCGGGCGCCGTGCGCCGGCACATCGAGGGCTGGTCGGTTCCCGCCCAGTTCCGCGACTTCGGCGCCGGCGTGATCTCGCTCTCGGGCGTGTTCTACTTCGTCTCGCTGGCCGTGGCCATGCTCTACCTGAACATGGTGCTGCTGGGCCGCCGGCACTGGGCCGGAGGCGAGGCAAGCCAGGGCCGGTGGGTCCATTCGGCCATCCGCTTCGCCTCGGTGCTCGTGGCGCTGTTCAGCCTCAGCGTGATGATCGAGCGGCTGGGGGCGCGGGCCGACGCCAGCTCGGAGAAGATGCACACGCTCTCGGCCGACTCGTTCGCGCTGATCAAGCAGATCCCCGATGACCGGCCGGTGCTCATCCAGGCCTACTACAGCCCCGACGTTCCTCCGGATTTCGTGCAAACCAAGGCCGACCTGCTGGCCCTGCTCCGCGAGTTCGAGGCCTCGAGCCGGGGGAAGATCAAGCTCAACCTGGTGCCGGCCGAGCTCTATTCGGAGGAGGCGCGCGAGGCCGAGAAACGGTTCGGCATCGTGCCCAAGCGGGTGCTCTCCGAAGACCAGGCCAAGCGGACGGTCTCCGAGATCATCCTGGGTGTCGCGTTCACCTCGGGGCTCGAGGAAGTGGTGGTGCCCTTCTTTGACAGGGGCCTGCCGGTGGAGTACGAGCTGACGCGGTCGATCCGGGTGGTCTCCCGGAGCGCCCGCAAGAAGGTGGGCATTCTCAACACCGACGCCAGGCTGATGGGCGGCTTCGACATGCGATCGATGGGCCAGAACCCGGAATGGCAGATCGTCGACGAGCTCAAGAAGCAGTACGAGGTCAGCACGGTCTCGCCCGACGCTCCGATCGCGGCCGACCTCGATGCCCTGCTCGTCGCCCAGCCGTCGTCGCTGACCCAGAAGCAGATCGACAACCTCACCGACTTCGTGAAGAAGGGTGGGCCGACGCTGCTCTTCCTCGATCCGCTGCCGGAGGTCAATCCGGGGATCTCGCCGGAGGTCCCCAAGATGCCGCCTGGCGGGATGTTCGGCGGAGGCCCGCCGCCCGAGCCGAAGGGCAACCTCCGCCCCCTGCTCGACCTCGTCGGCCTGGACTGGCCCTCGACCGACATCGTCTGGAATCGGTACAACCCGCACCCGCAACTGGCCATGCTCGATCCCGAGATCGTCTTCGTCGGCAACGGCAGCGGCCAGGAGGGCTCGTTCAATTCCGAGCAGATCGCCTCCTCGGGTCTCCAGGAGATCGTCATGCTCTTCCCGGGGCTGCTCCGCCCCAGGTCCAGCGGATCCGGACCGGAGTTCATCCCGCTGCTTCGCACCAACAACGAAGGGGGCGTTCTGGCCTGGTCCGACGCCGTGCAGCAGGGCTTCATGGGCATCTCGGGGATCAACCCCCGCCGCCGCCATATCCTCTCGGACACCAGCTACACGCTGGCCGCCCGGATCACCGGCCCCGCCCCCGTGGAGAAGGCGGCCGACAAGGACACCGATCCGGCCAGGAAGGACTCGGCCAAGAAGGATGAACCCAAGAAGGACGAGAAGCCGGCCACCATCAAGGTGATCGCGATCGCCGACCTCGACATGATCGCCGAGCAGTTCTTCGAGCTCCGCAAGCAGAAGATCGCCAACCTCGACTTCGACAACGTCACCTTCGTGCTCAACTGCGTGGACGTGCTGGCCGGCGACGATTCGTTCGTGGCCCTCCGCAAGAAGCGGCTCAAGCACCGGACCCTGACCACGATCGAGGCCGAGACCAAGAAGTTCGTCGACGCTTTCGAGCGCCAGACCAAGGCGGCCGAGGACGCGGCGAAGGACAAGCTCGACCAGGCCCAGAAGGCCTTTGACAAGCAGGTCGACGAGGTCAAGAGCCGCACCGACCTGGAGGAGCGCGACAAGGAGATCCAGCTCGCGTATCTCCAGGACGTCGCCCAGCGGCGGCTCGAGGTCGAGAAGGCCAAGATCGACGACGAGAAGCTGACCAGGATCCGCGACGGCAAGGCCGACTCGGAGCAGAAGACCAGGGCCATCGAGAACCGCGTGCGGTTCATGGCCGCGGCCATTCCGCCCCTGCCCCCCTTGATCCTCGCCCTGCTCGTCTTCGCCACCCGTCTCCGCCGCGAGAACCTGGGAGCCAACCCCAGCCGGCTGGCGTAGACACCCAAGCTCTGACGTTCCGCACCCGACCCGAAGAGAAGAAATGATTCGACCCTGGCGGCCCGCCGCGGCCGCCAGGTTGATTTCGAGGAACGACGATGAACGACCTGTGGAAAACCCTGACCTTCGTCGCCGTGGCCCTGGTGCTCACCGGCGCGGCCTTCGTGAGCACCAGGGATCGCACGATCCGCAACGAAACCTTCAACGACCAGGGCCAGCCCTTCTCTGACAAGTTCAAGGACCCCCTGGCCTGCACCGACCTGGAAGTCGTCGACTTCGATCCCTCGACGGCCACGGCCTCGCGGTTCCGGGTCATGTACAAGGACAAGAAGTGGGTCATCCCGTCCCACTACGACTACCCGGCCGATGCTCGCGATCGTCTCTCCAAGACCGCGGCCGCCGTCATCGACCTGGTCAAGGACACGATCCGGTCGGATCGCCCCGAGGATCAGGAGGCGATGGGCGTGATCGATCCCCTCGACACCAAGATCACCACCCTCAAGGGGCGGGGCAAGCGAATCACACTCCGGAACGCCTCCGAGGAGGTCCTGGCCGACCTCATCATCGGCGACGAGATCAAGGACAAGTCCGGCCAGCGGTACGTGCGAGTGCCTGGCGAGCGGCGGACCTACGGGGTCCGGATCAAGGCCGAACCCTCCACCCGCTTCGCCGACTGGATCGAGACCAACTTGCTCAAGCTCGAGGCCAGCCACATCCGGAAGATCGAGTTCGATAACTACAAGGTCAATCTCGAGCAGGGCTACCAGCGCGGCGAGGTGCTCGATATCGAGCGCAAGGACTCGATCGCACCCTGGACGATGGCCGGGCTGGCTGCCGACCAGGAGCTCGACAGCGACAAGCTCCGCACCCTGACCGACGCCCTGGCCGACCTGAAGATCGTCGGCGTGCGCACCAAGCCCCCGGGCCTGACCCGCGACCTCATGAACAGCGACCAGGGGGGCATCAAGCTCGCGGCCACGAGCATCGCATCGCTTCAGAACAAGGGGTTCTTCATGACCAGGGACGGCAAGGTCCTCTCGAATCAGGGCGATGTGAGGGTCTACACCGACGAGGGGGTTGTCTACACCCTCCGGTTCGGCGAGGTCTTCTTCGGCACCGGCGAGGAACTGACGGCCGGCTCCCGCGACGACGCCGAGACGAAGGCGAGCGAGAAGGTCGGGATCCCGAAGGACAAGGAGAAATCCAAGAAAGCCGAGGGAACCACCGAGAACCGCTTCGTGATGGTCACGGTCTCCTTTGACCCGACGCTCGTCCCCAGGCCGAAGTCCGACGACGAGAAGGAGAAGGACAAGGACAAGCCGACTGCGACCCCTGGCCAGCCGATCGAAGTCCCCGCCAACCCGTTCGCGCCCGATCCCAATGACCCGAAGGTGCTGGCCGAGCAGAAAGAAGCCAAGGAGCGGGCCGAGCGCGACCAGAAGGACTACGAGAAGAAGCTCGAGGACGGCAAGAAGCGAGTCCAGGAACTCTCGAACCGGTTTGCCGCCTGGTACTACCTGACGCCCGGCGACAGCTTCCGCTCGATCAACCTCGACCGCCCAGCGCTCGTCCGGCCCAAGAAGGCCGAGTCGGCCAACCCGCCCGGCGGAGCGCCCGCGTTTCCCGGCGGCACGCCCTCGTTCCCCGGCACCCTGCCGCCGATCCAGCCGTGAGCCAACTTGTGCCATCGATCGATCGGGATGTGGCGGATCGGATCCGCCCGGTCGTCCCACGGTCTGGCGCCCGGGGGCAAGGCCGGTACGGCCGGCTCCGGGAGAACCCTCTCCCCCACTTGAGACGTTTGTCGTCGCTTCGCTCACAACCGTAGGGCAGGACTTGTCCTGCCGAATGCGCCAATACTGGCAGGATGAATCCTGCCCTACAAGACTCGACTCCCGGGAGGATGCCGCCTGAAAGTAAACCGCTCTAGGCCCTTGCGGGAACAAGGCTTCACACCGTAAATTCTTCACTGGTCATGCTCGAAACTGGCGGCCGTGCCGGGGATCACCGCGTGCGGGCAAGCCAGCATGGGGACGCGTCGATGGCGACACAATCAAGTCCGGGTTCCAGTTCGTCCACCACTCCGGCCGGAGATTCGCGCACGACCGGCAGGATCCGGCACGTGCTCTCGGCCCTGGTGCAGAACCAACCCGGCGTCCTGGCCCAGGTGTCGGGGATGTTCGCCTCCCGGGGGTTCAACATCGACAGCCTTGCCGTGGGCGAGACCGAGAACCCCCGCCTGTCCCGCATGACGTTCGTGGTGATGGGGGATGACCGGCACCTGGAACAGGTTCGCAAGCAGCTCGAGAAGCTCGTCCCCGTGGTCAAGGTGCTCGACATCTCGCGCGAGGACTTCGTCGAGCGCGACCTGATGCTCATCAAGATCAAGGCGCCCGCCGCCGAGCGCCCCGAGATCCAGTCGCTGGTGCAGATCTTCCGGGGCCGGATCGTGGACGTCAGTCCCGACCAGATGATGATCGAGATCTCGGGCCAGGAAAAGAAGATCGAGGCCTTCATCGAGGCGGTCCGCCCGTACGGGATCCTCGAGGTCGCCCGCACCGGCCGGATCGCCCTCGTGCGCGGAACACGACACCTGGAAGACGACCGCAATGGACTCACGGCCGGCCCGGAGACGGAGGCGGCGGAAGACGACGATCCGACCGTCCAGGGACACTCCGAGCTCTGATTTCAAGGGGCCAGCGCCCCGTTCCCACCGACGCGATGCCCGGGGCTGGATTGATCCGTCCCGGGTCTTTTTGTCCACCAAGCCCACAGATCCCGAGGAGAACGCCGATGCCCGCCCAGATGTATTATGACCAGGACGCCGACCTCTCGCTGCTCAAGGGAAAGACGATCGCGATCATCGGCTACGGCAGCCAGGGCCATGCCCAGGCCCAGAACCTGCGCGACTCGGGCTGCGACGTGGTGGTCGGTCAAAGGCCGGGCTCGGCCAATCATGAGACCGCAATTCGCGACGGGTTCAAGCCCGTCTCCGCGGCCGACGCCGCCAAGGCCGGCGACCTGATCAACATCCTCCTGCCCGACGAGGTCCAGGGAGACATCTACGCCCGCGAGATCAAGCCCCACCTCAAGCCCGGCAACCTCCTTCTCTGCTCGCACGGGTTCAACATCCATTTCGGCCAGGTGGTCCCGCCCGAGGGCGTCGACTGCGCCCTCGTGGCCCCCAAGGGACCGGGCCACCTCGTCCGCAGCGAGTTCACCAAGGGGGGCGGCGTCCCTTGCCTCATTGCCACAGCCGAGAACTGCTCCCCCGGAGGCAAGGCCCTGGCACTGGCCTATGCCAAAGGCATCGGCGGCACCCGCGCGGGCGTCCTCCAGACGACCTTCGCCGAGGAGACCGAGACCGACCTCTTCGGCGAGCAGGTCGTTCTCTGCGGCGGCGTGAGCGCCCTGGTGAAGATGGCCTTCGAGACCCTGTTGGAAGCCGGCTACCAGCCCGAGAGCGCCTACTTCGAGTGCCTGCACGAGCTCAAGCTGATCGTCGACCTGATGTACCAGGGCGGTCTCAACTACATGCGGTACAGCATCTCGAACACGGCCGAGTACGGCGACTACACCCGCGGCCCGCGGATCGTCACCGAGCAGACCCGCGCCGAGATGAAGAAGATTCTCCAGGAGATTCGCACCGGCCAATTCGCACGGGAGTGGATCCTCGAGAACCGGGCCAACCGCCCCGTCTTCAACGCCACCAAGCGGCTCGAGCGCGAGCACCCGGTCGAGCAGGTCGGCAAGCGGCTCCGCGCCCTGATGCCCTGGATCAACGCCAAGTCGGTGTGATTGGCCGCGCCGGCCCGCACCGCACCCTACTGCACGAACCGCGCCGCGAGAGACCACTCCATGAGGAGCTTCCAGGAATGCCCGTCCTGCCGGGCCCTGCTGACGGACGACCAGCTCTCGGTCTCCCGTGGTGCCTGTCCTTACTGCGGTTGCATGATCGCTCCCGATGCCGGCCCCGATCGCCGGGGCCGCTCGGGTTCCGATTTCGAGGATGATGCCGAGAACCCGTATGCGCCCCCGAAGTCAACGGCCCGCGATCCGGAGAGCAAGTCGGGAGTGCCACGCGACTTCCAGGGCAAGGTCCTCATGGCTTTCCGGCTCCTCTTCCAGCAGCTCCCCCTCATCACCGCGCTGGTGCTGACCATCTGGATCCCCGGCCAGCTGCTCATCGAGGCGGCCCAGGCGGGCAATCCCAACCCGGCCGATGTCCTGTCCTTGATCCGGCTGAGCTACCTGGTCGAGATCGTCTTCGGCCCGATCTGCACCGGGGGGGTGATCACGGCGCTCGCGGGACAGATGTCCGGCGAGAAGACCCCCTATCCCGTGGCGATCCGTGCGGGCCTGCGCCACTGGGGACGGCTCTTCGGGGCCCGCATCGTCGTCCAGGGCCTCGTGATCCTGGGGCTTCTCGTCTTCATCATTCCCGGCATCATCCTGGCTGTACGCTTCAGTCTGATCGACGAGGCGGTGGTCCTCGAGGGGGCGGGAGTCACCGTTGCGCGCAGCCGCAGTGCCCGGCTCACCCGGGGCAAGGAGGTCTCCATCTTCCTGGCCTGTGTGCTCGCAATCTCGCTGAACCTGCTCTTCTCGATCACGCTGGCAACATCGTTGACTGCGGCTGGGCTCCTCGGCAATCCGTTCGTCGCCTTCGCCTGCGACACCGTGATCAGGGTCTTCGCGGTCTTCTTCACCTGCCTTCTGTTCCTCTACTACTGGGAGGCCCGGGAGCAGGAAGGTGATGCGGAGGACGAAATGCCAGAGTCGCCCGCGATCTGAGTCGCGGGCGTGTCGCGGAAGCGGATGGTGCCGTCAAGCTATCGTCACAGGTGCGGAAACCGATCAACCGAGCATGCGCGAGTCTTGCGACGTCCCATTCGTCTGGTCGCGGGACGGAGCCGGCTCTTACAATAGATGGACGCGTGGGAGAGCCCCCTGTCGGGCAACATTCAGCCACTCACTCTTTTCACCCGAGCCATGGCCGACCCGACGCAGAAGGTGTCGCAGAATGTTGGGGGACGGTTCTACGTCGATGCCACCTGCATCGACTGCGACCTCTGCCGCGAGACCGCCCCCGAGAACTTCCGCCGGCACGACGCCGGGGGCCACAGCTACGTCCATCACCAGCCCGAGGATCCCGCCCAGGAAGCCGCGTGCCTCGCCGCGCTCGAGGAATGCCCCGTCGAGGCAATCGGCAATGACGGGTGAGGGTCTGAACTGAGCTGAGCTCACGCCCAAGCCGGCATGCCCCTCCCGATTCCCCTCCTGAACCGGAACCTGCCGGGAATCACTTGTTGCTCTTGTCCTGGGCCCCCTGGCCCGGAGCGGTTCCTCCGATCTTGATCTGCTTGGGCTTGGCGGCTTCCGACTTGGGAATTCTCAACGTGAGGACGCCGTTCTCGTACTGGGCCTGCGCCTTGTCCGCGTCGACGGGCGTGGTGAGGGACAAGGCTCGCTGGAACGTGCCGAATCGCCGCTCGCGGAGATGCCAGTGCTCACCCTTCTTTTCTTCCTCGGCCTTGCTCTGGCCGCGGATCGTCAGGGTGTCTCCGTGGATCGTGACCTGCACGTCGTCGGGCTTGACGCCCGGCAGCGCGGCCTTGACCACGAACTCGTTCTCAGTCTCGCAGACGTCCAGAGGGAAGGCCGCAAGGCCTCCGGCCTGGGCCGGAGCGCCACCTGGCCTCACGAAGCTCTCATGGAGCAGCGAATTGACCGCATCGCGGAGGCTGACGGCCTCTTCAAAGGGATTCCAGCGCTCGATGGACATCGGTCTGTCTCCTTGTTGTGTTGGATCATGGGGAAAAGCTTGAACCGTGAATGAGAACGATCCGCGGCCCGCCGGCGGCAGAGAGTGAGGTGGCGCCCGACGGCGTCGGCACACCGGGCCGGCTCGCCCCGTCCCGCTTCGCTCCCATCGTCGCGCGGGCCGCCACGCGCGTGGCGAACCGCCGATCAGCCTTTCTTGAGCGTGATCTTCTTGGGCCTGGCTTCCGGGCTCTTCGGAAGGCTGATGCAGAGAACGCCGTTGGTCATCGCAGCCTGCACGTCGTCGGTATTGACGGCTTCAGGCAGCGTGACGACCCGCTCGAACCGGCCGTACGAGCGGCCGTTGTACAGGTACTGCCGGCCTTCCACCGGCTTGCGCTCGCCCCGGAGGAAGAGCATGCCGTTATGGACCGTGATCTCGAGATCCTCTTCCGACATGCCGGGGAGCTCGGCCTCGATGTGGATGTGGTCGTCGTCCTCCCACATCGCCAGCGGCGCCCACGACCCGGACTGGCCCATGAATCCGCTCTCATCACCGAAGAAGCTATTCAGCAGCGAATTGAGCCTGTTGACGGGATCGGCCGCGAACGGGGCCAGCGGCAGGTTGTGGCGGAGAACGGGAAGCATTGGAAATCTCCTCTCAGTGTTCACGGGCAACTCGTTGAAAGGAAGTCACCCATGAGGAAGGGCCTCGGAGCAGCGGCCCGTGCATCGCTCGCCTTGGAACCGCTTCCCATAATCCATCAGAAGCAACCCGTATGCCGATTCTTCCGATGCGACCGTAAGCCATTAAATCATCAATTCTTCCGACCGATTGTGTGGGGAATGCGAACGCTGGGCATGTGCCAAAACGGCAGCACACCCTCCCGTGGCCCGCCGCCAAAACGGCAGCAGCCCGAGGCCGTGTATCCGTAGGGCCGGACCTGTCCTGCGGACCAGGCTCGTGCCGGCAGGATGAATCCGGCCCTACGGAGCTTGTTGAGCTGGGCATTACGTAGCAACGGACAAGTACCAGCGCTCGCTCGGCTGGACCAGCCTGCCGAGGCTCCTCAATGGTCACTGTGCTCGGCTTCGATCCGCGACATGCCCGGCACGTGGTTTCATTCATCCTCTTGGAGCCTGATGGAATTGACGCCTGCGGGCTGCTCCGCCGATGGAACGAAGCCCGGTCAGGGCCGGACAATGGAAAGGGCACTTCAGGGATGGCGCCGGGAGGAGAAATCATGGGCGTCATGAGAACCACGCTGGGTGTGGCCGCCTTGACTCTGGCAGCGTACTGGACCCGCGGGGGGGGGCCATCGTCCGACAAGACGGTCACGAAGCCGTCCGCCAGACCGGCCGTTCAGATCGGCGTCGATCCCTAGGTGGAGTTATACCCCGCACGGGGTTGACTGAGACATTGACGTGCGGGTGTACCGTACCTGGACGTGTTTACGCCCGCCGAGGATTTTGATATTCCTATGACTCCGCCAGCAAGGATGTTCATCGAGATCGTGTTGGAATGCAAGGAGGCTCACCATGGCTTGGCTTCGCGTCCGGTTGACCGAGGAGCAGCAGCAGTCGTCAACGAGGAACGGTCCTCTCATCCCAACCCACGCATCCGGGAAAAGATGCTCGTTCTCTGGTTGTTGCACAACGGGGTCAAGCGCGAGGACGCGGCCAAGATCGTGGGTGTAAGTCGGGCCACCGTCCAGCGGTATGTGGCCGCGTTTCGAGAGGGGGGCCTGGACGGCCTGCGGCAGTGGAACCCCAATCGCCCGGTGAGCGAAATGGCGGCCTATCGCGACTTGATCCGCGCGTCCTTCCAGAAGCAACCCGCCCGCACCGTGGCCGAGGCGGGTGAACGCATCTTTCAACTGACCGGCTTGCGACGCAGTCCCAGCCAAGTCCGCAAGTTCCTCAAGGACCTGGGCCTGAACTTCCAGCGCGTCCGTGCGATCCCCGTGCCGCCCAAAAAAACTTGGCCGAGCACGTTGAGACCCAAGCCGCTTTTCTCGACACCGAGCTGAAGCCGTGCCTGGACGCCGCCCAAGCGGGACAAGGTCACGTGTTCTTCGTCGACGCGGCCCATTTCGTGTTCGGGACCTTCTTGTGTTGCCTGTGGTCGTTCACGCGGATCTTCATCCGCGCCGCCTCGGGTCGTCAACGGTTCAACGTCTTGGGGGCGTGGAACGCGGTGACGCGTCAACTGATCGCCGTGACCAACACCACGGTCGTCAACACCGAGACGATGTGCGAACTGCTGCGGAAGATCGCCGCATTGGGTCTGACCGGACCGATCACGCTGGTGTTGGACAACGCCCGCTATCAACACAACGCCGCGGTCAAGGCGTTGGCGACGCAGTTGGGGATCACGCTGTTGTTCCTCCCCTCGTACTCGCCCAACCTGAACCTGATCGAACGCTTGTGGAAGTTCATCAAACGACGATCCCTCTATGGTCGATACCATCCAACGTTCGCCGACTTTCAAGCCGCCATCCAAGAGACCCTCGACGGCTCTTCCGACCACACACGCCGAACGACTGAAAACGCTGATGACGCTCAACTTCCAGCTATTCGAAGATGTTTCACTTATGGCCGCTTAAGGTATAGTCTGCATCGTGTTTCGACTCGCGGGACATCCCGAGTATAACATGGCCCGGATCCCGTCTTATGTCGATGACGTCGAGCGTCAGTTCGGCCCGTTTCGCGGCCATCCGGCCGTCACGCTCGCGCGAAAACTCCGGGAGACCCACGGCATCACCTTTGATGCCTGCATGAGCATGGCCGTTCATCTGACCGACGCGAACACGCTGGAGGAACGGATCTCGCTCGACCCCAGGCCCCCGAGCCTGGACTCGCTCTGGACGCCTGAGGATGCCCGAGCCTTCCTCCGCGAACTCAGGAAGTTCGCGGCCGAGAGCCGGTTCCCGGAGTTTCTTGCGGCTCATCGCGAACTGTACCAGATGGCTGAGGACCGGAAGAACCAGCTCCTGGACAACGAAGGCCATCTGGAATGGTTCCCCGAGTTCTTCGGCGATCGGACGGGCAGCCGTTTCACCCTCGCGCTGGGGCTGTTGAATGGTCCCTGCAATTATGGGCCCCGCTTCGGCTGCCAGACGGCACGGAGGAACTCTACTGCATCCTGGGCACCTGGGCGAAGGACGCCACGGGCAAGCCGACCTTCGGGAGCGGCGTCCTGGAGACGGTCGTTCACGAGTTCTGCCACTCGTACACCAACGCGATCATCGACCGCCACGAGGCCGAGCTGAAATCCGCAGGCGAAGCGCGCCACGCACCCGTTGCCAGTGCGAGTGTAGGCGAATTCCCGTCGGGGATCAGAAGGCCGGAGCCTGGGAGCGATGGGTTGTCAGCCAAGGGGCGGAGCTGGCCCGGGCGACCCTGGACCAATTCGCCAAGAAAAACGTTCCTGTTGTATCCCCGAGATGGGGACTCAGGAGGTATCTTGGGAGAAAAAGGCCAGAAATGCCGCATGATCGTTGGCACCGGTCCATTCTCCCCCAACTCTCGTGACCCGGCATGATTTCGAACCGGAATTGTCTTGAATCGCGTTATCGGCCCGATTCAACTGAAGGAGTGACTATGATAAGGAGAGTCAGCCGCAAAGGACGCATCTTACCACGATAACCCAAGCTGAGAGGTCGTCCCATGAGTGAGATTGACGAATTGCGCGAGGCGTTCGGCAAGATCGCGGATGTGTTCAATGCGCTGAGCAAAAAGTTGGGTCCAGGCGGTTTGAAGGAAAGCGGCTACAGGCGGCCGGCGGACGTGCCCGGGTGCTCGATCAAGCCCCTGCCCAAGCGGCTTCTGATCAAGGCGGCGGCCCACGCCATTCGGATCAACCCGGTCAACGCTCCGATGGCAGCCCCGATCGGCCGCGACTCGGGCCTCGGGGTGATGGACCCGATGCAGATCGCTGTGCTGACGGCGAAGTACTGGGGCCCGACCCCCCGCCAGCTGACGGTGAGCTTCATGGAAAGCACTCCGACTGATCTGCGAAGTCGAATTGTCGAACACATGAACGCGTGGACCCAGACCGCGTGCATCTCGTTTGTCGAGACGGGGGACACCGGCGACGTCCGCATCTCTCGCGAGGGCAGCGGGTACTGGTCCTATCTCGGGACGGACATCAAGCTCATTCCCACGAACCGTCCCACCATGAACCTTCAAGCGTTTTCGATGGACACCGCGGAGTCGGAGTATCATCGGGTCGTCCGGCACGAAACCGGGCACACCCTGGGGTTCCCACACGAGCATATGCGGCAGGCCTTGATTGACCGGATCGACCCCGATAAGGCGTATCGGTACTTCCTGGCCACCCAGGGGTGGGACAAGGCCATGGTGGACGCCCAGGTGCTCACCGGGCTCGACGAGGCGTCGCTGATGGGCACCCCGGAAGACCAGACCTCGATCATGTGCTACCAGTTGCCCGGCTCGATCACCAAGGACGGCCAGCCGATCGTCGGGGGGACAGACATCAACGACACCGACTTCGAGTTCGCAGGCCGGATCTACCCGAGAGCCAGGCTCGACAGTTCCGTCCACCCGCCGGAAAAGCGGTCAGGACGGTGATTGGGACCCGTCCGAGGACGTCTAGGTGGGTAACGAGCCGAGGCGAGGTCGTTGGCGTCGACAGGGGGCGCCTGGAGTGCCTTGCCGATGTCCCGATTGATCGAAGTACAACAGGTGGAGAAGTGCTCCCTCGCCCCTTGTGGTCCGCGTGGGTGACGTGCTCCTGATCTCTGCGACGGGTGGTCGAGTTCGGGACGGCGGGCAGGCGGTGGAACTGTGGGGCCCGTTCCTTCGGCCGTGGTGGCCGTGAACGGGGCCGTTCTGGCCCCGATGGGCCCTCCGAACACGGTCCTGGCCCGGGCTCGTGAGCCCGGGGCAGCGACCCTGGAACTGTTCACTGGGGACCCATTTCACGCGCCTCGGAGCTCCAAGCTGGTTCTTACTGTCGAGCCGTGACGTGTTTTCTTCATAGAGTCCACGAATCCGATCTGTCCGCGGTCGGGCCACCGACTGCCTTTCGATCACCCAAACTCCAGAACGGGCCCGGCTCCCATGCGCCAGACCTCGACAACCGGCCAACGGAATCGATCTGCCTCCGGCGGAGCCGGCGCGGCAGCGAGTCCTCGCGCCCGTGTTTCGCAAGCTCCGGGTGTTCGCCATGGACCCGGGCCTCACCGCCCGGTTCGAGACGGCGGTCATGAACGAGATGACCCTCCGCGTCCCGTGGGAGGACCTCGAGCCGGGGCCGGCGGGCGAATACGTTGCGGTCGTCGACGAGGACCAGAACGGCAAGCAGCTTTACGATCCGGTGGACCTGAACCGCCCGGACTTGCTGGCTCAGGATGGTCTCACACCATCGGACGGCGATCCCCATTTCCACCAGCAGATGGTGTACGCCGTGGCCATGCGAACGATCCGGACGTTCGAGCGGGCCCTCGGCCGGCTGGTCCACTGGTCGCAACTGCCGGTGAAGGGCGATTTCCAGAAGCTGAACTACGAGCGGCGGCTGAAGCTCTACCCCCATTACCTCCGCGAGCCAATCGCCTACTACAACCTTGTGGACCGCGCCCTTTGCTTCGGCTACTTCGTCAGCGCGCCGAACACCCCCCTCCCCGAGACCCACGTCTTCACTTGCTTGTCCCAGGACGTCATTGCCCTCGAACTCACGCACGCCCTGCTGGAAGGGCTGGGCGTCCTTGTCAATTCCTACGGGACGAACCCGGAGGTCATCGCCTTTCACGAGGCGTTGGCCGATCTGATCGCACTCTTCCTTCATTTCTGGAAGTCGGACGTGCTCAGGGCACAGATCGCCGACATCCGGGGGCGGCTGGAGGAGCGGAGTCTGCTCGGAGCCGTCGCCTTCCAGTTCGGCCAGGCCCTCGGGAAACCGGACGGGTTGCGTAACGCGCTCGGTCGGACCGATGATCAGGGCAACTGGCAACCCCGCCGCCCCGATCCCAAGCTCTACCAGACGACGACGCAGCCACACGATCGCGGTGACATCCTGGTTGGGGCCGTGTTCGAGGCGTTTCGCAAGATCTACGAATCCCGAGTGGCCAACCTGCGCCGGATCGCCAGCCGCGGGACCGGGGAACTACCGGCGGGAAACCTCCACCCAGACCTGGTGAACCGATTCACTCGCGAGGCGGCGCGGGCAGCCGATCTGGTTCTGGACATGTGCATCCGGGCCCTGGATTACCTGCCCCCCGTCGGGGCGTCGTTCGGTGACTTCCTGCGGGCCGCGATCACTGCGGACCACGACCTCAACCCGGCCGACCCCCGCCACTACCGAGTGGCCTTCATACAAGCCTTCCGCAGTTACGGAATCAGCCCGCACGATGTCGGCACATTGTCCGCCCACACCCTTCTCTGGCCCGGCCCCGAGAACCGCGACCAGACCGAGGCGCTGGAGAGCTTCGTGAGCAAGCTGTCCCGCAAGCACGCGAACTGGAACCTGCCCCGCGACCGCGCCGAGCTCTGGTGCCTGCTGGAGGAGAAGAAGCTCGAGCTCAAGAAGTGCCTGTCCGACCCGAAGGCGCCGAAGCGACTCGGGGCGATCGACCTGAAGAAGCCGTTCGAAGTCCAGTCGTTGCACCCGCGCCAGCGGACCGGAGCGGCCGGCGACCTGTCGTCACAGTGGGTCATCAAGCTGGTTCAGCCTCCTTCGACCCCAAGAAGCCGGGTGGGCAACGTCAGGCGGGGAGTACACTCCTGGTGGACGCGGACACCGGCATGGTCCGGTACCAGATCGACAAGCCGCTGCCTCCCAGCCCGACGCGCAAGAAGTCTCCCCCGCCTGCTCCTGACCTGCTGCCGGTTGGGAAGGCGGTGCCCGCCCCTCCGCCGGACGAGCGGCGACTCCGGGTGTTCGCCTTCGACCCGACCATGGGCATCGCCCTGGAGACCGCGGGGATCAACGAGGTCACCTTGCAGGTCCCATGGGAACGAGACCGGTCCGGCCGCGACCTGCTCGGCCCCGGCCCGGTCGGCGAGTACCTGGAGGTGGTGGATCGCGACCCGGCCAGCAAGGCCTACTACGCCCCGGTGGACCTGAACGACCCGCACCTGCTGGCCCAGGACGGGCTGGCACCCGTCCGAGTCGAACCCGCAGTTCCACCAGCAGATGGTGTACGCGGTGGCCATGCGCACCATCCACACCTTCGAGCGGGCCCTCGGCCGGCTGGCCCTCTGGTCGCCGCGTCCGGCGGTGCCTCCGACGACACCGGCGGGGCGTGGAAAGATGAGGAGTACGTCCAGCGGCTGCGCATCTACCCGCACGCCCTGCGCGAGGCCAACGCCTACTACAGCCCGGCGAAGAAGGCCCTCCTGTTCGGCTACTTCCCGGCCCCGGCCCGGGCGGTCGGGGCCGGACCGTCCCGGCGGACGGTCTTCACCTGCCTGTCGCACGACATCATCGCCCACGAGACCACCCACGCCCTGCTGGACGGCATGCACCGCCGCTTCAACGAGCCCAGCAACCCCGACGTGCTGGCCTTCCACGAGGCGTTCGCCGACCTCGTGGCCCTGTTCCAGCACTTCTCCTTGCCCGAGGTGCTCCGGCACCAGATCGCCGCGACCCGCGGCGACCTGGACAGCCAGAACCTGCTGGGCGAGCTGGCCCAGCAGTTCGGCCAGGCGACCGGCAAGCGGGGGGCCCTGCGCGAGCGCGCTGGGCAGCATCGACCCGAAGACCGGCGGTGGAAGCGGGCCAAGCCCGACCCGGACGCCTACCGCCGGCTCAGGAGCCGCACGATCGGGGCGCGCTCCTGGTCGCGGCCGTGTTCGACGCCTTTCTGACCATCTACAAGGCCGCGCGTCGCCGACCTGCTGCGGATCGCCACCGAGGGCACCGGCGTGCTGCCGGCGGGGCAGCTGCACCCCGACCTGGTGAACCGGCTGGCCGACGAGGCCGCCAAGTCGGCCAGCCATGTATTAAATATGTGCATGCGTGCCCTCGACTACTGCCCTCCGGTGGACCTGACCTTCGGCGACTACCTGCGGGCCATCGTCACGGCCGACTTCGAGTTCAATCCGGTGGACGAGGCGCACCGAAGGGTAGCCTTCGTCGAGGCCTTCCGTCGCCATGGGATCGTCCCTGAGGACGTCCGCACCCTGTCGGTGGACGGGCTGCTCTGGCGGACCAGACCGCAGACGCTCCGGACGAGGACGAGAATGTGGTCCTGAGCCTGGTCCGGGAATGGGCCCCCGACATCGCCTCCTGGAACCTGACCAAGGACCGTAAGAAGCTGTACGAACTCATGAAGCGGAAGCGGGCGGCCCTGCACAGCTACCTGGAGGTCCGGCTGAAGCAGAAGGCCCCCGCTCCCAGCGGGATCGACCCGGCGCTGAAGGTCGAGGTGCACTCCATCCGGCCGTCGTTCCGGACCGACTGGGAGGGCCGGCCGCTGTTCCAATGGGTGATCGAGCTGACCCAGCGAGAGCCTCAGTACGACAACCCGGATGGGCCTGTCAAGGACGGCCAGGAGGCGGACTATTACTTTCGCGGCGGGTGCACCCTGGTGGTGGACGCGGAGACCGGAAAGGTCCAGTACAGCATCAGGAAGCGGCTCAGCGACGCTCGCCGACAGCGGCAACGGCGATACCTGCTGGAGGACGGCAACGAGGCACTGGCGGCCACCTACTTCGGCGGGATCGGCCGCGAACAGAACGAGCCCTTCGCCATGCTGCACCGACTGTGACCCGGCCCCGGAGCCATTCCCATGAAATCCGTTCAGGTCCGCATGTACCGCCAGGGGCTGGGGGACTGCTTCCTCCTTTCCTTCCCCCGCCCGGCGGGCGCCTCGCACGTGCTCATCGACTGCGGCGTGCTCAAGGGGACCGAGGACCCGACCGCCCGGATGACGCGAGTGGCCGAGTCGATCCTCGCGACGACCGGCGGCCGGCTGGACGCCCTGGTTGTCACCCACCAGCACTGGGACCACGTCTCCGGGTTCCTCCAGGCCGAGAGCCTGTTCAACCGGCTCAAGGTGGGCGAGGTCTGGCTGGCCTGGACCGAGGATCCGGCCGACGACCTGGCCCGCGACCTAGCCGACCGGCGGAAGAAGGCGGTGGCCGCCGTGCAGCGGGCCGCCCTGAGGCTGTCCGGAACAGCCGACCCTGACGCCCTGCGGGCCATGCAACGGCTGAACGGGCTGCTCGCTTTCCACGGCGAGCTGGGCGTCGCCGGGCGGGCGACGACAGCCAAGGCGATGGACTGGGTGAAAGGGCGGGAGAACGCCCGGGTGCGGTACTTCACTCCCGGCGGCGAGCCGATCCAGGTGCCCGGGGCCGACTACGCCCGGGTGTACGTGCTGGGGCCCCCGCGAGACCCCACGATGCTCCGGAAAAGCGACCCGAGCGCGCGGGCGAGCGAGGTCTATGAGCTGGCCGGACTCAGCGGGGAGGACCTGGGTTTCCTGGCCGCTTGGCTCCCCTGGCCGAGGGCGGGGACGCCGCCGGACAACCGTTCGACGACTGGTTCCGGATCTCCGAGGCGGAAGCCTGGGCAGATGACTTCTTCGGCGACCATTACGGTTTCGAAGGGGAAGACGACCAGGGCTGGCGGCGGATCGAGACCGACTGGCTGGGGGTGGCCGGACGGATGGCCCTCCAGCTCGACTCCCACACGAACAACACGAGCCTGGCGCTCGCTTTCGAGCTGGATCCGTCGGGCCGGGTGCTGCTGTTCCCCGGCGACGCCCAGGTGGGCAATTGGACGAGCTGGTCCGGGCGCGAGTGGCGGGTCAAGGACGGGGCGGACACCCGGACCGTGACCACGGCGGACCTGCTGGCCCGGACGGTGCTGTACAAGGTGGGGCATCACGGCAGCCACAACGCGACCTTGCGAGAGCTGGGACTTGAGCTGATGACGAGCCGGGAGCTCACTGCCATGTTACCGGTCGACCGCACGACCGCGAAGAAGATGGACTGGAACATGCCGTTCCCCACCCTGTTCCGCCGCCTCCAAGAGAAAACCGCCGGGCGGATCCTCGACCTGGAGAAGGGAGTGCCGCCGGCTCCGCCCGAGGGGACGAGCGATCGGGAGTGGGCCAGGTTCCTGGACCGGACCGAGGTCCAACTCGACTGGGTGGACTACCGGGTCGAGTTGTAGCCAGGATGCCGGTGAACAGCCGACAGCGATGCATCTGCGACGTCGAGACCGGCCATACCTTGACCGCCGTCTGCCACCTGGGCAACATCTCCTACCGGCTGGGCCGGAGGATCTACAGGGACGCTCCGAGCGAGACCATCGTCGATCAGCAAGGACATCCCGACGCCGAGGCCAATCTCCTGCTGGGCCGGGAATATCGCAAGGGCTACGGGCTGCCCAGGGTCGAGGCGGCATGAGGCGGCCGGATTGCGATTGAACGAACCGAGGGAGCCATGAAACACCACAGAAGACGACGCGCCCTGGCGATGGGCATCGTGGCCGTTGCCGGGCTCGCACTGGTTTCCGCCCTGTCGGCGAGCCGGGCGGCCCAGCAGGAGAAGCGAAGCCGCAGCGAGTTCATGAGGCAGAAACTGGAATTCTCCAAGAACGTTCTGGAGGGCCTCTCCCTCGAGCAGTATCCCATGATCGAGAAGAATGCCAGGTCGCTGAAGCTCCTCAGCCAGGCGGCCGAGTGGGAGGTGCCCATGATCCCCAACGCCACCGACTACTTGGCGCTGACTTCGGAATTCCAGCGCTATGCCGACGACCTGAACAAGAATGCCAGGCAGAGCAACATCGATGGGGCAACCCTCGCGTATCTCAAGCTCACCATGAACTGTGTTCAATGTCACAAGTACGTTCGCTTCGCCAGCAAGTAGCCGGGGAGCTCGACAGGCTTCAGGAAGCCCGTGCCGGCCCGGCCGCCTGGCGACGATGCCCTGGCCCCGTTCATGACCCGCAGAATCGATAAGGATTTCCTGGCTTGTCAAACTGGGGTGCTTGCATCGTTGAGCAAGATTGAGCGCCGAAGGCAAACCTTCCGATAGGAAACCAGGTGGGAAGACCCACACCCAGGGCGTGTCTTCGAATTGTGGTCAGATCGCAGGAGGCGATGATGGCTGGGCGCATGGTTCATTGCGTTGGTGTCGGGTTGGTTCTGCTGGCGCTGGGGACGGGTGCTGCGGAGGCGGCTGGCTGGGCGGACTCGTTGTTTGCCGAGCGAGCCCACAATTTCGGCCCGGTTCCCCGCGGGGCGAAGGTCAAGCATGACTTCGTGCTGACCAACCGGCTGGGCGAACCGGTGACGATTCTCAACTTGCGGGCATCGTGCGGCTGCACCAGCGGCAAGGCGAGCACCTCGACCGTCAACCCGGGAGCCAGCGCAACGATCGAAGCCCAGATGGACACGCGGAATTTCCTGGGCGTGAAGGCGACGATCCTTTACGTGACCCTGGTGACCGCCAGCGGGCGCGAGGCGGAGGTGCGTCTGGGCGTCACCTCGAACATCCTCGCCGACATCGTTCTCAATCCCGGCGCGCTGGATTTTGGCACCGTGGTGAAGGGCCAGACGCCCACCCAGATGCTCACGATCGATCGCATCGGCGCCCCGGGCTGGCGGTTCGAGCGCATGGTTTCGGCCAGCCGTGTGCTCACGGCCCAGCTCGCGGAGACGCGGCGGGATGCCAGGGGCTCGGTGAGCTACACTCTGACTGTGGGAATCAAGCCCGACGCTCCGGCGGGCCCGGTCCGCGACGAGATCCGGCTGATGAGCAACGATCGTGAGGCTGCAAGCATTCCAATCGTGGTGACAGGCTACGTGCGAGGGAACCTGACCGCGGCCCCATCGATCCTGACGATGGGCGAGGTGGCCTCCGCCGCCGGCAAGCAAGGACGGTTCATCGTCCGCGCCTCGCAGCCCTTCACCATCACGTCGATCGAAGGAGCCGGCGATGGATTCTCGATCGCCCCGGCAGATGGTGCCCGCAAGAACCAGCACGTGGTGACGGTGGCCTACAAGCCCGAAGAGGGGACCACTCGCGGTGACCTCCGGCGCGTGTTCCGCGTCCATACCGACCTCCCTGACGAGCCGCCTGTCGACCTGACCGCAACCCTGCACGTCGCACCTTGAGACGGAGTTGGCATGCGCAGCAGTTCCTTGCTTGACGCCCGCAGGCTCAGACTTCTCGCGTCACGTGTCTGGGGCGTCCTCGCACCCTGTACGTGCCTGGCTGCCGGTGATGACTATCGGGCGGAGATCGAGGGCTTTCGGCAGCGGCGCGAGGCCGATCTGAGAGCCGAGGACGGCTGGCTCTGCGTCGTGGGTCTCCACTGGCTGCACCAGGGCGAATCCCGGCTGGGGAGCGCGTCGGCTTGTCGTAGCAGAAGATGAGCGACGGCGTGGAGGCCCAGGGCAAGGGGATCTATCGGGCACGATTGACGCATGCCACGTCTCCCACCCGCTGCCAAGTCCAGCTCGAACAGGCCTGAAGCATGGATCCCTCGTTCGCGTGTTCTTCTGATCAGGATCCCTCGCGGCTTGTCTGGACTTTGTTCGAGAGGACGACGAGAATCCCCGGGGGCCCGATGCAGGTTAGGCCGGGCGGGGCCGGCGCGACGGGCCGTGGGCGCCGGCGGCCGACGCGGCGCTTCAGATGAGGAGATAACGACCATGCAAGGAAGTATCCTGGACCACGTGGGCCGGACCCCGCTGGTCCCGCTGCGCAGGCTCAACCAGGGCCTTCTCTCCACGATCTGTCTGAAAGTCGAATCGAGCAACCCGGGGGGAAGCATCAAGGACCGGGTTGCCATCGCGATGATCGAGGAGGGAGAGCGTCAGGGCTGGCTCCGGCCCGGCGGCACGATCATCGAGGCGACCGCGGGGAACACCGGGGTCGGGCTGGCGATGGCGGCCGCGGTCAAGGGCTATCGTTGCATCTTCGTGCTTCCGGACAAGATGAGCGACGAGAAGATCCGGTTGCTCTCCGCCTACGGCGCAGAGATCGTGATCACCCCCACATCCGTCCCACCTGATTCGCCCGAGAGCTACAACGGAGTGGCCGACCGGCTTGCCCGGGAGATTCCCGACGCCTGGCGCCCCAACCAGTTTGCCAACCTCGCCAACCCCGAGGTGCACTACCGGATGACCGGTCCCGAGATCTGGGAGCAGACCGACGGACGAATCACCGCATTTGTGGCAGGCTGCGGCACGGGCGGAACCATCTCGGGAGTGGGACGGTTTCTCAAGGAGAAGAACCCTCGGATCAAGGTCATCGGCGCCGATCCCGAGGGCTCGATCCTCTCGGGCGATTCGCCCCGGTCGTGGAAGGTGGAGGGCATCGGCGAGGACTTCGTGCCCAGGACGCTCAACAGCCAGGTCGTCGATGAGTGGGTCAGGGTTGGCGACGCGGAGTCATTTCACACGGCCCGGCTGCTGGCTCGCAAGGAAGGCGTCCTGGTCGGCGGCTCGAGCGGCACGGCCGTCGCGGCGGCACTCCGGTTCGCCCGCCGTCTCGGACCCCAGGATCTCATCGTCGCACTCTGCCCGGACACGGGGCGCAATTACATGAGCAAGTTCTTTGATGATCACTGGCTGGCCGAGAACCGTCTGAGCTGGGACCCACAGCCCTCGAACTCCGTGGGCGACCTGCTCAAGTCCCGTGGTCCACGCCAGCTTGCCACGGTGAGTCACGGGGCGACCGTGATGTCGGCGTTCGAGCTCATGCAGGCGACGGGAATCTCGCAGCTTCCCGTCCTCCGTGATGGCGCATCGGTCGGCAGCATCCAGGAGGTCACCCTCGCCCGGATCCTCCACGACCGGACCGATCCCGAGAAGGTCAAGGTCGAGGAGGTGATGGCACGGCCCCTGCCCCAGCTCGACGTGAGCACCAATCTCGACGAAGCCTATCGCCTGCTGCTCGCGGGGAACACCGGCGTTCTGGCGGTCTCGGACGGCGTCATCCTCGACATCATCACCCGCATCGACCTGGTGCAATACTGGAACCAGATGAGCAAGGTCTGAACGCCTCGCGACCACTGTGATCGTCACCGATCGAAACTCTCCCGTTCCGAGCGTCCCGTTTTTCGAGCGTCCCTTTTCCCTCGAGAGAGCGATGAGCCAAGCGAACCGCGAACCAGGATTTTCCACCCGGGCCATCCACGCCGGACAGGATCCCGACCCGGCCACCGGGGCGACGGTCGTGCCGATCTACGCCACGTCCACGTTCACCCAGGAAGCGCCGGGACAGCACAAGGGCTACGAGTATTCGCGCAGCGGCAACCCGACCCGCTCGGCACTCGAAACTTGCCTGGCCTCGCTCGAGGGGGGAGAGGCGGCTCTTGCATTCGCCTCCGGTCTGGCGGCCACGACCGCGGTGCTCTCGCTTCTGGGCCACGGCGACGAGGTTGTGGCCGCGGCCGACCTTTACGGCGGAACCTACCGCCTTCTCGAGCGGGTCTTTCGTCCTCACGGCATCCTCACCCACTACACCGAGGACCTCAGTCCCGCGGGCTTCGGCGCCCTCATGAGCCCGCGGACCGAGCTGGTCTGGATCGAGACGCCGACGAACCCCTTGCTCCAGGTTCTGGACATCGCGGCCATCGCCGAGCTGACCCACCGGCACGGGGCCATTCTCGCGGTCGACAACACGTTCGCCTCGCCTTACCTCCAGCAGCCGCTGGAGCTCGGCGCGGACCTGGTGATCCACTCCACGACCAAGTACATCGGCGGTCATTCCGACCTGATCGGCGGGGCGGTGATCGGCGGGCGGAAGCAGCTCGAGCCGATCAAGTTCTACCAGAATGCGGCCGGGGGCGTTCCGGGCGCGTTCGACGCCTGGCTCACCCTGCGGGGCATCAAGACGCTGGCGGTGCGCATGGACCGCCATTGCGCCAGCGCGCAGGTCCTGGCGACCTGGCTGGCCGGACAGCCGCAGGTCGAGAAGGTCTACTATCCGGGTCTCCCGGAACATCCCGCCCACCAGCTCGCAGCCCGCCAGATGAGAGCGTTCGGCGGCATGATCAGCCTTCGTCTCCACGGGGGAGCCGAGGCCGCGCGGCATCTCCTGACCCACACCCGCCTCTTCAGCCTCGCCGAGAGCCTGGGAGGCGTGGAGTCGCTGGTCTGCCATCCCGCCACGATGACCCACGCCAGTATCCCGGCCGAGCTCCGGATTGCCCGGGGAGTGGACGACGGACTGGTGCGCCTGAGCGTGGGGATCGAGGATGTCGCCGACCTCCAGGAAGATCTGCGCCAGGCCCTCGCCTCGCTCCCGTCGTGACCTGTGCGTCCGGGCCCGGACTCCCCTGATGATGTCCTTCCTGTCATAATGAAGTGGACATCTCCGCCACTCGGTCCGCAGCCGAGACAGTTCGAGCTGAGGTGAGGACAGCCGATGACACAGCCAGGAGAATCGCCGGGACTGGATAAGAGGCCGGGACGCCTGAGCCCGCTTCCGCCTCTCGGGGCAGTCGATGAGATCGAGGTCCGGGGACACATTGTCGACTCGCTCCTGCTTCCCAAGATCCTCGATCGCATCCTCCAGATGGGGGGCACGTTCGAGATCCAGGAGTGCAAGATCGGGGTCCGGAGAACGGACCCGAGCTATGCGCGGATCGGGATCCGGGCCGAGACCCCTGAGGCGATCGACGCCATCCTCGGCGACCTGGTCGAGCATGGCGCCTCGCCCGTTCACCCCGAGGACGCCCGCACGGTTCCGGCTGACATCGCCGGCGCGTTTCCGGAGACGTTCTACAGTACGACGAACCAGCGGACCCAGGTACGCCACGGGGGACGCTGGATCGACGTTGAAGACCAGGAGATGGACTGCGGGATCGTCCTCGACCCAAGGGCGGCCACGGCTCGATGCGTGCCCATGATCCGGGTGAGCGTGGGAATGCCGATCGTGGTCGGCCATGCGGGGGTCCGGGTGCTCCCCGTGGAGCGGCCCCGCGAATCCAGCCTCTTCGGCTTCATGAGCTCCACCGTCTCGAGCGAGAAGCCTAAGTCGGTGAGCCTCCGGAGCGTGGCTGAGGCGATTCGCCAGACGCGAGCGGCGGGCAAGAAGGTCCTCATGGTCGGCGGCCCCGCCATCGTGCATACCGGCTCGGTGCCCGAGGTCGCCCGGTTGATCAGGGAAGGCTGGATCCAGACCGTCTTCGCGGGCAACGCACTGGCCACCCACGATATCGAGCAGGCCCTCTTCGGCACCAGCCTGGGCGTCTCGATCGAGAAGGGAGAGGCCCTCGAGCACGGCCACGAACATCACCTTCGCGCCATCAACACGATCCGCCGGCTCGGGGGCATTGCCGGGGCCATTGACGCGGGAGTTCTCACGTCAGGAATCATGTACGAGTGCATCAAGAACCGGGTGGATCTGGTGCTGGCCGGGTCGATTCGCGACGACGGACCGCTACCCGAGGTGATCACCGACACCCTCCTGGCCCAGGACCGGATGCGCGAGTCTATCCGCGACGTCGGGTTCGCCCTCCTGATCGCCACGGCGCTTCACTCGATCGCCACGGGCAACCTGCTGCCGGCATGGGTCAAGGTGGTCTGCGTGGACATCAACCCCGCAACGGTCACCAAGCTGAGCGATCGGGGAACGTTTCAGACCATCGGCCTGGTGACCGACGTCGAGCCGTTCGTGCGATCGCTGGCCGGAGAGCTGGCGCAGGAACCGGCCAGAGACTGACGGAGGCCGCGGTCAACATCATGGAGCCATCGACCAGGGCGCGAATCTTGATGTGTCCCCCCGATTATTTCGGGATCGAGTACGAGATCAACCCCTGGATGAACACCCAGACGGGGAGTGACTGGGACCGGGCGCGATCGCAGTGGCAGCGCCTGCGGCAGACACTCGTCGAGCTGGGCGCGGCGGTCGAGCTGATCGAGCCCGTGCCCGGTCTGCCCGACCTGGTCTTCACGGCCAACGCGGGTCTGGTCTTCCGGGACCTGTTTCTCCCCGCGCGTTTTCGGTTCGGCGTGCGCCAGGGGGAGAGCCCCCATTTCGAGGCCTGGGCACGAAGCCGCGGGCTCACCATCGTGCCGCTGCCGGAGAACATGAACTTCGAGGGAGCCGGTGATGCCCTCTTCTGCGGCGACACCCTCTTCGCCGGCTATCGCTTTCGGAGCGACGTGAGAAGTCATCAGTGGGTCGGAGAGCGGCTGGGCGTGTCGGTCTTGCCGATGGAGCTGGTGGACCCGCGCTTCTACCATCTGGACACCTGCTTCTGCCCCCTCGCCCCCGACCTCGCGATCTACTACCCCGGAGCCTTTGACGAGTATGGCCGCTCCGTCCTAAGCGACCGGATCCCCCGCCTCTTGGAGGTCTCGCCCGAGGAGGCCATCTCGTTCAGCTGCAACGCCGTGGTGGTGGGCCGTACCGTGATTCTCAACCAGGGTGCGCCCAAGCTTGCCGCCACACTCGCGAACCTCGGCTTCGACGTGCGGCCGCTCGAGTTCTCCGAGTTCATCAAGTCCGGAGGCAGTGCCAAGTGCCTGACCCTGCGCTTCGACGGTGAAGAGGCGGCAGGCTGGAAAACCGGGGCAGGAGCGTGAGATCTGTGACAGGGAAAGATCATACGGGCTAACCATAGGTAACGAACTCCGCGCCGGGGGGCCCTTCAGCCTGGCCAGGACCGCGCCCAACGCCGAAACCTCGGCCAACTGGACCATGGTCGCCTTTGTGCTCATGAATCGGCCATGAAGGGCGGCGAGCGTGTGACCATACCCACCCTCTGAGCAATCAAGTATGCGGCTGCACTCCGCACGCTAAGCCAGGGCCGACTATCGCATGAACAGGTTGTCATGCAGGTCGCCGTGCGCGTTGAAGGGGCGATTCCTGACCCCGCTCACGTGGTAAAACGTTCCGAGACAGGGATAGAGAAGCAGCAGGATCAGAACGGCGGCGTAGGCGTAACGGCCGGCCCGCTCGCGAACCCACCCGGTTCCCTCGGCGATCATGAGATAAAAGGCAGGGACCAGCGGCAGGATCAGCCGGCCGTGGAACGGGTATCGCCGCGCCGCTGCGGCCGTCAGGGCCAGCAGGATGGGGATCGCCAGGATCAGGAAACTCGTTCGGTCGCGGCGGACCAGTGAGCGACCGCCCAGAACCAAGAGCACCAGCGGCAAAGCCACTCCCAGGACCGGCAGAACCGGGGTGACGAGGTTCAACGGATTGACGAACACCTCGAGAAGGATCCCGCCCAGCTTCACTAGATCGGCCCGGCTCGCCGGGGGCAGCGGCGGGAAGGCGAAGTCCCAGAAGACATACATCGTGGTCCACGGGTTCAGCAGCCAGCTCGAGGCGAGATACGCCAGCCCGGTGCTGAGTCCCCAGCCGGCGGCGATTCCCAGCAGCCAGCCAAGCGCCTTCCAATGTCCGCGCACGGCTCGGTCGATCACCAGCACGGTCCCGCATCCGGCAATCACGAAGACCGATGAGAACGAGAACCAGGGCGCCGCAACCGCCAGCAAGCCGAGGATCACCATCGCCTTCTCGTCACCCGGTTGACGCACTAGCCGTGCCGTCGTCACCAGGGCCCCAAGGCTCACGAGCAGGTCGCTCGAGTACGGCTTGAGCTCGCTCGAGTAGTAGATCAGGTCGTCAGAGAATGCGAACAAGGCCAGCGCAACCAGGGCCGAGGCGTACGACAGCCAGCGCAGGGCCAGCGACTTGAACAGCCAGAGCGCAGCGATCCCACACACCAGCGGAACGAACCGTACGACATAGCGAGAGCCGCCCACGAGCCGGACCAGCAGCCGCTCCACGATCAAGAAACCAAACGGGGCAAGCTGGTCGCCTTGCAGGTGGTTCGAGAAGTCAAGGATCGCCACTCCTTTCAGATTGCCGTACAGCGCCCCCTCGTCCATCCAGAACGAGCGGTTCGCGAGATACACCCAGACGCGGAGCACAGCGCCCAGGATGAGGAGGGAGCGAACCGGATCCTTCCGCACCAGGCGCCAGGGGAGCGCGAGGTCGATCTGACGAGACAGGATTCCCCGGGCTGCTTCCATCGACTCGCTCTCCCGTCTTCCTCTTCACGCAAGCAGCCCTGGCCCGGGCACCGAGCCATCGTCACGATCGCGGGACGAGTTGTCAACGTATCGGTCCATGGCGAGTCGTCCCCGTACGCCCCTCGAGCGGGTAGACTGGAGCCCGATCGAAATCACACCCTCTGAACCACTCAGCACAGGGCCCCGACCATGCGAGTCACCTGGTACGGCCACGCCGCATTCTTGATCGAAACTCAGGGCCTGCGGATCATCCTCGATCCCTATCGCTCCCCCGACTCGGGGGGATACCTGCCGATCGACGAGCCGGCCGACCTGGTCGTCGTCAGTCACGAGAACGATCGCTATCACAGCCACCTGGGCCAGATCGTCCCGCCGTTCGAGGTCGTGAGGGCGCTGGAATTGTCTGAAGGCGGAGAGGTGATCCGCGGCATCCGCTTCGAGGCCGTCCACGTGTTCGAGACGCCGGAGCGGAAGCCCGAAGACGAGGTGACGATCATCCATTTCCGCTCGGAGGGGATGCATCTGGTCTTCCTGGGCGACCTGGGCCACTCGCTCAACGAGCTCGAGCTTGCATCACTTCGGGGCGCCGACATCGTCCTCGCCCCGGCCGGAGGCCCTCCGACGATCGACTTCCCCGAGATCTTGCCCCTGCTCGACGCGATCGGTCCCCGGCTCGTCCTGCCGATGCATTACAAGACGCCCAAGATCAACCTGAACATCCAGCCCCTCGAGCGGTTCCTGACGGTCCTGCCAGACGATCCGGTCGTGCGGGTCGGAACGAGCACCATCGAGATCACGCCAGAAACTCTCCCCGAGAGACGAACCATCATCGTGCTCGACCATTCGCGCTGATCGAGCACTCCTGCACCGCTTCACTTGGCGGATTCCCGGAACACCCTCCCGACCTCGCCGGTGAGCGCCGACCGCGAGCCTTGCTCGCGAAATCGGGTTCGATCGTCGCCCTTGCGATCGAAGCCATCGGCCGCAACTCTCGCGAGATCAACAGGTTCGACACGGTTTTTCGGTTGGCTTCGTTTGTCGTTTGTGCATTTCGCCACTTCTCCCGCATCGATCCCGGCCCCGCCTACCTGCCCCAGTGGACGGGGCCAGACCTCGTCGCCGGCCATCCTGGCTCCCATCCGGATTCAAAACCAGTCAACCAAATTGCCAAGGAACTGGGAGGTAGGTCGATCGCAGTCTCCACAATCCTCCAGGATAGTCTACAACACGTTTCCGCCGTTTCGATCGCTGTTCCATCGTTTCTCAAACTCCGGGATTGGCTCCTCGGTCAAGACTGGGTGATTGAGCCATCAGACGCCTGCGTCCTCTGCCCGTCGACGCGGGACGAGGACACGCCTCACCCAGGCCCGGCAGTTTTCATGGAAGGCGGCGTCGTCGGTCTCGGGGTCGTCGAGCCGCTCTAGGACCTCGGCCGACATCAGCGCCGGGAACGCCCGGCTCCGGGGCTGCGGCCTGTAGACGCCCTTTTGCTTGCCTCTGACCACCAGGTGGAAGAACGTCAGTCGGTGTCGCGGTATGTCGAGGACCCACATCTCGGGGATCTTCAGAAACGCCCCGGCCCGCAGGGCCTTCTTCTCCGAGTGGGAGACCACGACTTCGATGGCAAGGTCAGGGGGCTGGTGCCTTTTCTCCGTCCCCTGGCTCTGAATGTAATACGCCTTGTCGGCTTCATACGCGGTATCGCCGGCTCCGAACGGCAATGTCCAGGTGGTCGAGGCCAAACCCGTGTATCGGATCCGAAGCTCGAGACACACGGCCAGGATCAAGAGGTCTAACCGAGAAGCCATCGTCTCGTGCGGTTTCCCAGGTGACACGAGTGTGACACTCCCTTCGAAGCACTTCAGCAGCGGGCCGCCCTCCGCCCTCGTTTCGAGCAGTTGAGGGATCGTTCCGGGGTTGATCTCGAATGATATGACAATGTCGGGCGCGATCGTCGGGGCGAGTGTCGAGGCCATGCTGGCGCTCCACCAGGTCTTGAGATGTCGAACCGCGAACCAACTCCGGCGATGTCATGCAGGCCCGTCCGGCCAGCGAGCCGGTTCGATCCCGGCCCTCCTTATCCTATCCTGCGTTGTGGGACAGATAAAGGCAGATAGATTTTGTGGAAAGTCGAATCGGCGGCCCGGGACAGCACTCGGAGCGGGTCAGACCTCGTAACCATGCCTTGGCCTCGGCCTTGGGCATCGCGCCGGAGAGGCCCTCGCGGCGGCCCAGGAGGTTGGCGTAGAACCGCTGCATAGCAGCGCCGTGGTCGTGTCGTCGACCTTCCAGAGCGACAGGCAGACGCTCCGGGGGCCTGACATCAAGAGCGCCTGGGTGAAGCCAACGAAGCCCTCGCCCCTGGCGGCCTTGGCCGAGCACTATGGGATCGTCGCAGATAGCCTCTTGCGGCAGCGCAGCGGCGCGGTGAGCCGGGATCTGGCCGCCTGGCTGGCGCGGGAGTTGACGCCGGTGACGCTCCGGGAGCTGTCCGCGGCTTTCGGGCTGACCCATCCGGACAGCGTGCGCAACCTGATCCGCCGGGCCGATCGCACCCACCTTGGCTCCCGTGTGCTCCGTGACGAGATCGAGGCTATCCGCCACTGCCTCCCAAAAACCGAAAACCAGCCCTGACCCCGCGAAGCCACTCCCCGGGCCGATCGCACCCACCTTGGCTCCCGTGTGCTCCGTGACGAGATCGAGGCTATCCGCCACTGCCTCCCGAAAACCGAAAACCAGCCCTGACCCCGCGAAGCCACTGAAATAGAGAACCGGGATCGTCAGGATGGTGGAATTCTGCTCGTGAGTCGCCGTCATGGGAAAGCTCCAGAAAGAAGGTTACGAAACAACAGGAGCTTAACCTCGGCGACTCACATCCTGAATTCACCTCTGCCGTCGCTCATATTATCTGACACCGGATTTCCGCTTGCACGGTCGGGGCTCGTTAGATTTGGGTCCAGCCACTTCCGAGATTCAAGGTTTTGTTGCCGGTGCCCGCGACGTGCACTTTGCCGCCAGTGCCGGTGCCGGTCTGGACGTTCTCGTTGCCGTTGCCGGTTATCGACACGGAATCGTTGTTGCCGTTGCCGACCTTGACCTGGTCGTTGCCGTTGCCGGTTATCGACACGGAATCGTTGTTGCCGTTGCCGACCTTGACCTGGTCGTTGCCGTTGCCCAGCAGCGTCACGTTGTCGTCGGCACCGTTGCCGAGCTGGACCTGAATGTTGCCGGTGGACCCCGCCGCCCCGGCCGTGACCGTGTTGTTGCCGTCGCCGGCCTGGATGTTATCATTGCCGGTGCCGGCCATGACCACGTTATTGCCGTTGCCCAGGTGAACGTTATCGTTGCCGTTGCCCACGGTGACGTTGTTGTTGCCGTCGCCCGCCTGGACCTGGTCGTTGCCACTGCCCAGGGTCAGGGTGTTGCTGCCGTTGCCGAGCTGTATGTTGTCGTTGCCATTGCCTTCGCTGAGGACCACGTTGATCGTCAGCGTACCGGGCATCGTGATGTTGTCGTTGCCGTTGAAGCCCACGATGTCGATCGCGGTCAAGGACGGGGGGTGTAAGTCTTGGTCGTGGTGACCCCGTTGAGCGTGGACTTGACCGTGATCCCGGTGCTGCCGGTGCTGCTGCTACCAGCCGTGGTGATCTGGATCTGATTGTTGGCGTTGATTCCAACCGTGTTGGGCCGACGAGGTACAGGGTGCCGTTGACGACGGTGGAACCGGTACCGACCGCGTTCTCCGGGTCGCTTCCTCGGGCAGTGCTGACGCTGTAGTGATTGGCATCGCCGCCATAGCTGGCCACCCACTGGTAGGTACCGGCCGCGCCGGGCAGGTAGCCATTGGGTGTACCGTAGGTGCCGTTGCCGTTGACCGGGGCCGTCTCGGTGTCCAGCACGGCGCCGCTCGGCCCGTACAGCGTGAAGGTGATCACGCCAGTGGGGTAGTAACTCCCGGACAGGGTGGCAGAGTCGGTCATTTTCGCGCCCGTGCCTACCACCACGGTCCCGCCTGATATGGAGCTCAGGGTCGGTGTCGCCTTGGCGATGGTGAAGGTGGCGGTCGCGCTGGCCGGACGGTAATCGGCGCTGCCCGGGAAGGAGGCCTGCACCGTGTAAGTCCCCGCCTGGCTCGGGGCGCCGGCCAGGGGCGTGCCCGTGGCCGTGCTGCCGCTGTAGTAGGTCGTGCTGAGCCCGTATCCCTCCAGGCCGGCCGCGGCCCCCCCGCTGACCCCCGTGACTGTGCCCGTGGCCGGGAACGCCGAGCCGTTGTATGTGCCCCCGCCATCCGCGACAGCAACCGTCGGCGTGGCCTGGTTGACGGTGAGTGTGCCCTGGGCGGTGCCGCCCGTGTAGTTGGTGTCGGTGCTGGTGAAGGTGGCGACGACCGCGTACGTGCCCGCGGCGGTCGGCGCGGTCGCCGAGCCGTTATACGTGAAGGAGAACATGCCGGCTACCTGTGTCGTACCGTCGACGCCGACGGCGGTCGCGGTGGCAGCATGGGCCTTGCCGTCGTAAATAGGCGCCCCGACGGTCACCGTCACCCCCGGGGTCGCCGGGCTGATGACGAGCGTGCCGCTGCCCGTGGCCGTGCCGTAGTTGGTGTCGGTGCTGGTGAACGTGGCGATGACGGGGTACGTGCCGGCGGCGGTGGGCGGCGTGCTCGAGCCGTTATACGTGAAGGAGAACATGCCGGCTACCTGTGTCGTACCGTCGACGCCGACGGCGGTCGCGGTGGCAGCATGGGCCTTGCCGTCGTAAATAGGCGCCCCGACGGTCACCGTCACCCCCGGGGTCGCCGGGCTGATGACGAGCGTGCCGCTGCCCGTGGCCGTGCCGTAGTTGGTGTCGGTGCTGGTGAACGTGGCGATGACGGGGTACGTGCCGGCGGCGGTGGGCGGCGTGCTCGAGCCGTTATACGTGAAGGAGAACATGCCGGCTACCTGTGTCGTACCGTCGACGCCGACGGCGGTCGCGGTGGCAGCATGGGCCTTGCCGTCGTAAATAGGCGCCCCGACGGTCACCGTCACCCCCGGGGTCGCCGGGCTGATGACGAGCGTGCCGCTGCCCGTGGCCGTGCCGTAGTTGGTGTCGGTGCTGGTGAACGTGGCGATGACGGGGTACGTGCCGGCGGCGGTGGGCGGCGTGCTCGAGCCGTTATACGTGAAGGAGAACATGCCGGCTACCTGTGTCGTACCGTCGACGCCGACGGCGGTCGCGGTGGCAGCATGGGCCTTGCCGTCGTAAATGGCGCCCCGACGGTCACCGTCACCCCCGGGGTCGCCGGGCTGATGACGAGCGTGCCGCTGCCCGTGGCCGTGCCGTAGTTGGTGTCGGTGCTGGTGAACGTGGCGATGACGGGGTACGTGCCGGCGGCGGTGGGCGGCGTGCTCGAGCCGTTGTAGGTGAACGTGAACGAGCCGGTAACCGGCGTCTTGCCGTCGACCCCAATGGCCTCGGCGGTGGCGGCGTGGGGCTGTCCGTCGTAGATGGGTGCCCCGACGGTGACGCTCACCCCCGGCGTCGCCGGGCTGATGACGAGCGTGCCGGTGGCGGTCCCGCCGGAGTAGTTGGGGTCGGTGCTGGTGAACGTGGCGATGACGGGGTACGTCCCGGCGGCGGTGGGCAGCGTGCTCGAGCCGTTGTAGGTGAACGTGAACGAGCCGGCGACCGCGGTCGTGCCGTCGGCCGCGAGAGCGGTCGCGGTGGCGGCGTGCGACTGGCCGTTGTACGTGAACGGACCACCGCCGACGCTCAGAGTGGCGCGAGACCGGTCAGCGGGTCGAGGGTCGAGGGGTCGGGGCCCGCGGGTCCTCCGCTGGCGGAGTTGGTAGGGAGGCTCCAGGAGACCTGGTTCGGGTTGGTCACCTCCGTGATCGAGACGAATTGGAAGTTCAACGTCTCCTCGGTGTGCTGGGTGGGGTCGGAGCCGCTGTAGTTATCGCCGGCGGCGAACACCGTCCCCAGCACCCACACGGCCACTGGATGGCCCGCCGCGTCGTACCGCGTCAGCGTCGCCGTGTCGTAGGGGGCGTTCGTGGCCAGCACGTAGAACAGCAGGGGGGAGGCGGCGCCAGCCGCGGCGGTCACGCTCAGGGCGTCGAAGGTAGCCTTACCCGTCCCGGCCCCGCCGGTAATGGAGCCGATCGTGGTCGGGTTGTGGAAGCCGAACTTGAAGCTGTCGAGGTCGATGGGGGCGGTCAGCGCGGGGGCATTGCCCCCGGCAGCGTCAGCGTCAGCCCGGTGGGCGCCACGACCGCGGCGGACGAGGCGGCCGGGGCGGGTGCCGCGACCGCGGCGGTCAGCGGGGCCGCGGCGGCGCTCAACGGGGCCGGGGCGACCGTCAAGTCGAACGTGGTGGGGATGTCCGAGGAGCCGCCGCTGTTGTTCACCTGGCTCCAGCCCGTGATCACCGGGGTGCCCAGCGTGCCGTCGGTGTTCTGGGGGACGTACTTCTGCGCGGCCCGCGCCGAAGGCGAACGACACCGACTCCTCGGGCACCGCGCCGGCGGAGCCGGTGACCACGTCGTCGGTGACGAAGACCAGGTTGAACGCCCAGGCATAGGTGGTGATCACCTGGCCGGACGAGTCCTTCAGGGTCAGCGTCGCCTGCTGGTAGTGGGCGGCGCTGGTCAGCGCCGTGAGCAGGGCAGGGGAGCCGTTGCTGAGCGGGAGCGTCACGTCCAGCGCGTCGAAGGTGGCCTTGCTCGTCGTCCCGCCGGAGCCGAACGAGGGCGTGTTGTGGAAGCCGAACTGATAGGAGTCGATCGGGAGGGTCACCGAGGTGCCGCCGGTGGCGTTGGACAGGGTCAGGACCGCGGTGGCGGCGGGATCGGCGGGGGATTGCGCGGCCGGGTCCGGGGCGGTCGTCAGCGGGGGGCCGCTCGCAGTGTTGGTCACCTGATCCCACGACGCGGAGGCCGCGGGGACGCCGGACATCCCGGAGGCGGTGGCCTCCGTGATCGATTTGAAGACGAAATTCAGCTCCTCCTTGGGCGTGTCGAGGCCGTCGCCGGAGATGGTGTCGCTGGTGAGGAAGGCATGGCCCAGCGTCCACACGGCAGCGCCTTCCCGTTGGCGTCCTTCTGTGTCAGCGTCGCCGTGGTGTACTGGGTGCCCATGGTCCGGGCGGCGAACAGGCCAGGGGAGGCGTTGCCCAGGGCGATGGACACGTCCAGGGCGTCAAAGGTGGGCGTCCCGGCCCCTGTGGCCGCTGGAGCCGATCGTGGTCGCGTTGTGGAAGCCGAACCGGAAGGTATCGATGTTGATCGATGTCGTTTGGTTGTTGACGTCGGTGAGTTGGAGCGTCAGCCCGGTGTCGGACGGGGTGGGCAAGGCACCCAGTGTCGTGCCGGTCGGACCGCGGGGCCGCTGGGACCGCCGGCAATCAGACTCCACGACGCGGAGCCCGCGCGGACGGCCTCCGTATCGAGCCGAATTGGAAGTTCACCGCCTCCTCGGTGTGCTGGGTGGGGGCGGAGCGGCTGTAGTTATCGTCGGTGACGATCACCGTCCCCAGCACCCACTCGGCCACCGGGGTCGTGCCCGTCGCCGTGTCCTCGGTCAGCGTCAGCGTCGCCGTGGTGTAAAATGCATGGGAGCCTGTGACCAGGCCTGGAACAGCAGGGGGATGCGCCGTTGGCCGGTTTGGTCACGCTCAAGGCGTCGAACTTGGGGCTCCCCAGCGTGGCCCCGGTGCTGGTGAGGGTGACGGGCTTGCTGAAGCCGAGCTGGAAGCTGTCGAGGTCGATGGGGGCGGTCAGCGCAAGGGCGGTGCCCCCGGACAGCGTCAGCGTCGCGTCCATGGGGGCAAAGACCGCGGCGGGTGCCACGACCGCGGCGGTCAGCGGGGCCGCGCCGGGCTCAACGGGGCCGGGGCGACCGTCAAGTCGAACGTG
>CAWFJM010000052.1:0-26918 GCA_963816015.1 uncultured Planctomycetaceae bacterium | reverse complement strand
GGGGAACTTGACGATTATCCGGGCAAGGACTTCGGCTTTCGACCCATCCACCGGGAGGGTTGCGAGGACTGGTTGGTATAATCGATCCCTGTCTCGGCGGGTCGATCCGCCGGACGCCTGCCCACTCTCCTTGTCCGAGGCTCACCGATGCGACTGCCCCACGCGAAACTCGCCTTGATCGCTCTGTTCTCCCTGCTCTGGTGCCCGGCCGGCAATGCCCAGACGCAGACCGCCGCTCAACCGCCGAAACAGGGCCAGACCTTCGCCAACGCGGCCATCGATGCCGACGAGCTGGCCGATTTTCTGGGGATCACGATCTGGGCCTTCGCCTACGACGGCGGCGCCCCGCGATGCTGGGTCGAGGTGATCGAGGAGGGCCAGAAAACGGTGAGCCAGCCCAAGATCCTCGACGTCAAGGCAAACCCGCAGGCGACGGACGGGGCAGGCGGGAAGATCCTCCTCTTCCTCAGGCCGGGCAACGTCGAGCTCCGGATCAACTCGGCCGTCTCGCGGGGCGGGGCCGGGATCGGCCTGCCGCAGGACGCACTCTGGTGGGGCTGGAAGGGAAGCTCGGGCAGCAGTACCCGGCTGGAGCGGCCCGTTGCGCTCAAGGCCGGACAGGAGGTCACCTTGCTCCGTCACGAGATGGAAGAGGCCGAAGGAGACGGCCAAGGACCCGAAGAAGCCGCGCAAGGTGAGCCTGCTCCTGAAGGCCGCGATCGAGACCGAGAAGCGCTAGCTCGACTCCTCATCCCATTCCTCATCCTCGGGCCTCGCCTGGGAGTTCACCCAGGCGTCCAGGTCCTCGGCGGGGATCTCCTCGCGCGGATGCGACCTGGGGATGAGGGTGGATCGCGGGCCGGAGAGGTGGTGAAGGAGCTGATAGATCCAGCGGCCCATGGTGATCAGGAACATCGCGCCCAGGACCACCAGTGACCAGAACGTGCGGCTCGACATGGCGGCGGGCCGGCCCCGGGCCCGCCTTGGGCAGCGCATCGGCGCCGGGCTCCCAGCCGATCTTGCCGACCAGCACGGGCGAGCCGCGGGTGATGTCGCCGGCCTCGTACTTCATGATCT
This sequence comes from uncultured Planctomycetaceae bacterium, assembly GCA_963816015.1. Taxonomy (GTDB): domain Bacteria; phylum Planctomycetota; class Planctomycetia; order Isosphaerales; family Isosphaeraceae; genus Aquisphaera. The sequence continues at coordinate 25,841 of CAWFJM010000052.1, read as the reverse complement.
TGAGGAAGAAGCCGTTGAAGACCACCCGCTCGGACACGTTGGCCCCCAGGGGAAAGCCCTCCGGAGGCTCCTCGAAGACGCAGCAGTAAGGGACTCTGCGGGCGTCGGGCGTGACTGATCCAGGCCTCGTAGAGCCAGCCCGTCTTGCTCATCTTGGCCTCGTAGCGGATCACGCGCATGGCGGTGCCCTGGAGGTGGATCGGCACGCCGCGATAGAGCTCCGGGCGTTCCCAGAGATGGGTCAGGACGATGTCCCGGCGGCTCTGCCTGGCCAGCTCGGCGGGGGAGAGCCCCCGCGTCTTCTCCAGGAGGTAGGCATAGGCGGCATTGTCGCGGAACGAGCTCGGGGTGCGGTCCGTGACCGTCTCGAACTCGACCGCCCGGTCGGGCACCACGGGCTCGGGACGGGGGCTGCCCGGGGCTCGGGCTCGGCCGGCTCCGGCTGCTTGTGGACGATACTCCCAGACCAGCCCCCAGCCCGCCACCATGACCACCGCCAGGACGAGCAGGCGGACCAGCTCGGCGCCCCGGAAAAACCGCCGGCTCGGGCTCGGTTCCACGCGGTCACTCTCCCTCGTCAGGACGCAGCTCGATGAAGCTCAGCTTCGGGTCTTTCTTCGGCCTTGGCGAACGCGTTGGAGAAGGCGTTGATCACCGTCATCAGCTCCGAGTAGCGAAGGTTCGGGTCCACCTTCAGCAGGGTCTGGTCGAACGGGAGGTCGGGATCCTGGAGGTACTTGCCGAGCGCCTCTTCCAGGGCCCTGGGGTCGTTGGGCACCTCGGTCTGCTCGACCACGATCCGTCCCAGGCTGCCCCCGTCGCCGGCCTTCAGGATCGTGGGCAGGGTCCGCAGCGAGACGGGCAGATCGTTCGACGTGGCCGGCTGATTGGCGGCGGGAGCGGCCGCCATCGCGGTCGCCGGCTGAGCCGGCAGCAGGGTCATCACGAACTGCCCTTCCTGAGGCGCCGGGTGATAGGTCAGCACGAAGAACGTCAGGAGCTGGAACGCCATGTCCAGCATCGGCGCGATCGGCACGTTGGGCCCGTCGACTTTCTGTCTCAGCGATCGCCGACGCATGGAACCTCCCTCTGGACTCCGATGCACGTCTGTCGCAGCTTCAGTAACACCCTTCATCGCCTTCAGTGCGAACTTGCGGAACCCCTGGGTCTGGCACGCGTTGAGCAGGCTCATCACCGACGAGAAGACCGAGTCCTTGTCGGCCCGGAAGATGATGGTCGTGGGCAGGCCCTTGCCGGCGTCGAACTTCAGGCCGCTGGCCCTGAGGTTCAGCTTCACCAGGTCGGCCTGGTGCTTGATGGTGGCGATCGCCTCGTTGAGCGGCTGGACCTGGCCGCCGACCAGGAGGTGGCCGTCCTTGTCGATGTTCAGGACCAGCCGGTCCTCGGAGACCTGCTGGGAATCCTCGACCGGCCGGGCCGAGCCGGCGACCGGAAGGTGAACCCGCTGGTCGTAGTTCTCCGAGGTGAAGTTGATCACCAGCATGAAGAAGGTGATGAGCTGGAAGACGACGTCGAGCAGCGGGGTCAGGTTGGGCTCGGCCCGCACTTCCGCAGGAGACAGATCCGGCCATGATGGCACCCCCCTCCGGGTCGCTCAGGCCGACTTGGCGGTCTTGGCCGCGGCAACCAGCGAATTGATGGTGCGATCGGCGACCTTGGTGGCTTCCATGGTCATCTGGGAGATCCGGTTGCGGAAGAAGGCGAAGAAGAAGATCGCCGGCACCGACAGCGTGATTCCCTCGAGGGTGATGAAAAGCGCGGTGGAGATCCCCTCGGCCACCTTCTCGGGGCGGGGCTGCTCGCCCCCCGCGGTGGCGATGGTCTGGAAGCTCATGATCATGCCCCAGACCGTTCCCACCAGCCCGATCATCGGGCCGAGCGTGCCGATCGTCGCCAGGTAGCTGATCTTCATTTCCAGGCCGGTGACGATCTCCTCGGTCATGGCCATCATCGCTTCCTTGGCCTCGGGCCGGCCGTTGGGCAGGTTGGCGATGCCGGTGCGGACGAGCCGGGCCAGGAACGAGTCGTTCTCCTTGCAGACGTCGTAGGCGTCCTGGAACTTCTTGTCGCGGATCGCGGCCTCGAGCTTCTCCACCAGCGGGGTGGGCACCGCCTCGCTGACCCGGTACTCCATGAACAGGCGGATCACCAGGGCCGTGAAGTAGACCGAGAGGCAGAGCAGGAAGAGCCCGATCGGGCCCGAGGCCCGGATGGCCCACTGGAGCATATTCTCACGCGCGACCGGCTTGGTCCCCTCGTCGCCGGTGGCGGCGGCGGCCGGGGCGGCCGCCGGCTTGGCGGCGGGCTCGGCGTCGCCCCCGCGGGCGGCGCGGCGGCTTCGGCCTTGGCGGCCGCGGGCTCGCCCTTCGCGGCCGGCTCCTGGGCCTGGGCCACCCCGAGCTGCCCGGACGCCAGCCAGAACAGGAACACGGTGGGCAACGTGAAAAGGATCCATGCCCCGTCCACCGCCCCGGCTGGACGAAGATTCCAGGTCTGCCGCATGGAAAAGAGCTCCCTCGAGAGGACCCGCCGATGTTGTGAAATCAGAAAGGACTGCCACACCCATTGATCCTACGACATGGCCACCTCCTGGTGACCAGGGTCCCGGGAAGAACCTCCCGGCCGACCGTCTTCCCGGACCTCCAGCCAGCCTCGCCCGGAGCCTTTACTATCGGACGGAACGCCGGGCCTGTCAACAGGCAGCGGCAGCCTCCGCAGGTGCCGGAGCGGGGGAATCTCGGGTTGCTCCGGCGGCGCAAACTGGAAATGATGAGAGAGGATGTCCGGGCTCGCGCAACCGAGGATTCACTGATGGCGTTGCTCCTTTCGCTGGCCTGCCTCCCCCTGCTCTGGGCTGATCCGCCACCCCGACCGCAGCAGCCCTCGCCGCTCGATCTCGTCTCGGCCCTCGAGACGGTGATGGCCGATGCGATCGCCCGGGCCGAGCCCTCGGTCGTGGCCATCCACCGCTAGAAGAAAGACAACCCGCAGGAGACGCTGGCCGTCCGCGGCAAGCCCCGGCCGCAGTCAGGCCTCAATCCCCCGGTCGCTCCGGCCGCGATTCCAGCGCGAGCTCGAGCCGCCCAACATGATCTCGTTCGACTTCGGCTCGGGCGTGGTCGTGGGCGACGAGGGACAGATCCTGACGGCCTTCCACGTGGTGCGGGGCGCTGCCCAGTTGATCGTCCGGGCGGCCGACCGCCAGGAGTTCGAGGCCGAGATCATCGCGGCCGATCCCCGCAGCGACCTGGCCGTGATCGTGCCGGTCGCCATCCCGGGAATGCCCGCTCCCCGGCTCAAGCCGATTGCCCTGGGCGATGCCGGCCAGCTTCGCAAGGGATCGTTCCTGATCGCGCTGGGCAACCCCTTCAACGCCGCCCAGGACGGCAAGCCCTCGGCAAGCTGGGGAATCCTCTCCAACGTGGCCCGCCGGGTCGAGCCCGAGCAGGACGAGATGTCCATGGGCCCCCGCAGGATCGACCTTCCCCAACTATCCCACCCTGCTCCAGCTTGACTCCAAGCTCAACCTGGGGATGAGCGGCGGGGCCGTCGTGAACCTGAAGGGAGAGCTGGTGGGCCTGACGACGATGGCCTCGAGCCCCGCCGGCTTCGACGCCATGGCCGGCTACGCCATCCCCATCGACAAGATCGGCCGCCGGGCCGTCGAGACCCTCAAGGAAGGCAAGGAGATCGAGTACGGGTTGCTCGGGATCAAGGCTCATCTCAACAGCACCAACCGGGTCGAGGAAGTCACTCCCAATTCGCCGGCCGACCAGGGGCAGTTGCAGGCCAATGACGAGATCCTGGCGGTCGACGAGACCCCGGTCATCGACTTCGACAGCCTGATCCTGGCCATCAACTCGCATCGCCCCCGGAGACGAGGTGCAGCTCAAGATCCGCCGCGCCGGCAAGGAGCTCACGAAGACCGTGGTCCTGGCGAAGTATCCGGTGGACGGCGACATGATCGCCACCAACCGGCCCCCCGCCTGGCGGGGTCTTCGCGTGGACTATCAGAGCACCGTCAGCGCCCAGGGCGCTGGCTCCCCCATTCCTGGAGCAGCTGCCCGGCGGGGTGCTCGTGACCGAGGTCCAGGACGATTCGCCCGCCGCCCGGGCCGGCCTGAAGAAATTCCAGATCATCCGCCAGGTCGAGAAGACCCCGGTCCTGACGCCACCCCAGTTCGCCAAGGCGGTCGCCGAGCTGAAAGGCCCCGTCACCCTCCTGACCGACCAGGGACTCGTCACCCTCGCGGAATGAGCAGGCCGGGCCGATTCCGGGTTGCCGCCCATGCGTGTGTCTCCTGCACAATGGCAGGCGCCGCGAGGGCTGCTCGCTCCCGCGCCGTCGCTGATCGTCTGCGCCGCGGCCCACGCATGACTCCTCGGGACTCACTCGGGATCTGCAAGACCCTCCGATCCGTTCAACCACGCCGCTGCTTCCATGAAAACCGACGAACTTCGCGAAGCGTATCTCGACTACTTCTCCTCCCAGGGCTGTGTCCGCCGCCCCAGCGACGTGCTGGTGCCCAACGACCCGACCGTGCTCTTCACGCCGGCCGGCATGAACCAGTTCAAGCGCGAGTTCATGGGCCTGGGCGACCCCTCCTTCAAGCGCGCCACCACGTGCCAGAAATGCATCCGGACCGGCGACATCGAGAACGTGGGCAAGACCCCGCGGCACATGACGTTCTTCGAGATGCTGGGCAACTTCAGCTTCGGCGACTACTTCAAGCGCGAGGCCATCCACTGGGCCTGGGAGTTCCTGACCAAGGTCCTGAAGATCCCCCGCGAGCGGCTCACGTTCACCGTCTATCTCGACGACGACGAGGCCTACGACATCTGGCACAAGGAGGTGGGCGTCCCCGCGGACCGGATCACCCGGATGGGCGAGGACGACAACTTCTGGCCCGCCGGCGCCCCGACGCACGGCCCCAACGGCGTCTGCGGCCCCTGCTCCGAGATCTTCTACCACGGCGACGGCATCGAGGAAGTCGAGATCTGGAACCTGGTCTTCACCCAGTTCAACCGCGTTGGCCCGGGACAGCTCGAGCCCTTGCCCAAGAAGAACATCGACACCGGCATGGGCCTGGAACGGGCCGCGGCCGCGCTCCAGGGCGTGAAGTCGAACTTCGAGATCGACATCTTCCGGCCGATCGTCGCCGCCGCGGCCGAGGCACTCGGCGTCGACTACGCCAAGGTCAAGGACACGCTCGACGGCGTCCGCATCCGCCGGGCCAGCGACCACGCCCGGGCGCTCACCTTCTGCATCCACGAGAATGTCCGGCCGGGCCCCGAGAAGCAGGGCTACGTCGTCCGCCGCCTGCTCCGCCGGGCCGTGCTCGACGCCTACCAGATGGGCCAGCGCGAGCCGTTCCTGTACAAGCTTCCCCCGGTCGTCGCCGAGGCCATGAAGGGAGGCTACCCGGAGCTCCGCGACAGCGTCCCGCGGATCCAGAACGTCATCCGCGAGGAGGAAGAGCGGTTCCTCCGCAACCTCGAAAACGGCATGGGGATGATCAGCGACACCTTCAAGCAGACCAAGGCCGCCGGCTCCGACACGATCGACGGCCGCGAGGCGTTCAAGCTGCCACGACACCTACGGCATCCCCATCGAGATCACCGAGAGCCTGGCCGCCGACCAGAACCTCCGCGTCGACATGGCCGGCTTCAAGAAGGCCTCGGACGAAGCGCGGAAGATCGCCCGCGGCACCGCCGAGGCCGCCGACGTCTTCGCCACCGGCCCGCTCGACGCCCTCAGGGAGGCCTACCACCACGGCTCCGAGTTCCTCGGCTACCAGACCACCGAGGCCGAGGGGAAAGTGATCGGCATCCTCGAGCAGGGCCAGCTTGCCGAGTCGGCCGTCCGCCTCGGCCACCGCCGGCCCGCCGATCGCCCTGATCCTCGACCGGACGCCCTTCTACGCCGAGTCGGGCGGCCAGGTCGGCGATACCGGCACGATCCGCGGCCCCGGCTTCGTCTTCACGGTCGAGGACACCCGGAAGGACCACGACTTCATCCTCCACCCCGGCCGGGTCACCGAGGGGACCGTCAACCTCAACGCCGCGCGTACGGCCGCCGTGGACGCCGCCCGGCGCCAGGCGATCCGCCGGGCCCACTCGGCGACCCACCTGCTGCACCACGCGCTCCACCGGCACCTGGGCAAGCACGCCCAGCAGGCCGGCAGCAAGGTCGAGCCCGACCGGCTCCGGTTCGACTTCGCCAACCCCGAGGCCGTCGGCAAGGAGCGGCTCGACCAGATCGAGAAGACCGTCAACGCCCTGGTCATGACGGGCGATCCCGTGACCTGGACCCACATGCCCATCGCCGAGGCCAAGTCGCTGGGCGCCATGGCCCTCTTCGGCGAGAAATACCCGGACATCGTCCGGGTGGTCCGGATGGGCGACTTCTCCAAGGAGCTGTGCGGCGGCACTCACCTGGACAATGTCGGCCAGGTGGGTCTGTTCAAGATCATCGGCGAGGAGTCGGTCGCCTCGGGCACTCGCCGGATCACCGCGCTGACCGGGCAGGCCGCGCTCGATCTCGTCCGCCAGGAAGAAGAGGTCCTGGCCCAGGTTGCCGCGACGCTCCGCGTTCCCCAGAGCCAGCTCGGCGATCGGGTGGCGGCGCTCGTGGAGGAGATCAAGACCCTCAAGAAGCAAGCGTCGCAGCGCAAGGCCGACACCGGCGGCAAGGTCTCGGTCGACGACCTTGTGGCCGGGGCCGAGAATGTCGGCGACGCGACGGTCGTGGTCCAGGGCCGTCGAGAACCAGACGCCCGACGAGATGCGCGTGCTGATCGACGGCCTGCGCCGCAAGGTCGAACGGGGACTGGCGGTGCTCCTGATCACCGCCGCCGAGGGCAAGGTCCAGCTCGTCGCCGGCCTCTCCCGCGACCTGATCGACCGCGGCCTGCACGCCGGCAACTGGCTCAAGCAAGTGGCCCCGATCGTCGGCGGCGGCGGCGGCGGCCGGCCCGACCTGGCCCAGGCCGGCGGCAAGACCCCGGAGAAGATCCCCGACGCTCTCGAGCACGCCAGGAAGACCGTCACCGCGATGCTCAAGCCGTGAACGGGCTGATCGGTGGCGGGTCATTCCGCTAGAGCAAGCGTTCGAAGTAGATCAGGGGGGCCCTCGATACGAGACGCGTCCCACTTCTCGGAATCCGCACCTGGCATAGAAGGGCCCTGCACCAGCCGCCTCGTCATAAGCGTCGAAACGGAAGGCATTGCAGGGCCGAGCCTTCGCTACAACCTCGAGAACGGGAAAGGGGGACATAAAACGGAAAGGGGGACATACATCATTTCAGGTCGTAGTCCATCAATAGTAGCGTATGTCCTTGCGTCAGGAAAGCCTGGGAAAGGAGGAAGAGATTGGAACTCGGAAACCTTTCACTGGAACCCTGCGGGTAACCAATCCCACCTGGTAAAGCTGGGCCAACAGCCGGAAGCGAGTCTTGCGTGGGGGAGGGGCGACACCCTGACGAAGCGTAGACAGCGAGATCTAAAGGTCGTGTTATCGAGCCTCGAAAGCTAAAGGCGCTCGGGAGCCCACGCTTGTTGACATATGCGGGGGCCGTGTTAGCTGCATTCTACTGGCCTGGTCCACCAGCCCGCCCGGTCCTGCCGGGGTCCAAGAGCACGAGCGATGACGCAACAGGGTTCTCCAGGAACCTGGGAGACCCGCTCGTTTCCAGCGTATACATCCGCCCGGGGAGGCCGGAACCCATAACTCCCAGGCCCTCGGTGGGGCGTCCCTGGCTGAGGGGAGCGAATGCACGGGCGACAGTGCTGGTATCGGCCCAGACGAAGCCAATCGAAGTCGGGTCGAGAGGGATGGCGGGGAGTCGGAGCGTCCCATAGTACCGCTGAAGCGGGGGAACTGCATCTCGGCTGGAACCCCGTGGAGAGAAGGGGACGTCGAGTCATCGACACCGCTGGAGGGAAACATGGCGGAGGCATCGAAATCCAGATTCTATGTTCACGCAACGACAACGGATAGCAGGGTCGGGTACGAGACGAATCGCTGATTCACTCAGGGAGCCGTTCCGTAGCGAATTCATGACTTGAGGAGCCGTATGCGTGAATGGGCACGTACGGATCTGTGGGAGCCCCGGGTGAGAAACTGCCCTGGGGCGACCCGGCCCCTACGTCCCCTGCGTGGTTGTTTCATCGTTCGGCCCGGGAAAGCCGCTAGCCCTGGGCCAGAATCTCGGCGGAAAACACTCCTCCTGTCTTAAGCATCTCCCCCTCTCCCCCCGCACCAACTACGCAGATGCTCAGGAATATTGTTAAATCTTTGATTAACAGACCCTTTTTAATTGACATACACTGAATGGCGTATTGAAAGCGAGAAACTGTTGGAAAGCAGTGAGGATACGTGGATATCTGAACCTAAGATCAGCAATGGATTATCAGATCCAGATTAGTCCCTTACTCTTTGCACTCCGCGCTTTGTCGTAAGGATTTACGAAGTCCGATGCCTTAAACCCTTGCGGCATAACTGCTGGGAGCGCGTTTTCGAAAACCTCCAACTTTTCGAAAACGCGTGACGAAACCTGAGAGATCATCACGTAGTCACGAATTGCAAATCGCGATACATCCCTCTTTCGGTTCCGGCTACGCCGCGTTAGGAGTTGAGGAATGAAACCTAATTTCCCTGTCGTATCGAATCCTGTTCCTGTTGAGAATTACACTCGCTCAAACTTGAGAATTCTCCGAAAGTTTCAGGTTCGATTGCATGGATGCTACCGACGTCTCACAAGGTGCATGCAGAAGCACTACGCCATTCACACCCAATGGTGATAGAGATCGTGTTTTTTGCCATACATGGCTTGCTGTTTCGCATATCACGTATCACCCGCCAAGTTCTACTGACATCACTAATATAGTTCTTCCTTTAGTTAAAAACCTGAGCGACAATAATATAGCTGCATGTGCAGAATTTGGGATTTCGCCTACCAATTTTCATCCATATACATGCATTCTTGTGCAAATCTTAATTATAACGGCTAAACATTGTGATTAGGTAACGGTATGATTTTAAGTACTCAGACGTTGTAGGTACGCTTGCTTTTTGGAAGTTTGGAACATGGACGAAAAACTGGTTCGTGGTCATGAAGAAGCGTTTTTTACGCAACCAATCGATATGAAAAACGGATACTATTACAGCTTTCGTGCAGGTGATTGCGATACCGAGTATGGGGTTTCCTTTAATTTCAATGATTTCTATAAGAAGCCCTGACAAAACCCAGGCAGCCTTGCAATTTGAGCAGTCGGCCGGGGGTTTTGTCGGGCCTTTAAGTGAAGCCAAAGGGGACGGGAGTCTATTGTGTCCGGGGAAGAAAGCGAATTCCGTCGCCTGATCAGCTCCAAGTCTTTGACGACGCACCGTCGCGCGTTGCTTCCGCGTCGCCGCCCGGGTGGCTGGGGCAGCATGCCCCAGAAACGGCAGGCCTCGGCCGTCGCGTGGCCCCTCTGGGGGACCAGAAACCAGCTGAAGTTCCCAGAAACTAGCTAGAAACTAGCTGGAAACTAGCTGAAGTTCCGGGGACACCATACTCAACTCCGGGAAACGGGAAAGGGGACATACATCATTTCACGTCGTAGTCCATCAATAAGCGCTACGTCCCCCTACGTCCCCTCTCCTGTCATGTCCCCCTACGTCCCCTTGTCTCCTACGTCCCCTGCTCGTGTGCTCGCAATCCATAACCCCGCCCGTTGCCGTTGCTGGTGGGGGACGCGGGGTCAGGCCATGATTCCCACAGATAAACATGGCCTGATCCCAACAGTTTGTGAAATCAATGTTTGAAAAATGTGAAGAATTCCACGTTTTGCAGCATTTGGGCTTGAATCATGTCCTGGATAGCGATCCACTAGGCGCTGATCCAACGGGAAACGTTGCTCTTCGGTTCGGTGTGATGAAAGAGTGGATGGTCCCCTGCTGGCCTATGGTGACTGGTGGCCGATCGCAGCCGGCGTTCCTTGCTCCGCACGCGATGAGTTTTCCCGCAGGATTGGGTGGCAGGCGTGCAAGAGAGGCTTCTTTGTTGCAAAGGGTCGTGACATGAGTACGAGAACACACGCGATGATCGTCGTTACCGCCCTATCGCTCGTCATGGGCGTGGGGAACTGTGCAAGGGCCCAGGAGCAGAAGGTCCTCCGGCCTGAAGTCGAGCAGCTTAGCCAGACTGTCTCGGAGAGGCTCCAGGCAGTGGCAGAAAAGCTAGGCCTGACCGATGAGCAGCAAGCCAAGATCCGCCAGACCGCGGAATCGTTCGCAGAGAAGTATCGGGCCGCTCGAGCCGAGCGTCAGGAGATGCTCCAGGAAGAGCTCGACAAGATCAAGGACATCCTGAGCCCCGAGCAGCTGGAGAAGGCGAAGAACTACCTCCGGGATCGGGTCGAGACCGTCGGGGAGAAGGCTGCGGAGGCAGGATTGCCCGATTTCGCGGTGTCTCGCGATACGCTCAAGGAAAGGCTCGAAGCCGCGGCCGACGAGTTGGGGCTGTCCTCTGAGCAGCGAACAAAGATCCGCGAGGCGCTCTCCTCCATGAGAGCCAAGTGCCAGGCCCAGCGGAACAAGTGCTGCGAGCTGGCGGAGACGGAGTACAAGACGCTCGCAGAGATCCTGACCCCGGAACAGCGCGAGAAGCGCGAAGCTACATCGAGCAGAGGATCATTCAAGCCCAGATGGCACAGGCGGTGTCGGATCGGCTACAGGCGGCCGGCGACCAACTCGGCCTGACCGCCGACCAGCGGAAGCAGATTGCCGAGACCTACAACTCGTACGATGAGAAATACGAGTCGTTGCGGGCGGAGCGCCAGCAACTGATGCAGGAGGAGCTCAAGGCGATTGGCGAAATCCTCACCTCGGAGCAGCGTGAGAGGGTCCGCAACTTCTGCCACGACCGGGCCGTGGTGGTCGAGATCGCCATCCAGGGGGCCAACCGCGACGAGGTATTGAGGCAGCTTCGCGAGACGATCGCCGAGCGACTCGAAGCCGTTGCCGACAAGCTCGGGCTGACCCCCGAGCAGCGGACCAAGATCCGCGAGACCCACGGTGCCTTCGCCGACAGGTACCGCGCCCAGCGAGAGCAGCGCAAGGCGCTGCGGCAGGAGGAGATGAAAGCGCTGGGTAACATCCTGACCCCCGAGCAACGGGAGAAGGCTAAGAGCTTCGTCGAGGATCACGCCGAAGTCGGCGCGGAAAAATGAGCCGATGCCCAATTATCGAAGTGGGATGATTCGTGATCGCCGTGAGGGAGTGGACTTTTCCGCGACCTCATGGCGATATCAGTTTGGTGGGAGTTCGACCCCACCTTCAGATGATGCTTGGCTTCAACCGATCGGGGCAGAGAGGATCACGCGGGGCTTCGCGGGGTGAGGGCCGGTTGGGGCTTCGCGAGGTCAGGGCCGGTTTTCGGGAGGCGGTGGCGGATAGCCTCGATCTCGTCACGGAGCAAACGGGAGCCAAGGAGGGCGCGATCGGCCAGGCGAATCAGGTTGCGCACGCTGTCCGGATGGGTCAGTCCGAAGGCCGAGGACAGCTGCGGGGAAAGAGACGAATGGCATTAAGCGAAGGTGTAAGTCGTTTCCAGTACATGGCTTGCGTTTTTCGTGGCCCGACAATGCGGACATCGTGGTGATATGTAGTTTGCTCCATGTGGCTAGAATTTGGGGAATTTTCGCTATTGCAATCTCGTGAAAATATCTATACTAAACACGATAGGCCCCAACGGAATTGATCGCAAGTACAAAGAAGTTGTGGGCTTACGCTTAGCTTAATGGCATTCGGGAAAGAGACGCAATTTTGTACTTGGCCGGTTACAGATTGTGCTCTACGTCGACAACTAGCGGCAGTGGATCAAGGGCTTCGGCTACCATGTCTGGCACGAGGTCAATGTCAATCAGCGGTGGGTGGCGCTCGACTCTTCCTGGGACCAGTCGAACGTTGATGCCACCCACATCAAGCCCGGCGACACCAGCCTCGACGGCGTTGCCCCCTTTCCAAGCCTTCCTACTCATCCCTCGCGTTCAAGGAAAGCTGGAGATCGACCCCATCGAGCTGCGGTGACGCGAGCCGAGGGCCGGGGGCCACGCTGGGTGGAACGCGTGTGATCGATCTCGAGGCACATCAACATGCGTCGTGTCGCATTCGGCCCCCGGCACGCTCCTCGAGATTCCGTCTTGTACCTGGGCGGGGCGATCCGTAGACTTCAGAGGAGATGGCAGGTCGTTGGAGCGTGGCTGTCCGCCGCACAGGACGCACCCACATGTATTGGCATGATCATGTAGGCATCGCGTGCTTGGTCGTCCTTTCCCTGGCCGGCTCACTGGCGCTTGCCGGGCATCAACCGGCGGTTTCGCAGGACGCTCCGCTGCCGGCGGCACGGCCTCCGGATCGTCCGGAGGCCATTGTCCTTTCCGCGATCAGGGCGAACCCCGTGACGGCTCCCTACGCGATCGCCACGGCCTGGAAGAACGGAGCCGTCGTGCTCTCTGGTCGGGTCGGAACCAGCCTGATCCACGACATGGCGGTCCGCACGGCCATCGATCTCGGCTACCCGGTGCGCGATGACCTCGTCATCGACACCGCGGAGGCCCATCGGGTGGCGCTGGCTCAAACCTATGCCGGAGGATGGCCTGGATCGGGAGCGGCCTATGCGGCCCAGGCCGGATCGGCCCCCTATTTTGTCTATCCTCCTCCCTTGTTCGGAAGGGTCGACGACCCGTTCTTCGGCTTCGAGCCCCCGCTAGCGAGCTTCCCCCCCTGGTGGAGGTCTCAAAACCTCGACCCGAGCGCTGCCCTGCCGGGGACGAGTGCGGCCGGACCCGGATGGCCCGGACCTGGACCTGGAGCTTCGCCGGGGGCTGGGATCGGGGCCCGACCGCCGGTTCCCGCCGCAACGCCGCCGGTCAAGGGCAATCTCCAGTTGACCGTGGACATGGCCGGGCAGGTGTTCCTGAGCGGCGTCGTGGCCAGCGACGAAGACCGCCAGATCATCGAGGCAGAGGCCAGGAACACGCCGGGAGTGAGCCGGGTGATCAGCGAGCTTCTTGTGGCAGCCCCGACTTCGGAGGCTCCCCCGCCTCCTCCGCAACCCATCCTTCGGCCCGAACCGGAAATCAGACCGGCTCCGCCCGCTCCCGAGGTCACGCAGAAGCCGCCGGTGCCCGGACCGGTCAAGGATCCCAGACCCCGTCCGGACGCTCAGGCTCGCCAGCCGGTGGCGGCCGATCTGGCCATCGCTCGCGACTCGCAGAAGTTGACGAGGCGAGTCGCCGAGGCCCTGGGCAAGCGCCCGCCGCTCGCCGGGCTCCCCATCGCGGTCCAGTCCAGGGGCGACGTCGTGACGCTCTCCGGCAAGGTCCCCTCGGTCTACGAGGCCATGCTGGCCTATCGTACGGTCGAACAGATCCCGGGAGTCAGAGAGCTCGTCGACCAGCTCCAGTTTCAGGTACCCGACGAGAACCACCCCAACCCGCTCTGCCAGAAGGGTCGTCCCGAAGACCTTGAACCCTATCTGACCTCGCAGATCCGCCGCCACGTCGGTGACCTTGCCCATGTGGACCGGGTGCGGGTTCGCGGAGACGTCGTCGAGGTCCGGGGCACCGTGCTCGATGCCCGGGACCAGAACCGGGTTCAGGCCATCCTTCGCTCGATGCCGCTGCTGCGTGATTTCCGGCTCGAGCCCACGCTCGTCGCCGAGTGATCGATCGCCAGGCGGCCCATTCGTTTCTCCTCCGCTTTCTCCTCCGTCTCCTGCCCGTCTCACTCCGCGCCCGGTGTCACTCGGCGCCGCCTTGGTGCCGGCTCCGAGACCCTTCTTATCCCAGAATCCACGCCCCACCGAGCTGGTCAAGCCGGAAGCCTGGCAAGACTGGGAAGGATATTCGGCCGGTTTTCGCTCATCCGTCGGCAAAAGTCACAAAATCATGGGGGGGTTTGATCTTGATCGTTTCTCCGACCCCCGCTTACGATGTGCCGCCAGCGCGAAGGCCGAGGTTCAGTCCTGTCAGCGCACTTACTTGTACGAATCATGACTTGCCACTCACAGGTAACCTCGAATCGAGGGAGAGGGTCGAAAACGCATGATCGCCAACAAGGAGGGAGGCGTATCCTCCAGGGCCGCGGATCCCCGGATCCATGGACTTTCCTCGCGATGGAGCCCCTCTCCGACGGGCGACGTTGAAGCCGCACTGGAGCGGACGCGGAACTGGCTTGCCTCGCGGCAGCACGCCGATGGCCACTGGGTCGGCGAGCTCGAAGGGGACACGATCCTCGAATCGGAATACATTCTCCTGCTGGCGTTTCTGGGCGCGAGGCCGATCCGATCTGCACGAAGTGCGCCCGCTACATCCTCGACCTTCAGCTTCGAGAGGGAGGCTGGTCGATCTATCCAGGTGGGCCAGCCGAGATCAGCGCCTCGGTGAAGGCCTACTTCGCGCTCAAGCTCGTGGGCTACTCGCCCGACGACCCGGCGCTGGTGCGCGGCGCGCAGGCCATTCTCGACGCGGGGGGCGCGCACGCCTGCAACAGCTTCACCCGGTTTTACCTGGCGCTTCTGGGACAGATCAGCTACGACGAATGCCCGAGCGTTCCGCCCGAGCTGGTCTTGATTCCCTCGCGGCTCAACTTCAGTCTCAGCGCGATCTCCGCCTGGACCCGCACGATCGTCGTTCCGCTCTCGATCATGTCGCACTACAAGCCGGTCCGAGCGATCGAGCCGGAGCGTGGCATCAGAGAGCTCTTACTGGGCCCGCGCCATCCTCGAGCCCGGCACGGGGAGGGCCTGTTCTCCTGGTCGAGCTTCTTCCTCGGGGTCGACCGGGTTCTCAAGTGGTGCGATCGCTGGATGCCGTCGTCCTGGCGCCAGCGGGGGCTCAAGGCGGCCCACCGCTGGATGCTCGAGCACTTCGAGAACTCGGACGGGCTGGGCGCGATCTTTCCGCCGATGATTTACACGATCGTGGCGCTCAAATCTCTGGGTTACGATCCCGATTCGCCGTCGGTGCAGTGGGCGTGGCGGCAGCTCGACGACCTTCGGATCGAGGGTGGCGACCGGGCCCGGCTGGAGCCCTGTCTCTCGCCGGTCTGGGATACGGCCATCGCGACCATCGCCCTCTCCGACGCGAACCAGCCCGAGGATGAGCCCGCGCTGGCCCGCGCGGTCGAGTGGCTGCTGGCGAAGGAAGTCCGCAATCCGGGCGACTGGCAGACGCGCCGGCCCGGCATCGAGCCCAGCGGCTGGCACTTCCAGTACCGCAACGAGTTTTACCCCGATATCGACGACACGGCGATGGTGGTGATGGCCCTGTTGCGGGCACCGGACCCGGAAGCCCCTGCCGTCCAGGACGCGGTGCGACGGGGTACGAACTGGCTGCTGGCGATGCAGAATCGCGACGGCGGCTGGGCCGCCTTCGACGTGGACATCGACAACCAAGTCTTGACCAAGGTTCCCTTCGCCGACCACAACGCGATGCTCGACCCGAGCTGCGCCGACATCACGGCGCGGATCATCGAGCTGCTGGGCACGCTCGGCCACCGGGCCGATCATCCGGCGATCGCGCGAGGCCTGGACCATCTCTGGAGCACCCAGGAGCCCGAGGGCTGCTGGTACGGGCGATGGGGTGTGAACTACATCTACGGCACCTGGCAGGTCCTGCAGGGCCTGAGGGCGATCGACTTCCCGATGAGCCACCCGGCCCTGGTGAAGGCGGCCGACTGGCTGGAATCGGTCCAGCAAGAGTGCGGGGGCTGGGGAGAGACCTGTCGCAGCTATGACGAGCCCGTGCTCAAGGGGATCGGAACCCCGACCGCCTCGCAGACGGCCTGGGCGATCCTTGGCCTGATCGCCGCCGGCCGATCCTCGGGCGAGGCCGTTCGCCGCGGGATCGAGTTCCTGCTCGAGACGCAGTCAACCGACGGCTCCTGGGATGAGGCCCAGTTCACCGGCACGGGCTTCCCCCGGGTCTTCTATCTCAAGTACCATCTCTATCGGATCTACTTCCCGCTCATGGCGATCTCGCGATACCGTCAGGCCATCGCGCGGCCCGTGGGCCATGGGAGTCCCGCCCTGGCCTGCCGGATACCAGCGCAGCCCAGGCCGCTTGACTGAGGGACCGTCGCTCCTGACCACCAGATTTCCCGGCCGCCCGGAAGGCCGTGCCGTCGCCGTATCACTCGGGTCCCTCGGGGCTGCGGCGGATCGCTCGCCGTAGGCATGGCCCGAGGTCTCGAATCCTCCGGCTCCACGTTGCTCGACCGTCCCACGAATCTCGTCTCCGACCCTGTTTCCTGGAGGAAAGCCCGCATGCGATTTCCCCTCGCCATGACCACCCGCATCGCGAGTTACATCGCCCGGAAGAAGGTGGCGCGGACCGAGAAGTTCCCGATGGTTCTCATGCTCGAGCCGCTCCACGCCTGCAACCTGACCTGCACCGGCTGCGGAAGGATTCGCGAATACGAATCGACCATCAAGCAGAAGCTGTCGATCGAGGAATGCCTGCAGTCGGTGGACGAGTGCGGGGCGCCCGTGGTGTCGATCTGTGGCGGCGAGCCGATGATCTACCCGGGCATCGGCGAGCTGGTCGCCAAGATCCTGGAGCGGAAAAAGGTCGTCTACCTCTGCACCAACGGCATGTTCATCCGCAAGAAGATCGCCGACTTCAAGCCTCATCGCCGGTTCTTCTTCAACGTCCACCTCGACGGCATGCGGCAAGCCACGATATCGCCGTCGAGCGCGAGGGGGTCTTCGATTCCGCGGTCGACGGCATCAAGGCCGCCAAGGAGGTCGGGTTCCTGGTCTGCACCAACACGACCGTCTTCCAGGAAACCGACATGCGGGAGCTGGACGAGCTGTTTGCGTTCCTGACCTCGCTGGACGTGGACGGCTTCCTGATCTCACCCGGCTACAGCTACGCGGCCGTCGGCTCGAAAGAGATCTTCATGACCCGGGACGATATCCGTGCCAAGTTCCGGGCAGCCGAGGAGCTGTTCCGGAAGTACAAGTTCTATTCCTCGCCGGTCTACCTCGAGTTCCTCATGGGCAAGCGCGAGCTGACCTGCACGGCGTGGGCCAATCCGACCCGCAACGTCAAGGGCTGGAAGGGCCCTTGCTACCTCATCACTGACATCCACCACACGAGCTTCAACGACCTCTTGAACAAGACGGCCTGGGAGAACTATGGTTACGGAAACGACCCCAGGTGCGAGAACTGCATGATGCACTCGGGCTACGAGACGACCGCGGCCCTGGGGGTCAACGGCCGGCTTGGCGACACGCTCAAGATGGTCAAGTGGCAGTTTCTTTGAGCCGAACCCGGCGCCCGCCGGGCCGCTCCAACGTCAGGGGGTAGATCCATCGACCGTTGCGACCGCGCATGAAGAACCCTGACGTCCCGCCCCTGGCTCCTGCTCCCGCGCCGGCGGATGTCGGCATCGTGATGGCCTTGCCGATCGAGGCCGGCTACCTCTCCGACAGCCTGACCAAGGTGCGGAGATACTCCGCTCGATCCCATCCGATCCTCGAAGGTGAGCTTGCCGGCAAGATCGTGGCGGTCGTCCTCTCAGGTCCGGGGAAGTCGGCTGCGCGGCGGGGGGCCGAGCTGCTGATCGCCGGTCATCGCCCGCGGTGGATCGTCTCCGCCGGGTTCGCCGGAGGACTTGACCCGGCTCTGGCGCGCAACGACCTGGTGCTCCCCCGCGAGGTGATCGACCTGGAGCAGAACCTGATCCCGATCGCCGACGATCTTCCTGCGCTTCCCGGCGCGCGGCCGGCGGGAGGGCGTCTGCTCACGGTCGACCGGGTGATCGTGCGGTCGGCCGAGAAGGCAGAACTGCGGAGGTCTTACGGGGCTGACCTCGTCGACATGGAGAGCTCCGCGCTGGCGGCCCTGGCGCGGGAGCGATCGCTCCGGTTTCTCTCCATTCGGGTGATCAGTGACGATGCCAGTGCCGAGCTCGCCCCGGAGGTGGCCCGGCTGCTCTCCCACTCGGGTAGCTACCGTGTCGGGGTGGCGATGCGGGCGATTTGGCACCGCCCCTCGGCCCTCAAGGACTTCTGGAGACTGCACGCACGGGCCCTGGAAGCCTCCGACCGGCTGGCCGAATGCCTGAAGCGGCTTCTGGAGATCCTGCCGCCCGGGTAGTACGAGAACGATGGATCGGACCTCGTGAGGTCTCGTCCCCGTGGGCAGCGTGACGACTCCCAAGTCTAAGACGCCAGTTTTGAAGTTGCGCCTTTGCCTCCCCGCCCCTTCGGGGCGAGATTCAAGTAGCACAACCTCAAAAAGCGCCAGCGAAGGCGCATGCCCGGGCAATTCTCGTCACCGTTGCCACTCCTGAGGACCTTGGCTGGAGTCGCCGCCGGCGCTGGCCCCGGGCCCCGGGATGATCTCAGTATTCCTGGCGGTCGATGTAGGCATCGCGCATGGCAACCGCCGTCACGTTCGATCCCAGGTCCGGCCGCTCGTCGGGAACCCGGTAGCCGACAACGAAGGTTCGCGACTGGATCTCCCGCGGCGCCGTTTCTTCCTTGGCGGGCTCGAGCTTGGCGTGGATGTGTTCCTGCTTGGCGAGGTCCCAGAAGCTGGGCAGCCCCTGAGGATCGGTCAGCTCGGCGGCATCGATGATGAGCTCGGCCTCGACCGCCTCGCCTGGAGCCACCCGGATGGCGATCCTGGGGATTCCTTCGGTCATGACCTCGATCTGGCTCGAATCGAATCCTGCGTGAACCAGCCAGCGCCTTGCTCGCTCGAGCGTTTCCAGATGGGCGAACTGGTGAGTCAAGTACCTCATGGTCACACCCCCTCTCGGCTCTACGCATGGGACGTGGTGGCAATCGCCTCGGTCACCTGCTGAGATGGAACCGCGAGGGCGGCGAGATTGGCCGGTCGCGTTCATCCTCTCGTGTATCTAGCATACACCGACGCACCTTTGTCGTCATCTGGTGCTCGTCGATTCCGGTGGCTGGGGCGCCGCGACGGCCGGGATCAAGCCGAACCCAGGCCCCTCCAGGGGCTCCTCGAGATCGGCCGCCTTCCGGCGTCCGGGGTCACTTGGTCTAGTCGGTCGCGTCGGCCTTGGGCGGGGCAGCCGCGGGGGGCGGCGCCAGGGACTGGCGGACCGGCTTGCTCACCGCCGAAGCCGGCCTGGAAACCGCGGCGGGGGTGGGGGTGAGGATGCTGTTGACCCCCATCGTTGCCAGGCCCTGGACCAGGAGCATGGTCGCGATCCCCAGCCCGAGAGCATGCCAGGGATGAAACTGGAAGATCAGCGTGAAGACGCCGAACCAGACGATCGCCTGGAACACCGTCCAGACGAAGTTGCTCGTGAACATCGACTCGAACGAGGCCGCGGCCTGCCGGTGATAGAACAGCGCCAGCATCAAGGCGAGCAGCAGCGATCCGCCCGTGACCTTGAGGCCGACGTGGGGAGTCACCTTGTCGTAAAGCTGGTCCTGACCGATCTCCACCACGACATAACAGCCCACGAAGACGACCAGCCAGTAGATCAGCAAAGCCCAGATCGTCGCCATGATCGAATGCCCCAGAGTACCCGGCCCGTGATCAGGATCGTCGCTCTCCGCAGCAATTATCCTAACGGGAACCGGGAGAGGTCTCCACCGGGCCCTGGCGGTTTCTGGGTGAACTGCTATCATGACGAAAATCGGTCGCGAACCAGGCCGTGCGGCACCCGGACGAGATTCGATGATTCGCCTCAGCGCCTTTGCCGACGAGATCTCGCAGGACCCCCAGGAACAGATCGACGTGCTCGCCCGGCACGGGATCCGGCATATCGAGTTCCGGGCCATCCACGGGACCAATGTCCTGGACCTGGCCGATGCGCAGCACGACGATTTCCGGGACCGGCTCGGCCGCTCCGGCTTCGGGCTCAGTGCCATCGGTTCCCCGATCGGCAAGATCCGGATCACCGAGCCGTTCGAGAGCCACCTGCACCGCTTCCAGCGGGCCCTGGACCTGGCCGAGCAGTACGCGACGCCGAGAATTCGCGTCTTCAGCTTCTACATCCCGCCCGGCGACGACCCGGCCGCCCATCGCGCAGAGGTCGTCGCGCGGATGAGGGAGCTCGCTGCTCGCGCCTCGGACCGCAAGGTCACGCTCATGCTCGAAAACGAGAAGGGGATTTACGGGGATACCGCCGCCCGGGTCAGCGACCTCCTCGAGGACGTTGATTCTCCGGCACTGGCTCACGCCTTCGACCCGTCCAATTATGTAGAGGTCGGCCAGAACATCGACGACGCCTGGCGGCTCTTGCATGCGCGTGTGAAACACTTCCACATCAAGGACTACGATTCCACGACGCACCGCAACGTCCCGGCCGGCGAAGGAGACGGCCAGATTCCCGCTCTGATCGAGCGGGCCGTCCAAGCGGGGTTCGACGGTTTCGCCGTGCTCGAGCCCCACCTCGTGATCGCCGAGCTCTCGTTCGGCTTCACGGGCCCCGAGCGATTCGCCGACGCCGCGACGGCCCTCAAGCGCATCCTCGACCAACGTGACATTGCCTACGCTTGAATCGTCCACCAACGAATCAACATAGTTTTACACAAGTATGATGAAGATTTGACCGATGAACGACGTTCGTTCGAGCCGCCGCGGGTTTCTCAAGGGGACCATGGCCGGCGGTGCCCTGATGGGACTGGGGTTGCCACTGCCACTCCCGCGCCGGCAGCGGCGTGGCCGCGGAGGCCGGCGCGTTCAAGATCTCGCTGGCGGAATGGTCGCTGCACAAGGCCCTGTTCGCCAGAGAGATCTCGAACCTCGACTTCCCCAGGCTGGCCCGTGAGCAGTACGGCATGGAGGGCGCCGAGTTCGTGAACCAGCTCTTCAAGGACAAGGCTCACGACTCGGCCTACCTGAAGGACCTGAAGACCTGGGCCGACGATCAGGGCGTGACCTGCCGTGCTGATCATGATCGACGGCGAGGGGGACATGAGTGCCCCGGCCAAGGCCGACCGCGACCAGGCGGTGGAAAACCACAAGAAGTGGGTTGACGCCGCCGCCGCTCTGGGCTGCCACTCGATCCGGATCAACACCGGCGAGCATTCAGCCCGTCCGACGTTGGTGCCGTGGCCGAGGCATGCTCCGCGCTCACGGAATACGGCGTCCAGCACAAGATTGGCGTCATCAGCGAAAACCATGGCGGCCCCTCGAGCAATCCCGACGCCATGATCGCCTTGATGAAATCGGTGAATAACCCGAACTTCGGGACGCTTCCGGACTTCGGCAACTTCCCCAAGGGTGGTGACGGGAAGTATGCGATCGACATCTACGACGCGATCGAGCGAATGATGCCCTATGCCAAGGGGGTCTCGGCCAAGAGCTACGACTTCGACGAGAAGGGCAACGAGACCAGCCTGGACTATCCACGGATCATGAAGATCGTGGCCAAGGCCGGCTATCACGGCTTCGTCGGCATCGAGTACGAAGGCGGTCGTCTGAGCGAGCCCGAGGGGATCAAGGCGACCAAGAAACTGCTCGAGTCGATCCGGGGGAGCTGATGCCGGCGGTTCTCGACGGGCCGGCCCCTCGATGGATTGGGTTCTCCTGACCGCACGGTCCCCTCAGAAGGCCACGTCGCTGAGAGGGCTCATGGTGCTTGTGCTGCTCGCGGCCCTGGTCCTCTGGTTCCTCCTCAGCGGCCTGGCCGACTTGCTGATCCATGGTGCCTGAGCAACGCGGCATCTCTCCCGCTCGGCCAGAGACTTGAGCGGTCAGGAAAGATCGGGGGTTCTGAGAGGTCTCGAAATCTGGACCGGGGGTGAGGGCAACGCGGAGCGAGGGTCTTCACTTCGGAAAAAAGGTGAAGACCCTCGAGTCGAGATCGACCGATGAACAAGAGCGGCGACCCTGGACCGGGTCGCCGCCTTGCGCAGGGATGCTTCGATGACCATTGGTTTGACGGACCGAACCTCAATCCTGAACCCGGCTTCGGCGGCTGCTTCTGCGGAAGCGGTAGGCCGCCACGCCGCTGGCGAGCGTCCAGGCCAGCCAGGTCGTCGGCTCGGGGATGTTCTGCGCGGCGTTGGCCGGGACCTTCGTCCAGGACAGATAGGCTTCTCCGGCGACGCCGTCGAGGCTCGAGCCGGCGTACGCCGAGATCCAGAATCCATTGGAGGGATCAAGGCCAGGGATCTTGCTGAAGTTCGTGATCGTGAACTCCAGTTGCGGGTGGGACGGACTGGGATCGTAGGCCAGGTTGCCCATGTACTGGGGCAGGCTCGTGCCGAACGAGTACGCCAGGCCGCTGGTGGCCGCCTTGCTAGCGTTGTAACTCGACACGGTATAGCCGTCGGTGCCCGTGCCGGCGACAGTCTTGTCCGCGGGCACTCCAGCGACAACCACCGGCGTTCCCGGCTGGCTGAGGTTCGTCGAATTGACCGGGGCAATTGCCAGGGCGATCGACTTGTCGCTCGCCCAGATGAGCGGGGTCGTATCTGGTCGGCGTGCCGGAGGGATCGCCATTGGCCTGGCCGAAGGGCGCGTACTGACCGTTGGCGTTCTTGAACGTGTTGATGCCGACGGAGAGCGTGTCCGTCGTTGGGTCGTAGTTGGTCCGGATATCCTGGATGCTCCAACCCGAGACCCAGCCGTTGGCGGTGATCCACTGCGACTGGCCGATGTTCAGCGGATTGCTGCTCACCGGCGTGGTGACGACGTTGGGGTTGGTCACCGGGTTGAAGTCCTGGGTGACGTTGCCGGTGAACTGGATCGGAACCGCGAACGCGGCCGGCGAGCGAAGTCCCAGCAGGACCAGAAACGCAAGAGTCCACGGGGTCAAACGACGGTGCACCATGACGAGTCTCCTTCCACGTATGGTTAGCTCGTCCCGCGGAAGCCGGTCGGGGCATGACGTCAACATCGTCAGCCGGGACGATCTGGCCAGAGAACTCAAGCGACCAGCGCGTGGCGAGCGACAGACACGCCGCGACATGGTCAAGATGACGGTTCGATTCGCACCTCCGGACCGGCTCGAATGATCCTGGCTCCGCCATGCTCGTTCGAGGCCGCCTCCCCAGTATCTCCCTCCCCAGGGAGAGGGATTTCCAGAAAGGACGATGGCGCGATGTCGCTATTCGCTAGACTGCTGCAAGCTGTTCGCTCGTGGCGCCGCCGTCGGGGTGGCCCGAAGACCGTCCGACACGTCGGCATCGCCATGGAACAGCTTGATCATCGGCAACTCCTTAGCGTCAACTTCACGGGAAACGTCCCAATCGATTTTCCCGCTACTCAAGTTCCAGGTGTTGTCGTCCTACCGGACAATCCCCTGGTTCAACATCCCACGATCGCTCCGGCGATCGCACCGATCGTGAAAGTCTCGGGTTTCGACATTTCGGGGATTCGGGTCAGCTACACCCCCGCCAACGATACCCTGAGCATCGGGCTGGACCAGCCGCCAAGCCAGAACCACCCCGGCGAGGTCATCGCCGGTGACGCAGACAATAATGGAAATTCCGGAACCGTCAACCCCGCTGTGACCTGCAACCCCCGGGTTCGCGGGATTCCAGGATCCGGGCCCAACTTCGGCGGCACCGAGCACATGGGGGCGTTCTTCGACTTCACGGGCAGCGGCAACGCCCAGATCGTGGCCGGCTTCTCGGCCGTGCCTCCCACTCCCACCGCGACCGACCCGAGCCCCCAGAAGCCCTATCAGGTCGCGCTTGCGATTCCGACCGGACCCAACTCGGCCCCAGCGTTTGGCACCGAACTGCCCCAGTTCGAGGGCAACTTCTACTACAACAACTCCACCTCGCATCCGAACCTTGAGTTCGATATCAAGAATTTCTCCCAGCTCTACCAGGAGGTGACCGGGCAAGCCCTGACCTCTTCCACGGTGTTCAACGTCGGAGCCTTCGGCGGCTCGGGCCAGGATATCGGCATCGGTGAGGCGTTCTTCCCCGAGCAGCCGGTGACCCTGAGCCAGGCAACCGTGCCGCCGACTCCTCCGATTTCGCCCCCGATCCTCATCAATCCGCACGAGCACCGGGTCATCGACACGGCTCATCGTGACCTGGTGCGGGTCTACGTGCAGGGCACCTCGGGCTTCGACGTGACCACGATCAACCCCGCGACGGTCGAGCTCAACGGGGCCAAGCCGATCGCCCACTTCACCCGCCACTTCCCGCACAGCGAGTTCCTGAACGCGACCTACGTCTTCGTGGGTTCGGACATCAACCTGCCCGCCGGGTCTACCACGGCGACATTCACGGCCCAGACGTTCAGCGGCCAGCAGATCACGACCTCGAAGCAGGTTCTGAACATCCCGTTCTCGGCGAAAGTGCCCGGACGGCTGCACTTCCTGATGGATAAGGGAACAGCATATCCCGCACTCCGCAGGTTGGAGGCCACCCAGCCGGCGGCGCGGTCACGTCCAGACAACACGACCGAGGCCGCACCGGCGACCGTCAAGGTCAACCTGGCCTCGAGGACCGCGGCCAGCGGGCTCAGGGTCAGTTACCGTCCCCAGGTCAACGCGTCCGGGACCACGAGACCGGTTGCCATGCCCCGAACGGTCGTGTCTCTCAAGTCATCAACCCCCTCGGGAGCAGCGGTGCAGACCAGGGCGGCGACCGTCTCGCGCAAGCTCGGTCAGAGTCTGAACCAGTTCCTCGGCCAGGCCAATCTCAAGACGACGACGGCAAGCAACAAGGCGAGTGCGGCATCGGCGGTCTGACCTACCGATCCGCGCGAACCGGACCGCGCCCCGCGGTCCTCTCACCGAACCACTCCTGGCCCGCGGCGCCTGCGGCCCGCGGGCCGTTTGAGTTACCGCCCTCGAACCCCGAGGGCGCTCCAGGGCGATCGAAGGAGGCCGGACGGCGACCGCTCCTGAGGCATGACGGGTCGTCCCGTTCTGGTACCCGACCAGGCCCCGGAGTAGGATGATCCTCTGATCCAGCCGGCTCATGAGGGGATTGGAAACCATGACAGACTACTCGCCCTATCAAAAGAAGATCATCGACCGCTACTACAAGAACTTCGACGCAATCAAGCATCAGCAGCTCTCGGAGCTGGCGACCGAGCTCTTTCTGGCGGAAGGCAAGAAGAAGGACCGGCTCTGGAAACGCGTTGAAGAGAGCCTGAGGAAGCTCGAGTTTCCCGAGTCCCGCATTGCCCACCTGCTTGAACGGCGTGATCCCGCGCTGCTCGTCGGAGTCCTCACCGAGCTCGACCAGAAACCCCCGGGAAGACCGTGAGCGGCCCATGATCCCCCAAGGCGGGAACCCTCCGGACCAGAACGGACGCGTCCGAGGGGAAGCGGGGTGTGAGCGCAAGCGTCCGAGGACGAGTGAAAGCCAAAAGGGCGTGGCACGGCGTAACAAAGTTTTTCATTTCGTGGCAAAGCCATTCTCGCCATAGAAAATATGACTGAGAGACTGTGACTGATCAGGCATGAAATTGCCCGACCGTCTTCTCGCCCTGCAAGGTCGAGATCACGGCTCGGTATCCTTCAGTTCGTTTCGTAAAGTGACGTACTCGCATAAGCATAAACGCAAAGGCGAGTGCACGCTGGCCCGATCCGGCCCCCGTTATCGAGTTCCGCCTGGAGCCTGATATGCCGGCCTGTTCGTGACGCCAGATCCTTGCGGAGTCGAGATGCCGACCGAGTTCAAGAGCATCGCATTAACATTCGACATTTCATGAATAATTCACGAATTTATAAGTTGTACAAACTAGCATATGACCAGGTTCGAGTGAGCCTGCAGCGGGATCTGAGCTTACAAAAAAATGTGAGTCCGGCAAGGTAAGGATGCCATGTTTTTCTTGAAATGAAAGACTTGACGTAGAAACAAAGGTTT
>CAWFJM010000051.1:0-49762 GCA_963816015.1 uncultured Planctomycetaceae bacterium | reverse complement strand
AGGATCGCGGCCAGGGATCGCAGCCGGGCGGGGAAATCGTGACTCAGCCAGACGGCGCGAGTCAGACGCCCTGGCCGCCGCCGGCAAGCACCGGTCGCTGCCGGTTCTTTACCAGGAGCTGTACCGCGTCTTGAAGGGCCATCGGTGCAATCGCGCTGGCACTCCTGGGCCTCTCGGTTTCCACCTTGTTGAAGCTCATTCCCCCCGCGGCCACGAAGGCCGCGATCGACTATGTCCTGCTGGCTCGCCCCATGCCCGAGGTGATCCAGGAATGGAGCCCGATCCCGATCCCGGAGTCGCCCCGGCTCCGTCTGGTGATCCTGGTGGCGGTCGTCACGGGGATCACGATCGTCGGGACTATGATCGGGCTCTGGAGCCGGTGGCTGGGCACGCGGACAACCAAGCGAGTCCAGGTGGCCGTGCGGCGCAAGGTCTATGAGCACGCCATGAGGCTTCCCCTGCACCGGGTGTATCAGCTCAAGTCCGGAGGAGCCTCAAGCCTGCTGCGCGAGGATGCCGGCGGCGTGGGCGAGCTGGTCTTCAGCATGCTCTTCAACCCGTGGCGCTGTGGTCCAGTTCGCAGGGGGCCTGGTGGTGCTGGCGTCGGTGGACTGGCGGCTCTTGCTGGGCTCACTCTGCCTCGTGCCGGGCGTTTACTACTCCGACCTGCTGTGGAACCGCCGCATTCGGCCGCTCTTCCGGGACGTGCGCAAGCAGCGGCAAGAGATCGACAGCGAGACCACCGAGGTCTTCGGGGGCATGCGCGTGGTCCGGGCCTTCGGCCGCCAGAAAAGCGAATCGGCGCGGTTTATGGGCGAGAACCACTTCATGAGCCGGCTCGAGCTTCACGTCTGGTGGCTGTCGCGGCTCATCGAGCTGCTCTGGGAGTTTGTCCTGCCGATGGCCTCCGTCGTGCTGCTCCTCTATGGCGGGATGCAGGTCCTTGAGGGCCGGCTCTCGCTCGGCGACCTGATGATGTTCCTGGTGTACCTGACCATGCTCCTGGAACCGATGGCCGTGCTGGCCACCAGCGTGACGCAGTTCCAGAATAACCTCTCAGGCTTCGACCGGGTGCTCGACCTCCTGGAAGAGCCTCGCGAGATGACGGACTGCCCCGGCCATCGGCCCGTCCGCAAGGCCGCGGTCGCGGGGCGCATCGCCATCGAGCAGGTTGGCTTCGTCTATCCCGGAACCAGCCGCCGGGTGCTCCGCGACATCGACCTGGACATCGAGCCGGGTGAGACGATCGCCCTGGTTGGCCGTAGCGGCTCGGGCAAGACCACCCTCTGCAACCTGGTTGCTCGATTCTACGACCCCACGACCGGCGTGATCCGGCTCGATGGCACGGACGTCCGCGAAATCGAGGTCGAGAGCTATCGGCGGCTTCTCGGCATCGTCGAGCAGGATGTCTTCCTCTTCGACGGCACGATCGCTGAGAACATCGCCTACGGAGATCGCTGGGCAACGCAGTCACGAATTGCCCACGCTGCCAAGGCTGCGAACGCCGCGGAGTTCATCGACCGCCTGCCCGACGGCTACGAGACTCTGATCGGCGAGCGCGGAGTGCGGCTCAGTGGCGGCCAGCGCCAGCGACTGGCCATCGCCCGGGCTATACTGGCCGACCCCCGAATCTTCATCCTCGACGAGGCCACCAGCAACCTCGACACCGAGAGCGAGCGTCTGATCCAGCAGAGCCTTGCCACGCTCCTCCACGGCCGAACCTCTTTCGTCATCGCCCATCGCCTCAGCACTATCCGCCACGCCGACCGGATTCTCGTCCTCGACGAACGGCGCCATCGCCGAGCTCGGCACCCACGACGAGCTGATGTCCTCCTCCGGCCACTACCGCGACATGGTCGAGTTGCAGCGGCTTGAGAGCGGAGGCGGTGTTCGGCGATGAGGCATTTGAGGCGGATCGTCAGCGACCGAGGCCAGCTTGAGTTGCGGCTCAGGGCGCGGCCGGGAGACGGGAACATGGTGTCAATCAGCCATCGGGCGTATCGACGAGTGATTGCAGACGGCCGGCAAGATCCGGCGGATACTTCCGGCACCAACTGGCATCAATGAGGCCTACGTCGAGCAGGTCACGCAAGTGGGTACGATCCTTGTCTCGAAACGCGGTGAGCTTGATCCGAACAAGGGCTTCGAGATCGAGCACTCGAAAATGATCAGAAGGGACGGATTCGGTGACATCCGGATTCGCAAGCACCTCGTCTGGGCGGACTTTCTCACCCGCGAAGAGGATGTGGACCGCGTCGCGGGGCTTGGCGGCGGGACCGTCCAGGAACAGGTCAGTTCCGGCAGTGTGCTTGTGGACAAAGCCGGCCTCCTCGAGTGCGGACTTGGCGGCAGGAAGGTCGTCGCGACGGATGAGGATATCGACATCGCGGGTGTTGCGAACGGCCGATTCGTCCACGCGAGTGACCCACACCGCAATGGCGTTGCCACCGGCCACGGCATAGAGAACACCCGCCTTTTCCAGCGCAGACGTCGCTCGCAGGAGTCTTTCGCGGACTTTCTCCACGGCACGCACCATCCGGTCAAGTGAGAAGGGACCGAGCGTCGGAGCCATCAGTAAGTGCCCGGGCTGAAAGCAGAAATATGCATCCCAAGAATACTGGACAAGCTCGCCAGGTGGGGTCGATCTTAACGCGCTCTTGACCGCTTCGTCACCACGACCTTGACGCCGTGCGCAGGTCGCAGGGTCATGGTGGGCAAGGGGGTGACGACGGCGTCGGAGGCGAGCCGGACGCGAAAGCGGCGGGCAATCGTGGCGAGGAGGAGGGCGGCTTCCATCAGGGCGAAGTTGTTGCCGATGCAGAGCCTGGGGCCGCCGCCGAAGGGGAAGTAGGCGTAGCGGGGGAGCTTCTCCTGGAGGCGGAGGCCGGCCTCCCAGCGCTCGGGGTGGAAGCTTTCGGGCTCGTCGAACCACCGGGGATCGCGATGGATGGTCCACTGGGGCATGAAGACCGTGAGGCCCACGGGGAGCGTGTAGCCACCGAGCTCGACGGGCTCGATGGTCTCGCCGCCGTGATCGACTCTTCCGGGCGCTGGTCCCGACGGTGGGATCACACCCCCTCCAGCCGGAGGAAATGGACTTGGCCCGCTGTATCGCCGGCAATGATGGTCCGACCATCGGCCGCCACGCCAACCGTCACGAACGCTGCATCCCCATGGAATACGGCGATGGTCCGGCCGGAATCGAGGTCCCAGACCCGGACGGTCCAGTCGGATGAGCCCGAGAGACGCCCGTCCCCGGTCACGGCCACCGCGGAAACCCCGCGGGTGTGCCCGTGGAGGACGCGGGAGCATTCTCCGGATTGGAGGTCCCAGACCCGGACGGTCTTGTCTAGAGCGGTTTGCATTCGGGTTGCGGACAGAAACAATTCACATGGAAGGACACGATCGAGGAAGGAGACGGCAACGGATCAGGAGATACCTGCCATGCGTCCCTCTTCGATAGACCTGCGGGAACCGGGTCGCGGCGGCCGTGGATGAGGACGAGGGCCCGCAGCGCGAGATCGCCCGCCTCTTCCGAGTCAGCGTCTCGTTCGTCTCCCGGCTGCTGCAGCGGCGGCGTCAGAAGGATACGTTGGCCCCTGAGCCGCACGGGGGCGGCCCGACCCCCGTGCTGAGCCCGGACGACCTGCGGCGCCTGGAAGATCTAGTCCGGGAGCACAACGACGACACCCTGGACCAACTGAAGCAGCGGGGCGGCTTCAACTGCAGCCTGACGACGATCTGGCGCGCCCTGCGGCGACAGAGATTGACCTGCAAGAAGAAGACCCAGCACGCCGACGAGCGCGACCGGCCCGACGTCCAGGAGAAGCGGCGGTCGTTCCGGAGGAAGGTGAAGCGGGTCGAGCCGAAACGGCTGGTTTTCGTGGACGAGTCGGGGGTGACCACGGCGATGACCCGGGCCTACGGCTGGGCCCCGCGGCGAGCGGGCCGTCGGGCTCGGCCCCCGGCTCGTGGGAATCGCTGACCGTGATCGCCGCGTTGGGTCGGGACGGGGTACGTGCCCCGCTGGTGTTCCCGGGGTCGACCGACACCGCGGCGTTCGAGTCGTATGTCGAGCAGGTGCTGGTGCCGGAGCTGCACGCCGGCGACGTGGTCGTATGGGACAACCTGTCCCCCCATCAGGCCTATGCCGCGGCGGCGGCCGTCAGGCGGGCGGGTGCCAGGCTCCTGCCCCTGCCGCCCTACAGCCCGGACTACACGCCGATCGAGAGACTCTGGTCGAAGGTCAAGGCGTACCTCCGCCGGGTCGTGGCGCGGAACAAGGATGCCGTCTACGATGCCCTGGGAGAGGCGATCGAAAAGGTGACCACCCAGGACATCATCGGCTGGTTCCAGCTCGCGGAGCTGTGCGCGACACATGGGTAAACCGCTCTAGGGAGCCCGAGAGCGCGCGCCGTCCCCAGTCACGGCGACCGCATAAACCAAGCCGGAGTGCCCCTGGAGGACGCGGGAGCATTCACCGGAATCGAGGTCCCAGACCCGGACGGTCTGGTCGTCGGAGCCCGAGAGGGCACGGCCGTCCCCGGTCACGGCGACCGCATAAACCCTGTCGGTGTGACCGGTCAGGATCCGCAGCAGCGGTCCGCCTGCCCGGGTCAAGCTGGGTCTCAGCGGTCGGAGCCAGGTACCGAGTTGCGCGGCTGCGGCTTTCTCGAGAAACGTGTGGATCGTTGGCGAGGGGAATGACACAAGACGCCCGTGCAACTGGCTAGCGAGCTGATTCGCATCCTGGTTCAAAATGTGCGACGAGAGCCGCATGGCACCCTGGATCAGGCGGAGATCCTCGTCGCCGGGGAAATACGAGTAATCCCCGATCAGCGCATTGGCGTCGGTCGCGGCAAGCTTCACCCGGAGCCAGGCGAAATCGAGCAGGAGCGTGCGCAACTCTTCACGCCGCCCAGCGTGCTCCAGGTGATAGGCAACCCACCGCCAGGCATAGGCATCGGGTAAGTGGTGAAGATCGCCCCAGGCGTCGAGCAGGCGGGCGTGCACCCCGGCAGGGTCGCCAAGCCGATCCGGCCAAGTAGTGCCGCATCACGTCGTGCAACCGGATCGAACTCGTGTTCAGATCGAGCTTGATCAGAGACAGGTCGCCCAGCCGGAGCATCAGGGTCTCGGTCTCGATCGCGTCCATTCCCCAGAGCGCCGCGAGCGTCGTCAACGGGACTGCCTCGTCTTCCGGGAAGATCGCCAGCTCGGTGTAGCGTGATCGCTCCTCATCGCCAAGCTGGTCGAGGCTGACCTCGATGGTGAGGGCGACCGAGCTGTGACGTTCGGCCACTTTCCGGGGATCGAGGACCATCACGCCCTTTCGATCCAGGGCCTCGTTGATGGCAGCCAGGGCGGCCGTGAGATCCTGACCGAAGCTGAGCCGTTGCCGCAGATGGCCATTGAACTGGCTCAAAAGCACGGGCCATTCTCCCAGCCGGCGGGCCAGGGCCTTGATGGGCTTCCGGTTTGCTGGCCGGGGCTTGATGCGGGACAGGAGGAGCTCGGCCGCCTGGTCGGTGGTCATCTCGTCGACGTCAACCCGGCTGGCTCCCGCCTCGGTCACGACCGCGCGGCGCCGCGTCGTGACCAGCCGGGCGCAGGTCTTGCCTCCACGAAGGAACGGCTCCAGGTGGCCCTGGTCCCAGACGTCGTCGAGCACGACCAGGCAATCGCGGTCCTCGAGCAGCTCGGCCAGACGATTGGCCGCGGTGCCGACCTCGGAGAAGCCGGGGTTCCTGTCGGTGAGCGACGTGCAGAGGTCGTTGAGCAGGGCCACGAGGTTGGGCTTCTCGCCCAGCGTGACCCAGACTGCACTTTCCCAGATCTCCCAGCCTCACGCGGCGGCCCGCATGAGGCGCCGGATGAACCGGCGGATTTTCGGGCGCAGGCCCGTGGCCGCGGGAAGATGGGAATATTCCTCCTCCAGCGCCTGGCGGCGGAGCTGCCGGCAGCGGTCGGCGTGCGAGGGGCGGCGTCCTTCTTGTCCCACGGCGACTCACTCCGGTCGCATAGCGCGACGTGCGGACGGTGCCAGGCCCATAACTCCACCAGTGTATGCCACCACCCGATCAAGTTCCACGCCCCCACGTTCGCCCACACATGACGCAACTGCTGCTGACCGGCACCATGAACCTCCTTCACGTCGTGGAACACCTTCTCCAGCGCCACGCGGTCGGCCACCGCCTCCAGGATCGTCGCCACGCTCAGGCTCGGGTCCGTGGCGAAGTACGCCACCCAGCGATCCGGCTCGCGCACCAGCACCACCCGGAGCACGCCGCCCACCGGCTTGTAGGTCGCCAGGAACGTCTTGTACGTCTTGAGCACGGGCCGGCCCTAGAGCGTGAACAGCCCGGTCTGCCAGCCGCGCTTCTGCCCGGCTCGCTTCGCCAGGTCAATCCGCTCGGTGCCGTAGACCCGCGGCCGACCGCGGCCGCGCTGGCCCGCGGGGACGACGACCGGCAGCGACCACAGCGCAGCGTCGCACCGCAACCGGCTGATCACCGTCACCCCCAGCTTGAGCACCTCCTTGAGGAACGGCCGCTTGGCGTAGGCCCCGTCGGTCACGACCCACACCGGCGGACCATCTTTACCCAGCTGTTCGACCAGCCACCGGACCATGGCAGCGGCCAACTCCAGCTTGGTGTGAAACTCCCAGCCATAGTACGCCGCCATCCAGCCGATGTCCTTGGCCCGGATGTACAGATGGGAGAGGATCGGCAGGGTGATGGCGCCCCACTTCGGGTGCCGGACCAGCCGAGCGCGACAGACCCAGACGTGGCCGTAGAGGAACTTCGCCCCGGCCGGCCCAGGGGTGGGGTTGTGGTGCTTGCCAGCGCCTTCGACATGCGGCCCATACCGCTTGGTGGGGGAGTCGTCCAGTGCGAAGACCAGGGGTGCGCCGTTGCGCGGGGCGGGGAGCCGGCTCTGGAGGATGCGGAGCAAAGCGCCGGCGATTGCCGTGGCCTTGCGTCCCACGCTGCCCAGGAGATAGTAGTAGCGCTTGTAGTCGCGTCCGGCGGCGCAGGCCCGCAGCCAGCTGGTGACGGTGCGGCGGCCGCGTGCGAAGAGCAAGCCGCCGCAGAGCGTGACGAACCGCACTTGCTGGCGGGCGTCGATGCGCCCTGGCCAGTGCGGTGGTCCAGCCGAGGATCGAGGCCGGCAGCCATCGGGTCTCCATACACGGCTCTCCTTCGCGTACGCGTGGTCGTACCCACAGCATGCGGGGAGAGCCGTCTCATTGGGAAGGCTACATATACCGAGCTGCCGTTACGCGGATAGCCTGGTTTTCTGGGAAAGTGCAGCCAGAGAATAGCCGTCGCCAGAAGGCCAGCTTCACGTCGTCATCATGGCAGAGGGCCGCGGCCAGCGTGGTCTTGCCGAACCCTCCCGCCCCTGCAGAGCAGTCGTGATCGCCACGGGGTCGCCCCGCTCGAGATCGAGCAGCATTCCCTTGAGACTGGTCGAATTCCTGGGGCGATGCATGAAGTCGGCGGGCAATGCCAGGGCCATGAACTTGACCCGGGGCAGGCGTTCCGGATTGTGCAGCAGCCGCAAGAAGTTTTGCGCTCGTACGGGTTCCTCAGGTCATACCAGGGGCGCGGCTCATCCATCGGGGTACACCCGGCACCTTCGGCCTTGATCGCCGCGTCGCCCTTCACCGGCACGAGCGCACTCCCTGCTGGCGGGCATAGAGCCACTCGGTCCTGACCCAGCGGAGCCAAGAGCGGCGGGTGTCAGGACCAGGACAACCGCCCGGGGGGTGCGGCCTCGGAATTATGTAGGCTTTGACGGGCCGCTCGGGTAAAGTCGGGCTTCCTTCCAGGGAGGCCGCCATGCCCGCCGCCATCGTCGCCCGCACCGAGACCGCTTTCACCATCCAGATCGAGATCCCCTACGGCTCCTCCATGCTGGAGTCCGAGGAGACGATCCAGGAGCACCTCAACCGGGCGGGCGTCCTCGCCACCCGGGAGGCCCTGCAACGATTCGACACCGACGGCACACCGCTCGTCGTCGCCGACACCAAGCTCACCTCGATGGGCCGAGTCCTCAAGGAGTACCAGACCCCCTATGGGGTCGCCCCCGTGGAACGCCACCTCTACCAAAGTTCCCGGGGCGGCAAGACCTACTGCCCGCTCGACCGCAACGCCCGGATCATCGGCAGCTCCACCCCCCGGTTCGCCAAGATCATCTCGCACAAGTACGCCGAGTTCGGCTCCTCCCGAGTGATCGAGGACCTGCGGGAGAACCACGGCCGTGCGGTGGCCCGGTCGTTCGTCCAGAACGTGGCCGACGCCGTGGCCGCCGTGGCGATGGCCCAGGAGGAGGACTGGGAGTACGCCCCGCCCGAGTTAGAGGGGCCGATCGGGACGATCACCATCGGGATGGACGGCACCTGCCTGCTGATGTGCGAGGACGGGTGGCGGGAGACGATGGTCGGCACCATCGGGTTCTATGACCGGGACGGCGAGCGACAGCACACGATCTACCTGGCGGCGACCCCGGAGTACGGCAAGGCGACGTTCCTCGACCGCCTGGAGCGGGAGATCGGGCGAGTCAGGGCGGCGTACCCGCAGGCCCGCTACGTAGGGTTAGCCGACGGGGCGAAGGGGAACTGGGAGTTCCTCGGCCGGCATACCGCGGTCCAGGTGATCGACTTCTGGCACGCCGCCGAGTACCTGTCCGATGCGGCCGATGCCCTCTTCGCCCGAGAGCCGGGGGCGAAGCGGCCGTGGCTGGAGTCGAGTTGCCACCGGCTGAAGCATGAGCCGCGGGGCCGCCCGCCAGTTGATCCGGGACCTCAAGCGGCTGGCGGCCGAGAAGGGGGTCGCCCCGGATCACCCGGAGGTCGAGGCGGCGATCACGTACTTCACCAACCAGAGCAAGGCGGGCCGGATGGACTACGCCCCGCTGGTGGAATCGAAGATCCCGATCGGCTCGGGGGTGACGGAGGCGGCTTGCAAGGTTCTGGTCAAGCAGCGGCTGTGCGGTTCAGGGATGAGGTGGAAGGAGCCGGGTGCGGCGGCGGTGTTGAGCGTGCGATGCCTGACGTACACGACCGAGCGTTGGTCGCAGTTCTGGGCCAGGATCGACCAGGATGGGTTCCCGGTTGCGGCCTGATGTTACATGCTTCCGAGGTCACACCCCGCCCGGGCCTTGTCGATGGCGTCCTTGATCTGTTGGGTCAACGACCCGTCGCTGTCTATCTCGTTGCGATCCTTCCAGGCTACGAGATCCGCCTTCTTGAGGAGAGGGAGCAACTGTTCGATGACGAAGGTCTCGCCGTCGGCCCGGGCATAGGAGATGAAGACATGAGCGGGCTCGGCCATGAGCGATTCCCTCGCCACAAGCCGGGCCAGGCTGGCTTGCGGGCTCTCGAGATCGGTCGGGGGAGCGGTCCTTCATTGTGCCGTCCCGGCATCATGAAGGCCAGTACGATCTTCGCCTGGAAGCCTGGCCATCGAATCACTCCACGTTCAGTCTTCCACGGAGTTGCATCCGAGGCTAAACCGGTTTCCACTCACGTTCGATCGCAGGCCGGCGGCGGTGTCAGGATGATGCCCGAGGTGAGAGGATCAACGAGTTGACGGCCGGGCCCGGGAGGAATGGGGTCGGCTGGCCGGTCGCCCAGGCCTCGTGGCCATCGCGGTAATGGGTCGAGAGGGGATGGCCGCTCTGGCCGCAGGGCATGTGGAAGTAGCCGTCGGATTCACGGCCGGGAGTGACGACCATCCGTTGCGACGCACCGTAGGTAGGGCCCTGAATCCTGGGCATGTCCTTGCGTCCCCCAGGCAGCGGCTCGGCCGGCATGTTAAGCTGGAGCCAGCGCCCGACCAGAGGCGCAGCCAGGCTGATGGGATGCTCGATCCTGGCGACGTTCTTCCGGCCCCAGGTCCAGCGCTGAAGCGGCTCTCCCTGCCGTGTGGCATCGTCGAGCGTGGCGTCGATCATGGCCAGGAGCAAGGAATCCCAGTCGCGGTAGGCCGGATCGAGAAGGTGCGCGGGACGCTGGGTGACAAGGGCCCAGGCCGGCGATTCGCACTCGAGACCGGCCAGGCGGAAGTTGGGATCGGCAGCGCGACACCGGGCCGTCAAGGGTGAGAGGGCCGCACGGACGATGCGGAGCCGGATCTCATAGACCAGGCGATAGCTGGCCGAGTCGGTCGACGCGCGTCCTTCCCACTGCTCCAGCAGTCGTCTGAGATCAGCACGGCGAGGATCGCTCCCGAGCGCCTCGGGCGAGAGGACATCGAGAAGTCGTTTTCGCCAACGGTCCAGGAAGATGGCCCGGTCATCGAGCTGGATCGCGAGCATGTCGGATTCGGTTGCCCTGTCAAGCGCCCGCAGGCGGTCGCGGATCATCCCGGCGCGACAGCCCCGGTCGTAGTCGCCGAAGCCGATCTTCTCCAGCATTGGTCCCTCGACGACCCGGGTGTTGGCCGTCCAGAGGATGCCGTCAACAGGGTCGACGATGCGTGGCGCTTCCTCGGCCCCATAGTATCCTCTCCAGGTCCCGGCCTCGTCCTTGCCGCGGAGTGGGAACCGGCTGTCCCCCTCACCGGTCCGGCGGGGGATCCGTCCCATGATCGTCCAGCCAATGCGGCCCCGGGCGTCGCCCACGACAAGGTTGACGTGGGGAACGCCACAGGTCGGAGCCAGCGCCAGCGCCTCGTCGGTAGTTGTCAGCTCAGCCATGTGAACCAGGTTCAGGTTCACCCCGTCCGGGTCGAGTGCCACCCACCGCAAGGCGCGGAGGCGCCGCTGGTGATCCCGATCGATCACCGGGCCCCAGATCGTCGAGAGGATCTCCAGGGGCTCGTCGGCTCGCCCCTTGATCTTGATGACCTCCCGGTGGTGCTCGAAGGGGCGTTTGCCCTCGGCCGTCAAGTAGGCGTCGGCATCGGCCGGATCCACGTCGATCGCGATGAGGTCGGACCAGTTGCCGCCAGTGTTGGTGAGCCCCCAGGCGATCTGGCCATTGCTGCCGATCACCATGGCCGGACCGCCGGGCAAGGTCGCACCATTGACCTGTCGAGGCTCCGAGCGATCCTCCCCGGCCGGCTGGCGCTTCTCGTCGGCAAGAATCCACGACGCGCGGTACCAGGTGTTCGGAACTCCGAGCCTCAGGTGCATGTCGTTGGCTACGATCGCGCCGCCGCGCGCCGAGTGTAGAGAGGAGACTGCCCAGTTGTTACTGGCGGCAAACAGGGTCTCCAACTCCTCCAGACGGGTCGGGTCTGGCGGTATGTCCCGGAGCAGATGAGCCGGTTCCCGCCTCAGGTCGAAGACCTCGGGCCCGGGGATTGGCGGCGGGCTGATCGGTCCTCCCTGGAGGGGCGCGTCCCAGTCGGGCGAGCCCGCCGCGCAGAGGAACCCCGAGAGCGGGCCGGGCAGAACATCGCGGACCACGCCCAGTGCCGACTCGCGCTGAAAGTCCTTCCCCTGGAGGTCGAGAAACATGGCCAGCAGGGCGAGGATCGAATCCTCGGCCGACCACGGTGCGGGACTCACGCCAAGAAGATGGTATTCAAACGGCTTTCCACCCAGCGAGTGCAAGCCCGCGTTGGCCCCGGCGACGTAGGAATCCAGCCATCGGCGGTCCGGCTCGTCGAGCCTGGCCACGACCTTCCGGGCAACCTCCCGGAACCGGAAGAGGCGCACCGAGCGATCGCGCTTCAACACCTGGTCGTCCGTGCCGGGCCCCACGATCTCGGCCAGCTCCCCGGCGGCCGAGCGGCGGATCGCGTCCATCTGGAAGAACCGATCCTGAGCATGGACGAACCCCAGGCCAAACGCGATATCATCGTGGTGAGCCGCCCGGATCGTCGGCACGCCGAGCGCATCACGGTCGATGTGAATCTCCCCGCGGGCTCCAGCAACTTCCATGGTTCCCGATAATTGCGGCAGGCTCGAGTGGAGAAGATGGCGGAGCCACACCCAGGTCAGGCCGATCCCGAGGAGGAAAATCGCCAGGCAAACGAGGCTTGCGATGGAGAGCCTCCTCTTCCAGGAACGGTTCCCTCGTGCGGCCGGGTGATCCGATGATGGTCCGGGGACCTCGGGCCGATCATCCACGTTGCCAGGAAAGCTGCCCCGTCCCGGGTCTCCCGCGTCTGCCCGCGTGGCCATGGCGATACTCGCTGTTCTCGGATCGGCAGAAGGCCCTGCCGGGCCTGACGAAGGTCCAGCACGTCGAGGCTGCCCCCCCATTCCGGCCACCCGATCCCGATGTTCCTATCTTACTGCCGCCGCTTGCTCGGAACCGACCCCTTGGCGGGAAATGACGACACCTCTCAGCTTCTCTTCGTAACCCCCCTCTATCCCCCCTTCGCAAGGCACGACCCTATATACCCTCCCTTTCGATGGCGAATCGCGAGTGTGACGTGCCAGCCAAGCCGCGATCAGGCCGAGGACGATCGGGCCACGTCCCTTTTGCCCACGCCGTCCGTTGAGTTACACTGCGTACCATCCGGTCGATGTGGATGCTAACAAGACAAGGAGTGCCCTCGTGGTCTGGTGGATCGTTGGAAGCGTTGTGGTCCTGGTGCTGCTCTACCTGGCCTGGACCTACAACCGGCTCGTCAGCCTGAACAAGCGTGCTGACGGCGCCTGGAGCGACATCGACGTCCAGCTCAAGCGGCGATGGGACCTGGTTCCGGCCCTGGTCGAGACGGTCAAGGGTTATGCGCGGCACGAGTCGAGCACGCTGGAGAGCGTCGTTCAGGCGAGATCGGAGGCGACCCAGGCTGGTTCGCTGACCCAGCGCGGAGAAAGTCGAGCGCGGGCTCTCGTCGGCGGTCGGCCGGTTATTCGCCCTGGCCGAGGCATATCCCGAGCTCAAGGCCAGCCAGAATTTCCAGGAGCTGCAGAAGTCGCTGGTCGAGATCGAGAACAATGTCCAGTACGCCCGGCGCTACTACAACGCGGTGGTGCGAGACCTGAACACCCTGGTTCAAAGTTTTCCCTCGAACCTGGTGGCATCGGCCATAGGGTTCGGCGAGCGAACCTATTTCCAGCTCGATGCCGCCGAGCGTGCGGTGCCTCGGGTGGACTTTGAAAGCCGTGCCAGCGCCGGTGCGGACACCTCAACGCCCGCAGGCTCGAGTCCTGGCCAGCCCGGCTAGGCCTTGCCGGGGAGAGGAGAGAATCGTGAGACGGTTTGCCGCCCAGGCTCTCGTGCTGGGAGTGGTCTCCATCTTCACCCTTGGTCAGGTTCCAGCCCGGGCCGACAGCGGCTGGTCGATCCGCAACTTCGACGTCCAGCTCGTTGTCAATCCCGACGCTGGGCTGGATGTCACGGAAACGATCGACGCCGATTTTTTCGTCCCCAAACATGGAATTCTTCGGGAGATGCCGATCCGATACGCCGTGGGCATGCACCAGTACGCGCTGCGGGTCAGGCTGCGCGAGGTGGATGACGGTGAAGGCCGAGATTACGAGACCTCGATCTCCCACGAAGACAACCTGATGAAGATCCGGATCGGCAGTCCCGAGTACACGGTGCAAGGACGGCGCCGATACCGCCTGCGGTACCACGTCGAGCGGGCCATCCTCTGGGAGGGCAATCACGCCTGGGAAAACGGCAACTACGCCGTGCTCCGCTGGAACGCCACGGGGACGGAGTGGCAGGTACCGATTGACGCCGCGAAGGTGACGGTTCACCTGCCCCGCGATCTCAACGATTTCGAGCTCAACTCCGACGCCTGGACGGGCTACCACAACGCGCGAGGCAAGGCTTTCACCAAGCGCGTGGTGGATGCGCGGACGATCGAGTTCACAACCGGACCGCTCAGGCCGCGCGAGGGGATCACCGTCGAGGTCTCGATGCCGTCGGATGCCGTCGCGCAGCCCGGCCGGTGGAAGGAGTTCACCTGGTGGCTGACCGATAACTTTCCCTACGCGGTTTTCCCCGCGACCCTGGCCCTGTGCCTCGTTTCCTGGTTCTTCCGCGGCCGCGACCTGCCCGGCACGGGCACGATCGTCGTCAACTATGAATCTCCCGACGGACTGAAGCCGGCCGAGGTGGGCACGCTCATCGATGAGAAGGTCGATCTCCGCGACATCTCGGCGACCATCATCGACCTGGCCGTTCGCCGCTACCTGAAGATCGAGGAGCTCGGATCGAGCTCGTGGTTCTCCTCGGGCAGCGATTACCGGTTCATCAAGCTCAAGGGGCCGCAGGGGCTCAAGAACTTCGAGCAAAGGCTGTACAACCAGATCTTCAGCGGCGGGGACGACGTTTGCCTGAGCGATCTCCAGGAGAAGTTTTTTCCGGTGCTGGCGCGCGTCAAGGACGATCTCTACTGGGGCCTGAGCAAGGATCGGTTCTTCGACGGCAACCCCGAGACGGTTCGGGGAACGTTCCTCGTTCTGGGGATCATGCTGGTCCTGGCCGTGCTGGCCGCTGCCTGCGTGATCCAGTATGCCATGATCGGGCGGATCTTCTTCCTTCCGGTCATCATCGCGGGGCTTCTTTCCGTGCTGGCGGTCGTGGTCACCAGCCGGATCATGCCGCGAAAGACACGGAAGGGCCGGGTGGCGTGGGAGAAGATCGCAGGGCTTCAGGAGTACATTCGCCGCGCCGAGGTGGACGACATCCAGGAGCAGGAGCGGCAGGGCGTCTTCGAGCGCTTGCTCCCCTACGCGATCGTATTCGGGCTCTCCAAGCGATGGGGCAAGGCGTTTGCGAACCTCTACCGCGAGCCTCCCGACTGGTACCAGCCGGCCCGGCCGATGGATTTCTCGACCTGGATGCTGATCAACGACATCGACCGCTCGATCTGGATGATGAACCAGACCTTCCCCACCCAGCCGCGCGTCGAGGTCGGCACCGGTAGCGGCCGAGGCGGTGGATACGGATGGTCGAGCGGCGGCTTCGGCGGCGGCGGCTCCAGCGGCGGCGGCTTCGGCGGCGGCGGGGGAAGCTCTTGGTGAGACAGCGCCGCTGCCTCATGTGGTTCCTCCGCTTCCTGTGCTTACTTTACTCGAAGGCGCGAGTACCATGAATTCCCGGACCTCTCGGGCTTCGATCTCCACGCTCCTGTCGATGGTTCCTCTCCTGGCTCTGTGGACTCTGATGGCTCCGCCAGCCCCGCCCTTCACGGAACCGGTGGCTCCGCCGCAGCCTTTCGGGCCGGTTCCCAGCCCGACGCCTGCATGTTCATCGATATCGGCCCGGACACCCGCTGGGTGGGCAATGAATCGGGCGTTGCGGGCGACCCCTGCTGGGCCACGTTCAGCCCGGAGCAATATGCGATCGGCGGAACCCCCGGGGAGATCCTCAATCGAGGGATCCGTGGCGGCTCGCACTGGCTGCCCGCCGAGGTCGACGTCTCGATCCGCCCCGGCTGGTTCTATCACGCTGCGGAAGACGGCTCCGTCAAGTCGGTCGATCGGCTCATCAAGCTTTACTTCGAGTCCGTGGGACGGGGCTGCAACCTGATCCTCAACGTGCCGCTGGGCCGGCGCGGGCGGATTCACGAGAACGATGCGCGAGCGCTCCGCGAGTGCCGAAAGCACCTCGACGCCCTCTTCGCGGATGACCTCGCACAGGGCGCGAAGAGCTCCGCGACGGGTGCCCGGGGCAACGACCCTCGCTTCGCACCCGGCACCGTGGCGGATGGCATCCCGGAACTTACTGGGGCAGCGACGACCAGGCCCGGACGCCGGAGCTGATCCTCGACCTGCCCATACCCACGACCTTCGACATGGTCCGGCTGAGCGAATACCTGC
Organism: uncultured Planctomycetaceae bacterium; assembly: GCA_963816015.1. Taxonomy (GTDB): domain Bacteria; phylum Planctomycetota; class Planctomycetia; order Isosphaerales; family Isosphaeraceae; genus Aquisphaera. Next base: position 34,021 of record CAWFJM010000051.1, on the reverse strand, counting down.
CGCTGGGCCAGCGTGTGGAGCGATTCGCGGTCGATTCCCAGAACGGGCAGGCTTGGGAAGAGATTGCGGCGGGAACGAGCATCGGCCACCAGCGAATTCTCTCGACAAGGCCGATCACAACATCACGAGTGCGGCGTCGAATCACCCAGGCAGCCGCGTCCCCGGCGATTGCGGAGCTGAGCCTGTTCGCAGGTTCTGGTCGCTGAACTGCGGCTTTCCCGACGAGGGTCTTGGGACGGCGCTCCTCATGTCCTAAGACTGGGGAGGTCGTAGCTGGCCCGCCTTGACCGCCCGTCGTGCGGCGAACGAGCGTGCCGGCCTTGATTTCCCAGGTGAGGGAGCCGACTGATGCGTGGTGTTACGGTTTCTGAGCGATGGCGTGGTCTGATCTGGCCAGTGGGGTGGGCGCTTGCGGTATTGCTGGCGGGTGACAGGTCTGCCGCGCGGGCCGACGTGAAGCTGCCGGCCATCTTCGGCGATCACATGGTCCTCCAGCGCGATCAGAAGGATCGTGTCTGGGGCTGGGCTGATCCCGGCGAGGAGGTCACGGTCGCAGTCACACCCCATGACCAGAGCAAGACGGCCACCGCCGGCGCGGATGGCAAGTGGCAGGTGACCCTCGATCCGCTTGCCACCGGCGGGCCCTACACGGTCACCGTCAAGGGCAAGAACACAATCACATTCAACGACGTGCTGGCGGGCAAGGCCTGGGTCTGCTCGGGCCAGTCGAACATGCAGGTGGGGCGTCGGTGGGTCCACCGATGGCGATCTGGAGATCCTGTCGGCGAACTTTCCCGGCATCCGCCTGATCACCGTGCCCAACCGAGACACCCAGGAGCCGCAGAAGGATTTTCACGGCAGGTGGGAGCTCTGCTCGCCTCACAACGTCGGGGGCTTCTCGGCCGTGGGATTCCTCTTCGGCCGCCAGCTCCATCAGACTCTGGGCGTGCCGATCGGCCTGATCAATGACGCCTGGGGCGGGTCGGCATGCGAGGCATGGGTTCCCCGTGAGAAGCTGGCCGACGACGAGCAGTACAAACCGATGCTCGAGACTGGGAGCAGGTCGAGAAGAACTTACGCGCAGGACAAGAAGGCCCACGAGGAGTGGCAGGCCGAGGCATCGAAGGCCAAGGCTGAGGGCAAGACGCCCCCGCAAGAGCCGCGCAACCCTGACTGGGACATGCACGGCAACTCCCGGCCAGGCAACATCTACAACGGCGTATTGCTGCCGACGATCGGTTATGGGATCCGAGGGGCGATCTGGTACCAGAGCGAGTCGAACCCGCCGCGCGTACCAGTACCGCAACCTTTTCCCACTGATGATCCAGACCTGGCGCGACCTCTGGGGCCAGGGGGACTTCCCGTTCTACTGGGTGCAGCTCGCCGACTTCTTGGACGAGAGGACGGAGCCGGGCGAGAGCGCGTGGGCCGAGCTCCACGAAGCCCAGACGTTGACCATGAAGAAGCTTCCGCACACCGGCGAGGCCGTCATCATCGATATCGGCGAGGGGAGGGACATCCATCCCAGGAACAAGTAAGACGTCGCCAAGCGGCTGGCGCGGTGGGCCCTGGCGAAGGACTACGGCATTGGGGTTCCTTGCCAGAGCCCGACCTACAAGACGATGGAGACGCAGGGCAACAAGATCATCGTGACCTTCGACCATGTGGACGGCGGGTTCCGGCCGTTCGACGTCAACGAGCCGCGTGGGTTCGCCATCGCTGGCACTGACCGCAAGTTCGTCCGGGCCCAGGCCAGGATCATCGGACCCGACAAGATCGAGGTCTGGTCGGACAAGGTATCCGAGCCCGTCGCCGTGCGGTACGCCTGGGCCGATAACCCGGTCTGCAACCTGTACAGCAACGCCGGCCTCCCGGTCAGCCGTTCCGCACCGACGACTGGCCGGGCGTGACCATCAACAACAAGTAATAGGAATCGCCGAGCCCGTCATGCGTCAATCCCGGGCCGATCTTGATCTTGCTCGGTCTGGCGGCCGTTCGCGGCCGCGAGCCGTCCATCGTGGCTCCGCCTGGTCCCGCTCGGGAGAGATCAGACAGGCCAGCGAGTCACAGCTGTACCGCTGAAGTAGGTCTCGACTCGCGAACCACGACAGTCCTTCGAGATGCATACGTCTGGCCGCACCTATGCCGGGCGTTGTGGTGCCGGTCCGTGGCGTTCTGACGCTCCAGGAACGACACGTTGATCCGCCGGCTGACCTTCGAGCGGCCCAAGGCCGCCAGGACCGCCGCCATCGTGCCGAAGACCACCCGGGTCGAGGACCTCGACGACTCGGCCCTTCTCCAGTCGCTTCTCGACCGTGGCCTAGTTCAGCCCCGGCGGCGGGACCTTCGTCGTGGAACAGTCGCCGACTCTCCCGGCCACTCGGCTTGGTCGCGCGATCTCTGCCCGTCAGCCGCCAGGTCGCCGTCACGTAGGCAGAGTAGGCGTCACTGGTGATCAACCTCAGCACAAGCATGCCGGTTTCAATCGCTTGAGCTCATCGACGATCATCATCGCCACTCTCGACCATCCCGGGCCTCGGCACGACTCAGAGGACCAGCCGGTGCTCGTAGTCGATGGCGACGTGGTCCCACCAGTCGCCACGGTTCGCATCAGCGAGGTCCTCCGGGTCGCAGTGCTCCTGCTTCTTGAAGACGAACGACCACTTCGTCGAACTGGACCACCCCGGTCCGGGGCAACGACGACGAACTCACCCTGGAGGGTCCGGGCGTGTCCGCCGGCGATGCGGTGTACCGAACTCACAGCATCGGGGGCCAGGCGGCGAATCGTGCGTTGGCCGCAGCCGGTACAGCCGGCCAGGTGCCGTAGGCCCCAGTCGGCCCTGTCCTGAGGCAGTTCGGAGCCGAACAGGAGCCGTACCCCTGCATCCGCTCGAACCGGCAGCGAGCAGTGCGGCAGTCCAGCAGCCGCGATGTGCTGGACGCTTGCCGTAGCGGACGCAGCTCAAGTTTCCAGGCCCAGCAGACCATGATCAGGCCCAAGTGTCGTTCGACAGCATGAAGTGGGCGCGCTCCTCAGCCACGGCAGTACCTCGCTTGACCGCGTCGTAGCGCCGGGATGACGCCGACACGTTGGAAACCAGCGACTTGCGGATCGTCAATGGCCTTGACGACACCACCGAATCGTCGAGCCCGTCATGCGTCAATCGGTGCCGATCTTGATCTTGCTCGGTCTGGCGGCGTTCGCCGTCCGGAGCCGTCGATGTGGCTCCGCCTGGCGCCGCGGGACCGAGACAGACCGAGGTCGCGATCCACCAGGACTCCTTCTAGATCAACGGACCGGCCCACCTATGCCGGGCGGCGGTGGCGCGGGCAGTCGATCGAAGGACTCTTGATCAACGCCCGGATGGTCCAGGGCATCTTCGACGACCTCGAGCCCCGCACCAGATCACTGTGGGCCCACCCCGATAGCGGACGCTGGGACCCGGAGCGGAACACTCGAGAGTTCCTGGCGGCGATGCCCCAGTGGCGGCGCCACGGCTTGCTCGCGTTCACGATCAATCTCCAGGGCGGCAGCCCCCAGGGCTACACCAAGGGGCGCCAGCCCTGGCACAACTCGGCCCTCGACGAGCGGGGCGATCTGCGGCCCGATTTCATGGCCCGGCTCGAGCACATCCTCGACCGCGCGGATGAGCTGGGCATGGTCGTCATCCTGGGGATCTTCTACTTCGGCCAGGATGAGCGCCTGGCGGATGAGGCCGCCGTGATCCGCAGCCTGGATCACGCCGTCGACTGCGTTCTCGATCGGTCGTACCGCAACGTCCTGATCGAGGTGAACAACGAGTGCAACGTGGGCTACGATCACGCGATCCTCGGCCCTGAGCGGGTTCACGAGCTGATCACGCGCGTCCAGGCCCGCTCCGCCGGGCGTGGCCATCGCCTGCTTGTCAGCACGAGTTTTGGTGGTGACGCGATCCCCTGCCCTTCCGTCGTCAAGGTCTCGGACTTCCTCTTGCTGCACGGCAACGGCGTTTCCGATCCCGCGCGGATCGCGGGCATGGTGAAGGCAACCCGGCGGGTCGAGGGCTACCGGCCGATCCCCATCCGGTTCAACGAGGACGACCACTTCGAGTTCGAGAAGCCGCGGAACAACCTCAACGCCGCGATCGACGAGCGCGCCTCGTGGGGCTACTTCGACCCGGGCCAGAGCAACTACCGCGACGGCTACCAGTCACCACCGGTCCGGTGGGAGATCAACACCGAGCGAAAGCGGGCCTTCTTCGCCAGGGTGAAGGAGATGACCGGGTATTGAGCTCTCATCGAGGAAGGCGGATCACGTCATCGAGCCGGGCGGGTCTCTTTCCGATCGCACTTGGGCTCTGTTCAAGGCATTGTTCCCTCGACCACGCATCCCTCCTTCCGAATCGTCTCATGGGCGAGCGCTCATGTTCCATCGTCTCGCCTCGAGGGCGACGAGCCCGGTGTCGCCCCCTCGTGGCCGCGGCGGACGGCTGTGCGCTGTCTGTCCGGTCATTCACATGGCAGCCCATGAAATGAAGAAGGTTGTATCCGAAGGGCCGTCACGGGGCAGCGCGATCGGGCGAGCCGTCTCGGCCTTTCGGATACAACCACGTTGAACGAAACCGCGGGACGGCACGCCCTTTGCTTTGATGGAGATTGAATAGCTGGGCAAGAGGGCTGGTTTGAGAAGAACTGTGGGTAACCGCACACAAAGTGTAGGGCAAGGCCGACGCAAGCTCGCGGAACAGCGAGGATACCACCGCGCAGCGGTTTAGTTCAATTCCCCCCCAACCTGTCCAGGACTGGCGGGAATCGGCAATAGGGAGGTGGGGAGTGGTTTCGTGTGGTTGAATGCGAGAGGACGACGACGATGGATGCAACAAGGGCGAGACGGACACGTGATCGTGTGCGGCAGGCCTGGTATGCGAAATGTCGCCAGTTGCGGTTCGCGCGCTTCCTGGGTTTCCCGTTGCCTTTACCCGCTCCCGGGCCAAGGCGAGCCGGCTGCCGAGGCTGAGCCTGGTCGTCTCACACACGCGATGTGGTGGAACAAGAGAGAGCCGGGCGTTCGTTCAGTCCGCGATCATGGCATCCTTACAGAGGTGACATCCACCTTGCCCGGCGGTGGCGACCGTTCTCATCCTCCAGGGAGCGAATTCGCTGGAGGAAGCTGCTTTTTTCACGAGGCAGGAGTTCGTTGAAGGCCAGTCGAGCTTCGGGAACAGAAGGTGGAAAGACCGGGTAGGAGTCCCTGGATTACTCGCGTATCATGAGCATGTTCAACTTACGTTGATCAAAGGTCGGGCCCTTTTGACGGACCTTGGAAGCCATCTCCCTTTTGAATGGAAGGACCAGCGCCATGGCCAGCATGTCTCTGAGTCGTCGCCAGTTCTTGAGTGGTTCGCTGGCCGTCGCCGGTGCAGGATTTGCCATCGGCGGCACACAGTCGCCGGGACGGGTGCTGGGGGCGGAACGATACCCTGAGAGTAGCCGTGGTTGGGCTCAACGGCCGGGGCAGGTCGCACGTCGACGAGTATGTGAAGATGCCCGATGTGGCGATCACCTACCTGGTCGATCCCGATACCCGAACCTTTGGCAAGCGGATCCGCCAGGTCGAGTCGCATGGCGGGCGAGCGCCATCAACGGTTCAGGACATTCGCCGGGTGCTCGAGGACAAGAATGTCGACGTGGTGTCGATCGCCACTCCCAACCACTGGCATGCCCTGATGACGATCTGGGCCTGCCAGGCGGGCAGGGACGTCTACGTCGAGAAGCCGTGCAGCCACAACATCCACGAGGGCCGGATCGCCGTGGAGGCGGCCCGCCGCCATCAGCGGATCGTCCAGCACGGTACGCAGAGCCGCTCGAGCCATTAATGGACCCTGGCCGCGGCCGCGATTCAGTCGGGCAAGCTTGGCAAGCTGCTCGTCTCCCGGGCGTTATGTTACAAGCCGCGCGGGTCGATCGGCTTCAAGCCGAACACCACGCCCCCGCCGGAGGTGGATTTCGACCTCTGGCTCGGCCCGGCGCCCAGTCAGCCCTTCCATGAGAACCTGGTCCACTACAACTGGCACTGGTTCTGGGATTTCGGCAACGGCGACATCGGCAACCAGGGGGTCCACCTGATGGACATTGCGCGCTGGCTGATCCCCGGGTCCGATGGCCAAAGTGCGACCTATCCGAGGACCATACTCAGCCTGGGAGGCCGATTCGGCTATCACGACCAAGGGCAAACGGCCAACACCCAGATCAGCATCATGGACTTCGGCGACACGAAGCTCATCTTCGAGGTCCGAGGACTCAAGACGGAAGCCTATCACGGGGAAAAGGTTGACAACATCGCCCACCTGGAGGAAGGGACGATCATCGGCGGTAAGTTCTACCGGAAAGGCAGCGACAAGGCGGATCCGCTCGCCAGGCTGGGTATCGAGAAAGACCCCAAACGGGGCCCGGGCAAGGGCCACTTCGGCAACTTCATCACCGCCGTCCGCAGCCGCAAGGTCGAGGATCAGAACGCCGACATCCTTGAAGGTCATTACTCGGCAAGTCTTTGCCACCTGGCCAACATCTCGTACCGGCTGGGATCAGAGGTCCCCTTCAACAAGGCGAGCGGGGCCTTCGGCGATAACAAGGAGGCTGTCGAGACGCTCTCGCGCATAGAGGAACATCTGAAGCAGAACGGCGTCCCGTCCAACGGTCTGAAGTACCAGGTGGGCCGGACGTTGAACTTCGACTCCAGCACCGAGTCGTTCGTGGGCGACGTCGAGGCCAACCGCCTGCTCACCTGCGCCTGCCGTGCGCCATTCGTGGTACCCGACCGAACGACATGAACGTGAGGAAATGCCGTGGGCCGGGCTCGGTGGCCTCTGACTGATCCAGTGGTCACCGCCGAGCAAACCCGTGCGGTTTATGCCAGTGGAATGCAGTATCGCCTAACAGCCGACAAGCTTGTTTGAAATCCATGTTGGACAGAGTCTCTGATCCGAAGCCGCAGTGTCTTTGGGACATCGATCGCTGAATGGCCAGATGGAGGGTCCCGGCAAGCCTCACCCCACGAGCTCACGCCAGGCGAAATAGGCTTCAATCCACTCGTAGCCTCTAGGACGCGGCTCCAGCCACTCCAAGGCGGCGATGTCAACGATTCGCGTCTTCCCCTTTCGGGTGCGGCAAACGGCGTTCAAGCCGTAGCCTTTCTTTGGCCACTCGAATCGGACGCACTCGACATCCTCGCCCTGAACGCGTGCCGGGAACGGGCAGACAACCTCTTCTTGAATCGTGCTGAGAAGACCCGCGTGCTCGTCGCTCTCGTCGTTGCTGTCGGTGGTCGCCTCGTCGATCAAGGCGCGGATCCTGGCATGGTCAAATCTGGCCGAAGTATTGACTCCCAAGGCAGTTGCGTCTTTGCGCGTGGTCAAGTTCATCGACTCTCTCCCTGTTCTTCTGAGCCTCTTGCAGGAAGATCAATTCCTTGCTGACCGATGTGGTCATGAGTGGCGCGTTGTCGATCAACGCTCTTTGATACTCTACTCGATCCTCGGCGAAATCTCGTCTAATTCAGCAGATTTTTTGATTGCGTCCTGGTCAGGCCCAACAGCAGCTCGCTCGTTCTGGCGCACGGGCATCGTGTTGGAGCTCCTGTCGGATTAGTGCTGCGAGCATGTCGACACCGGTGTCGGAGGGAGAGTCGGTGCTCCTCCAGTTGGCTTCGATGACCCTCTCGCCTCCTTCATCGAGCATCACAACGCGTGTCTGAGCGAGGCTATGGATGCTCTCTTGCGGGACACTCCGGGCTCGAAGATCAATGACCGGTTCTCGACCGAGGGCTGGACCGACGGTCGATCTGGAAGACATGCTTGGCGGCGTCACAGAGACTCGGTCCGCCGACTTTCATCGAGAGAACGGAAATCGCGGTCCCTCGCGGTTACACGACTGAGAGCGCCCGACCAGCTGGTGGCGCTGAATCCTAGGCATCACACCTAACGGCACGATACCGCATGGCCATGGCCTTGTTCAAGATGGCGGCGGGAAATCGCTTTCTTTTCCCGGGATGGGCTCAGATGGACCTCCGCTTGACCCGCGTGCTCCTTCTCGTCGACGATTTCGGTTGACTATGCAGCTTTCTCTGCCAGCCATGGCCTGTTTGTCGCCGAAGAAAGATGAGGGGTCTTCGAGAGTGGTACGAAGATCGCGTGAGATGCCAGTGCTGGAAGCGGCTTCCGGGAGGCGGGAACGTTTTCTTGATTCGATCTGCGCCGTAGAATGGAGTGATCGCGATGATGCGGCGACCTCTTTCTTGCTCATGGAAAGGGCAAGCCATGTCCGCATGTTCGATCCACCAAAATTCCCCGGACGAGGATGACGGTCCCGGTTCGCGGATCAGGAGACTCAGGCTCTCTCTGCCATCTCCGTTTCTTCTGGTCGTGGTCCTGGCGTTCATCGTTCTTCCGCTGGTCTGGCCAGAAACCGGGGATCCCTTGCCCGGTCCGACATTGCGAGTGGTCCTTAACCTGGCCTCTGATTTGACCAGCCTGGCCATCTCTTCCAGCGCCAGCCGCCTGGCCGCGACGTCTCGAGACCGGCCCGTCTGCGTCTGGGACGAAAGTCAGGAGAAGATCTGGAAGGAAACGCGGCTTCCGGTTCATCTACCCTGCGGCACTCGCTCCCTGTCCGTCTCACCCGATGGGACGCTCCTGGCCGCCGGAAACGTGGATGGAATGGTTTCCCTGTGGGATCTAGCCACCGGTCAGGTCCATCTCACCCTGCGAGCAGGCAAGGAGATGATCCTCGGGGTGGCGTTCTCTCCCGACGGTGCGACTCTGGCATCGTGCAGCTCCGATTCTCGAATCTACGTCTGGACCCTTGCGTCCGGCCGGCTGCAGATGACCCTGGAAGGTCATCGCGGTCCGGTCACCTCGCTTGCGTTTTCCATGAATGGCCGGACCCTTGCGTCCGGCAGCGAGGATCAAACCGTGCGACACTGGGACGTTGAAAGCCAGCGGCAGACCGCCTTACTCATCGGGCACAACGAGGTTGTCCTGACCGTGGCTTTCTCGCCCGACGGCCGATTAGTCGCATCCTCGTCGCTTTGTGACCATCGGATCCGCCTCTGGGATGTTCGGGACAAGCAAAGCCGCGGCATGCTCCGCAGCAAGGCGACCACTGTCACCTGCCTCGCGTTTGCACCGGACGGCCAGGGCCTGGTTGCGGGGGACGAGCATGGCACCGTGACCTTGTGGGACCTTCCCAGACACAGGGAGCAGAAGGACTTTTCAGCGCACGAGGGATGGGTGAAGGGCCTGGCCGTATCCTCCGAGGGTCGAACGCTCGTCACGGGAGGAAACGACGGCCTGATCCGGGTGTGGGACATGGCCAGCATGTCCCGGGATCGCCACCCTCACTCGTGAAGGGCAAACGCTGCTGACCCGACCTGCGACCAGACCCCGAAAGCCCCGAGTCGTCTTGCGCCGGGCGGCTCGCATCCTCGTGAGCGACACCCGGTCAAGGGGAAATCCCGCAACGCGGCATCGTGGCGGCCGGCTGAGCCCATCCCCATGCCCGGCCAGTCTCGATCACCGGGGCTGGCTGGGAGTGTTCCCTGCCAGATCTCACCCGGCCGGGATGAAGCTCAGGCGAATGAGCGGGGCTTGCTGGATCAGCCAGCGACTGGCCAGGCTGCAGAGGCCACAGTGAGCGTCGTAGAGAATGTAGAGCGTTTCCATGAGTGACTCTCCCTCGGGAACACGACAAACCGATTCGGGGTCCGAGACGGTGGCCGGGCATCACTCGGCTGCGCTCCAGGTGGGTACGGGCGAGACGAACTGCTCGGGGGCCACCGGAGGTTTCTGGTTCCGCAGCAGGGCCTTCCTTCGTACCCTCGAAAAGACGTAGAGGTTCAGAAAGTGCATCGCGCCTAATTCTACTATATCGCTTAGGCGATCGCTTATGGGTTCAACTTGCTGGATTACATAGACTTGTAACATCTACGACATCCACCCGTTCACTGTCATTGTCCAAAACGGTTCGAAATCGACGCAAGTCGAATCACCTCAAGGAGTAGCACTCATAAGAGTTACTGCATCTGGATACAGTAGAACTAAGAAACTATCTCAAAACCCGGTTTACCCCCTCATTTTCAAGGCACTCAGCGAGGTTTTGAGATAGTTTCTAACACTACTGCGTTAAAATTCTACGAACCACCCGGGGGCTTTGTTCGTATGACCAGTATGAACAAGACCTACACCCCCGAACTGACCCCCGAAGTCCTCGATCGGCTCCGGGATTATGCCGAACTGTTCCGCGACGACTTCCGGTTCAAGGCCCAGCACTCCTGGAGCGGCGTCTACCTCCGCGGCCTGCTCCAGGATGGCGAGCGGAAGAGCATCGAGCCGATGGTGGCTCGTGTCCCCCGGCCGCCGGAACTCCTCGACATCCAAGACCCCCAACAGGCCCTGCAACAATTCGTCAACCAGAGCCCCTGGGACGAACAGAAGGTTTGGAAACGCTATCGCCGTGTGATGGCGGGACCCTTGGCCAGTCCCCGGGGGATCTTCGTCATCGACGATACCGGCTTCCCCAAGCAGGGCAGGCACTCCGTCGGCGTGCAGCGTCAATACTGCGGCCAGTTGGGCAAGAAGGCCAACTGCCAGGTGGCCGTCACGGTCCATTACGTCGCTCCAAAGGGACACTTCCCCGCGGCCTTGCGGCTCTACGTCCCCAAGCCCTGGACGAGTTCTCCCGAGCGTCTCGAAGAGGTCGGTGTCCCCGAGGAGTGCCGCCAGGAGCGGACCAAGGGCCAGATCGCCCTGGACTTGCTCGACCAGGTTCGCGACGAGAGGCTCCTGCCCGGCAACGTCGTCATCACCGACGCGGGCTATGGGGTCTCCCAGTCCTTTCGGGAAGGCTTGGAACAGCGTCAGTTGTTCTACATCGCGGGGGTGACCCCGGAGATGGTGGTCTTCACCGCGGAGCCACGCTGGGACTGGCCCGAGGGCAACCGACCCGCGGCCGTCCCCAGAGTCGACCCCATCTGGCCGAGGACAACCCGCGACCCGTGAGCCTGAAATCCCTGGCCGAAGGCCTGCCCCGCCGCAAGGTGACCTGGCGTGAGGGGACCAAGGGGAAGTTGGCGGCGAAGTTCGCCTGGGTCCGCGTCTGGCCGGGCCAAAATTGGGCCGAAGGCGGCTGTGCGGGCGCCGATCCGCTCTGGCTGTTGATCGAGGAGCGGGCCGATGGCAAGATCCAGTATGCGTTCTCGAACTTGCCGGCGCGCACCAGCCGGATCAAAGCGGTTCGACTCTGGAAGAGCCGCTGGCCGGTGGAGCAAGGCTACCAGCAGATGAAGGAGGAACTGGGCCTGAATCACTTCGAGGGCCGGTCGTGGCGTGGCTTTCATCACCACGCCTGCCTGGTGATGTTGGCCTACGGGTTCTTGGCCCTGGAACAACTGCGAAAGAAGGAGGCCCTGGTCAAGCCGGGGAAGAAAAGGCGGCCCACCGCCCAGGATCACCGTCCCGGCGATCCGCCGCGCCTTGCAGCAACTGCTTCGGCCGATGGCTCGGCCGGATTGTGATTACTGTAACCCGCTTTGCCGTCCTTTCGATCAAAGATCGCAGAACCTTAACGGAGTAGTACTAAGACCAGGAGGACAAGCCCCACCTTGGTGCTCATGGTCTCGATGCTGCCGGCAAGGTCGGTGGGCCGCTCGCCGTACTTCAGAGCCAGCGCGACGAATCCCACGTTGATGAGGTAGAAGCCGACCACGAGCAGGTTGTTGACCGCATCGGCCAGCGCCTCGTTCTGCCGGAAGGTGTCGATCAGGAAGACCCGGCCGTTCTTCATGAGCGTCCGGGCAACCCAGATGGTCGTGGCGATGCTGATGAACAGATAGGCGAGGTGAGCATAGACGGCGTACATGACGGTCTCCTTGATGAGAGAGGCTCGACGGTGGAGGACCTGTTCCTCCCATGACGAGAACCGCGGAACGAGCCGGAGATTAACCGGCGATACCAGACGAGCCGGAGGAATCGGCGATCCCGTGCAGGACCATGGCTGCCCGCGAGGATCGTCCGGTATACTGATACGGCGGTTGCGTGAGCCGATCAGTGGCTTTCTCCGGGGCGGAGAAGCGAGCACCAATCCGCGAGGGCCAGACCCCGGGCAAGGGTTGATGGATGTGGCCAGATGCGGGCGAAACACAGCGGCTCTTGAAGCAGGTCGAGCAGGCCGACTCTTCCGCCGCGGATGCGTTGTGGGAACGCCACCGCCCCGCCCTCAGGAGGCTGATCGGACTGCGGCTGGACCGGGCCCTGGGAAGGCGGGTCGATGCCAGCGATGTCGTTCAGGAGGTGCTCCTGAAAGCCAGCCAGTGATTGGGAGACTACCTGCGCAATCCGGCGATGCCGTTTCACCTCTGGCTGCGGCAGCTTGCGCGTGACCAGATGATCGATGCTCACCGGAGGCACCGCAAGGCCGGCAAGCGGAGCCTCGATCGCGAGCGCTCCCTGGCCCGGGAGGCAGGCTCCGGCGCGTTTGCCGGCCAATCCTCTCTCGATCTGGCCAGCCAGCTCCAGGATCCTGCGCTCACGCCCGCGGCCCTGGCGGTGCGCGGAGAGCTCGAGCGCCGCTTCCGGGCCGCCCTTGACGTTCTCGACGATGCGGACCGCGAGATCCTCTTGCTCCGCCACTTCGAGCAGCTCTCCAACAACGAGGCGGCCCTGGCGCTGGGGCTAAGCGAGGCCGCCGCCGGCATGCGGCACCTCCATGCCCTCCGCCGGCTTCGCGCGGTCCTGGGCGAATCCCCTTCCCTGTGCTGACCCTGGATGAAGTTGAGCGAGCCATGAATCCAGCCAAGCCGCCCGAGCCTGATCCGGATGCTCTTTGGCCGCTCTCCGGATCCGAGGAGTCGCTACTGATCCGCCTGGTCGATGAGTTCACGGCGGCTTCGCGGCGAGGAGATACCCCCGACATCGAGACGCTGGCCCGGCAGCATCCCGAGCTGGCTGACGAGCTGCGATCACTGTGGGCGACGATCCTGGTGGCCGAGGCGATGGCACGGGACGGGAAGGAGAGGCCGAGGGGGCATCCGGAGATCGAACCTCACTGGCCGATCCGCCGCCCACCCCGGTCGATCGGCGTTCGCTCCGAGACCCATCACGGGAGCAGGGCGAGCCTTGGACCGGCTTCTCGGCACCTGGCTTGCCATCCCCTGGAGCTCACGTTCGGTTCGGTGGCTACGAACTTCTCGAAGAGCTCGGCCAAGGAGGAATGGGGGTCGTCTTCCGTGCCCGGGAGCTGAGCCGCGGCCGCACGGTCGCCTTGAAGCGACTGCTCCGCGGATCAGGCTCCTCCGCGCAGGACGTGGAGCGATTCCGGGTGGAGGCGATGGCCGCCTCTCACCTCGCGCATCCCCACATCGTGCCGGTGTTTCAGGTGGGGGAGCAGGAGGATCAGCCCTTCTTCACCATGCAGTACATCGAGGGAGCCACACTCTCGCGGAGGCTGTCCGAGGGGCCCATGCCGGGGCTCGAGGCAGCGCGGGTGCTGGTGCCCGTCTGCCGGGCGATCCACTATGCTCACGACCGCGGGATCCTCCATCGGGACCTCAAGCCGTCGAACATTCTCATCGACCGCAACGGGCATCCCTATGTCAGTGACTTTGGCCTGGCCAAGAGGCTTGATCCGCACGCTGATCCCTCGCTCACCCCCTCGGGCGCGCTGGTGGGCACGCCGAGCTACATGCCACCCGAGCAGGCTCGGGGCTCGCTTCGACGCGGTCCGCTCGGCCCGGCATGCGACATTTACAGTCTGGGAGCTGGGAGCAATTCTCTATCACATGCTCACCGGCCGGCCGCCATTCCAGGCCGCCAGCCCGGTCGAGACCATGATGCTGGTGCTCGAGCAGGACCCGGTCCCGCCCCGCGTGCTCAACCCCCGAGTCCGTCCGGAACTGGAGATGATCACCCTGCGGTGCCTTCAGAAGCAGCCCGAGCTGCGCTATCGAAGTGCCGCGGCGATGGCAGACGACCTGGAGGTGTTCCTTCGCGACGAGCCAGTCTCGGCTCGCTCGACCAGCCTCCGTGCCCTCGCGAGCCGGCTGCTGGGAGAGACCCACCACGCCGCGGTGCTCGAGAACTGGGGCCAGCTCTGGATCGATCACAGCGTCGCCTTGCTGGTCTTCTTCGGGGCAACTAACGCGTTGCAGCTTGCCGGCGTGGAGTCGCGGCTGCCCTACGTGCTGCTCTTCACCGTGGGTTTGGGGGCGTGGGCCGCGCTCTTCTGGGCGTTGCGCCGCCAGGGCGGACCGATCAGCTTCGTCGAGCGGCAGCTCGCCCACATCTGGGGCTCGGGAATCGTCGCGATCAACCTTGTCTTCCTCATCGAATGGCTGCTCGGGCTACCCGTACTTTCGCTCATCACCATGATCGCCGTGACCAACGGCATGCTCTTCATGGTCAAGGCGGGCATCCTCTCGGGTTTTTACTATTTCCAGGCGGCCGCCGTGTTCCTCGCGATCTTGCCGATGGTGCGGTATCCCCGCTTCGCCCCGCTCATCTTCGGCGTTGTCGCCGCGGGTTGCTTCTTTGTCACGGGCCTGAAATACAAGCTGCGGCGGCAACGTCGAAGTCGAACGTCCTGAGGGCCCAGGGTCGAGCTGCGTTTCCGGCCGGCGATACCCGTCGCCACCCCTTGGTCGGAACCGCCGATCGTGTACAATGCGAAGCTCGCGCCGCGAGGAGAGCGGATGGGTCTTCCTGAGGCACACGGCCAGATCGCACAGGGTAAAACGATCCATGGCATTTGATTCTGCAAAGCAACGGAAGATCATGGGCCGGTTCGCAACCGGCGTCACCGTGGTGACCACGGGGGGCAAGGCCGGCACGCACGGCTTGACGGCCAATGCGGTGGCCTCGCTCTCGCTCGACCCGCCCCTGATCCTGGTGGCCGTGGAGAAGAAGGCGCATTCGCTGGCGTTCTTGAAGGCCAACCGCTGCTTCGCGGTCAACATTCTCCGGCTCGAGCAGGAAGACATCTCACGGCGGTTCGCTACGCCCGGGCCCAAGGACTTCACCGGGCTGGCGCTCCTCTCCGCCGTGACCGAATCGCCGATCCTGGCCGATTGCCTGGCCTATGTCGACTGCCGGGTCATCGAGATCCTGCCCGGCGGGGATCACCAGATCTTCGTCGGTGAGATCGTGGCGGGCGACGTGCACGAGGGCGAGCCGCTCCTCTACTATTCCGGGAAGTATCGCCGGCTCGCCGGCGAGATGAACTGAGCTCCTGAGGACTTCCACCCATCTCTCGATCCGATGCCAGCCCGATCGACACCCCGCGCGCTCCCTGGTGGAGCGAGCTTTCCCGCGCGCACTGGTGGATCCTGATCGTCGCGGTGCTGGGCTGGCTGTTCGACGCCATGGATCAGCGGCTGTTCATCCTGGCGCGAACGCCGGCGCTGCGAGACCTGTTGCCCGGCCTGGACGCCGACCGGCTGCCGACCTTCGCCGGCTGGGCAACGGGCCTGTTCATCGCCGGCTGGGCCACCGGCGGGCTACTGTTCGGCCTGCTGGGCGATCGCTATGGTCGCGTCCGGACGATGACCTGGACGATCCTGGTCTACAGCGTGTTCACGGGGCTATCGGGCCTGGCCCGTTCCTGGCCCGAGTTCGCGCTCTACCGCTTCCTCTGCGGCATG
Organism: uncultured Planctomycetaceae bacterium; assembly: GCA_963816015.1. Lineage (GTDB taxonomy): Bacteria > Planctomycetota > Planctomycetia > Isosphaerales > Isosphaeraceae > Aquisphaera. The sequence continues at coordinate 18,354 of CAWFJM010000051.1, read as the reverse complement.
GGCATCGGCGGCGAATACGCGGCCGGCGTGGCCTTGGTGGCCGAAACCATGCCCGCGCGGGCCAGGCCGTTCGCCCTGGGGTTGGTCCAGGCCTTCTCCTCGGTGGGCGCGATCATCGGGTCGGGTTTAAGCCTGGTGGTCGGGCCCCAGACGACCATGGGCCAGACGGCCGGCTGGCGCGTGCTGTTCTGGTTCGGCGTGATTCCCAGCCTGCTGGTCGTGTTGATCCGGGCCCGGGTCAAGGAGCCGGATCGCTGGCTACGCGCTCGCGAACTGGCCCGGCTCGGCGACCGTTCCGCGGCGGAGCGATCGCCGTCCCCGGGGTCCGAGATGCGGCTGGGAGATCTGCGGGCCATCTTCGGCAACCGCACACTGCGGCGGCGGACGCTCGTCGGGATGACCCTCGGCATGGTCGGCCAAATCGGGCTCTGGAGCATCGGGCTGTTCACCCCGGAGCTGGTGCGCGGCAGCCTGCTGGTCCAGCGGAGCAATGAGCTCGCCACGGTGGCCGCCGCGAGGCCGGTTGGGAAGGCCGCGACGGTCGGGCTCGACCTCGATGGTCTGGCACGGGCCTCGACGGAGACCGAGTCCGACGCTCATGCTCGAGCCGCGTCCTGGAAGCGAGAGGACGACCGCTACGTCGGCTGGGGCACCCTGCTCCAGGACGTCGGGTCGTTCTTCGGCGCCTCCTTGTGCACGATGGTTGCTGTGCGGCGAGGGAGGCGGCAGGCATTCGCCCTGGCCTATGCCATGGCGCTGGGGGCGGTCTGGTTCACCTTCGGCTGGCTGGCTCGCGGACCCGACGTCTACTGGATGCTCCCGCTCCTGGGTTTCTGCACCTGCGGCATCTTCGGCGTGATCATCGTTTACCTGCCCGAGCTCTATCCGACCCGGCTCCGAACCACGGGCACAGGTTTCTGCTACAACATTGCGCGGTACATCACCGCGACCGGCCCGCTGGTCCTGGGCAAGCTGACCGTGCTGTTCGGCAGCCTGGGCGTTGCCATGCCGATCCGGCCGGCGGCCATGAGCCTGGCCCTGGTCTACCTGGTCGGCCTGGCCGTCGTCCCATTCGCCCCCGAGACCAGGGGACAGCTGCTGCCGGAGTGAGCCGATCCGGCCTTGCGAAAGCAAACGGACAAAACCAATGAAGGTAACTGTTAAGCGTAGCGTCACAGAATTTTTGTCAAAATGCGCCACCTATTTTTTGTGAGTATTCCCCTAGGTAGCCGATCTGCACGAACCGGTCGGGTCGTCGATTGCGCGCCCGCAGATGGCGGCTGATCCGCCTTCGAGTCGTCCACTCATCAGGGTCGTCGCTGTTGTCCAGGAGGTTCTGCTGGATGTCGCTGAAGATCGTCTCACACGGATTATCGTCGGGGCTCCGCCTGGGCAGGCTGGTCCAGTTCAGCCGCAGCCGCCGCATCAGCGACTGCGTGACCTGCGCCTTGATCGGGTGCGCCGGGTCGCGGTCCAAGGCGATCCGTACCGACTGCCCGGGATACCACCGGCGTACCCGCCGCAGGAACCGGCAGACGTACACGGCCCCCTTGCCGGGGAAGAAGGTCCCGTGGACCAAGCCCCGGTTCACCTCGTAGAGCAGGAACAGGTAGAATCGGCCGCGGGTCTTCTGATTCCGCGCCAGTACCAACCGCTGAGCCCTCGTGTAGCGACGGCCGCCGTACGCCTTGACCGTAATCGGCTGGACGTCGAAGAAGGCCAGGAGGGCGCGGCGGGGCCGGTGACGCCACCACGTCCGCAACCGGTAGAGGATCACCGGCCGGTTGGGATCGGTGCAAACGAGTTTGCGGCGGACGTGGCGCAGGCGGTATCCCCCCTTTTCAGCACCCGGCGGAGGTGCTCGCGGCTGATCGCTTTGATGACCCGTTGTCGGATGAGGTACGCCCGCAACTTGGCCAGGCTCCAGCGGCCGTACGGCAAGCCCAAGGCGGTGGGCGGTTGCCCCGCCAGCCGCCAGATGGTCTCGATCTGCTCGCGGGATAGGCGTGAGGGAGCCCCGACGGCACGCGGGCCGTCCAGGCAGGACAGGCGGCGCCGCGAAGTCATGCAGGTCCGCGTACACGGTGTTGGGATGCACCTGAAGCAGTTGGGCGATCCTGGTGGCGGACAGGTCTGCAGCGTGGAGCAGGAGCACCTCGGCGCGACGACGTTGCCAGGGCAGCAACGGTTTCTCGAGCCAGCGATGGACCCGGCGGAGTTCCGTCGCGGTCGGCTTCCGCACGGTCGAGGGACGTGACATGGCTGAACCTCCGCAGGAGTGAGGCTCAACCTATTGTAACAGAGTCGGTGACAATAATTCCGACAAAAGTTATGTGACGTTGCGGTTAAGCAGTTCAGCTTGCCCGTTTTGGGGTTGTCGGGCAAACTGCAGCCATCATGGACGATCAACGACTACGAGAACGGATCGCTGAGCTGGAAGTGGAGAACGCAGAACTGCGGCGTCGGGCGGCGCAGTTGGAGCACGAACTGCAGAAGATCCGCCAGCGCGGCAAACGCCCACACAACGGCCGCAACGACCCGAAAGGTCCCCGTACGGACCACCGTCGCAAAGAGCATCGAAAGCACCCCGGCTCCTTTCGGCCTGAGCCCTCACCAGGCACTGACTTTATCGACCACGACGTCCATCCCCAGCAGTGTTCCCATTGCGGTGCGAGCGATCTCGAACCGACCGGCCAATTTGAAGACCACTTCGTGGCCGATCTTCCCGAACCCAGGATTGAGTGGCATCGCTATCGCCGCCACCTCTACCGCTGCCGTTGCTGTCAGCAGACCTGCCAGGGCCGCGGCGACCTGGAACTCCCGGGCTCGCACATCGGCCCGCGGGCTCGCTTGCTGACCTGTTACGGCCGCGCCCACCTGGGCATCTCCTTGGGGAAGACCCAGAACTTGCTGCACGACTTCTTCGGCCTGAGCATCAGCAGAGCGGGCCTGCTCGGTCACTTGCGCTGGGGCGGCCAACTGTTCGCCCCAGTCGTCGAGGAACTCTTCGAATGGCTCCGTCAATCTCCCGTGGTCCAGGGGGACGAAACCGGCTGGCGCATCAACGGCCAGACCGCTTGGGCCTGGTGCTTCCGCGACCCCCGGTTGGCCCTGTTCCTCATCGACCGCCACCGCAGCCGAGATGTCATCGCCCGTGTCCTGGGGGAATCGTTTGCTGGCACCCTGGTCAGCGATTTCTACGCGGCTTACAACGGTCTGGATTGCGCCAAACAACGCTGCCTGACCCACTTGCTCCGCGAACTGGCGAAACTCCGTGAAGAACTCCCCTGGCAATCGGTGCGGGCGTTCATTCCACCGCTGATCGACCTGTTTCAGGACGCCATCGCCTTGGGCCAAGACCGTGAGAGGCTTGGTTCCGAGGCGTTCGACCAAGCCTCCAAGCAACTCATCGATCGTTGCGACGATCTGATGCTGGGAACCCAGACCCGTCATCCCGAGTGTCTGCGGATTTGGACGCGGCTGTATCAACATTGCGATGAGCTGTTCACCTTCCTGGACAACCCCCAAGTGCCGGCGGACAACAATGGCAGCGAGCGGGACATCCGCAGCCTGGCGGCGGCGCGCAGTGACGGCGGGACGGATCGGGCCGCCTGGAGTGCCGCGGCTTTTGCCCGCATCAAGAGCGTGATCGTCACGGGCATGAAGAACCAGGTTCGCTTCATTCAGTATGGCATTGATGTGGTACGTGCCAAGCTACGGGGAGAGAGCCTACCACTTCCCTTGGTCGCTGCACCGGACACCAGCTAACCGCTCCGCGCCCTGAGCCAGTCCTGGCCCCGGCCGGCCCATCCCCAATCTCCACTCACCTACTGATCCACAGCCAACCCGAGGTGGCTACAATAAGGATCCACGGCCAGAGGCCGTGGTATTAGGAAGGCCCCCCCGAGGGGGCCATTTCCGTGTGGTAGCCCCCGTTGGGGGCGTGGATGTCAAAGCAACTCATGCGATTCCCCGGCGCTCGGCAACGGCTACTCCGACTGGGCGATTGGCTCTGCCATCCGTCCTCTAGGCGTCTTCCTTTGGGGAGGCGGAGCTCACGCCGTTCCTCGGAAGAAGCACGCCGGATCGCTCGAAGCTCCTCGGGTCACACGGCCAGAGGCCGTGGTTTCAGCACGCAGTGATCGACGGAGGCAACGCGGTGACGCGACGTTTCCCACGAGTGGAAGATTACCACGTTGACGTCGTGGAGCTGCTGGGGCGACAAGCCTTGCAGCAGCCTGAGGTCTTCCAGCCGCGCGACGAACGCTCGGTTCTCCATCGGTACAGTCTGTCCCGTGGCCGGATCGACCCTCTGGGGCACACGTCTGAGCATATAGTAATAGAACTCGCTGGGCGTGCACGCCCGGAGGGGCGCGCCGGCCGTTCACGAAGAGCTGCTCGAAGTTCCACCGGCCGGCCGCGACATCCGGGATCCTGGCGGTCCAGAGTCCATCGGACGGAATCGAGAAGCCCGTGATCGCGCGGCCGCCGTCGAAGACAGGCCGGGCGCCTGGCTCGGCCTGGTAGGTCACTGGGGCGGCGGCGCCGCCGCCATCCGCGGACTCGAAAACGATCGGGCTGGTCAACGAATAGGTACCGGCGGCGATCATGACGGTGATCGGTCCCAACGGGCTCTTCCCCTCGCGACGCAACCAGCGAATCCGGTCGCGTGCCCCCTTCAGCGTGGCCAGCGGACCGTTGGTAAGAGCGGCCGTGGGACGAGCCAGCGTGACGGGCCAGCGATCGTCCCCGCCCGGAGCCATATGGAGCGTCAGAGCACCGGGGGCCGGCCGCGATGGCTCGACCGCTCGCACCGAGGTGCGGCATTCAACGAGGGGGGGTGAGAACGAGGAGGGTGAGGCCAAGGCGGATGATCGAGGATGGAAGCGCCCTCATGTGACGAGGCTCCAGCGTGATCGCCCAGTGCTCGGGTTCCTTTCCCGAGTACCACGTGAGCAACCTTGCCCCCAAGATACCGCGCTGGAGCGTGTTCCACCACGCCGTACCCGGCAAGCTGCGGCACGAAAGCCCTTCCGCGGCGGGCCTGGAGAAGGACCGTCTCAAGTCATCGAGCCATGGGACTTCGGATCGGGCGTCTGGTCGCGACGTGGCGACCGAACAGCTACCCGATGGGGGCAGTTCCATGGCCACGCAAAGGCATGGCCATGGAAAAATGAATCGAGGACGAGGAATACCCATGATCAGAGGACGATCTTGCTCCCGGTCATTTTCGGGTCGGGAGTGATTGATCGTATGGGTCAGGCTCTGGGACCACGCTCCTCGTGTTCCTTTGCCTTGTCCTTCTTCTCACTCTTGAGGTTCTCCAGTTCCTTGAGCAGCCGGTCCATCTTTTCCTCGAGATCCTGGAGCCTGCGCTCGACGCGGGGGTTGAGCACGGGGGGGTTAGGTCCGCGCATCCCGAAGGGGCGTCCGTCCGGGCCACGGAACGGGCGGAGGGTGTCGGGAGTTGGAGGCATCTCGGCCCTGGCATCAGGCGCGGTGCGGCCTTCAGGCGGGGCGGGCGGTTGTGGCGGAGCGGACGAGCGCGGTGGAGCAGGGGGCTGCGGGGGTGGTTCGCCGGGGCCGTGTCGTGGACTGCGCGAGAGACGCTGCTCGCGGCGCTCGATGGCCTCGAGCCGTCGCATGGCTCTGCGCAGTTGCTGCTCCATCTGGTGGACCTCCCGGCGCGCTTGCTCCACGTCGCCGGGCTTGGCGAGGCCTTCCGCCTCGGCGGCGGGCTCATCGTCTTTCGCCTTCTCGCCCGGTCGCAACCGCAGGCCTTCCATTTCCCTGGTCTTGTCAAAGCGGTCGCGCAACGTCCGGCGGAGTTCTTCGCGCGCCTTCTCCACGGCATCGCGCATGTCTTGTCTTGCCTTTTCGGCGGCGTCTCGCGCTTGCTTATTGAGCGGCCCCCCCTCCTTGAAAGTCTCGCGCAGTTCGTCGCCGGCGCGTTCCAGAGCCTGGCGCAGACTCCTTGGAGATGATCCCTTCCTTGCTCAGCGCCTCGCTCACCTCCCTGGTGGCCCTCTCCAGGGCTTTGAGGATCTCCTCGCCAACCGGCCCGAGGTCCTTGCTCAACGTCTCCCCAAGCTCTTTCAAAAGGTTTTCAAGACGATCGGCGGCTTCCAGACGATTGGCGTTGTCGTCATCGTCATCATCCGCCTCTGCCTTCGCCTTGAGCGGCTGGCGGGCCAGCTCGTCCCTGGCCTCCCGGAGTTCCCTGGTCAGTTGCTGCAGCTTGTCCCTGGCCTGGGCCGCCGCGGCATCAGGCGCTCGCTCGGGGCTGGGAGCATCCGGCTTTTGGGCCCAGGTGGGGGCCAGAGGCAAGATCAGGGCGGCAAGGCCAAGCACGCCAAGGCGTGCCGCCCAGCTCAACCGTCTGGGTGTCCTGGCTCGTGCGATCATTCTCATCCTCCTCTTCAGACAGGAAACATGCCCCCGACCGCCGACGGCGGCTGCGGCTGCGGCCACGCCGGCGGTCGAGGCGTTCGAGACAAAATCCAGGGCCGCCATCAGGGCACGCGCGTAGGTGGTGGACCCTCGTGGCAAGGCCCAGACGGCCCAGGCGTCGCAACATTGCTCCTCGGTCTCGCGGAGCCCACGGCGAGCCCACCAGACGACGGGGTGCCACCAGTAGAGCCCGGCGACTGCCAGGTCGAGCCAGCGCACCCAGTGGTCTTTTCGTTTGAGGTGTGCGAGCTCATGGGTCAGAAGGGCCGCGCGCTGCCCCTCGTCGAGATCGGGCCAGAGATCCGCTGGCACGAGCAGCCGGGCCTGGCGGCCCAGCGCCCAGAGCATGGGGGGAACTCGTCCCGGGGCCAGCCAGACCGTCGGGGAGCGTTTCAGGCCAAGCTGCCGGGCCACCTTGTGGACCTGGGTCTGAACGTCGGCCGGCGCAGGCTGAAGATCCCCCAACAGGCGCTGGAGGCGGACGATCCGCACGGCTGCCAGGAACCAGCAGATCAGGGCGCCTGTGGCAACCAACGCCAGGAAGGCGAGATGCCAGGGAGGAAACCCCGGGAGGGTGATCATGGCGTGAGGCACATTCGCGGAGGGATTGACCTGGTGGTGAGTCTCCGCGACCGCTCGATCATCCCCCTGATCAGTCCCGTCCTTGGCGAGCGGCTCCACGCCGTCGAGAATCGGATCCTCGAGACGCTCTGCCGCGCGTGGCTCTCGGTGGAATTCACGCTCCGCGGCAACAGGCAAGGTCAATGGCCGCGGCACCGGAGAGATCGCCAGAGGTACCTGCACGATCGGCGGCGTCACCAGCTTGAGCAGAACGACCAGCCAGAGGCCGTGAACCAGAGCGGGAGACCGACCGAACCGCCCCAGCATGAGAGGGGCCAGAGCCAGCCCGGTCGCGACCAGGGCGTTACTCAGCATGGCAAGCACAAGGAGTTCCATGGGTCGACGGTCTCCCGGCAAGGGTTCGGTCTGACCTCGTCAAGAATGAGGCGAACGCCTGTGGCCAGTCCGGCCCTCGCGCGTCTTCATGTGAGCACTCCGCTCCGTCGTATCGCCCAGCTCCGTTGCGGCCTCATCGGCCCGCTCGTCGCTCGCGGATTCCTCGACGATCGCCCGCAACGCCCGGCGATCCTCCTCGGTCAGATCACCGGCCTTCGCCAGGTGAGTCAGAAGTGGAGTGAGCGAGCCATCGCAGAGCGTCTCGGCCAGCGAACGAAGCCGCCGGCCGATGAGCTCGTCACGATCCAGGACGGGAGCAAACCGGTGTACGAACAGGGAACGATCGCGGCGTACGAAGGCCTTGGCCTCCATCCGATCCAGCAGTTTCTGGACGGTGGCATACTGCGCGGCCCCGCCCTCAGGGTAAAGAACCTCGGTCACTTGCCGGATCGTCGCCAGTCCTCGATCCCAGAGGATTCGCAACACCGCAAGCTCAGACTCGGTGATGTCCCGGGCGGGCCGCCCCATGCTCCCCCCTCGATGTCAGCCATTATGTCTGATTGTTCAGTCGTTTTGTCTGAGCTCAGAATAGACTTCTCCCTGTCGAAGGTCAAGGGGCCGGAACCAGAAAGATGAGCGTATTGCCTTCGCCGCCCCGGGTGGTTTGCGCACTCGCACGACAGGAGTTCGCTCGAGGCAGACGGATATTGAGTGGCGCGCTTGTCAGCGCGTCAATGGTTCGGTGTCCGTCGCTTTATTCTTTGACGAGCTTACTCGCGGGCCACTCTGTCTCACTCATACACCCTCATGTGCTGGAACTTGTCGAGCAGGCCGCGGAGGAGCGCCTGTTCTCCGCTCACGCGCTCGCGATAGTCGGGAGTGTGCGTCCGGTGCATCTCGACCCGGCTCTCTTTGCACGCTTGTTCCAGCAGCCGGATCAGCTCGGCGCAGTTCCTCTTCCGAGATCATGAAGCTGTGAGCGATGGGTTTGGTTGCGGCTGTCATCGGGGTGCCTCCTTTTCGGTCTCTGGTCGATTGCAGTCTCATGTCCGATCACGAAACATGGTTGTGACGCCCAACGAGCTTGACGGTGCTGGCCTGGGGTCCTTTCTCGCCCAGTTCCTCGACAAAGCTGACTTCGGTGCCGACGTTCAGACGGTTGAACGCGTCGTCAAGGACGCTGTTGTGATGGAAAAAGACCTCGCGCCCATCAAGCGTCGTGAGGAAGCCGTAGCCGGCCTCCGGGAAGATCTGGGCCACGCGCGCATGCGGCTGGCTCTCGTGAGTCTTGACGAACCCGCGGCGGCGGTTCACAAACTCCTCGATCTGCTGCTCCATCTCGTCGAAGGCCTCCTGGATCACCGTGGAGAGATCGCCATAGGCAAGGCTCTCGGGCGGTTGGCGTTTGACCACCAGCTCGGCGCCGGGCATCTTGAGGTCGATGCGGATCTGGAACGGGTTGCCCTCCTTGTGATGACGGTGAGGCTGGTCGACGATCACGCGACAGCTCATGATCCGATCGTGAATGCCCTCCAGGCGCGAGGCCGCTTCCTGGATGGCTCGCTCGATCACCGTGGAATGGGGAAGGTTGTGGAACGAGATCTGAAGAGGAGCGTTCATGGCCGTTCCCTCGCACGAGACGACCGCGGCGGTTGGAGTCAGTCCCCCGTCGCGGGTGGGGTGCTCCTGGCCGGCCTGGAGCAGCCCGCCACTATCCCCGGTCTCAGAAGAGCACAAGCACCTTGCACGCGGGGCTCCACCCAGCAGGATCGCCGCTCCGGGAAATCACCTTCCTCCGCCGGCAGAGGCAATGCAGTCACGGACTCATCTCGACGACTCGCGTCGATTTGGCTCGCTGGCACTGGCTCGCGGCGTGGATGGCGGCCTTGCTCAGGCCTGTCCTCGCGTCACCGAACACACCGAGTTTTCAATACCCAAGAGGGGGGAACGATGGGTCTCGATCGGATTGGGGCGGCATTGCCCCTCGGGCTGCGGCAAGGTCTGGAACCGACGCCGTGCCTCGAGGCAGGCCACCAGTCGTGCCGACATGTCAACTGGTCCATGTCGGTCGAGATCGGACCGATCCTTCCTCGATCCTCTCCTTTCATCATATCCCATCCCACGACCGATTCCCAGGAGGCCACCCTGGAAACGTGGGAAACTGCATCAGCCTCAAAATACTTCCGAGAGCATGCTGGCGAACCGTCGCCATGAACACGCGGCAGCCTGGAGCATTCTGATGATCGCCGCGCACTCACCGGGTTTGTTTGGCGAGCTGCCGTAGGAGGGTCCTGAGACGCTGCTTGGCGAAGAGGAGCGGAAGGTCGTCAATGGCGCCGGGACGGGTCAGGTCTTGATTTTGCTTGACCACCGCGATGAAGCCCTCGCACATCTCGTCGTTGGCGCCATAACCCCAGCTCACCGGCTTGGGAGGATGAGTGAAAGGATCTGGAGCCTGATGCTATCCCCGGGAACCAGACGCGTCAAGCAGCAGGCTGTCGTGAAGAGTCGCCAGAAGTCCGGCCCAGCAGGAACGTGTGGCCCTTGAAGACCCGGAACAGGTAGTAGATCGAGGGGAGCAAGATGAGTGAGCCCGACCCCAAGGCAATCAGAAGCAACTTCTGGACCACAGGGGGAGCCGAGCTGGTGGCGATGTCGATTCCCGGGGGGACAAGACGCGGGTATTGAGCCAGCGCACAGCCCCAGAGAATCAGCGCCACCTGGACCATCGCCGCGACCCGCGCAATGTGGAACCATCCGAGCCAGAGGCTCAGCAGCGTTGCGGTCGCGAATACCCCGGTGGCATAGCGCACGGGCCTGCCCCACGGTGACTCGTCGAGTCCGTGAAAAACGCCGGGAGCCTCGCTCCGGGCCAGCCGGTAAACGGCCCAGGCCACGGCCCCCAGGACCACGGCCGCTGCCATGGCTCGAAGGCGGAAGTCGTCGCGAAGCTCAGGATCGGAGGTCTCCAGGGTCAGGTAGACCGCCGCCAGAAAAGCGAAGATGTTCAGGCTGAAGAGGCCGACGACCAGCGGGAAGGGCTGGAGCCAGGTGGCGAAGAGGGGAACGGGCCGGCCCGAGGCCACGGCGCGCCCGGGCTCGCCGGTGGCGATCGCCCCGATCACAGTCCCGAGCATGACCGGCGTGACCACGCTCGGAATCGAGAACAGGCGGTTCCACCGGTTCTTTCCCACCTGGGTGTTGTCGTAGCTGCGGAAGGTGAATGCTGAGCCTCGCAGGACGATCCCGATCAGCATCAGCGACAGGGGAATGTGGAGGGCCGTCATGATCGCGGAGAAGGCAGCAGGGAACCCGGTGAACAGGAGGACGATCACGATGATCAGCCAGACGTGGTTCGCTTCCCAGACCGGCCCGATCGCGTGCGCGATCAGCTCGCGCTGGGCTGCCTCACGAGGCCCGCGAGCCAGCAGGCTCCAGACCCCTGCGCCGTAATCGGCGCCTCCCAGAAGAGCGTACACGACCAGCGAGATCAGCATCACGGCGGCGACGGCCTCGGCCGGACTCATGAAGACGATCGGCCAGGACATCAGTGAGCCTCCTCCTCGGTTGATGCGGCGATGAGTTCGCCAGGCCGGGGGCTGGCTCGGAACTGTCGACCCAGGAGAAGGGCGACCACGATCCCCAGCATAATGTAGAGCGCAGAGTAGGTGAGCATCGAGATCCAGAGCCCGGGAACGGGCGTGACGGCGTCGGCCGTGCGCATGACGCCTTGAACGATCCAGGGCTGGCGGCCAACCTCGGTGACTGTCCATCCCGCTTCGATGGCGAGCATCCCGAGGGGACTGATCGCCACCGCCGCGCGGAGGAACACCGACCCATCAGGAACCCGTCCGTTTCGCCAGGCTGAGACCGCGGCCCAGAGTGACAACAGCACCATGGCCATCCCGCAGGCGACCATCACTTGAAACGAAATGTGGACGACCCGGACCGGCGGCCGGTCTGCGGCTGGAATGGCATCGAGCCCGATCACCTCGGCGTTCGGGTCGTTGTAGGCCAGCAAACTCAGGCCGCCAGGAATCTCCAGAGCATAGCGCGTGGTGCCGGCAGCCGCATCCGGCAGGCCGCCGACCCGCAGCGGAGCCCATCGCTGGGTGGGGAACTGACCCTCCATCGATGCCAGCTTCGCGGGCTGGGTCCGGGCGACGACCTGTGCGGCGTAATGCCCGCTCAGCGGCTGAACCACCGACGCCGACCCGCCGACGGCCAGCGCAATCGCAAGGGCCTTGCGGTGGAACAGGTTGGCCCGGTCATGAAGCAGCAGCACCGCATGGATTCCTGCAACTAGCAACCCCGTCGCCGCGTAGGCCGCCAGCGTCATGTGCAGCGTCTCGGAAAGCGTCGCCGGGCTCCAGAGCGCCCGCACCGGGTCGATGTCGGTCGCCGTCGTACCTTGCAGGGCGAAGCCCGCCGGCGTGTTCATCCAGGCGTTGACCGAAACCACGAGGACGCCCGACAGTGCGCCGCTCACCGCGATGATGACCCCTGCCAGCCAGTGAGCCAGCGGCGGAACACGCTCCCAGCCGTAGATGTAGATTCCCAGGAAGATCGCCTCGGTGAAGAAGGCAAACCCTTCCAGGCCAAACCCCAGGCCGATGATCGGCCCGGCGAACTTCATGAAGCGCGGCCAGAGCAACCCCAGCTCGAACGACAGGACCGTCCCCGAGACCGCCCCCACCGCAAAAAGGATCGCCGCTCCCCGGGCCCAGCGCCTGGCCAGAATTCGATAGACCGAATCCCGCGTTCGCAGCCAGAGCGCCTCGGAAACGGCCATCATGAGCGGCAAGCCAATCCCGACCACCGCGAAGAGGATGTGAAATCCCAGCGAGATCGCCATCTGTAGCCGCGCGGCAAGGAGGTTTGACACGCTGCACCATCAATCGATAGATTCACAAATCAAGCGAAAGCGAACTCAGAAAACCACTCCCATGGTACAGGCACAATCAATGCCGTGGCAATTGTTATGATGTCGGCTTCCTGGATGCCTGCAATCATCACCGTGGATTGCCGCTAAGGCAGCTCGCAAGAATAATCTATCGAGTCGCTGAGCCGCTGTGGTACGTTCGCTCTCATGGACGCCTCCACCGTCGAGAGCCTCAAGGTCAAGTACGAGGCCCTCAAGCCCGTCCTCGATGAGCGCGCCTGTCGCCTCTGGGCGGCGACCGAGGCGGCGGCCATCGGCCGTGGAGGGATCACCCGGGTCGCCGAGGCCACCGGCATGACTCACGTGACCATCCGGGCCGGATTGCGGCAGTTGCGTCAACCCGGCGGCACGCCCGATCCACCCGGCATGGCCCGACGTGTCCGCCGCCCCGGCGGGGGACGGAAGCCGCTGACGCATCACGATCCTGGCCTGATCGGCGCCCTGGAGGCGTTGGTCGAGCCGTCGGCCCGTGGCGACCCCCAAGGCGCCGTTGCGCTGGACCTGCAAGAGTGCCGCCAAGTTGGCCGTTGAGTTGCGCCGCCAGGGTCACACAGTCAGTCCCAGGTCGGTCAGCACTCTGCTGGGCCAGCTCGGTTACAGCCTCCAATCCAACCGCAAGACCCGGGAAGGCAGCGGCCATCCCGACCGCAACGCCCAGTTCGAGCACATCAACCGACGGGTCAAGTCGTATCAGCGGCGGGGCCAGCCGGTCGTCTCGGTGGACACCAAGAAGAAGGAACTGGTCGGCGACTTCAAGAACGGCGGACGGGAGTGGCAGCCCCAGGGTCGCCCCGAACAGGTCCGCATCCATGATTTCCTGGACCCGAAGCTGGGCAAGGCGATCCCCTACGGGGTGTACGACTTGGCGGCCGACGCCGGCTGGGTGAGCGTGGGCGTCGATCATGACACGGCCGAGTTCGCCGTCGAGACGCTGAGGCGGTGGTGGCGACACATGGGAAGCCCGATGTATCCGGGTGCGACCCAACTGCTGATCACTGCCGATGGCGGCGGCTCGAACGGGAGCCGTTGCCGTCTCTGGAAGGTGCAGTTGCAGGAGTTGGCCGATGAGACCGGCCTGCGGATCACGGTGTGCCACTTCCCGCCGGGGACGAGCAAGTGGAATCAGATCGAACACCGGATGTTCTGCCACATCACGCAGAACTGGCGGGGCCGCCCGCTGGTCGATCATGAGGTGGTAGTGAACTTGATCGGAAGTACGACGACCGAGACGGGCCTGGAGATCCGGGCGGAATTAGACCGGAGTGCCTATCCGATCGGCCAAGAGGTCACGAAGCAGCAGATGGAGAGTCTCTCAATCGAGCGGGAGAGCTTCCATGGGGACTGGAACTACACCATACGGCCCAGGGCCGGAAATCAGATAGATTATTCTTGCCTAGCCCCCTTAAAAATTGAGAGTCTCTTAGCGTTCACCTTGACTAGGAAAACGAGCGTATCGAACGTCGAATCCCACTCGTCTGACCCCGCCCGGACGAAGACGGCTGCACCGGCCACCCAGCGAATGAGGATGTGCGCCAGTTCCACTGCTGGAATATCCTGACGTACCTCGCCCACGGCTTGGCCGCGAAGGAGAACGTCCCTGAGCAGGCCCTCCACCTGCTCCCAGTGCTGCTTTAGCTTGGCCGCTGCCTCGGCATCCTTGGGTGCAAGCTCGACCATACTGTTGATGGCAAGGCAACCCATGCTGCCACGAGCTCCAAAACACAACGCGCGAAGGGCTTGGCCCCAGTCGCGGATCGCTTCCACCGGTGAGGCCGATGATTCCAGGCTGGCACTCATCATTCCCAATCGCTGGTCCAGATAACGCTCCAGCGCCATCAGGAAGAGGGTCCGTTTGTCGCGGAAAGCCTTGTAGATCGAACCCTTCTGAAGCCCGAGTGCCTTGGTGAGGGTGCTCAGCGAAGTGCATTCGTATCCGCTCTTCCAGAACGTTTGAGCGGCAGCTTCCAGCGCATCATCAATCTCGAATTTGCGGGGTCGGGCCATGTGGTCATCCTAGACATTAGGAACCGTCCGGTCAATAATAACTGGAGTGCCAAGGTTGCCGGGGCACCGCCGTGGGCCGGCCTTTGCCATGTTGTATAAACTGAATTGATGACGGCGCTCCATGCTGTGATTGCTGGGCGTTTGAGATCGCCTTCCCTGCTCCAGCAGGCGACACGATCAGGCGAGACCGATCTTGGCTGATCGTGTCAGGGTGTGCCGCATCACGGGTTCTTGGACCTTCCCTAACCAGCAAGCGACTTCGAGGTTTGCGATGACATCCGGCGCTGTCGTATGGCTCAGCCTGTCCACCCTTACGGCGCACATGCTTCCTCCGGGGGACCACATTCGCGAACTAACAGTTGCAGATCAGATCCGCTCGTACACAGTCCATATCCCCGGGTCGTACGATGCGAGCAGGCCGACGCCGGTTGTTCTGGTCTTTCACTCCGCGATGATGAACGCGGCGATAATGGCCCCGTTTTGCGGCCTGAGCGAGAAGGCCGATCGCTCAGGTTTTGTGGTGGTGTATGCCAATGGCACTGGCACCACCCCGTTCTTCCTCTACTGGGATGCGGGGGGCGTCCGGGGACGAGTCTCGGACGACGTCGGGTATGTGGCGAAGATGCTCGACGACCTGGCGACGGTGGTGAACATTGATCCCAGGTGCGTCTTCGCCACCGGCATGTCCAACGGGGCGATGATGTGCTATCGACTCGCAGCGGAGCTCTCGGATCGGATCGCCGCGATTGCGCCCATTGCTGGAACGATGGCCATCGAGCACTGTCAGCCGCACCGGCCCGTCTCCGTGCTTCACTTTCACGGGACGAAGGACGGTCTGGTGCTGTTCGGCGGACCCGATGAGCGAACCCCGAAGAACATCAAGTTTCTCTCGGTCGACGAGACGATCCGGGCCTGGGTGAGGGCCAATGGTTGTCCGGAAGCCCCCGTGGTCGCCGACTTGCAGGATCTCGCCAACGACGGTACCACCGTGCGGAGGAAGGTCTTCGGTCCCGGCAAGGAGGGTTCGGAGGTGGTTCTCTATATCATCGAGGGGGGCGGCCACACCTGGCCGGGCCAGGATCCTCGCTTCCGGCTGCTGGGCAAGAGCACAAGAGACGTCTCGGCCAACGACCTCATGTGGGAGTTCTTTCAGAAACACCCCATGAAATGATAGGAAATTGCGACCATGAAGGCTGGGAAAGGAACCGCAATCGCGTACCGATCTGGAGAGAGATCCTGCCTCTGTCGGTAAATACCGATGTCCACCGGTGGTTACGGATCTCGTTGCCACCCAAGATTCAGGCTCGTGCGGTGTTCCATGGTGACAAGAGAGCAGTGGGAGAGAAGGAGAAACTGATGGCGGAACGTCAAACCTTGCCCGTCCTGCCGCTGCGCGGAACGGTGATCTTCCCCGGAATCACGGTACCGATCGGAGTCGGTCGCCCGGGGACGCTGCACGCGATCGAGGCCGCGCTCAAGGGAGACCGCCTGATTTTCACCGTGGCGCAGCGAGAGAACGTGGACGAGCCGGCTCCGGAGCAGCTCTACACGATGGGCGTGATCGGCCGGATCGGACAGGTCCAGCGGGGTCTGGGGGGTGTTCAGCTCCTGCTCCAGGGAGAGAACCGGGCCACGGCCCTGCATTATCACAACGTCGACGGTTTCCTCACGGTGGACGCCCTGCCGATCGAGGAGATGAAGCCGATCAACGAGGACGATCCGGCCTTCGCCGCACTCTACCGGGAGATCCGGGAACGGGCCATGGAGCTGGGCGAGCGCAAGGGTCTGCCCGAGGAGGTGCTGCACCAGGTCCTCGACTCGGTCACCGATCCCGGCCGGTTCGCCGACCTGGTGGCGGGTTATACTCTACGCGGCCAATAGTGGCACATCTCCAAACGTCTGGAACTTGGGAGTCATTAGAGTTGCCATCTCGCCCTTGTGGACTGTGGGCAGATCGCCCAGGCACTGATCGATCGCAGCCGTGAATCGCGCGAAATCTTCGTAGTAGATGGAGTCCAGCGACTGCTTGCGCACCAACCGCCACAGTCTCTCGATCAGATTCAGGTTGGGCGAGTAACCGGGCAGGTACAACAGTTCGATCCCCAACGACGCCGCCAGCGCCTGCACCAGGGCGCATTTCTGGTACCGCGCGTTGTCCAGCACCAGCGTGATCGGCACCCCCACACTGGCAGCCGCCACCGCGCGCAACAGCGCGCACACCGACTCGGCGTTGATGTAGTCGTGATTGGTCACCCGGACCAGCCGGTGTGTCACCGCGTCGAGCGCCCCCAGGACGTTGTACCGCTTGCGACCCGAGGCCGCCCGCACGAACAGCCGCGCCGCGCACCACAGGCAACCCAGGAACGGCGCGAAGACGAAGTGGGCCGCGTCCACGAAGTAGACCTGCCTCCGGCCTCGGCGGGCCTGCTCCAGGCGCGGCCCTAACTTCTCTTGCACGAAGGTGGCCTGTTCCCGGGCGTGCTCCTCGACCGTCTGCTGGGGCGGCACGGGGATGGCCCCGGTCTTGCGCCAGCGCAGCCCCAGTCGGCCCTTGAGGAAGTGGCGGACCTGGCTGAGGCCCCTGCGGACGCCGGTCTGCTGCTCAATGATGGCCCGCGCCTGCTTGGCCGAGCGGACCGGGTGCTTCAGAAAGTACTCCTCCAGCGAGTCCTGGTGCTTGGCCAGGGCGGTGTGGGGGTGATGCCACCGGCAGCGGCGCAGGTGCGGCAGGCCGCCCTCATAATACTGGTCGAGGTAGCGCTGGACGGTGCGCCGGGAGACGTCGGCGTAGGCGGCGATCTGGTCGTGAGTCAGGCCGTGGCTCTTGAGCCAGAGGACCTCCATCTTGCGGCCTGGACGCGGGGGTCGGGGTGGTGGTAACGGTCGTGGGCCAGGGCGTTCCGGTCGTCCGCCGTGAAGGTGATGATCCGCAGGACGGGTCCACACTGATGTTGTCCCCAGGTTGCTCCCCGTCAGCAGTTTACACCCACACACTGCCGCCTACAATTCGTGCCAGACCCGGCCGCGCCGAGTATATGTTGAGCTTTCCGTCACCGAGAAGCAGGCCCTGCTCGAGACGCTCGGCGTCGAGGAACGGTTGCGCCGGGTGCTGATCCACGTCCAGAAGCAGATCGGCTTGCTGGCGGCACAGGCCGAGATCAAGTCGCAGGTCCAAGAAGAGCTGGGCGAACGCCAGCGCGAGATGTTTCTCCGGGAGCAGCTCAAGGCGATCCAGAAAGAGCTGGGCGAAGATGACCAGAACCGCGAGATCACCGAGCTTCGCGAGAAGCTGAACAAGCTCGAGCTGCCTAGGGAAGCACGCGTCGAGGTCGAACGCGAGCTCGGCCGGCTGGAACGTGCCGGACGCGAATCGATGGAAGCCCAGGTGATCCGTACCTACCTTGAATGGGTCGCCGAGCTTCCCTGGAACATCCATTCCGACGATCAGCTCGATCTGAATCATGCGGCTCAGGTCCTCGATGAAGACCACTACGGTTTGCAGGACGTCAAGGACCGGGTCCTCGAGTTCCTGGCCGTGCGCCAGCTCCGCGCCCGGCAACTGGCCGAGGAGGTGGAAAAGTCCGGCGAATGCTCGGCGGCCAAGCTCAAGGCCGACAAGGACACGGCTACCCCTTCGCGGGGCAGCGCAGGAGGAAGACCGGGCGATCACCGACTCGCGAGAGGCCAAGGCGCGGGCCATGGCCAAGGGCCCGATCCTGCTGTTTGTCGGCCCACCGGGCGTGGGTAAGACCTCGATCGCCAAGTCAATCGCCCGGTCGCTAGAGCGGTTTGCATTCGGGTTTCGGACAGAAACAATTCACATAGAAGGACACGATCGAGGAAGGAGACGGCAACGGATCAGGAGATACCTGCCATGCGTCCCTATTCGATAGACCTGCGGGAGCGGGTCGCGGCGGCCGTGGATGAGGACGAGGGCCCGCAGCGAGATCGCCCGCCTCTTCCGCGTCAGCGTCTCGTTCGTCTCCCGGCTGCTGCAGCGG
>CAWFJM010000050.1:0-45643 GCA_963816015.1 uncultured Planctomycetaceae bacterium | reverse complement strand
TCAGACGCGAATTTCTTCCGACGTCTGAGGAGGGTCAGGCCGACCCGGCTGGTGGCGACGGATCGGTTCGACCTCAGATCGCAAGAAGTCGTCGACCTGGCGCGCCGACCGACCGACGAACTGGCTCGGATCCATCACCCTCTCGAAGTCCAGGGGTGGGAACGATGGATCCTCGCGCAGGCGCTGAATCAGATCGTTGTCGCCCGCGCCCTCCTTCAATCGTTCCGCCGCCGCGAGCGCATGAATGCGGATCCGTTCATGGAGCGCCTGGCGGTCGCCGCCGGACTGGACGGCCGCCATGAGGAGGTTCTCCGTGGCCATGAAGGGCAGCTGCTCGGCCACGTGCCGGGCCACGACCGCGGGATGAACCACCAGGCCCGGAACGATGTTCCGGTAGAGACTGAGGACGGCATCGGCGGCGAGAAATCCCTGCGGTAGAATCAGCCGCCTGACCGCGCTGTCATCGAGGGTGCGCTCGAGCCACTGGGTGGCGGCCGTCTGGCTGGCCGCAGCAGGAAGGGCCATGATGAACCGGGCCAGCGAGCACAGTCGCTCAGCACGCATTGGGTTTCGCTTGTAGGCCATGGCGGAGGAGCCGATCTGCTCGGCCTCGAACGGCTCTTCCAGCTCTCGTTCGTGAGCCAGCAGACGCAGGTCCATGCCGAACCGATGGGCACTCTCGGCGATACCCGCCAGGGCCCCCAGCACCTGGGAATCGATCTTCCGCGAATAGGTCTGGCCGGAAACGGCATAGGTCCGTTCGAAGCCGAACGCGGCGGCGACCCTGCGATCGAGCGCCTCCACCTTGGCATCGTCGCCATCGAAGAGGGCGAGGAAGCTGGCCTGGGTGCCGGTGGTCCCCTTCACTCCGAGGAATCTCAGCTCGGCCAGACGGCGATCGACCTCGCCCAGGTCGAAGATCAATTCCTGGCACCAGAGCGTCGCCCGCTTCCCCACGGTCACAAGCTGGGCCGGCTGAAAGTGGGTATATCCCAGGCAGGGCAAGTCCTTCCACCGATCCGCGAAGCCGGCGAGGGCGTCGATCGCGGCGACGAGTTGATCGCGGATCAAGTGGAGAGATTCCCGAATCAGGATCAGGTCGGTGTTGTCGGTGACGTAGCAACTGGTGGCCCCGAGATGAATGATCGGGCGGGCCAGGGGCGCCGCATCGCCGAGCGCATGAACATGGGCCATCACGTCATGGCGGAACCGCCGCTCGTAAGCCTCGGCGGCAGCAAAGTCAATCTTATCGACCTGGGCACGAAGGGCCCCGATCTGCTCCTCGCTGATCTTCAGCCCCAGCGCTCGCTCGGCCTCGGCCAGCACAACCCAGAGCCGCCTCCAGGTGGAGAACTTGACCTGGGGCGACCAGAGCCTGGCCATCGCCCGGCTGGCGTAGCGGCGGATCAAGGGGTTGTCGTAAACCTCGTAGTCACTCATCGACAAGTCCAGTTCTGCTCTCGCTCTGGCTCAGATCAGCATCATCAGATCCCGCCCAGAGCGTGGGCTCGGCTGACTCGGGTGATGGCGCGGAGGAAGGCGGCGGTCCGCAGCGAGATTCGCTGGCTCTGGGCCAGATCGTACATGTCGTGGAATGCCTCGACCAGGCGCTTCTCCTCCTCGCGCTGGATCTGCTCCAGCGGCCAGCGGAAATGCTGGAGGTTCTGGACCCACTCGAAGTAACTGACAATGACTCCGCCCGCGTTGGCCAGGATGTCGGGGACGACCGGGATCCCGCGGGCGTTGAAGACCTCGTCGGCCTCGGGCCAGGTCGGGCTGTTGGCTGCCTCGATGATCATCCTGGCCTGGACCGACTGGGCCATGGCCCGGTCAAACACGCCTCCCAGGGCCGCGGGGATGAGGACATCGACCGGAAGCATCAGGAGCTGGTCGTTCGTCGTGGCCTCGCCGCCCTTGAAGCCCACCACCTTGCGGGCCAGCGCCACGTGGCGGTCAAGCTCGGCGATGTCCAGGCCCGACGAGTTGGTGACCGCACCGTAGGCGTCGGAGACGGCCACGATCTTGGCCCCCTGCCGCCAGAGGAAGCGGGCGGTGTGGCTGCCCACGTTGCCATAGCCCTGGATGGCGAAGGTCGAGCCGGCGACCGACTTCCCGAGCCGGGTCAGGATCTCGCGGGTGATGATCGCGACCCCGTAGCCCGTGGCGGCTTCCCGGCCCTCGGAGCCATGGAACTCGACGGGCTTTCCGGTCACGCACGCCGGGTTGAAGCCCTCGAACTTGCCATATTCGTTCATGATCCAGGCCATCACCTGCGCATCGGTACCCATGTCGGGGGCGGGAATGTCCTTGACCGGCCCGATCATGTCATGGATCTTCTCGATGAACCTGCGGGTCAGCCGCTCCAGTTCGCCCCGCGAAAGCTTCGTGGGATCGCAGTTGATGCCTCCCTTGGCGCCGCCGTAAGGCAGGTCCACCAGGGCCGTCTTCCAGGTCATCAGGCTGGCCAGCGAGCGAGCCTCGTCCTGGTCGACCAGGGGATGATAGCGCAAGCCCCCCTTGTACGGTCCTCGCGCGTCATCGTGCTGGACCCGATAGCCGATGAAGTTGCCGATCTGCCCCGAATCGAGCTCGATGACCACCTCCACCCGGACCTCTCGGTCAGGAGTGATCAAAAGCGTACGGATGTTATCCGAAAGGTCGAGGAGCTTGGCGGCCTGGTCAAAATAGAGGCTCGTGGCCTCGAAGGCTTGCATCGCAACGTCAATCCAAGGATAAAGGATCGTGAGAGACAATGAGGACTGGCGCGACCCTGTCCGATCCTAACGGACCACCCACCCACCCGCAATGGCCCTGGCGAGACGCTCGCCGCCGGCCCGAGACCGACCTGGAGACGAAGGTCGTCGGCAGTCCTTCCTGGTTGATCGTCACTGCCTGCGGGGCGACCGCGGCTTCGCGGGCGCCTTCCGGGCACGCCGGGTTGCGGCAACCTCTCCCACCAACGCCTGAAAGAGACGATCGCTCATGGACACCTGGCGACTCGCAGAGATCAACTACGGCCACGTCAAGTCGAACCTCCCTTACGAGGTCGCGGTGCTTCCGCTGGGAGCGACCGAGCCTCACAACCTTCATCTCCCCTATGGCACCGACACCTTCCAGGTCGAGACGATCGCCGCCCGGGCCTGCGCCCTGGCCACCGACCAGGGAGCCCGGGTGGTGCTGCTGCCGGCGATTCCGTACGGAACCGAGACGAACCAGATGAAATTTCCCCTGGCCATGAACCTGAACCCCTCGACGCTCGGCCGGGTGATCACCGACCTGGTCGAATCGCTGGAGACGCATGGGATCCGCAAGGTCCTGCTGCTCAACGGTCACGGCGGCAACGACTTGAAGTGGGTTCTCCGCGAGCTGCATCGAGCCACGTCCGTTCATCTGTTCCTCTGTAACTGGTACAAGGTGGCCGCCGACGGCTACGAGACGATCTTCCAGGAGAAGGATGACCACGCCGGCGAGATGGAAACCAGCATGGGACTGGCCCATTTCCCCGAGCTGGTTGCCCTTGAGCAGGCCGACAGCGGCGCCGTGCGCCCCAGCCGCTTCACGGCGGTCAATCAGGGCTGGGTGGAAATCACCCGCCCCTGGCACCTTCTGACCACCAATTCGGGCTCCGGGAACCCGAGGGCCGCCACCGCGGCCAAGGGACAGGCTGTGACCGAGCGTGTCTGCGAGCGGATCGGCAATTTCCTGGTCGAGCTGGCCCGGAGCCCCCTTGATCCGGCCTTCCCTTTTTAGACAGCAAACATGTTGAGTAAAGCCAGGGGCACCCGAAGAGACATGCAGAGGTCAATCGCCCGGAAGGCTCCCATGAGATACACATCAATGCATTCCAGTAGGCTCTCCGATGTGTGGTCTGGCGCTCGCGGTCGCCGTCCTGGCACTGTCCGGGTGTTCAAGGCCCGCTGGAAAGGGGCCGGACCAGCCGCCGGCGACGAGCACTCTGCCCGCTGGTCAGACTCCTGAGCGTCCCCAGGCTCCGACCAGGGAAACCAAGGAATACAAGCTGGTTGGCGAGGTCAGGAAGATCGAGAAGGAGACCCGGGAGGTCACGATCCGGCACGAGGCGATTCCCGGGTTCATGGAGGCGATGACCATGCCTTTCCACGTCGATGACCAGGCGGTCCTCGACGACCTGAGGGCTGGCGACCAGGTGGAGGGTAAGCTCCGGGTGGAGCAGGAAAACGGCGAGACGCGGGATTACCGGCTCGTCGACCTGGTGGTCAGCAAGCCCGCGCTTGCCGCCCCGCTGGTGCTGGACCTCTCGGGGAAGACTCCCCAGCTCCGCATCCAGCCAAAACGCCTCGAGCCCGGCGAGCCGGTTCCCGATTTCACGATGACCGGGCAAGACGGCAAGACCTTCAAGCTTTCGGACTTGCGCGGACACGTGGTGGTGCTCACCTTCATCTACACGCGATGCCCCTTACCCGATTTCTGCCCCTACATGGACCGGAAGTTCGCCGACCTGGCCCAGACGGTCGCCACGTTTCCCCGGCGGGCCGAGGCGATCCGGCTGCTCTCGGTCTCGTTCGACCCGGAGCACGACACCCCGGAAATCTTGCGCAAACATGCTCAGATTCGAGGCGGGACCCCCCCGCTCTGGACCTTCGCCTCCGCCTCGCACGAGGAGCTTGCCCGGATCACCGGGCCGCTGGGCCTGGTCTACGGGCCGGGGAAGGATGAAATCATCCATAACCTTTGTACGGCGGTCATCGACCAGAACGGCCGGCTGGCCCGCCTCGAAGTCGGTACCCAGAGAAACAAATGGTCATCTGCCGACCTCCTCAAGACCGTCTACTCCTTGATTCCCCCCGTTCAGAAGTGACCACGCAAGCGATTGAAGGTTCCTCGATCCGTCTCCGTCCATTTCGCTGGAAGACTTGATCGCACAAGCTCTTGTGAATCGCGACTAGCCCCGGCGGAACGGTCTCCGAAAGACTTCGTACCGCTCGATCTAACAAATTGACGAATCTAAGCCATTAAAGATTGCAAATTGTGGTTGACATTTGTTAGAGTAGCTTTAAGATGTCGACAACCACCCACGTTGAGATACGTACGCGCAAGATCGTGATCGTTTCGTTGTTGGATCACGGTTCTCCATGCTTCAATCCATGGGTGCATACATCGATGGATTGAGTCTGCTGGCGCTACCGTACCTCAACGACACGCGGTCCGTGTCTGGCATCGACATAGGAACAGTTCACGCCGATCCGTGCGCGATCTCACCGGTGCGGGTCAGAGATGGAGGCACGGCGAGTACCTGGCGGGCAATGAAGCACATCGTCAAGCGGAGGAGTGCAGTCTCATGGCAGTAGCGAAGACCAGTCCCAAGACCGCGGTCGCGACCAAGACCGCCAGCAAGGCCAAGGCGAAGGGAGCCGACCACCGGTTCCAGCAGGCAAAGCGGGCGTCGATCCTGCTCAAGCATGTGAGCGACCCCACCCGGCTTCAGGTCATCCTGATCCTCTCCGAGGGTGAACGCCACGTCGGCGCCCTGTGTGCCCAGTTGAGCCAGAGCCAGCCGGCCGTCAGCCATCACCTGGCGCTGCTCCGGCATGGAAACATCATCGCCCCTCGTCGCCAGGGCAAGAACAACTTCTACAGCCTCACCGAGACCGGCTCCGACCTGGCGCGAGTGGTCAAGAACCTGATCGGCTGAACGATCCGGAGCGGCCCTCGATCCCGCAGAACCAACCCATGCCGGCCTTCTGATCCTTCCCCCCGGACATCAGGCCCGGTCTTCAAGGACCATCGAGGAAGGGACCGACCTCGTGCGGCGAGGCGCGTCCCTTCTTCGCCATGAAGATCCGCGGCGGCGATCACACCTCCCATCTGTTACATAGGCTTGGATCGTCATACACCTGGATCATTGACCTGACCTGTTCAGGGCAAGACGCGCTGGCCCAGCGCCGTGTTCAGCCCGAGCATGCTGCGGCGATGCCGGACCACGGTGTCGTGATAGGCTTTCACCGTGTCGTTGTAGCTACGCTGCGCCTGGAGATAGGTGATCGCGTTGGTCTCTCCTCCCTGAAAGAGCGTGAAACGGTCATTCCGAAACGACTCGGAGGAGGGGAGAATCTCGGTCCGGATCCGCCGGACGATCTGGCCGCTGATCTCGTATTCCCTGGCCGCCTGGCTCACCTCGGTCAGGACCCGCCGCTCGATCCCGGCCAGCTCGATGCTGGGACTGAGCCACGTTCAACCGGGCCCGCTCGATGTTCCCCTGGTTTCGGTTGTAGACCGGCAGAGGAACCGTCATACCCAGGGCCCACGATGTCGCACTCTCCTTGCGGAACGGGGCATTGTTCTGGAAGGTGAAAGGCTGGTACAGCAGGTAGGCATCCTGGTAACGATTCGCCTGCGCCAGCCGGACTCCGGATTCCGCGGTCTGCAAACCCAGCCGGTAAGCCGCGACGTCGGGCCGGCACTCAAGGGCCATCCGCGCCAGCTCGTCCAGCGGCGGCGGAGCAGGCCCACGATCCTCGATGCTCCCGCGAATCTCGAACGATTCGGCCTGATCGACCGGCAGATTCAGCATCATGGCCAGCGTTCGCTTCGCCCTCCGCAGGTTCTCCTCCGCATCCAGCACCCCAACCTCGGCGATCTGCCGCTGGGACTTCACCTCGTTGACATCAGCTCGTGATGCTGTGTCCTTCTCATAAAGCGACTGCGTCACCCGGAGCAGCCGGTCGAGCCCCGTCACGCTCGCCCGGGCATAACGAACGATCTGCCGCGCCGCCAGCACGTCGACGAACGCCGTGTACAGGTTGTTGATCTCGATCCGGACCGCATCCTGGTACTGCGCCTCGGTGACCCCGAGGGCACGCGCGGCGTAGTCCATCCGGGCCCGCCGCTTGTGCGAGTAGTCAATCGGATGAGATACGTTCAGATCATACTGGGTTGGACCACCGGGCCGCCGGTCCGAGAAGCTGCCGTAGGGAACGAGCTGGCTGTCTGCATAGAGGATCGGATTGGCCCGGAGGCTCGCGGTCAAGATGTCGGCGCGGGCCTGGGGAATCTCCATGGCCTTGGACCTGAGGTCGAAGTTGTTCTTCAGCAGAAGCTCGATCGCCTGGTCGAGGGTCAGTCCGTCGGCGGGTCCCTCGCCGTCCTCCCCGGTCGGCAGCGCCAGGGATCCGTAAAGGGGAGCGCGAGGTACGGGCAGCGGCTCGGGCGCCCTGATGCCCGCAGGGGGCCGAACCTGGTCCGCCTGCCCCGGAGTCGCGATCGCCGCCGGAACCCGCGGAGCCGCCGTGCCCATACGACCCAGCAGCAGTTCGTCCCGGCCGGGCTGGGTTCCCAGAATCATCTCGCCAGCCCCAGGAAGTGGCCCGAGTCGGGACTGATTCGACCCCGGTGTCGCCACCATGCTCCCCGGAAGCTGCGTCTCGATGTTCGGCCCCTGGCCCCATGCGGACGCCGGGACCTGGAGCAAGAACGCCACGAGCCAGAACGACCCGATGCCGTGGACCCGGCGATGCGGCATGCTCCCCTCCTGCGCAATCGACCCCTGGCTCCGACCTCAGACCGGTGCGAGCCTCCGGTGCCGAGATCGAGTCTTTGCTTCCTGTCGGGGATCTTGTCACGGATCTATCGGCCCAACGCAGAGTCCGAGATGAATCGAATTTACCGAGACCCCCTAGACTCTGCGGAACCCCTGAAATCCGAAAATCGAGAATCACCCGCAAAGTCGTGCGATCTTACCAGCCGATCGTCGATCGGCGACTCGCTGCACGGGGAACCGAAAAACAGCTAGCACCTGTTGCGAACCTTCCGCTCGCTGTAAGTTAGACGCGCTGGGTGCGGCACAACTCACGGGAGTCGCAAGCGCGAGGGGGGCGAACCACAATGATCACGATGGGCCGGGGAACCGTGAAAATGTGTTCGGGTTTAACCCGCCGTGACTTCCTGCGCGTGGGAGGGGTGGGGCTGGGTTCTCTCGGGCTCTCGCTGGCCGACTTGGACGCCCGGGGGTCCGGGCTCCCGCGCGATGGCCGGGCCGTGATCCTGCTGATGCTCGTGGGTGGGCCCAGCCAGCTCGAGACATGGGATCCCAAGCCAGACGCACCCGCCGACGTCCGGGGGCCTTTCGAGTCGATCGCCACCTGGGTTCCCGGCATCCGGATCAGCGAGCATCTGCCTCGCCTTGCCGACCGGATGGACCGGTTCGCGCTCGTCCGATCGATCTTCCACGACGCCGCCCCGATCCACGAAACCGGACAGCAACTGCTCCAGACCGGACAGCTTAGCCGGCCCGATGAGGAGCATCCCCACATCGCGCTCGTCTCGGTGGCGGAGCGGCCCCGCAAGACGGACGTGCGGGACGTCCTCGACGCCATCCTCTATATCCTCCGCACCGGATGCCAGTGGCGTTACTTGCCCATCGATTTCCCGCCCAAGAGCACCGTCTGGCGCTACTTCGACCAGTGGCGTCTAGACGGGACGCTAGACCGGATCCACGACCTGCTCCGCCGCAAGGTCCGCACGATGGAGAAGCCCTATCACCCCCGGACCTCGGCGAGCGTCGACAGCCAGTCGATCCACACGACCTCCGGCGGCGAGCAGCGGGGCCGGGATAACGCCAAGAACGTCGACGGACGGAAGCGGCATATCGTCGTCGACAGCATGGGGTTGTTGCTGGCCGTCCTGGTCACCGCCGCCTCGGTCGACGATGCGGCGGCGGCCCCGGCGCTGTTCGCCCGGCTCGAGGGCCAGCCGATGGGCAAGGTCGTGCCGATGTATGCCGACTCGAAGTACCATAACTTCAAGCTCTATGAGTTGGTCGGATTCCTGTCGATCATCCCCAGTGTTCTAGATGTGGTTGGCGTGAAAATCCCGCAATCCGCTGGGAATCATCTTTGTTGAATGGCGGCCCATATGTACATGAATGTGTATGGTAAGCCCCTGATTCGAACGCCAAACATTGCGATGCGAGTGACTTTACGCTTATGGAAGTGAGCCTTCGTGCCAGGAACCAGATTCCCCCCTTCGTGCTGGTCCCCAGGCCGATCGAGAACACAGGAGTCAAGGTACCGCACGGTCAGTCGGCCGGCTTGCTGGGTGCCACCTACGACCCGTTTCACCTCGCGGACGACCCGGCCTCGCCCGGATTCAACCCCATGAAAGCCCTTGACCGGGCCCGGCGTTTCCTGGACCAGGGCCCTCTGCCGGGCCTATCGATGGCTGCCGCGGCCGAGCCTCTCATCTCGGACCCGGCGTGCAACGCCTTCCACCTCGACCGCGAGCCCCAGGAGCATCGCGACGCCTATGGGGGAACACCTTCGGCCAGAGCTGCCTGCTCGCCCGGCGGCTGGTCGAGGGCGGCGTGCGCCTGGTCACGGTGAACATGTTCGATACGGTGTTCAATCAGGTGACCTGGGACTGCCACGGTGCAACGCCCTTCAGCACGCTCGAAGACTACGCACGAAGCCTGCTGCCGACCCTCGATCGGGCCGTAGCGGCGATTCTGGACGATCTCGGCACTCGCGGCCTTCTGGACACGACGCTGGTGGTTGCGACCGGCGAGTTCGGCCGCACCCCGAAGCTGAACGCCGCCGGAGGCCGCGACCACTGGCCGACTGGCTGTTTCAGCCTGGCACTCGCCGGCGGCGGCCTGCGGGGGGAACTGCTCTCGGCACCACCGATCCCGAGGGCTCCAAGGAGCCGATCCAGCCCACCACGGTCGAGGACGTGCACGCCACCTTGCTCAAGGCCCTTGGCCTCGATCCGGCCAAGGAGAACATCGCCCCCGTGATCAGCCGCCCCGTCAAGCTCAGCGCGGGTAGACCGATCCCTGAACTGCTGGGGTGATCGCCCCACACCGTTGAGGCGGAATGGCCGGACACCGAATCCCCTTGAGGCCGGCTCATCGCTTCAGCCCTGCCTGGATCGACAGGACAGTCGCCAGCCGCTCCTGGTCCTGGTGGTATTTCTTGAGCTTTTCCTGATATGAGGCCTTGTTCTTGGTGCAGACCAGGGTGTGGGGAGACCGGTTTCGCTCGGTCTTGAGATCCAGGTCGCATCGATTGTCGTGGATCGCGTGTTCGAGGTGGCTGCGGCGATCTTGCCGAATGCTGAATCGGTGCACTGATTCACGCGGATCCTCCAGGAAACGCTTCAGCTCGCCACAGTCTCCGCAGGTGCACTTGATCGTCGCGCTACGGCGAAAGTCGGTGGGCTCTTGCGGGGGGCTGGCCGTGAGCGACTCCAGTCGTTCGCGGCATGCAGCGATCCAGTGAGACAGGCCGGCTGGCGGCACCTTGACCTCCTTCTTGAGCCAGGGGCTCAGTTTGGTCAGGGCGGGTACGTGCGCGCTCTCCAGCGGGTACTTCTTGGGGTCGGCCAGGGCCTGCACCACGACTCGCTGCAGCAGGTCAGTCTGCCCTATGGTGATCAGCGACCGGGCCAGTCCGGCGAGAACTTCCGCTCGATTCACCTCGCTGGCGCGCCAGTCGTGCGATTCTCTTTGCCCGTCGATCGCCTCCAGGCCCTCAACCGCGGCGCGAGACAGGGTTCCGCAGAGGTCGGTCCATCCGTCCTTCTTCCGGGGTTTGGCCAGACAGACCCGCTCGAGCAATCGAACGTTCCTCTCCAGTGTCTCGGTATTCGTAGCCTTGAAAAGGGCCTCGAGCTCGTTCTGAAAAGCCGCCCAACCATGCTTCTTGCAGACGTCGACGATTGACGCACCCGGATCGACCGCTGCATCCTTGATCATGACATCGCCCAGAAAGCGGCCGATCAGTCCGGGATCTTCGAGCGCCGCCAGCGTCTTCAGTGGGCCGCCTTTTTCTTGTTCATCTCCAGGGTCCCGAGCATAGGGATTCTCGGGCCACCTGGTGAGGATCGCGCTGGCGAGGTCGATGCACTGCGACTTGAGGGCCGCCGCGTCCGTCGAGCTGGCATTTCGCCACCGCGAAACCAGTTGCTCCAGCACGGGAACGACCTTGCGGCTATCCCGATCGCAGAGAATCTCGAAATGCTTTCTCTCGGGCCAGAGGAAGATCGCGGCATGGCGGTACCAGCGATCGAGGGTCATGCCGGCGTTGCCCGTGTATCCTTCGAACTCCTCCTCAGGATCCACGTCCTTGAGTGCTTCCGGGTCAAGGAGTTCGTCTTCTTCGACGCTCAAGTTGCCGACCGGCAGCGGCTTGCCTTCGCTGTCGCTCCAGTGTTCGGCGGACAGGCTGGACTCGAAGACCTCTCCCATCTCGTACGGGCCGGCGTCTGCTTCGTCTTCTTTGTATTCTTCGTCTTCATCGTCGTACCAGCGACGACGGCGGCCATAGCCATAGCCATAATCGCCGTCGTACTCTGCCGAGCCGGATTCCCAGAACGTGAGCAGCGCCAGGTAGGCCCTGCAGTTCTCCTGTCGAGCCGCTTCAGCGAGGACTCGTGCCTTGGCGCGGTCCACGCCTTTCAGCCGATCCCAGGCAAGCCCGTCCTGGGTGTATTGATGATCCAGCGTGATGACCAGTTTTTCTGCGGAGTCGTCCTCCGACCACTCGTGGAGGAGGGCACGGATTCTCTCGATGTGTTCCGAATCGCGGGGGGCGGAGAGGGACTTCTTCGATTTCGCCAGCGTCAGGTTGTACACCAGGCAGAGACGATATCCCTTCCGTAAGGGGCGAACCTCGTGCTCACAATCGGCATAGAAGGCCGCGAAGTGCGTCTGGAAGGCGCTGTTTTCGACGCGGCTGAAATCGATCGTCTCTTCCTGTCCCTCGTGGCGGACGATGAGCTCGCCTCCCTCGTACGATGAAGGAAGAACGACGACCAGCGTTGCGACCATGCGATCGAGCTTCTCGCCATCACGATGAGGCAGGAAGAAGCTCCCCGGCTCATAGAGCAGCAGTTCATGGAGGTGGCCTGACAGCTTCTGCTTCTCCAGTCCCAGTTCTTCCTGGACCTTTTTCAAGGTTGCCTGGAGGAAGGACTCCCAGTCGGGATTCGTCAGTGAGAACCGGTCCGGCCTCAGCCGCCAGACGCGCCGAACGCTCGTGTCGACGAGGGTCTTCTCCCCCTTGCCGTAGGGAGCCTGCTCGCCTTGCTTCTTCAGGTCGTTCGCCTGCTTTGCGGTCAGGGGCAGACCGACCGGTCCCAGACCATCAACCTCCAACCCGGGCAGAACGGCACGAACACTGCCTTGGACACAGAATGTGCCAGGTCGATCGATCTTGCCCAATGCTTGTCTGAGCTTCTCCCGAATCTCCTCACGCACGGGATTCTCCTCGTCAGGATCTCGCGGGCGATGCGTCGAGGGCAACCCCCACGACCGCAGTCGGCGGATCGGCCTCAGGAATCAGACCGCTGCCGATCGTCCGCACCCAAGCACCGGATGGCACTTTCGGCTACTATCCAGCAACATGGTGCGCCCCTGCTCGCTCGACTATAATCAAACCGCGGCCCGACGCCAGCAGTCAACACAGATGGTCCCGAAGCATTCATGAGGCGGGAACTCACGTGGCAAACTCCGAACCAACCATCTTCAAGAACGTCTGCCCGCTCGACTGCCCCGATACGTGCAGCATGCGCGTGACGGTCAAGGATGGCGTGGCCGTCGAGCTGAACGGGGATGCGGAGCACCCCTTCACGCGCGGATTTCTCTGCCAGAAGATGGCGCGGTATCTCGATCGCGTCTACAGCCCCGACCGGCTGATGTTCCCGATGAAGCGGGTCGGCAGGAAGGGCGAAAGCCGGTTCGAGCGGATCTCATGGGACGAGGCGCTGGAAACGATCGCCCGCAGGTTCGCCTCGATCGCGGCGTCTCCGGACGGTGCCCAGGCGATCCTCCCCTACAGCTACTACGGCACGATGGGGAAGCTCCAGGCCAGCAGCCTCGACCGAAGGTTCTTCCACCGGCTGGGGGCCTCGAAGCTGGACCGGACGATCTGCGCCTCGGCCGGGACACTGGGGTACGAATACACGGTGGGACGCTGTCGCATGGGGGCCGACCCGCTGGCGATCACGCGGTGCAGGTTCATCATCAACTGGGGCTCGAACACGGTCAACACCAATAGCCATCTCTGGAGCCTGATGGTCGAGGCCCGCAAGAAACACGGCGCGACGATCGTCACGGTCGATCCTTATCGCAGCCCGACCGCAAGCCGGTCCGACTGGCACATCGCGCCGCGCCCGGGCACCGATGCGGCCCTGGCCCTGGGACTGATGCACGTGATCTGGCGGGAGGGGCTTCAGGATGACGATTACCTGAGTCGAGCCACCGTGGGTGCCGCCGAGCTCCGCCAGCGGGTGCTCGAGGAGTATCCGCCGGAACGGGTCGCCTCGATCACCGGTGTCGAGGTGGCGACCCTTGAGACCCTCGCCCGCCGTCTGGCCCGCGAGCAGCCGTCCTTGATCCGGCTCAACTACGGAATGCAGCGGCACCGGGGCGGAGGGATGGCCGTCCGGACCATTGCCTGCCTGCCCGCGATCATCGGCGCGTGGCGACACCCCGGCGGCGGCGCTTTGCTGTCGACCAGCGGCACCTACGACTTCGCCATGGACCGGCTCACCCGGCCCGACCTCTCTCCCCCCGGCACCCGCACGATCAACATGAACGAGCTGGGAGAGGCCCTGGCCGGCGAGCTGACCGGTCCTCCGGTGCGGGCTCTCTACATCTACAACAGCAACCCGGCGGCAGTGACGCCCAACCAGCAGAAGGTGCTCAAGGGCCTGCTCCGCGACGACCTCTTCACAGTCGTCCACGAGCTCTTCGCCACGGATACCGTGGACTACGCCGATCTCGTGCTTCCGGCCACCTCGCAGCTCGAGCACGTGGATCTGCACGGGTCGTATGGCCACCATGAGGTGATGTACAACCCCCGGTCCATCGCCCCCCGCGGCGAGTGCAGGTCGAACAACGATGTCTTTCGCGCGCTGGCGACCCGCATGGACTTCGAGCCGGACCTTTTCCCGGACGACGCAACGCTGATGCGGGAAGCCCTCAACGGCGGGCCGACGCTCAAGGGGATCACGCTCGAGAAACTTCTTGCCGAGGGATCAGTTCGCCTTAATCTGCCCACAAATCATGCTCCCTTCGCCGACGGGGTCTTTCCCACGCCCTCGGGCAAATGCGAGCTTTACTCGGAGCGGATGAAGGCGCGACGGCCTCGATCCGCTGCCGACGTACATCCCGCCTCTCGAGGACCCGCAAACCCGGCCCGAGCTGGCCCGACGATACCCCCTGCAACTTCTCAGCCCGCCGCGGCCCCAGTTCCTGAACTCGACCTTCGCCAATAGCCCTCACCACCGCGCCGCGGCGGGCGAGCCGACCATCGAGCTCGCGGCCGAGGATGCCAGGCAGCGCGGCCTGAGCGAGGGCCACTGGGTCGAGGTCTTCAACGCCCGCGGCTCGTTCCGGGCCCGCGTCGCCTTGACGGGCAACGTCCGGCCGGGCGTGGCCGTCGCGACGGGCATTTACTGGAACAAGCTCTCCCCTGGCCGATCGAACGTCAACAGCACGACATCCGCGGCCCTGACGGACATGGGAGGAGGGGCGACGTTCTTCGATAACCTGGTCGAGGTCCGAGGCCTTGATCGGCCTGCCGATCCGGCCTGATCGGCGACATGCATCTTGAGTCTGCTTGCCGGAGAAACGAAGAGGACCTCATGACGTCGCTGTTTTCACGGATCTTCCGTCCCAGGGCTCGCACCGAGCACTTGACCTTCACAGTTTACACCCGCGCACAATGCTGCTGCTGCCACAAGGCGCTCGATCTGCTCAAGGACTATCAGCGTCGCTATGGGTACCAGATCGCGGAGGTGGATATCGACGCCGATCCCGCGCTCGTCGCGAAGTACAACACCGAGGTCCCCGTCGTGGCGGTGAACGGCAAGGTGCGGTTCCGGGGCGTGGTCAACCCTGCGCTCCTGGAGCGATTGCTGGCGGCCGAGAGCCAGGGGGCCGACGCATCTCCTGAACCAGGCGAGGCTCACTGACATGGCCTGGTCGCTGCCTGAAGGATGCGTCCTGGGGATCCTGGGCGAGAAACCCGATCCGGACAAGGCGAAGAGCCAGCCTGCCGGCGAACCAGGTTGCGTGTCGGCCACCACGGTCCATGAGGCCATGCTCTTCGACACCCTGGACACGTGGAGCTCCAAGGCGGTTATGGCTCCCAGCGGCCGGCGAGTCCTGGTTTACGCGCCGGGGTGCGGACTCCTGGTTCGATTCCCGCGTGCCGGCCTGCTTTGCGCTCCACCCCCAGGTCGAAGGCGACCCCGGCGCAGGCATGCGAGCGTTCCTGGCCGGTGAGTTCGAGGACGGAGCGACACGGGTCGTCCTGATCGGATCAAACACGCCCACGCTCGATCCGTCCATCGTGATCTCGGCGTTCCTGTGCCTCGAAGGCCGTGATCTCGTGCTTGGCCCTTCGACCGGCGGCGGTTACCATCTTGTGGGCGCCCGAGCTGCGGTCCCGCCGATCTTTTGAAGGCATCCCCTGGAACACTCCGGAGGTTCTCGGCCAGACCATTGACCGGCTCAAGGATACCGGGCTCTCGCTGGCTGTACTTCCTCCCTGGTACGAGGCGGATACCCCCGAAGCCTGGCGAATGCTCGCCGGGCACATCGGCGCTCTCCGTCGGGCGCGGCTCAACCCGGGATTGCCGCGGCTCGAAGCCCTGCTCCTGCCGCTTTCTAATCGCTGAACTGAATGCTCCCCGCAAGTAGAGCCCCGGGACAGCGGATCCTGACTCACAACAGCGGATCAATTTGTGTGACAACACTGATCAGAGATCACGCTCAAATCACAATAGGTTTACCGAGCTGGCGGCGGACCGCGACGAACTGGCCGCAGTGCATCAGCGCGTGGGTACCGCTCATTGCCAGGAGTGCGGCAACGGTCGGGGCCCACTCGGGGTACTTCTCGGGATCCGTCCTGTCCAGGTCGGACTCGGGAACACTGTCGAGAACCGCCAGGGTCGCCTCTCGCTGGGCCTTCCAGAGCTCTTGATACCTCGCCAGCGGATAGAACTTCGCGGGGTCGTCGAGCGTGGTCGTCTCCTTGGTGTGGGCTTCATCGAAGCCCGCCGGAAGCGCCGGGCACGAGCCGGGCTTGACCATCTCGACGAAACGGCGTTCCGCGGAGATCAGGTGGCCAAGCTGCCATGCGATGTGGTTCATCCCCGGCACCGGACGAATTATCAGATCGGCATCACTCAGATCGCCGATATACGCGTTGATGATATAGTCGCTCATGCCGATGCTCAAGCGAAGCGCATCCTTGGGACTCATCAGTAACCCTTTCTAATTCGAATTGCGGAAAAACAAAACGGTGACCAGACCGAAGAACGTCACTTCGCCGCGGCGGTCTGGGGCGCGGGGGTGAGCGAGAAATCGGCGATGAAGAGCTGGCTGTTCCGGTCGGTGCCCCGGCTGTTCGAGGTCCACATCAATTGCTTGCCGTCGGGACTGAAGACGGGAAGGCCGTCAAAACCGTCGTGGTAGGTGATCCGCTCCTCGGCCCCGGAATCGACGTTCATCAGGTAGACCTCGTAATTTGAGTGGCCGTGGCGGCTGGTCGAATAGACGATGTGGGTGCTGTCGCGATGCCAGAACGGGCCCCAGTTCACGAAGTCGTTGTTCGTCAGCGCCCGCTCGGCGGTTCCCTCGGTGTTATTGACATAGATCTGGAGCAGGTCGTTACCCTTGCGATCGCTCCGGTAGATGATCCGCTTGCCGTCGGGCGAGAAGAACGGACCGCCGTCATATCCCTTGGCCCCGACGATACGGCGGACGTTCTTGCCGTCGGCGTCCATGATGTAAATGTCGGCGTCGCCGTCGCGGAAGGAGGTGAAGACGATCTGCTTGCCGTCGGGGGAGTAGCTCCCCTCGGCGTCGTAGCCATCTGTATCGGTGAGGCGGACGAGGTTCTTGCCGTCGAGATCGGCCTTGAAGATGTCCATGCCCTCGGGGAAGCTCCACCGGTAGCGGCTGCCCGACCGCGAGTAGGCGGAGCGGGGCGCAGAAGGACTGGGATTCAGGTGGGTCGAGCCGAAGAGGATCGACTTCCCGTCGGGGTGGTAGAACGAGCAAGTGCAGGCGCCTAGCCCCGTGCTGACCAGGCTGGGCTTCGCATCCGGGGCCAGGTCGGACGTGAAGATCTGATATTCGTACTGGTTGGGCTTGGGAGTCAGGAACACCGAGGTCGGCAGGTTCGGCACGGCCTGGAAGATGATGGCCTTGCCGTCGGGCCGGAAGTAGCCTTCTCCTGCCCGGAAAAACCCGAATGTCACCTGGCGCACGTTCTGAAGATGCTTGCTTTCGAGCCGGGTGACCTCCTCGGCGGAAAGCGGCCGCTCGGAATGCCCCGAGGAGGGCTGGGAGGCGAGGACCGCGGCGAAGGCAAGGGCCGAGGAGACCAGGGATAAGGACATCGGAGTGGCTCCGTGGTAGTTGCTTTTCGGTCGAGGGCACGATCACTGCCGCCGGTTGTGCGTGGGCCCGAGGCCGGGGCAGACTGGCGGCATCGATCATGGGAAGGCGTTCGCCGTTCCCAGGCGTCTTCCCCGGGGAAGGCGACCCGCCTAGTATAGAGGCTGAGAATCGGATCGCCAATGGCCGAAGTGGGCGAGGATCGCTTGGCGGCCTCCGTGCCTGGACCGCGATCGCCACTCCCACAGATCGAGACGACGAGGAGCGATATTCGAAGGTGAAAATCTACACGAAGACCGGGGACGAGGGGATCACGGGACTGCTGGGAAACCGACGGATTCCCAAGGACGACATCCGGATCGAGGCGTACGGGACGATCGACGAGCTGAATGCCGTGCTGGGGCTGGCCCGCGCCGAGGGGCTCGACGCGGCCTCAGACCGCCTGATCGGCGAGCTTCAGGACGAGCTCTTCGCGGTTGGGTCCGCCCTGGCAGACCCGGACCCCAAGGGGCGCTATCACAACACGATCCAGACCAAACACGCCGTCCGGCTCGAGGCGATCATCGATGCATTGGAGTCGGATCTCCCCCCTTTGACGAGCTTCATCCTGCCGGGCGGGAGCCGGCCGGCTGCCCAGATTCACCTGGCCCGGACCGTCTGTCGTCGGGCCGAGCGGCTGGTGGTCAGGCTGGCACGCCAGCCGGGAGGTGACGTGCCCGCCGCCCTGATCGTCTATCTCAACCGCCTCAGCGATCTCCTCTTCGTACTGGCCCGAGCTCTCAACCACCGGGCCAGGATCGCCGACATTCCCTGGAAAGGGATCTGAGCGCAGCCGGGGAGGCGCCGATGTCCGCGGAAAGCTCGCTTCGAGGTAAGGTCGTACTGATCACGGGCGGCCGCCGCGTGGGATCGGCCCTGGCTCGCTCGCTCGCCGATCGGGGCGCACACCTGGCCATGACGTATCACTCCAGCCGCGAGACCATCGAGCGCACCGTCGCCGATGTTCAAGCCCGCGGCTCCCACGGCCTGGCGGTCGGCGCCGACCTTGCCAACGCTCTGCAGGCCGAGCACGCCGTGGCCTCGGTCGTCGCCCGGTTCGGCCGTCTCGACGCCCTGGTCAACATGGCCAGTGTTTACCGTCGAACTCCGTTTGAAACGCTGAGAGCGGAGGATTTCGACCAGATGATCGCGGCCAACCTCGCCGCCCCGTACCATGCAGCGATCGCCGCCGCCAGGCAGATGCTCGCCCAGGCCGGGGACGATGGGATCAAGGGAAAGATCATCAACATCGGCGACTGGGCCACCGAGCGCCCGTACAAGGACTATCTCCCCTATCTCGTGGCCAAGGGGGGGCTGGCGACGATGACCCTGGCCCTGGCCAAGGAGCTGGCGCCGCACGTGCCGGTCGCCATGATCCAGCCCGCAATGATCGATCCGCCCCCTGATTTCACCCGCGCCGACACCGAGGCTGTCATCGCCCAGACCCCCCTCCGCCGGGTCGGATCCCCCGAGGATGTCAATCGGCTCATCCTCTACCTGCTCGAGGGCACGAACTTCGTGACCGGTGTCTGCTACCGCGTCGATGGCGGCCGGTTCCTGGGCCAGGACTCCTGACGCCAGCAAGCTGCTGGACCTGCAGAGCGGAGCACTCCAGCGGTCAAGCCATGTTGTGGCACGCCCCTCGGTGCGGTTAAACTTTTCTTGTCCAGATTAAACAGGCCGCCCGGGCTTTTGTCGGGAATCTTGCCAGACTCGCATGCTCACAAGAATTGTTGAGGAAGGAATACACATGAGAACAGTTCCGAGATCTCTCCCGGCAATCGCGCTGGTCCTCGCCGGCACGATGATGTCGCTCGGCTGGGCAGCCGTGGCATGCGCCCAGGAGCCGGCGGCCGGGCTCGCCGGAACCTGGAAACTGGTCCTCCTGGCTTACGGGAACGATGAGTTCGCCATCATCAAGGTCGATCAGAACGACGGGAAAGCCGTAGCGACCGTGCCAAGCGTCCAGAGGATGGTGCTGGGTAACGCCGGGGCTCTGAAGGCCGACCAGGTCACGATCAAGGGTGATTCCCTGACGATTCTCCTCGACGGTCCCATGGGAGCGAACAAGTTTCAGGGCACGCTGGTCGAGGAAGGGCCGGATGCAGGCAAGGTTCTGGGTACCTTCACGTTCCGGGGTGACGTCCATCCCGCGCGGCTGGAGCGGACCGAGGCTCAGAAAGTCGCTGACATGAAGCCCAGCCCGCTGATCCAGGAGTTCTTCGCCGCGGCCCAGGACCGTGATCCGAAGTCCAAGGCGCAGAAGCTCCGGGAGTCGATCAAGAAACACGAAGGAAGCCCGACCAATTATCTCTTCTACGCTGAGCTACTGGGGACCGCCGACGCGGCCGGACTCGGGGCGGAGGAGGTCGCAGGGCTGGCCAGCGCCTGGCTCAAGGACGCGGCACCTTATGGCAAAGCCTGGGTCAATGAGGCTCGCCAGAAGGCTTTGAAGGCCCTGGGCAATTCCAAGACCTATTCCGGCCTCACCCTCGAGCTGGCACAGCAGGCCGACAAGGAGCTCGACGAAGGTGTCAGCCTCGAGCAAAAGGCCACCGTGGTGGGAATCCTGGCCCGGGCGGCAAAGCTCGCCGGCAAGGCCGAGCTCGCCACCGAGGCAGAGGCCCGGGCAGCCAAGCTGGAAAGCCAGCTTGATGAGGAATATCACAAGAAGGTCCCCCCGTTTCGTCCCGAGGCTTACAAGGGACGCAAGGACCCCAAGGCTGACCGTGTCGTGGTGATGGAGCTGTTCACCGGAGCCCAGTGCCCCCCCTGCGTGGCCGCGGACGTCGCCTTCGATGCATTGCTCAAGGCCTACAAGCCCACCGAGCTGGTCGGCTTGCAGTATCACCTCCATATCCCCGGCCCTGACCCGCTCACGAACAAGGACACCCAGGCTCGTCAGCAGTACTATGGCGACGAGATCCGCGGCACCCCCTCAACCTTCTTCAACGGACATTCGCAGGCCGGCGGCGGCGGTCCGATGCAGGCCTCGGAACAGAAATTCCAGCAATACCGGGGCATCATCAACTCCCAGCTCGATGCCGCCCGCGAGGCACATATCGAGGTGTCGACCACCCGTCGGGGAGATGAGATCAAGATCACGGCCCAGGCGACCGTCACTCGGAAGCCGGAGTCGACCGAAGCCAGGAATGACAAGGCGGAGAGCAAGAAGACGAGCGATGCCAAGAGCGGCAGCTCCAAGCCCAGGCTGCGCCTGGTGCTGACCGAGGAGTCGATCCGCTACGTCGGTAGCAACCGGCTCCGCTACCACCACCACGTGGTCCGGGATTTCCCCGGGGGCCTCGAGGGCAAGGATCTCTCCTCCGGCTCAGGCCAGCTCACTGTCAAGCTCAACCTGGCTGATCTGAGAAGGGACATCGAGGAGTATCTCAGCAGCTATGCCAAGCTTCGCACCTTCCCCACCCCCCTCCCCGAGGTTTCCCTCAAGGATCTGTCGGTCGTCGCGTTCGTCCAGGATGATACCGACAAGAACATCCTGCACGCGGTTTCCGTGCCCGTGAAGTAGCTCCGGGCGCCGCCGGTTCCTCCGTGTGATCCAGGCAGGAACCGGCAGCTCCTCTTCGGCGTGGTGCCCGGTCAACCGGGCCACTATCCCGCCGCCCCGGCGTACAGCTCCACGTGAACGGGCTGGTCCTGGACGACCAGCGCCGAGCCGGCGAGATCGTGAGTTTCGAAACGGATTTCCTGGCCGTCTCCGGGCGACTTGAACGGCTCGCACGGTGTGACCGCCGCGCCGCGGGTCCACCGCTCCAGGCCCGAGCGACTCACCTCGCTGGCCCTTTCTTCGGGCCTCAGCTCCAGCGCGTCCAGGGCGTAAGCCCGGAGCAGCTTGGGCCAGAGCTTCTTCAGCGTTCCGGGCTGATCGAAAAGGTCGACTCCCACGATCCGTTCGCCGATTGCGAGCTGTCATCCGGGCTCGAGGGGAAAATTTCGCTTCGGGAGTTCGCCTTGAATCTTTACTGATTAATGATAGGCCCCTGCGGATTTCGCTTCGGGAGATCGCTTTGAATCTTTACTGATTAATGATAGGCCCCTGCGGAACGCATCTCCTGGAGTGCTGAACGAGGACCTTTCTGCCGGTGGACAGCAACCTCGGCAACTCCCCCGGTCTGGAGAAGGTGTTAGAGAGGAGGGTCCCATGTCGGAGAACGCCCGAGGTTCGATCACGCGAGAGGCCGCTGACCTTCGTTCGCTGAACCCGATTGTCCGGGAACGGGCCGCGTTGTGGATCTGGGAGCGGTTCGAGCCACAACTCCTCGATCCGGTGCTCCGCCTTGGCTACCCGTGCCAGCTCCGAAAGCGGCGTCTCTGGGTCGGCATTGGACAAATCATAATCAAGCTTGTACGTGGTGTCGGCTTGAAGTTCGCGCGTGACGAACAGCAACTCCGCTGGTCCCGTTCCCCCTGTTGGTGTCCTCGCCTGAACGCGGCGCTTCACGCACTCGATCACCAGCGGTCCTTTCTTGCCATCTCGAACATCAATGACAGCCCAGTCATGTTCCGGCACGGCGCTCCTCCAGCGGTCCAGCCGCATGAACGGGCTCTTGGGGCGGCGCCCATGCCCCGAGTATTCCGGCGGCGGCACATCGAGGTCGCGGACCAGTGTGTTCGACGGCACCCCCAGCAGGTAACGCTGGCCTCGCGTCCGCAATTCCTGGCGACAACCCGATGGTCGGCCCATCGCGTCGTCGCCAGCAATCCAGGCGTGCGGCAACTGTCCCCCACTCTCTTCCAACATCTCCAGGGCCAGCTCTTGGCGGGTTCGGAACCTAACCCCTTTGGGCACACCCGCTCCCTTGCGACGAGCGCGAGCTTTGGTCCATTCCTTGGGAAGATAGATCCGCGTGTTGACGATCGCGTGACCCTTTCGCGAGACATAACACATGTAGATGCCGACCTGACAATTCTCGACCTTCCCGAGCCGGCCGCACCCCTGCCGCGCGACACCCACCGACTTCGCCCCGTTCTTGGGGAATCCCGAAGGGTCGAAGACGATCACGCCATCCGGCTCGCCCAGCTCGGCACCGACCTCCCCGGCCAAGGTCGCCCACAACGGCCCCTGAGCCCAGGGCACGTGCCCGATGAACTTCTGGAGACCTTGGCCGCTCCTGGTCATGAAGGTAGGCGATGGCCTCGCCTGTCTTCCGCTCCAGCCCAGAGATGTGACGGCCGGCGAGAAAACGGCTCTTCCGCACATCCCGTGATGCCGCTACCCGGCTGCGAGAACGCGGGCACGAAGCAGGTCGAACCGCGCGCGGCCGAACATCGCCCGCTTGATCGCCTTCAGCCGGTTAATGTGCCCCTCGACCGGGCCGTTGCTCCAGTCCAACCCGATCCCCGACCGGACCGCCGCCCCGTCCTGGCACAGGCGCTGGGCGAACGACTTGAGTTCCGACACCGACGACTTCCACGCCCGGTCTGACCAATCCTCGAGGTCCTGCGGGCGCCTCTGGCGAATCAACGAGGCAAACCCCTCGATCGTCTCTGCCACCTCGCGGATGACGGCATCTCCGGAGCACAAGGTCGCAAGAGCGTGCTGGTCCTCCTCGTCACGGTCGGCGGGGCGACGCACGATCGTGACGGCCAGTTGCCGGAAGGACGGAAGGGCCGGGCGCTCCTGGACCGCTGACACGGGGGCGAGGTAGCCAGCGGGATCGGCCTCAGCCTTGAACCGCCGAACACGCTGCTGGACCACGGTCCTCCCGCCCCGGTACCCCATCCCGTGCAACTCGCGAAGGATCTGGCGGGCGTTGCCACATCCCTCGGCGAGCCGACGACGGATGTAACCATCGAACCGGTCCAGGCGGCTGGGGCGGTGGCGCCTCGGCTGCCAGTCCGGGCAGGCGTCGGACCGGACGTAGCGTTGGACCGTCTGGAAATTCATGCCCAAGGCTCGGGCGATCCCGCGCAAGGACGCCCCGTCCGCCTGCATTCGGCGGACCTCCTCGAACCGGGCCAGACGTCGCTCCCGCTTCGGGCCGCGAATCGCCTCGCAAGGGTCCGGGACGGGGCTACTGACCACGGCCACTGGTTCGTCGCGTGCGGCCTCTACGCGGCGACCGCCGAGCAGCTTCCGGATCGAGGCCGAGCGCCGCTGGAGGACCCGCTCGGCGACCTCGCGGGCGTTCTTCACCAGGTGCCAGCGGTCGGCGACCTGCACGGCGTCAGCTGCCGCCTCGCTGACCGCCTGGGCGTAGGCGGTGGCACGGTCGCGGGTGACGACCTCGACACCCGGACGGGCGCGGAGCCACGCGGCGACTGTCGTCACCTCGCGGTCCGTGAGCAGGTCGATGACCCGCCGGCGCTCGAGGTCGACGAGGATGGTGCCGTACCGTGAGCCCTTGCGAAAGGCGAAGTCGTCGACGCCCAGGGCTCGGGGCGTGGGGGCCGTCGCAGGGGCGCCGCAACGGACCCGCCGCAGGAGTGTGTCCGGGCTGATCGGCATCGCCAGCCGAGCCGGCGCATGCCGGGCTGGCCGCCGAGGGCGTGACCGATCGCGGTGTGTGCTTCATGGAGCCGCACGGTTGCCCGCGCGTACGGGGCGACAAGATCGGGGAGTCGCGCGGCGAAGGTCCGGCGGGGGCAGTCGGTGGTCGGACAGAAGAAGCGACGCACCGTGATAAGGAGTCGGGTGGTTCGGCCGTGCCCGGGAAGGTCCGCTGGCCGTCGGGTGTAACGGCTGTGCACGCGCGTGGAACCCACGCCGCAGTCCGGGCACAGAGCGGTCGGGGCGGTGGTCTTGACGATGAACGTTACGGACGAACCGTCGACGACGGTGTCCTCAACCTGAAGCCCGGCATGAGCCGGGAGGAGATCGGACATGGGTAGGAGCGATCTTGACTGGAGAAGGAAAGAGAAGGGCACCCCTGTTCTACGTCCTGACTTCACGAGAAGTGCGGAAGAGCCGTTTTCTCGCCGGCCGTCACAGCCAGCGGGCCAACAACGCCACCTCGTCAGCCCACGCGATCGCTTTGGCCTCAGCCAGCCGTGCAGAAAGCAGCTTCTGGACCAGAGACTGATCCTTCCGGCCACGCCGCCGCTCGGCGGCGGCTTGCTTTCGCTCGAGCTTGGCCCGGGTGTCGATGGCTTCGTAGGCCCGGTTCTCCAGGTAACGGACCAGCGGCCCAACGTCGTCCAACGCATGACAAACATCACCGCGGCAGGGACGCCCAGGCAGAGCCTCCTGGTGCCCGGCGCGGAGCCCCGAGGCGAAATCGGCGCTGGTGGCCTCGGGAGCGAAGCCCCGGTCGACCAGTTCCAGCAGCCGGATGCCCCAAGTATCGGCGTCGCGATGCTCTTCCAGACTCAGCAAGAAGCAGAAGGTCGAGGCGGCATCGACCCCACCAAGACGGGATCGCCCCCCTGGAAGATCTCATCGAGGAGGCCGACGAGGATGCTGGAGAGGTCGTACTGCGGGTTGATTCTCTGGGCCTGAGCGACGGCGCTGTGCACGATGTTGTGCACGGTCCCCAGGGAGATCTGATAATCGAAGAGGTCACGCAGCAAGTCGACCACGCCGCGGTACGAACTCTGGCAGATCAACACCAAGCCCAGGACCAGTTGCCGCAGCCAAGCCTTGGTGACCGGTAGGTAGAAAAGGACGTCATCACGCCCCCCACAATGTTGCGAAAACGTCGCTGATCCCTGACTCTGTCATTCCGGCGACGCGGCTCCGACCAAAGCGCGAGTACCCGTCGAGGCACCGACCCGACTCCCCGCCAACGTTGGTGGACCGCCGCGATCCCCGGAAGGAGGAGTCACCATGAGCACGTCCCCAAGGAGGCCGGCGTCCGACCCCCCTCATCACGCGACAATACGATCCATCACGAATGCAACACTGTTCGCTGATAACTGCATATGAACGATTGCTGTTAATGTTTTCCCGCCGTCCCGGGTCGCCCCGGAGTCGTTCCGGTGAATGCGGCAGGGCCGAGGCTCAGGTTAACAAACCCAGGCCCTCAGTCGCG
Source organism: uncultured Planctomycetaceae bacterium (assembly GCA_963816015.1). Lineage (GTDB taxonomy): Bacteria > Planctomycetota > Planctomycetia > Isosphaerales > Isosphaeraceae > Aquisphaera. The sequence goes on along the minus strand of CAWFJM010000050.1, from coordinate 20,230 downwards.
GGAGCGTGACCATGCCCACCAACCATCCCCGCATGGCGATCTACGCCAGGGTCTCCTCCGAGCAGCAGGCCCAGCAGGACACAATCGCCAGCCAACTCGAGGCGCTCGAGCGGCGCCTCCGCGACGACCGCCTGGACTGCGACCCGGAGCTGCAGTTCATCGACGACGGCGTCAGCGGGACATTGCTGATCCGACCGGGGCTGGAGCGGCTCCGCGACCAGGCCGCCGCCGGAGCCATCGATCGCCTCTATGTCCTCGATCCGGATCGGTTCTCACGTAAATATGCCTACCAGGTTCTGATCCTCGAAGAACTCACCCGTTGCGGCGTCGAGGTCGTCTTCCTCTGCAACTCCCTCGTCCAGGACGCCGCGCCTGCGGAGAACCTCCTGGTCCAGATCCAAGGCGTCATCGCCGAGTACGAGCGGGCCAAGCTCCTCGAGCGCAGCCGCCGCGGCAAGCAGCATGCCGCACGCCGCGGGTCGGTCAACGTCCTGAGCGCCGCACCATACGGGTATCGTTATATCCGCAGACAAGACGGCGATGGCGAGGCGCGATACCAGGTCCTGTCCGAGGAGGCTCGTGTGGCCCGGAAGATCTTCGAGTGGGTCGGTCGGGAGCATTGTTCGATGGGCGAGGTCACCCGCCGGTTGAAGCAGGAGGGCATCCCCACGCGGACCGGGAGGCCGGTATGGGACCGCGCGACGATCCTTGCGGTCCTCAAGAACCCGGCGTACAAGGGGACGGCGGCGTACGGCAAGACGCGGGTGGGGCCGTACAAGCCGCTACGGCTCCGGTCGCTACGCGGCAAGCCGGAGTTCCCCAAGAAGCCGATGACCCGGGTCGACACGCCGATGGAGGACCAGATCTTCATCGATGTCCCCGCGCTGGTCAGCGAGGACCTGTTCGCGGCGGCCCAAGAGCAACTCGAGGAGAACCGGAAGCGACGCCGCGTCCGGGCCCACGGCGCAAGTTACCTGCTCCAGGGGTTGATCGTCTGCAAGGGTTGTGGTTATGCCTGCTACGGCGTGACCAAGGCCCCACGCACGGCGGAGGGGCGGGCCGCCTACGCCTACTACCGCTGCCGGGGCTCCGAGGCGTATCATTTCGGCGGGCAGAAGCTGTGCCGGAACAAGCCGATTCGCACGGAGCGGCTGGATGCGGCCGTGTGGAACGACGTCTCCTCGCTGCTCTCCGAGCCGGGCCGCGTTCGCGAGGAATACCGGCGACGCCTGGAGGGGCCGCGAGAGGGCGAAGCCCGTGACGTCGGGCAACTGACCAAGGTGAGGGACCAGGTGAAAAAGAGCATTTCTCGATTAATCGATGCGTACGGGGACAGGCTACTGGACAAGTCGGAATTCGAGCCGCGGATCGTGGCCGCGAGGAAGCGGCTCTCCAAGCTGGAGGAGGAGCACAAGCGGAGGGCCGACGAGGAGCACACGGAGGCAGAATTGCGGTTGGTGATCGGTCAATTGGAGGAGTTCGCACGACGAGTATCCGACGGGTTACAGGGGTCGGACTGGCTGGCGCGTCGGGAGATCATCCGGGCGTTGGTCAAGAGGGTGGAGATCGACGATCAAGAGGTGCGCATCGTCTACCGAGTCAGTCCCTCCCCTTTTGAGAATCGCCCCCAGCAAGGAATTTCGCAACATTGTTGGGGGCGTGTATGGGTCTGGATGAGGGAGCGAAGGCCTGGTCGAGGGCCGCTTCGGCGGTATGGGCCTGTTGATCGAGGAACTTCCTGCTGACCTCGTGTTGCCGGGCTAACTCGGAGACCGTTTCCGTCCCGGCGAGCACCTGGATGGCCAGGTCTTGCCTCTGCTGAGGTAGCAGTCGCTTGGCGGGACCCGAGCCATCGCTCTGTGCCGGCGAGGGCCAGCCTGGGCCGGTGGTCGAAGTGCAATCGCATTGCGGGACCGAGAAGGGCGAGGTAGCCTGACAATCCATGTCTATTTCCTCCGTGAAACGGTGTTTGTGGTGACAAACAACCCCAACATGGAGGAAACAGACAGTTTCAGTACTTCCCGGATTAGCGCTCCGGGCGGGTTAAGTCACAACTGTTGATGGCATACATCTTTAGGTTGTTATTTTGTCGACCAGTCCATACATCGTCTCTGCCACATGCTCCAGCCAAAGCAGCATCCTTTCCACTCGCAGAACTTCCCAGTTGTACCGGCGACGGCCGCGTCGCGGGCTCGACAGCACGAAATGATGCAGCCACACCCACAGGTTCCTCAGCAGAAGCGCGATCGCCACGTCCAAGAACCGCACGTTGAACTTCTTGGTTGTCGTCCGGATCCGGCATTGGTTCATCGGCCGATAGCTGGTCTCGATCCCGAACCGCTTGCGGTACGTGTCCTTGACCCAATCCACGCGCCTCGGCGTTATCCCCCAGGAGGCATCCACCCACGTGTCGGTCTTCTTCGTGCCATGCCGGTCCTTGCACCGCGCCCGTTTTACGCAGATCGACACGGTCGCCTTGTTCTTCGTGCCGTCTTGGAGCGTGTGCTTGAACCACCCGCTCTTCTTCATCAGTTTGCAGACGTTCGATCCGCTGGGACCCAGCGGATGCTCGGCCTTGCGGCCAGGGCCGACCACCGGCATCAGGAACGCCCGCCCCGCCCGCTGCAAGTAGCGGATGACCTCCACGCTGTAGAAACCACGGTCCCAGAGCAACAACCCGGGCTTGAGCCCTGCCTTGCTCACCAGCGCCCGCAGCTCTTGGAGCACCTCCTTGAGCAACACCGAGCGTGTCACCGGGGATACAGCCAGGGTGAACCGCTCGCCGGGGACGACCAGATAGGCGGTGGCATAGGCGAAGAATGAGTTGGTCCCACGCTTGGCCTGGCCGCGGTAGATCTGCTGGTTGTCGAGAGAATCCGGGCCGTCTAGGGGAGGAGGGTCAGATCGATGCTGACGCGAAGAGGTCGCTTGCGGCGGCGGCAAGGACCTGGGCAGTGGCTTGGCGAAGGAGGCGTTGACCCGGCGTTTGAGCTCCTCGAGGGAGAACAGGTTGGCATCGAGGGCCTTGGCAGAGGTCTCCTCGTGGGGGCCTTGGCGAGGCGTGGGCAGGTCTCGGAGATCGAGGAGATGCGGGCGGCCGCGGCGAAGAGGACCGTCAAGAGGATCTCGATGGTAACCGTTCCACGTGGTCGGAAGGCCAAGTGCGGCTGGCAGAACGCGACGGCGAAGCGGTAGACTTGGGCAGGTGTCAGGGGGTCGGTGGACTTGGGCGTAGGTACCTCCGTGATGAAGAATCCTCGCACAAGTCATTATCGGAGAAGTGCTTGAGTTGGCCATCGCCTGCCACCTCCTTACACCGACAAATCCGAGAAATACGGTCGTGTCCTAGAGGAATTGAACGGCAGGCTCTAAGTTGCTATGATGCAAGAGGTTATGAGAGAGACCGCCGGATGGAGCGAACTCGGCTTCTCTCCAGGACTTACGGCGATCATTCAATTCGGCTGGGACACTACCAGAAATACTGAGTTTAAAAAAACCCACCCCACCGGTCAACTGTAACCTGCATTTGAACCGAGCCGAACTCCCTAGGATTTCCTTGCTTGAAGTTCAAGTTCTTGGTAGATTTAGGCGTCCTCATCGATTCCCTTATACCCCTCGTCGGTCGTCCGATCGAACTGACCCTCCCGGTCGTTTGCTGTCACGATTTAGATCGTGCACCAGTACCTGACGTTACGCCACACTGCCGCGCCCTTCTCAGACCCGGGCTGGTCCAGACCCGGGAAATGCTGCCGCGTGGACTGTCCGGGGGTCCGGCGCCGGTACTCCGTCCAAGTCACCGCGTGATGTACTTCTCGGGAGTTCAACGGTCATGGCAAAGAGTCGGGATTGGACTGAGATCCTGATCCGTCGGGGGGTGATCGACCCAGATCAATTGAAGGAGTCGCAGCGGGCCGGGGGTTCGATCGAGGAAGCGCTCGTCAAACTGGGTTACGCGGAGGCCGACGACATCATGAAGGCCAAGGCCGAGCAGCACGGCCTGCCCTTCATCGAGCTCAAGGAGATCGAGATCCCACCTTCGGTGGTCGAACTCGTTCCCGAGTCGCTGGCGCGAGAACGTGGTCATGCCGCTGGCGCAGGGCGATGGCACCATCAAGGTGATCATGCATGATCCCCACGGCTTCGAGACGATCGAGAAGCTCCGGTTCGTGCTCAACTGGGAGATCGAGGTGGCGCTGGCGTGCAAGGAAGCCATCGTCGAGGCCATCAACAAGTATTACGGAGCGGCGAGCAGCGAGACCGAGTCGGTCGACTCGATGCTCCAGGAGTTCACGGACACCGCGATCGATTTTGCCGAGGATGCGAGTGCGGGGGGCAAGCCGGGCACCACCAACACCCTGGAGGAAGGGGACGCGCCGGTCATCAAGCTGGTGCACCTGATCATCCAGGAAGCCGTCACCACGCGAGCGTCGGACATCCACATCGAGCCCTTCGCCGACCGGGTCCGGATTCGTTACCGGATCGACGGCGTGCTCATGGAGCGCGACTCGGCTCCCCGCCGGCTCCTGGGAGCGATCGTCAGCCGGCTCAAGATCATGGGGTCGATCGACATCGCCGAGAAGCGGCGGCCCCAGGACGGACGGATCAAGATCCTGGTGGCGGGCAAGGACATCGATCTGCGAGTCAGCATCCTTCCAACCACGCATGGCCAGTCAGTCGTCATGCGAATCCTCGACCGGGACAACATCAAGGTCGGTCTCCAGGACCTGGGGTTTGCCGACGACGACTTTGCCCGGTTCAAGAGCATGGTGAAACGGCCCAACGGAATTTTGCTGGTGACCGGCCCGACTGGATCGGGCAAGACGACGACCCTCTACGCCGCGCTCAACGAGCTGAACCGGCCGGACGTGAAGATCATCACCGCGGAAGACCCGGTGGAATATTATCTGCCCGGGGTCAACCAGTGCGAGGTGAAGGCGAAGATTGGCATGACCTTCGCGCGCATCATCCGGGCCATGCTGCGGCAGAATCCGAACATCCTCCTAGTGGGTGAAATTCGCGATCTGGAGACGGCCGAGACCGCAATCCAGGCGTCACTGACAGGACACTTGGTTTTCAGTACATTGCACACGAACGATGCGCCAAGTGCCATTACACGTCTGGTCGACATCGGGATCCAGCCATTCCTGGTGGCCAGCTCCGTGCTTGCGATCATGGCACAGCGGTTGGTGCGAAAAGTGTGCCCCAAGTGCAAGATTCGCTACGAGCCGCCGGCGCACGTTCTGGCAGGGCTGGGACTGCGGCCGGAGATCGCCAAGAAAGCCAACTTCATGAAGGGCAAGGGCTGCAACCATTGCAACAAGAAGGGCTACCGCGGCCGACTGGGGATCTTCGAGCTGATGCCCATGACCACCCAGATCCGGGAGATGACGTTCAAGGGCGAGTCCACCCAGGTGATTCGCAGGCTGGCTCGCAAACAGGGGATGCGCACACTCTTCGAAGACGGGATCGTCAAGGCCATCAAGGGGGTGACCACCCTGGAGGAGGTTCTGCGCATTACCCATCACGACATGATTTCCGAGGGGCTGTTCGCTGCCAAGAAGGAAGATAAATAGATAAAGAAGGCGGGTTGGTGCCGGTCAAGGGCCAGAAACCTTGCTCGGTGCGGGGCAGGGTGGCGAGGCCGGCGAAGCGTGATTTCGTGTCCGGAAGGCCCCGATCGCACGAAGTCGTGAACCGGCAAAGTTCTTGAACTGGTGGTTCCAAGGCGAAATAATGGGGTTGGCTGAATGAAATTGCTCGTTTCTGTAACCCTAAAGCGAGGCATGGGAATACGGTAGACTCCTTGCTTCCAGGACAAAGTCAAGTACTGATCATCAGTGCCGATTGTCAGGAAAACGTTCCATGGGGTCTTCGCGGGAAGGTTGAGAGGGCAATGGGCGCTCTGCTCATCGACAAGCTTCTGCAGACGGTTTGCACCCAGAAGGCGAGCGACCTGCATTTGACCGTGGGCAGCCAGCCGGTGATCCGGCTGCATGGTCACATGCGACCGCTGGCCACGAAGGTCCTCGAGCCTCCCGACACCGTGGCGCTGATGAAGAGCATCACGCCGGAGCGGTGCCAACAAGAGCTCCAGGAGGTGGGGGGAACGGACTTCGGCTTCGCCTTCGGCGACATGGCGCGGTTCCGCGTGGCCGTGTTCAAGCAGCGCGGCAACGTCGGCATGGTGCTGCGGAGAATTCCCAACGAGTTTCTCACCTTCGAGCAGCTCGGCTTGCCGGCCGTCATCGGCGAGCTGATCCAGCGGCCTCGCGGCCTGATCTTGGTCACCGGCCCCACCGGGTCGGGCAAGACGACCAGTCTGGCCTCGATGGTCAACTGGATCAACAACAACACGGACCGGCACATCATCACGATCGAGGACCCGATCGAGTACTTTCACAAGCACAACAAGAGCCTGGTCAACCAGCGCGAGATCGGCATCGACGTGCCCGACTTCCCCGAGGCGATCCGCCGGGCGCTGCGCATGGATCCCGACATCATCCTGGTGGGTGAGATGCGCGACTTGGCCACGATCCAGGCGGCGATCACGGCCGCCGAGACCGGCCACATCGTCTTCGCCACGCTGCACACCAACTCGGCCGAAGGAACCGTCAACCGGGTCATCGACGTCTTTCCCAAGGAACAGCAGGACCAGGTCCGCACCCAGCTCTCGGTGGCGATCATCGGCATCCTGTCCCAGGCCCTCCTGCCGCGGAAGCCCAAGGGGCTGGTCGCCGCTTACGAGATGCTGGTGGTCACCCCGGCAATCGCCAACCTGATCCGCGAAAACAAGACGTACCGCATCGACTCGTCGATCCAGACGGGCCGCAAGCACGGCATGATCCTCCTGGACGACAGCCTGTTCAATCTCTGGCGGCAGGGCCTGGTCGAGGAGACCGAGGTCATGCACAAGTCGCGAAAACCCAACGACCTGCGCGAGCGGATCGAGAACGCCAAGAAGGGAATCTTCCAGGATGAGCCCGAGGAGGACGAGGAGAAGTGAGCGATCGCCGGTCGGCGGCGGCACGGTCGGCGGCGGCTCTCGTCTGTCACACGCCCGATGCGATCACGTAATCAAAAGTGAGAGTTGATCAACACTTCTGTGGCTGGAACGCTCAGGCATGGCGAGACGACTCGGCACGATCATGGTCGACATGGGCTACCTCGACGAGGACGGTCTGTCGAAGGTCCTCGAGGAGCAGGAGCGATCGGGCAACGAGCTTCTGGGCAAGGTCGCCGTCAGGATGGGCCTGGTGAAGGAAGACCAGGTGCTCAAGGCGCTCGGCGAGCAACTGGGCATGAAGGTCATCAACCTGGCCGACACGACGATCCCGGCCGAGATGACCGAGCTGGTCAACGAGAGCATGGCCACCGCCTACAAGGTGGTGCCGATCTCCCAGAACAAGAAGGACAAGAGCATCACGGTGGTCATGGCCGAGCCCCAGAACCCGTCCACCCTGGACAGCCTGCGGCTCTTCCTCGGGGTTGAGGTGAAGGGGGCGGTTGCCTCCGAGATCGACGTCATCACGGCCATCGAGCGGCTTTACGCCGGCCACCACGAGACGATCCAGGACGTGGTCAAGGAGATCGAGCAGGACAAGGGCCTGGCGCAGCTCGCCAACCGGAACCAGAACACGATCGACCTCGAGGCCATCGAGGAGATGGCCGAGGCCGCGCCGGTGCGCAAGCTCCTGAACATGGTGCTGCTCCTGGCCATCAAGGACAAGGCCTCCGACATCCACTTCGAGCCGTTCGAGGAAGAGTACAAGATGCGGTACCGGGTCGATGGCATCCTCTACGAGCTGGTGCCCCCCCCGCGGCACCTGGCTCCGGCCATCGCCAGCCGCATCAAGGTCATGTCGAACCTCGACATCGCCGAGCGCAGGCTTCCCCAGGACGGCAAGATCCAGCTCGCCCTGGGAGGCAACAGCGTCGACATCCGGGTGTCCACCCTCCCCACCATGTTCGGCGAGAGCGTGGTGCTGCGAATCCTCGACCGCTCGGTCGTCCAGCTTGACCTCCGCAAGCTGGGCATGCCCGAGGACACCCTGGCGCGGTGGCTGCAGATCATCCACAAGCCCAACGGCATCATTCTGGTCACCGGGCCCACCTCCTCCGGCAAGACCACCACGCTCTACGCCACGCTCAACGAGCTGAACAAGATCGAGGACAAGATCATCACCACCGAGGAGCCCGTCGAGTACGAGATCGAGGGGCTGATCCAGGTGCCGGTCAACCCCGACATCGGCGTGACCTTCGCCAACTGCCTGCGGTCGATCCTCCGCCAGGATCCCGACAAGATCCTGGTGGGCGAGACCCGCGACCTGGAGACCGCCGAGATCTCGATCCAGGCGTCGCTCACGGGGCACATGGTCTTCACCACGCTCCACACCAACGACGCCCCGTCCGCGGTCACCCGGCTCCGCGACATGGGCTTGCCGACCTTCCTCATCACGGCCACCGTCGAGGCCGTGCTGGCCCAGCGCCTGGTGCGGAAGATCTGCACGAACTGCAAGACCGAGTTCACCCCCAGCCCCGAGGTCGTCATGGAGCTGGGACTGACCGCCGAGCAGGCCGCCGCCCAGAAGTGGTACTACGGCAAGGGCTGCGAAAAGTGCAACAACACCGGCTACAAGGGCCGCATGGGCCTCTACGAGCTGGCCATCATGAACGATGCTCTCCGCGACATGATCATCGCCGAGGTCTCGCTCGACGAGTTCCGCAACGCCTGCCGCAAGTACGGCATGCGGACCCTCCGCGAGGCCGGCCTGCTCGCCATCAATAACGGCCAGACCACCATCGAGGAAATCGTCCGCGAAACGATGACGGAGATCTGAGTTCTTTCTTTTGAAGAGTAGGCAGTAGGCAGTTCAGAACAAGACGAGATGTCTTTGCCATTTGCAATCTTGAATCTGAGATCTGGCATCTTGAATCTGAGATCTGGAATCGCATGACTGCCTGCTGCCCACTGCCTGCTGCCGCCTGCCTACCGCCTGCTGCCCGCTGCCCGGAGAGCGACCATGCCGATCTACCAGTATGAAGCGATGGACCGCACCGGTCGCGAGGTCAAGGACTCGATCGACGCCTCGACCCAGGAGGAGGCCCAGCAGCTCATCCGGCAGAAGGGCTTCTTCGTCACCAAGATCTCGGAGAAGGCGAAGAAGACGCGCAAGTCGACGGCCAAGAAGGGGGGGAGGCGGAAGAAGAAGTCGTTCACGATCGGCAGGATCTCGACCAAGCATCTCTGCACCTTCACCCGCCAGCTCTCGACGCTCCAGGACGCCGGCCTGCCGATCCTGCGGAGCCTGAAGATCCTCGAGGGCCAGTGCAAGCCGGGCGTGCTCAAGAACGCGCTGCAGGACGTGATCGAGGACATCGAGGGCGGCATGACGCTGTCCGAGGCGTTTTCCAAGCACCCCAAGGCGTTCGACCGGCTCTACTGCAACATGATCAAGGCGGGCGAGGCCGGCGGTGCCCTGGAAGCGATCCTTCAGCGCCTGGCCGACTTCAAGGAGAAGGCCCAGAGCCTGAAGCGGCGGATCAAGTCGGCCATGGTCTACCCGATCGTGGTCATTTTGGTCGCCTGCACGATCGTGGGCTTCATCCTCTACTTCATCATTCCCAAGTTCGAGGCCATCTTCAAGGATTTCGGCGTGCCGCTGCCCAGGATGACCACCATCCTGATCGACGCCAGCCACTTCCTGATCAAGTACTTCCACATCGTCTTCCTCACGCCGCTGTTCATCTGGATCTTCATCAAGCTTTTATATCGCAATCGAACGGGGGCCTACGTCTGCGACCGGATTGCGCTGATGATCCCGGTGATGGGCGCGATCATCGAGAAGTCGACGGTGGCGCGGACGATGCGCACGCTGGGCACGCTGGTGCAGGCAGGCGTGCCGATCCTCGAATCGCTGAACATCGTCAAGGAGACGGCCGGCAACGCCGTCTTCGAGCGGGCGTTCACCCGGATCTACCAGAGCATCCGCGAGGGCGAGACGATCGCCCAGCCGCTTCGCGAGGCCCGGATCGTCGACGACATCGTGGTCAACATGATCGACGTCGGCGAGGAGACCGGAGAGCTCGACACCATGCTCAACAAGATCGCCGACAACTACGACGAGGAGGTGGAGACCGCGGTCGAGTCGCTGGTCAGCCTGCTCGAGCCGATCATGATCGTCGTCCTCGGCGGCATCATCGGCTTCATCGTCATTGCCCTGTTCCTGCCGCTCATCACGCTGATCACCAAGCTGTCGGCATGATCGAGCAGTGGCCACTATCCGGAGACCCCGACCAATGATCTGCTCCAGTCCGTCCCTTCGCCGCCGGCCTCGACTTCGCCAGGGGCAGCCTCCGAGAGGTTTCACGCTGGTGGAGTTGCTGTCCGTCATCCTCATCCTGGCCGTCCTGATCGCGATCCTCCTGCCGACGCTCAACGGCGCGATGCGCACCGCCAAGAACGCGGCCGTCGGGGCCGAGATCAACCTGCTCGCCCAGGCGCTGGCGGCGTTCAAGGCCAAGTACGGCGATTATCCGCCGAGCCGGATCTAGCTGGTCGGAGGACGGCAACTTCTCGGTCACTGGCAACGTCGCGCATTGCCACCGGCGACATCACCTACGCCCAGCTTGCCCAGCGCTCGCTCGCGGCCTTGCGGAAGTTCTTTCCCAGGGTCGTGCTCAACACCACCGGCGCGGTGGTCTGGACCCACGCGGGCAGTCAGTGGTACGACTTCAACGGCAACGGGTGCCTTCGACCCGAAGCCTTACATCTTGCAGGGGCATGAATGCCTGGTCTTCTTCCTGGGCGGCATTCCGCAGCCGACCGCGCTCGGGCTTCGGGATGATCGGGTTTCGGCAAGGACCCCACCAATCCGTTCATCAACAGCCATCGTGGGCAACGCCGATGTACAGCGGGAACCGCCAGACGCCGCTCTTCGAGTTCGCCGCCAACCGGCTCGTCCTCGACCCCAACCGCATTATCCGACCTCAACCCGACGGCCTGGAACCGCCAGATTTTCTCCCCGGCTACCTCGACTCGCTGGGCAACTCTCTGGGGGGAGGCCTGGTCAACTTCTACGCCTACTTCAGCGCCTACGGCAACGGCGGGCTACGACCCCAACGACGTGAACTTCGCGGAGTCCGACGCTTCGGGCAGCGGGCCGATCGGCCTGCCCTTCTCGGCATCGAGCTTCCCGGTTCCCCGGAGCTTCCCGGGGCCAGCCGCTGCGCTCTCGCCGGCGCCGAACCCGTACACCAGCACGACCACGGTGCCGGCCACGGGGGTGCCGACGTTCCTGAATCCCCAGTCGTTCCAGATCATCTCGTCGGGGATCGATGGGCTCTACGGCGTGGGGGGACAGTACTCTCCCGACAACACGGCCGAATCGCTGCCGGTCGACCTCTCGACCCCGAGCCCGTACATAACACCAGCGATACGGGCATCCGGAAACGCGAGCAGGACAACGTCACCAACTTCCACAACGGCAAGCTGGAATGATGATTTCCGCATTCCTGTAGAGTGGGTGCAACCCACTGCATGGAAAGCGATGTGAAGAGGTGGGCTGCGCCCGCCCTACATGGGTCGGAACCGAACACAAGATCGGGATCGCAGGACATGGGTGAAGCGCGGGTGGAAACCACGAGACAGCGGCCGGTAGGAGGGGGGCACTCGCAGCGCGGGGGCTTCACCCTGACCGAGCTCCTGGTGGTCATCGGGATCATCGGGATCATCATCACCTTCATCCTGATGGCGGCCAGGATGCCCGCCGTCGCGCCGAGGAGGCGGCCACGATGTCGCTGATCGCCAAGCTCGAAGCGGGCCTCAACGACCGGCTCGACGCGCTGCTGCAGACCCGGCCCGACTACAACGCGGCGCACTACTACCTGGCCGGCATCTACACCGCACAGATGCGCGGGCAACTCGGCCGCTCTTACCCGGGCAGCAACACCCGCGCCCAGGTCATCGCCTGGTACGACTTCATCAAGAGCGAGATGCCCGACGTGTTCTTCGTCCAGAACACAACCCGGGCCCAACGGCTATCCGCTGAACTTCGCGGCCAACCCGTATCCCGGAACGCCCATCGATGCGTACTACCTGGGCAACTACATGCTGCCGCTGGGCAACTCGGTCGCGGGGCCGCTCCTCCGGGTACCGGACTACGGCGCCGGCAACCTCGCCAACACTGTCGGCACGGGCATCTACGGCGCGTCGTACTTCGCGGCCGCGGGCATTTACAAGAACCTGGGCTACCTGCCTGCCGGTTACGACGGCGTCGACAACAACGGCAACGGGGCGATCGACGAGTGGGCCGAGGGCATCAACGATCCTCCAAACTATACCACCGCGAATGCCACGGCCCTGGCCCAGGTGCAGGCCAACCTCGCCGCCCACCAGCACCACACGGCGCGGGCCGAGACGCTCTATGCGATCCTCGTCGAGGGCGTGGGGCCGCTGGGCTCGGTGTTCAGTCGCGACGACTTCACCGACAAGGAAGTCAAGGACACCGACGGCGACGGCCTGCCCGAGTTCGTGGACGCCTGGGGCCAGCCGCTCCAGTTCTTCCGCTGGCCCTTGCTCTACCACACCGACAGCCAGAAGGGGCAGGTGATCGTCGACGACGTGACGACTGGCCTGCCGACGCTGATCGACCGCCCTACCTCTCGGTCTTCGAGACCCGCGAGCAGAACCCGCTGGACCCCAACCAGCAGCTCATGGCGCCGGCCTGGTGGTCGATCACGCAGAACCCAACTTCCCGTTCGCGACCTTCACCGGTGACGACCGCCGGCGTCGGTCGGCGGCAGCGGCGGCGTGATGGCCTTCGAGTACTTCTTCCACCGGCTGACCGAGCCGCTGGCGAACACCGGCGGCACCTCGGCGCCAGCTACTGGGACCGGACGGCCGTTTACCGTCTGCCCTACGGCTACCGCCGGGCCTTCTTCACCAGGCCCCTGATCCTCTCGGCGGGCCCGACCAGCAGCCGGGGATCTTCCTCTATCCGGACAGCCCCAGCCGCCCGCCCAGCGCGAGCCAGTTGCTGATCGATCGAGAACAACGCGATGCCGTCATCTTCGACTTCACCATCACGCTCGGTGCCGATTCACTGTCCGTGTCGACCATTACCAGCCGGCCCCACCAGCCGCACTCTCCGACCCAGCTATCCGAGCTATCAGCTTCGCGAGCTCGGGCCGCGACGACATCAGCAACCAGAACCGCCAGGCTGTCGGCGGCACGGGAGGGTCTTGACCATGAACCGACAGGCGCGATTCACGGACCGGCAGGGGTTCACGCTCATCGAGCTCCTGGTCGTGATCACGCTCATCCTGCTGGTGAGCGCGGTGACGCTGCCCACGGTCATCTCGGCCTACACCCATCGCCAGGTCTGCGAGGCGGCCCGCATTCTCCAGGCCGGCCTGGTCGGCGCCCGCGACATCGCCATCAACAACAACGCCCCCGCCGGCATCCGCCTGCTGCCCGACCCGGTGTTCAACGGTATCGACCCCAGCGACGAACACGTCTCGATCCCAAACGATCCTGGCGTCGAACCGCTTCATCCCCATCCAACTCGCGCCGGATTACTCGGAGGGCAGTCAGGTCATCCATGATCGTAGCCTCTCCGACTTCGGACAGCTTCTCTTCCGTACCGGGCGGGTCGTTGCCCATATCCCGTAGTGACGCTAACAACCCGTGCGATGGCTTTCTTGCACTACCTACACCACGCGGGCGTTTCCACTACCCGATCCAAGGCGATGGCTTACCCGGTCACCTCCGGGCAGACCAGCTTTGTCCTGCGACAACCGCCCAAAGGCTGTACCCGATCCGAGCCGCTTAACCCGCCGACCTCCTGGTACTGGAACATTCGGATCGGCGACAAGATCCAGATCAACAATACGGGCATCTACTACACGGTCGTCGGCCCAATGAACACCCGACCGAACCCGGAGCTCTTCGTCAACATTGGGACTCCGGGCACCGCTCGTCTCCAGCACACCTTGCCGACATCGGACAACCCATACTCCCGAGTTTCTGTTCCTGGTTAACGGCCTGGACGACAACAACGACGGTTACGTGGACAACGGCTTGGATGGCATCGACAACGACGGGGACGGAATCGTGGACCAGGTGCCGGATACGACACACGCCGCCGATCTGACGAGTGGGTGGAGACCGAGCACTGGCACGGCCGCGCTCCTGCCCACGGCACGCCGTCAACCTTCCCTACATCATCACTCGCCGACCCGTGGTGGTGCCGGGCGCCCGCGAGACGTTGCTGCCGTCCGGATGTGGTGATCGACCTGACGAGTGGAACCCGGCTCAAGCCTTCGTCGCGACCGAGTCTACGTGTCCGAGCGGTCGCGGCTGCCGGTCGACGCGACCACCGGGCTCCGTGGACATCCTGCTCAACCCCAACGGCACGGTGGTGCCGACCACGGTCTACTCGAGCCCGACGTCGTTCGGCATGAGCTCGGCCTTCTACCACTTCTGGCTGGCCGAGCGGGGCGACCTGTTCGATCCGGTGGCGCAGGACCGGCGTCCCCTACCTGCTGCCCATGGTCGCCGGCTCGCCGAACTATCCCAACCCCTCGGACGCCTAGCCACCCGCGCGCTGAAGGGCGAGCGGCGGCTGCTCACCCTCTTCACGCGGACCGGCGCCATCAACACCAACCAGGTCGAGACCTTTGACGGCAACAACCCGAGCTTGCCGTTCCTGCTTCCCCAGCAGGGGGTCAGGGGGGATTCACGATGAAGATCGAGATCCGAACCGCCGCCCCGGCGCCCCGCCCCGCGGGGATCACGCTCACCGAGATCATGATCTCCATCATGATCCTGGGGATCGGCCTGATCTCTCTGGCCACGCTTTTCCCATTGGCCTGCTCCGGCTCCGCGACGCCCAGCGCCAGACGCGCTCGGCCTATCTGTCCGAGTCGGCCACCGCCGACGTGGCGGCGCGGGGGCTGCTACAACAAGGACTCCTTCGTCTACGCCGACCTGCTCAACGCTCCTAGTGCCTTCCCTCTGGTATCCGTCGCCGCTCAGCCCTGGCCTCCGGCCGCTACAACCCGCTCACGCACGACACGGCCGCTCTATGGAACCGACGCCTACGACGCCACCAACCCGAGCGTCGCCTCGAGTTCCGCCTGCCTCCGGGCGGCTATGGTCTCCGTTCGCCTATGATCCGCTCTGGCGGTACCCAGACCCTGTGCAGACAAATCCTCCGACTGGCACTTATCTCTTCGATAACCCCGGTCGGGCGAGCTATCCCGGCGGATTGCCCCGAGGCCCGGTTCGCGTCCGGCATCAGCTCCATGCTCAGGGCCGAGTCGGACAACACCCCGCTAGCGCCACGGCTTGCAGCGGCTGACCAACTTCAACCGGCCGGCCATCATGGCCGCCGCGAACCAGGTGCCCAGCATCTTCGTCTCTCCCGAGGACATGGTCTGGCAGGAAGCCAGCAACCCGAATTACACGGTGGCCTTCAGCGGAAGTCCGGGGACTCCGGTCGGCACGCCCAGCACGGTCGTTCCAGACTTGAGCATTGATCCAAGCGTCCAGCCCACGAACGACTGGCGGTTTAGCTGGATGATCACGGCCCAGCAGACCAACGCCTCCAACGGCGCCGCGTTCGAGGGGAACATCGTCATCTTCGAGAACCGACCGTTTGCGATCGACAACGGCCAGGCTGCCGGCGAGAGAGTCTGCGAGGGGGTCTTTGGCTTCAGCAGCAACGTCCAGCCCTCAACCGGCCCGGGCTACGGCGCCGGGGCCGATCGGACGGTCCTGATCCGCTGGTTCGCGACCCAGCCCGATCCGGTCGTCAAGGTCGGCGACTGGATCGCCGACGTGACCTACGAGCGGAGCCAGATGCTGGTCAACATGCCGGTTCCTACCTCGCTCACGCCGGCGGCGGCGGCTAACCCCTCAACAAGGGAATGGGACAACCTGCCGGCGCAGCGGTGCTTCTGGTACCAGGTTCAGAAGGTGACTCCGGCACATCCGATCCGAACCTGGCAGGCGGGCCCTACCGGTCCATGGTCGTCTACGTGAACCGAAAGCTCGACGCGCGGACGCTCCTGCTGGCCGACAAGTTTGGCACGCCCGTGTACCAGAACGCCGTTCTCATCTGCCCGAACGTCGTCAACGTGATCCCGCAGACGTTTTTTGTCAGATGAAGTGGGCAGTGGGCAGAGGAGGGGCAGGGCACCTGACGTGAACGACGATCATTCCGGAACGATGGCCGATTCGCAAGCCCGCCGGCGGGGCGTGACGCTGGTCGAGATGCTGGTCACGCTGGCGGTGCTGCTCCTCATGATGACGGTCATCGTCCAGATCTTCCAGGCCGCGACCGGCTCGCTCAGCTCGGCCCAGGTCTGCCAGGAGCTGGACAACGGGCTCCGCCTTTTGGACGCGACGATCCGCTCCGACTTGAATGGGGTCACGGCCACGCTGACGCCTCCCAATGACCCCAAGAACAACAAGGGCTACCTCGAGTACGGCGAGAACGAGTTTGCCGACCTCCAGGGGGAAGACTCCGACGACTACATCCGGTTCACCGCCAAGGCCCCCGCCGGCCGGCCGTTCACCGGGCGGATGTGGGTGCCTCCGCCGAATCCGTCCTGACCATGACCCAGGCCGGCGTTGCGACCTGCCGGCTTCCAGCCGATCACGGTCACCAGCGAGTACGCCGAGATCATCTACTTCCTCCGCAACGGCAACCTCTACCGCCGCGTCCTGCTGGTGGCACCGGAACGGCAGTCGACCATCGTGCCGACCATCAACAACACGGCAACCATCGTGGCACGCAGTCCCCGGTCGCGTGCCGTCAACCCGACTGTACCCGCTCCCTCGGGGCTGGGCGGCATCCAGACGAGCTGGCAGGGCGTCAACGACCTGTCGGCCCGTCCGGCGGCCACAGGCTCACCGCTACAACAACAACTCCGTCATCCTCAACACCCTGGCCGACCTGACCAACCGCGAGAACCGGTTTGCCTACCAGCGGTTCTCCAGCGACTTCCAGGACCTCAGCGGCAACCTCGTCGCCGGCGGCGACGGGCTCGACGACGACTGTCAACGGCGGACAATGTGCCCGACTATTACCCGACGCTCTACCCCACGGTTTTCAGCTCGCCGCCGAACGCCGCGAGTCAGCTCATCTTCGAGCCCAACTACCCGGCAGCCGTCAGCCGCAGGCGCTCGGGGCGATGGCGTTCCCCTTTGTCTTCCCGGGGGCCTACTCCGTTCCCCAGACCCTGAGCAATTATGCTTTCGGCTGGATCCACTCGCCGAATCCCGAGGTCAACGTCGGCACGCCGACGGCCCCCGTCGGAGTGATCTACGAGGGGAACGCCAACGGGACGACGCTGGACTATCTCAAGCATATCAACCACAATCCGCTGGATACCGGAGACAACCTCAGCACTCCCCGCGAATCAGACGGGTTATCAGCAAACCTGGTGGGGCTTCCCGACCTGGCGGGAGACGCTCTCGCCCTCCTGGGAAGACCCGACGGTGCAGGTGAACGTCGCCCAGCGGCAGCCCAACGGCCTGGCCAGCCGGCCGGCCAACGTCGCCCCGAGCCGACGGCCCGCAGTTCCTGCCCGCGATGACGGGCGTGTACCGGAATACCCCGCAGCCCTACAACGACGGCTTCGGCAGCAGCACCGTCTTTTTCCCGCTCGACGCCAGCGGCAACCCGCCCGCGCTCTGGCTCCAGAGCTGGGAAGACGACCTGATCATGACCGGCGTGCGGAGCTTCGACATCAAGGCCTATGACAATTCGGTGGCCCAGTACGTCGACCTGGGCTGGGGCGACGATCTGCGTTTCACCGGCGGTGCGACGCTTCAGTACCTGAACCAGACCCCTCCCACAACGACGTCAGGAACTCAGACCTTCGACACGCTGAACCAGACCTTCGCCCACGAGGGGCGGATGCCGCCGCTGGACGACCGACTACCGGTTCGACGCCCAGTTCGGGCGCGTCCCACCACTACACGGCCATACCGGCGACACTCCAACTACAACGGCAACGTCGGCGACGACAACCCGGCGGTCGTCCGGCTGCGGCGAGTCTGGGATTCGTGGTCCACCGAGTACAGCCGGGCCCCGGGCACGGGTGTGTACGCGACCGGCTTCCCGGCCGGCCCGCCGTTCTCGCCGCCCGTTTACCCCTCGTATCCGCCGCCCTATCCGGCGCCGCTGCGAGGCATCCAGATCCAGATCCGGGTCACGGACCCGACCAACCAGCGAGTCAAGACATTGACGATCCGACAGGATTTCACGGACAAGCTGTGAGAGGAGTGGCGCAGCCAGTCATTAGCGAAGACAAGATCGCCATGAATTGTGAACGTCACGGTGGGTTAGACCCACCTTCTCGGTGCGGGACACGCCCGGGGAGATTTGACCATGCAGGCCAGAACACGAGAGAACCAGCGCGAGCGGCGGGGGATCGTCCTGGTCCTCATCCTGGCCGTGCTGGGACTGATGGCCGTGATCGGGATCACGTTCGCCACCTTCTCGGGGCAATCGCGGATCAGCGCCCGGAACTTCGCCCAGTCGGTGAACCAGCCCCAGCGCGACGAGCTGATGGACTACGCCCTCTCGCAGCTCATCTGCGACACGCCCGACATCCGGTCGTCGATCCGCGGCCACAGCATGGCCCGGGACATGTACGGCAACGACGCGAGCGACAACGGCTACGTCGCCGCCAATTCCGACGGGACGCCGCTCCAGATCACCAATGTGACGAACGTTTCCGGCACGCTCTACAACCTGACCACGAACATCGTCGTGGGCGACCCCGCGTTCTATGGCTACAACTTCACGCGCTGGACCATGCGGGTGAGGATGGTCGACCGGATACACCAACACGGGCGTCGTCGATCAGAGCTTCGAGGTCTTGAATGACATCACCACCGGCGCCAACCGCGTCTTCACGGTCAACATCAACCCGACTGACTCGTCGACCTCGTTGATCAACCCCACCCCCGCACCCGGCTACCCGAGCGGCTTCCACACCGACCTGCCGGGCCAGTACCTCGTCGCCGGCACCGGCACCTAC
This sequence comes from uncultured Planctomycetaceae bacterium, assembly GCA_963816015.1. Taxonomy (GTDB): domain Bacteria; phylum Planctomycetota; class Planctomycetia; order Isosphaerales; family Isosphaeraceae; genus Aquisphaera. Next base: position 1,177 of record CAWFJM010000050.1, on the reverse strand, counting down.
CAGTTCATGCTCGACGGCCGCTGGCTGCATGCCTTCAACGGGCCGGGCATGACGACGCAACGCGGTCTCACGGCAACTTCCGGTACAACGGCACCCCCTCACGAGCCCACCATACGGCCCGCAAACTGTCGGCATGGACGAGGACTACGACGCGGTGGACCTGGAGAACTGGTTCCTGGCCATGCAGAGCGCCGATGGCCAGGTGATGATCCCCTCGTTCCACCGCCCGGCGGCCATCCGGCATCGACCCGCGGCTCGACGCCACGGTCGTCGACGACTGGAGCGGTGCCGACAACACAGCCTCCTCGACGAGCACCGGACGCTGGGCGGATTCGGCCTCGCGGATCCTCCGCCCGCGCCGGCCGACGGCCACGATGCGACGACGTTCCCCGACCTGCTCCCGGACGCGACAACCGGCAGGATCACCTACGACGTGGACAACGACGGCGACGGCCAGACCGACTCGGTCTGGGTGGACCTGGGCTATCCCGCCCGCCGCAATGCCCAGGGCCAGCTCTTCAAGCCCCTCTTCGCCTTCATGGTCATCGGCCTGAACGGCCGGATCCCGCTCAACACCGCCGGCAACCTGGCCGGCGGGGGCGTGGCAGCGGAGGGTATCATGCGGCCCACCTGGGCAACTCGGTGAGCGAGGTCGACCCGACCTACGGGCTGCAGAACGGGTTCGTTTGCACCACCGGCACGGATCATGCCACCGCATTTACGCCGCCTGTCTACCCCGGACCTTACGCGCGGCAACACCCAGGTCGACAGCGGCGGCGTCGACGTCCGGCTGACCCAGCTACGCAACCTGCTGGCCGGCACGAGGCCGCAGGCCACACCCATTGTTACTGCTTTAGTGCCCGACCTCGCCGGCACGTCAACGGCGACGACAACCTTGTCCTTTACAACGTGGAACGCAGGCGGCTTCCGGGACTCCCTACTTCATGCCCAATGGCATCGCCGACACGGCGACGTGGACGGTTCGGCACAGCTCTCCCAACGCTGTGTGCTGGCCTGACCCCGCCGGTGGCGGGGCGGTGGGGTGAGGCCCAGTCGGTTCCGGGCTACCCGAAGCTTCCCCAACCCCAGACCCGCCGCCGCCGATTCCTTCAACCTGGTGGGCCACCAGTTACAGCAACCCGATCCGCGCCGGTTACTCAATGGATATCGGCGACCT
>CAWFJM010000049.1:0-227439 GCA_963816015.1 uncultured Planctomycetaceae bacterium | reverse complement strand
CCCGGTTGCCCAGGGAGGGGAAATTCATGCGTGCCGCCCTCGTGCCGGTTTTCGCTCTCATCATGGCCTTGCTGATCGCTCGCAGTGAGGCTGGAGAACCGGAGCGGGAGCCCTTGCCGCAACCGGCGCCCGGTTGGTCGATCGAGCTGGCGGCCCAGGCGCCCGAATTCGCAATCCGACATCCATCGTCGTGGCAGCCGACGGCACGATCTACCTCGGCCAGGCCTCGACGGAGAAGAACGGCCCGGCGGGCGTCAGCAGCGGTTCGGTCCTGGCCATCAAAGATGGCAAGAGCTGGGTCTTCGCCGACGGACTGGGCACCGTCAGCGGCCTGGAATGGATCGACGGCACGCTCTATGTCGTTCATCCGCCCGACCTCTCTGCGTTCCGGGACAACAACCGCGACGGCCGGGCCGACGAGCGGATCGAGCTGGTCACCGGCCTGGGCCCGACGGCCCTTGCCCCCCAGGGAATCAACGACCACATCGCCGCTGGCGTTCGAGCGGGCATGGACGGCTATCTTTACCTGGCCGTGGGCGATCAGGGGATTTCCCGGGCTGTCGGCAAAGACGGGCGGAGCATCAAGCTTGCGGGCGGAGGCGTGATCCGGGTCCGGCCCGACGGCACCGGGCTCGAGGTGGTCTCGACGGGCGAGCGGAAGCCGCGTTCGATCGCCCTGAGTGCCACGGGCGAGGTCTTCACCCTGGGCGCCGGTGACACCGGCAAGCGCTGGCCCGGCGGACTGACGCATCACATCGACGGCGGCCATTACGGATATCCTTACCAGTTCCTGACCGCGCCGTTCCGCGCCTTGCCCCTCATGGGCGGCGAGGCCGGCGAACCAGGGACTCAGGGCGTTTGCTATGACGAGGACGGCTTGCCCGGTCGCTATCGCGGCAACCTCTTCGTTTGCGACTGGGGCCGGCAGTCTGTCCTCTGTTTCGAGATCCGCAGGTCCGGCGGAACTTTCGCCGTCGCGCGGCAGACCGCCGTGGTCTCGAAGGGGCTTGTCGCCGATTTCCATCCTCTGGCCCTTGCCGTGACGGCGGACGGAACCGGCTTCTGGGTTGTGGACTGGGCGAACAACGCCTGGCACTCCGCGGGACCCGCAACCGGCAGGCTCTACAGGTTGACCTACTCCGGGAACGATCGCGTCAGCCCGACCCCGCGGCCCCGCGGGATCGCGCTCCACGACCGGATCGCGGCGCTCGACCACCCGGCCCTTTCCGTCCGGCTCGACGCGCAGCGGTCTCTGGCGGGGCAGGGCGAGCAAGCCCTCAGGCATCTGATCGAGCGATTGCACACCGGCCAGCCTGAGACCGGCCGCTTGCATGCCCTCTGGGCGCTGGACGCGATCGGCGGCACCGAGGCGCGGCAAGCCATCCGGGAGGCCTTGGTCGATTCGTCGGCGTCGGTCCGTCTTCAGGCCGCCCGGAGCTCGGGAATTCGTGCCGATCGCGGAGCCGTGGATGCGCTCCGGGCGTTGCTCGTGGATCGCGATCCGTCCGTCCGCCGCGAGGCAGCCATCGCCCTGGGTGCGATCGGCGATACCCGGGCGATCGCTCCGCTGCTTGCGGTTCTGGGCGAATCTGATCGATTCGCGGCGTGGTCGATCCGGACGGCGATCCGCCGGCTGGGCTTTCCCGATGAGGCGGCGATGCGGGCCGCCCTGCTGGACGCTCGTCGCCGGGAGAACGCCCTGAACCTGGCCGATGAGTCCTGGTCCGTGCCCGTCGTTCGGGCGCTCGTCGCATCCTTGCGGCAGACGCCCGAGCCAGCCTTTCGCGGACGGATCGTCGCCAACCTGGCGGGCCAGTTTCGCAAGTATCCCGAATGGTCGGGAACCTGGTGGGGGCCCGATCCGCTGGCGGGCGAGATGCCACGAAAGACGCAGGACTGGAACCCCGAGGGGATGAACATGGTCCTCCAGGGCCTGCGGCTGGGCCTCGCCGATCAGGATGCCTCGGTCCGCTTCCAGTCGATCGTCGCGCTCGGCGAGGTCGGGCCGGCGGCCGCACCGATCCTCTGCCAGGGGATGTCGATGGAGCCCGATGTCCGCAACCAGGCGCTGCTTGTCGAAGCTCTGGGCGCGATGAATGACGCCGCGTCGGTGCGGCTGCTCACGAGCCTGGTCGTCGACCCTGGACGGGCCGAGCCGGTGCGCGCCGCGGCCCTCGACGGCCTTGCCCGATTTCGCGGCCGCGACATCATCCGCGCGCGGCTGGCGGTGTTGTACGACCCGAACGCGCCCGAGAGCCTGGTGGCCCGCGCCTTGCCGCCGCTGGCCAGGGATGGAGTCCTGCCGCCCAACGACATGGCCGGCTTTTTCGAGAGTCCCAGGCCGCTCGTCCGGGCCGCCGCGCTCATGAGCCTGAACGTGAAGAAGCCGCTGCCTGCCGAGATCAGGCAGCTTGTTCTGGCTCGCCTCGACGATTCCTCGGCGGAGGTTCGCCAGGCGGCCGTGATGGCGGCCGGCGTGCTCAAGCTGCGCGAGGCCGTCCCGCGGCTGATCCAGACCGCCGGCGCCGGCCAGGCCGACTCGGACCTGCGTACGCAGGCGATCACCGCGCTTTGCATGATGCCCGACCCTCGGGCCGAGGCGATCTATCGCCAGGCCGCCAGCGATCCCGATCCATCGCTCCGCCGCGCGGGTGAAAAGGCCCTTCAGGCCATCCGCGGCCAGGTCGATCCGCAACTCAGACTCACGGGCGGATCTCCCGCGCGAGCGTCCGGCATCGAGACCCTGCGCCAGTTCGCCCTCAGTCACCTGGCCGATCCGCGTAAAGGGGAAGAGCTCTTCTTCGAAAACAGGGACATCGCATGCGGCCGATGTCATGCCGCGGCCGGGCGCGGAGCCGGCACCACCGGCCCGGACCTCAGCGGGCTGGCTTCCAGAATCGACAAGGTTCAGCTCATTCGCTCTTTGCTGGAGCCTTCTCAACGGCTTGCCGCCGCTCATCAGCCGGTCAAGAGCCTGGCCAGCACGTTGACCCCGCTCGAGTTCACGGACCTCATCGGGTTTCTCGAGAGGCTGAAGCAGCCAGCGGCTACAGAGAACGACCAGGCAGACGGCCAGCGCCCCGGGCAATGTCCAGGAACCGACAACGAGCCGCCAGCGTCCGTGAATCGGCAGGGTCGTTTCGCGGTCAGGGCTACGGGTGGCCCGTTCTGCGTCCTGAGCAAAACCCACGTGGCCGAACCTGCTTTTCGCAGGGAACGACCTTTTCGGCCGCGGGCCTTCCCGCCGGCCTTGCCCGCCGCCACAAGTACTTACACCTCACACGGCTCATCCACCATCTGGAGTTCGCCCTCGGCCATCGGCCATTCGTCATTTCCTACCCGGCCTCGGTTATCCGCCCTCTGGCATCCGTCATCCGGCCTCTGCCCTCTGCCCTCTGGCATCCGTCATTTGTCGTCTGGCATTTGCCATTTGCCATCTCCTCTTCCCCATTCCCAATTCCGGATTCCCCCTTCCCCATTCCGAATTCCCCATCTCGCATTTTCCCCTAGCCTATGTTTAGGGTGGGCGAGCCCTCCGCGCGGTCGCCCCGCGCTCGGATTCGGCTATTTTTCCGGGGTTTTTCTCGATCCTGTGCTCGGTTTTCCGGGATAGCGTAGTGACAATATTCCGAGATCTCTCGTGAAATCACCCCAATTTTTCGCTTGATTTCCTTCCCGTCCGTCGTGATACTTCACGACATGTACCTCAGAACCGTCAAAGTCCGGTCCTCCAGCGGCTCGATCAACGAGTATGTCCGCGTCATCGAGGCCTATCGCGACAACGGTAAGGTCAAGCAACGCACCCTCGCCGACCTCGGTCGCAAGGACCTCCTGGTCGAGATCCTCCCCAAGCTCCAGCGGTTCCTCGGCGGGGACCGAGCGGACACCGCCGAGGTCGAAGACCCCGACATCCTCGACGCCTCCACCTGGGGGCCGGTCCTCGCCATCCGGACCCTGTTCGACCAACTCGGGCTCTGGACCATCCTCGACGCGGCGCTCGGTAAGGCCAAGGGTGTGCCGTTCGCCGATCGGGCGTTCGTCCTGGTCGCCAATCGGCTCATCCGCCCCGCCAGCGAACACGGCCTGGCCGGCTGGCTGGAGACCGACTTCGTGTGCGATCGCCGGGGCCGCCGGTTCGTGCCCAACTGGCACCAGCACAAGCGAGTCCGGGTCCACTTCCAGCAGCTCGAGGCCTGGTATCGCACCCTCGACCAACTCGTGGCCGCCAAGGAGAAGATCGAGCTGGCCCTCTATCATCGCCTCCGCGACCTGTTCAGCTTCAAGCCGGACCTGGTGCTCTATGACATTACCAGCACCTACTTCGAGGGCGCCGGGCCGGCCGGCTTCGCCAAGCACGGCCACAGCCGCGATGGCAAGCCGCACAATGTCCAGGTGATCGTCGCCGTGGTGATGGTGGCCGGCTGGCCGATCGCGCATCATGTCTGGGCCGGCAACGAGGTGGACCACACCACCGTCGGCAAGGCCATCGCCGACCTGCACCGGCGATTCGGGTTCAACTACTACTCCTGGGAGATCCACCAAGGGGGCTTCCGGTACTTCGAGAACGCGGCAGGCCTGGGGAGCGAGAAGGGGATCGAAGGTAAATATGTGATCGCGACCAGCGAGTCGGGTTTGAGCGTGCTCGAGGTGGTGGCGATCTACAAGGACTTGAGCGATGTCGAAAGGGGGTTCCGTCAGCTCAAGGACGTGTTGGCGATGCGGCCGATCTATCATCAGATAAGGCGCGAGTGAAGGCACATATCTTCGTGGCCGCCCTGGCGCTCTTGGTGCAGCGGCTCCTGGATCGCCGGCTCGAGGAGGCGGGGATCGACTTCTCGGCGGAGCGGGCGATGGAGGCGCTACAGACGGTACGCTTGGTGACGTTTCGCATGGACGATCGACCGGAGCGGCGCGGGTCAGCGGAGGCTGCCCGGACGCGCGCCGGGTCCTGAAGGCCCTGAAGCTGACCGAATTGAAGCCGCCGACACCCCCCGAGGGGGAAGAGACCGTGATGTAGTGACAATCCGGAAATTCGAGTCTTGCCTGCCAAGGGGTTACGTCGAGGCACCCCAAACATGTGCCAGGAAACCGGGGCATGACGGAAGGCTATCAGTCGCAGGGCGGCCGGTCAATAATTACGTATGGTGTCCCGGACCTCTGTCCCCGGAACTCCAGTCGCAGGGCGGCCGGTCAATAATTACGTATGGTGTCCCCGGAACTCCAGGGTCAGCTCACCGTGGTTGCGGAGGAAGGTGGCCCACTGGCAGGTGGGCGGGATCTCGGGCATCTGCGACATGATATCCACGATCGGCTGCTGGTCTTCGCGCTGGACGGCCATGAAGAGCCGGGGCATCAAGGGGAAGTTGAAGGCCATGTGGAACTCATTGCCGTCGCTGAAGTAGGGGAGCAGGTCGCTTGGCCACTGGTTCGTCTCGGCCAGCAGCAGGGTGCCCGGGTAGCGCTCGTCGACGAACCGGCGCATCTCCTTGAGGAAACCGTGCGTCTCGGGCAGGTTCTCGCAACTGGTCCCCTCGCGCTCGAACAGGTAGGAGGCGGCGTTCACCCGGAAGCCATCGATGCCCCGGTCGAGCCAGAAGGCCATGATGTCGAGCATCTCCTGGCGGACCTTCGGGTTGTCGTAGTTCAGGTCGGGCTCATGGCTAAAGAAGCGGTGCCAGTAGTACTGGTGCGCGGCGGGATCCCAGGTCCAGTTCGATAACTCGGTGTCTAAGAAGATGACCCGCGCGTTGCTGTATTTCTGGTCGGTGTCGCTCCAGACGTAATAATCGCGCTTCGGCGAGTTCGGGTCGCGCCGGGCCTCCTGGAACCAGGGGTGCTGGTCGGACGTGTGGTTGACGATCAGATCGGCGATGATCCGCATGCCCCGCGCATGCGAGGCCCTGGTCAGGACCTCGAAGTCTTCGACGGTGCCGATTGTGGGATGGATGCGGCGGAAGTCGGAGATGTCGTAGCCGTCGTCCTTCAACGGTGAGAGATAAATCGGCATGAGCCAGAGGCAATCGACGCCGAGGTCTTGCAGGTAATCGAGCTTCGAGGTCAATCCGGCGAGGTCGCCGTTGCCATCCTGGTTCGAGTCGTAGAATCCGCGAACGTACACCTCGTAGAAGATTGCATCCTTGTACCAGAGCTTATCTTGAGCGAATGAAAGGCTCATGGGGTTTACTAGTACTATTTTGTCAGATAAGTGAGGAACACTAGGTTTCAGGCTTAATCGGGAAAAACGAGGTCTGAAATGGGGTGTGTCGGCACCAAAATAGGCCATATCAGGCGGCACTGGACCGATCTGACAAAGCAGCATTAGGGAAGGAGAATGGGGCTGCGGTGCACGTCAGATCGAGATCCGCTCCACGATATTCCGTGTCACCTTGCGCCGCCGCCGGTCATAGATCCGGGTCGTGCGCGGGTCACTGTGGCCGGCCAGATACTGCACGTCCTCAAGCGGCACGTTCTGCTCTAAGAGATCCGTCACCGTCGTGACGCGGAACGAGTGCGGCGAGAAGTGGCCGGGCAGGCCCGCGGCCTTCAGCCGCCGCTTCATCATCCGGCAGATGTCGATCCCGGTCATCGCGTTCTTGGTGAGCGTCTTCGTCTTGAGGTACGCCGTGCGGAAGAGGCGGCCTTCGGTGATCTGAACGGCCTCAATATACTCCCGCAGGTATCCCTCCAGGTCGTGCCGCACCGGGATCTCACGCGACTTGCCGCCTTTCTCCGCGAATCGGAGCGTGTATTGCGCCCCATCGTGCTTGAGGCTTTTGAGGGTCAGCTTGGCGACCGCGCCGACGCGGGCGGCGGTGTAGATGAGTACCGCCAGCACGGCGCGGTCCCGCAAGCCGACCGGGTTCGAGACGTCGATTGATTTCAGGAGCGTGCGCGCCTGCACGACGCCGATCTCGGGCGTCTTGCCCTCGACCACGGCGTAGCGCTCGGCCTTGACCGTCGCCGCCGGGTTGATGATCGCCACATGCCGGTTGACCAGGCGGTCGAAGAACCGCCTGAGCGCCGCCAGGTGGAGCTTCTTGGTCGGGACGCTCAACGGGTCGAGGCCCTGTAAGTACGTGCCGACGTCGCCGGGGGTGATCCGCGGCAGGTCGAGGCCGCGGCCCTCGACCCAGGCGAGGAACTTGCGGACGGCGTGCAGGTAGTTCTTGCGGGTGTGGGCGTTGGCGATCTCGGCCTGGAAGAATTCCTCCCAGGCGAACTCGGCGGCGCGGCCGGCGGCCTTGACGATCGCCGGGGCGTTGCGGGCGGTGATCGGTTCGCCGGGGGCCGTCAGCCCGGCCCGTTCCGGGCCTCGATAGACGGTGACCTCGGTCTTCGTATCGGCCATTTTTTGATGCCCTCCTGCTTCCCAATTTAATGATAGACAACGCCCTTTGTCTATCATTATTGAGCTTCAGGTAAGTTCCTTCCTTTTCCGAAGCCTCTTGCACCGGAGGAACGAGCCGAAAGCCGCCCTTCTTTCAGGAAGCACTGTCGAGAATACGGAAGCCTCTTCCCGGGCGAGCTGACGCTCGCGGAATCGGGTGAGCCTCTCGGCGAGAAACTTGGGGGTGACCCAGAAGTCGGTCTGCTTGAGCCTGTCGGGGTCGCCTCACGAAACGGACTATAAAGCACGCTAAGCCGATGCGCGGGGGCGTTTGGCCTGGTGCCGTCCGGCTCGCTGGTGTCGACTTGAGGTACCCCAAGCTGACGTCAAACAATGGCTTCGCTCGCCGTCAGAATAGGGTCATAATTCGAATTGATTTACAGTATGCGTCAAGGCTCATGGAGTTCAAGCTGGCATCGCCGCTGGCGGGAGCACGTCAACCTGACGGGGATTACGCCCGGTGGGAGAATCCCAAGGTTCAGCCGGGCAAGTTCAGGCTCTTGCGACCATTTCCTCAGCCTTAACCCTTAACTGTACTTTCCGCGATTTGGTTCCCTTGGTCGTTGACGTGACTCGGGTAGACGAATGCCGGTCCGGCCGGGACGATGGCGGTGACCAAGCCTGCCAATCAACCCCGGACGGAGTCGGCCGTGACATCATCGCACCAGGACGCGACATCGTGCCAGTGGTTCTCTTGCCTTGCTTCACCCCTGGATCGCAGATCTGCCGTCAGGCTGGTGTGGCTCTTTATCGGCGCGATCCTCGCCCGCGGCCGAAGGACCGTCACCAGCTGGATCCGCGCTGCCGGCTTGAGTCGACAGTATCAGCCTTGCTACACGACCGTCGCAGCAGCCGGCAAGCGGGCGGACAACATCGCCGGCCGGTTGATCCACGAGGTGGTCAAGCCTTTGGTGGATGGTCAGACGCGGCTCACCGTGGCGCTAGACGACACGCCGACACAGCGGTATGGGCCCTACGTGCAGGGGGCTGGCATCCATCACAACCCGACCCCCGGCCCGGCTGGCTCGCCGCATGTCTACGGCCACGTCTGGGTGGTGCTCGGGCTCCTGGCGGTCCATCCTGCATGGGGAGTCATCGCTCTGCCGCTGTTGGCCCGTCTGTACGTGCGGGCCAAGGATCTGCCGTGCATCGACCCAAAGCATCGGCCGGAGTTCCGGACCAAGCTGGAGATGGGAGTCGAGCTCCTGCGGTGGGCTTGGTTCTGGCTCCGGTTCCTGGGCAAGCCGCTGTGGGTGGTGGTCGACGGGGCCTACGCCAAGGCCCCGTTCCTCAAACCGGCGATGTTGCTGGGAATGACGGTCGTCAGCCGGCTGCGCAAGGACGCGGCGCTATGGACGATCCCAGGGCCCCGGGTACCAGGTCGGCGCGGTAGGCCGCGGGTCTACGGAGAGACGCGCATCGACTTGGCCAAACGGGCCGGGCAGCGTCGCGGTTGGACGACTAGCATCTTCGACTTGTATGGCAAGCGGGCGAAGAAGCGGTATAAGACGTTCGTGGCGATGTGGCGGCCCGTCGGCGGGGCAATCCGGGTGGTGTTGGTGGAGGAGCCGAGTGGATGGGTGGCCTTCTTCTGCACCGACGTGTCAGCGACCGTAGCAGAGATTCTCTCGACGGTCGCCGACCGGTTCTCATTAGAGATCGCGTTCCGCGACTGCAAGGAGATCGTCGGAGCCGGCCAGCAGCAGGTGCGGTTCGTGTGGGCAAACATCGGTGCATTCCACATCTGCCTCTGGACGTTCACGATGACCGAAGCTTGGGCATGGGGTCGGGAGGAGGACGACTTGGTGGACCGCCGAGCATCGCCATGGGACGATCCGAACCGTCGCCCAAGCCACGCAGACAAGCGTCGGGCTTGGCGCCGTGAATTGTTGGCCGAGGAGATTCGCGCGGTTCTACGCCCCGGGGTCACCGAGGAGGAAATTCGGGCCGTCGCCGAGCGGTTGCTTGCCCTGGCGGCATGAGAGCGAAGTCAATCGCGGAAAGTACAGGCCGATTCCATAGGCCGAAAAAACGATGCCGTAGTTGGTCGCATAGTTCTTGGCGCCGAAATAGGTCGCCACGGCCGTCGGCGCGATGGCAAGCCAAGATCCCAATCCCATCCAGAAGGCGGCGAAACACGCGGCGTAGAGGAGGACGCTGCCTTCGCCGGCCAACAGCATCCCCCCCGACGCCAACACAACTAGCAACAAAGACAGCGCGGCGGCTTTACTGTGGCCGATCGCATCCGAGAGCCAACCGAACAGCGGCCTTCCGCCACCGTTGAACAGGGCGAAGAACGAGACCAATCCCGCCGCCGTCGCCGGCTGCAGTTTGATGATCTCCTGTCCCACATTGCTGGAAATGCCGATGGCCATCAATCCGCTCAACGAGCCGATGATGAAGCACAGCCACAGGCCGAGACAGGACGATGTCGTGAGCATCTCCGCTGGTGTGTAATTCCTTTCGCTGGCCGCAGCCGTCGCGCCTTGCCAGCCCTCCGGCCGCCAGCCGGCCGGTGGGAACCGCAGAATGAGAGACATCAGCACCAGCGCGACCAAGAAAGCGATCCCCAAGATGAAGAATGTATTTAAAATGCCTTTGGTTTCGATCAGGGCTTGCGCTAGCGGTGCCATGACCAACGCCGACACGCCAAAACCGAGAACCGTAAGACCGACCGCGAGACCCTTGATATCAGGGAACCACCGTGTAACGACCGCGATCGGAATCCCGTAGACGATCCCGACCCCCATGCCGGCGAGAACGCCGTAGGTGAGGTAGAGCCAAGGCATTCCCGTTGCGTAACCTGACAAGATCCAGCCAGCAGCAACGATCAGGCTTCCGACAAGACTGACCGTTCTGGGATGCACCTTCTGCACAATACGTCCAGAAATCGGCATCAGCACCGTGAAGAAGGCCAGGAACAACATGAACGGCCAGAGGGTTTGCTTCGCGGTGATTGGAACGTCCGCAGTCGAAAACAACTTCGCGACGGGCGTTCTAAACACGCTCCAGGCATAAACACTGCCGAGGCAAACGTTCATGAGCATCCCAGCAAGCACGAACACCCATCTGCCCGTGCGAACTGGCATGCCGAACAAAGTCGCGTCGATCGAATCCGTCGTTGAAGCTATGAGAGGGAGGTGAAGGTCGACGCGACGGTTTGCAGAACCCCTGAGCCTGGGGAAAACTTGAGGAATTATCCCAGTTTCCCCGTTTACCCAGACCAGGAGCCCTGCAATGAACTACATCGGCGTCGACCTTCACAAGAAGATTATCACCGTCTGCGTAATGGACCAGAACCGTACCGTGCTCGCACGCAAGACCCTTTACTGCAACCAGCCTGACCAGATCGTTGAGTTCTTCCGGAAATTCCAGCCCTTCAAGGTCGTCGTGGAGGCGACGGCCAACTACCACTGGCTCGTCGATCGGCTCGAACCCCTGGCCGAGAAGGTCGTCCTGGCCAATCCCAAGAAGCTGAGGGTAATCGCCGAATCCACCAAGAAGACCGACCGCCTCGACGCCCAGATCCTGGCGGAGTTCCTGGCCCGGGATATGATCCCCGAAGCCTACATGCCCACACCCAGGCAACGGCAGCACCGGATTCTGGTCCGCCATCGACAGTATCTCAGAGAGTGCCTGACCTCCGTGCGGTGCAAGATCCGCCACATCCTGGCCGACCACAACGCCGACCGCAAGGACCTCTTCTCGACCCAGTGCGGCAAGGCTTACCTCAAGCAGGTGCCCCTCAGCGACGCCGAGCGGTTCGTCATCAGGCAGCTGTGGTCGGAGTTCGAGGACTCTCAAGCCCAGCTGTTGGCCCTGGCCAAGAAGATCAAGGCCTTCGCGGCCAAGGCATCGAAGCGGGAAGCCGAGGCCCGGACGATCCTCAAGACGGCGCCCGGCGTGGGGACGGTGACCGCCGAGGTGATCCTCAGCGAGCTGGGCGATGTGAGCCGATTCCGCAACGCCAAGGCGGTCTGTGCCTACGCGGGGCTGGCACCCGTCGTCAAGCAGAGCGGGGGCAAGAGATCCAAAGATCTTGCAATCAGCAAACAAGGATCGGGACTGTTGCGGTGGGCCCTGGTGGAGTCGGCCTGGCGGCTGGTGAACACGAGCCCGAAATGGATGGCCGTGTTCTCCCGGTTGAGGAAGCGCAGCGGCACCAAGCGAGCCATCGTGGCGGTGGCCAGGAAGCTCTTGTGCGTGCTCTACGCCATGCTCAGGACGTCGACTCCCTACAAGGTGATGGCTGCCTAGCGGGCCCACCAACCCCCAGAAAGGAGGGGAGGCCAAGACCGAATCGAACACAATCTCTGTGAGAGCGAGCCACCTGTCGAGCGAAGGCCGGTGGACGTGACGACCAGGAGGACGACCCCGCAACGAACCCCGACAGCGACCCCATCACCAACTGTCGTGAAATTGAATGGTGGCGTCCCTTGGATTCCGGCTGAGTGGCGACATCGGAGCGATCCGGTGATCCCGAATAGATGGTTGAGCGAATCACGTCACGTCGGCTAACGCTTCGTACACTGCCGGCACTGAGGGGGAGCAATCTCCCTCGGCCTCAGGCTCAAAGGATGTGTTGCGGGGTGCACAACCAATTCGTCCGCGGACAGGTCTGAGATGGGCCAGATCGACCGAAGCCGACGGCGAAGGGGATGTGCGGGAGCCCTCCGACACAAAATCTGCACCGCCTCGCTTGACAACGCCCCTCTCATAGATGGGTTCGTCATCGTGGACTTCCTTCCTGAATGGTTCGGTGTGAAATGGAGTCTCGGACCATGGGAGTTGAGGAGTTTGGGCTCAGACCGGATGACCACGATTCTTCGCTTCGCACCAATCTCGGAGCTAAAGACATGGCGGCCTCGTTCCGCCACCTCCGATCTTGGTTCCTGGGTCGGCCCTCAGGTCGCGTCGCCCCGCACCTCAGTCAAGCTAGCCTGCTGGGGTGAAATCATCGTGTGCCGGAAAGCGAGAGAAAAGTCCGGTCCCGCACTGGGACGCAAAGCAACGTTCTCATCGCTATCCCGAGTTGGGCCCACCGTAAGTGTAACAGGGATTTGCAGATGACTCCCCGGATCGAGTGATCGCAATTTCAACCAAGACCGGAAAAAACGCAAGATCCAACAATTCAACCCAGCTTCTCGGGCCTCATGCCGATTTTCTTCCCAGAAGCAGGAGTTCCGCAGGAGTTCAGGAGTTAGGAGTTCAGGAGTTCCAGGAGTTCCAGGGACACCATACGCAACAGGAGTTCCAGGAGTTCCGGGGACACAGGAGTTCCGGGGACACCATACGCAACTCCGGCGGGACTGGTCTTTGCTCGACCTGGGTCAAGCGGCGTACGACCTCGTCAGGAGCGTCGCTATTATAGCATGTAGTGTACACACTCACCCTTGCAATGGGAGGAGCAGTGCGGACTGTTGGTAAAGAACCGCTGGACCCAGTTGCCGCTTTTCACCTTCGAGTTGGTCGATTTTTTGCTCTAACGCGGCGATGCGGCGCAGGGCACCTCGATGACAACTCTTCCAATATCCGACCTGCTGGCGGAACACGAGATTCTCGCGCTCCAAGCGCCGGACTTCAGCGCGCAGCTCGACCAATTCCTAGCGTGGTTTCTCCACCAGGGCTCCTGACTCCGAGAAGGAGTCACTGGGGCAAAAGACCTGAACCGGTTGGCCGTCCATGACCGCCTTCATTTACCCCAATCGCCCAAGAAAGGGAAGTGGCTGCTACCCTTCACCCAGAATAGTGACAAAAGCATGGACCGGTTCGGCGAAGCGTTGCTCGTGAAGAGAGCGATTTCCAGTGAAGGTAGGCAATTAAGGTGATTCCGAAATAAATCGTTGTTACTGACGTTGCATGGCACGGACAGGGCCTGATGACTGGTGGGACCGTCGCCCTGGCCAGGTTTCGCTTTTTTTCCACGAGAGGTAAAAGAAGCTCCCGCGACCCCGGGGTGTGTTATAGTAAACTGGAGGATTTCGGCTGTCTTTGACCTCTCCTCCTAGCTCCTTGGAAATTCGGTCGAATACATCACGATGAGGGAGCAGCCAGGCTCGGTCGTTACCGGTTCGAGTCCCGTCCGCCCTCGGGCAGGCGGGGCTCGGATCGGCGGGGCTGAAACGAGAGAAGTGGAAAATCGCGCGAACGAAGCCAAAATTGGCGTGATATAACTTCCTGTCGGATATCGGTTTACGTCGCGATCTAGGGGCGCCGGCGGCGCGCGAAGGAAGCCAATTTCAGGACTTCAGCCCGGGGCCTGGAGGCCGGTGGAGATCCTGGGGCGGCCGGGGGAACCTCCAGCGGCGATAGGCGGCCAGGACGTGGCGAGCGGCGTCGGCGTCCCGGCTTCGCTCAAGGAGGGCGCCCAGGGCTTCGGCGTGGGCGGCGGGGCGGTCGGCATCGGAGGGGGGATCGGGGCGCGGGCGGCCCAGACGCGGGGCGCGGGCCAGGCAGGCGAGGAGGCCGAAGAGCACGAAGTGGAGCGCGACCCAGAAGAGGCGGTCGTCCTCCCAGGCCAGGTCGATCAATGTCCGGTCCGCGTCGGGATTCCCGAGAACCGACGGGCCATTGACGAACGCCACGTGCCTGGACCGGTTTCCCACCCAGGCGGCAACCTGCTCGGCCAGCGAGCGCCGGGCGGGATTCACCAGGGGAAGATTGAGCAGGAAGGCCCCGCTGGCGATGACCAAGACACGGCCTCCGCTCTCGGTCTCCCAGTCCATGGCCAGCACCTGGCCGTCGCCGGTGAGCAGAACTCGCTCTCGATCATCGGCCTTGAACGGTTCGTGCAAGGGCAGTGCGGCCTGCCGCGGATCGACGCCGACGGCCCAGGGGCCGCCCAGGGTCTTGCAGGTCACGGGGGGCGCGAGCGGCGGGCCGAGGGCAAACCAGTCCTCGGCGTCGGCCGGTTCCTTCGCCCTGGCGGGCAGCCGCGCCACCCAGTTCTTCGCCCAGTCCCGCCGCGACTGGGCAAGGGCGCGTCGCTCGGCGTCCGATGGGGACGTCAGTTGCTGAACGACGCGATCCCAGTACTCGGGCTCGGCATCGTAGTCGCGAACCACATAGATCAGGGACCGGCCAGGCTCGCCATCGAGCCATTCGGAGTACCAGTCGGCCTCGTCGCGGTCGATCGGGCCTGGTTTCGTGGAGAACCGGACGAGGACGTTGGCCCAGCCGGCGAGGGGTTCGGTCAAGCTCCAGGCCGAGCGCACCGTGTGGCCCTGGTGCCTGAGCAGGTCGGCGAACGTCCGCGTGCCGTTGAGGCTGGTCCCCTCGGCGCTGCCGTAGATGGTCTCCGGGCCCTGTTGGGAGCAGCCGGAGCCGATCACGAGCGCCATGGCGGCCGCGGCCAGCTCGAGCAGGATCTGCCGTGGGCGGGCTGGCGAGATCATCTCACGAGGCCCTCCCCAGTGTTGCGACGCGGCCGCGAAACGCCTCGGCCCGGGACCAGAGCTGGTCCAGGGTCGCGGGGTCGAGCGAGCGGCGGCCGTAGTAAACCTCTTCGAATACGGCCAGGGTTGCGTTCAGGCTCTCGCGAAGCGGTCGATCGTCGAGGGCATGCACGTACTGGCGCGCCGTCTTCCCCGGGGTCACGTGAATCAGTCCGGCGCTGGAGCGAGAGCAACTGGTCAAGGAACAGCCAGATCACGGCTCCGGCCAGATCGCCGGCCGCGCGGCGGCGGGTGGCCTCGGACCACGGATCGAGCCCCTCGAGGGACGAGCCCGCCTCCAGCCCCGCCATCCTTGCAACCTCTCCCACGGACGCCGAGCGCTCGCCCCCGGGCGCCGCGGAGGTTCGTGAAGCTGCCAGAGCCGCCACAGAAGAACGAGGAAGATGCTCCCCGACACGAGGAACAGGAGCGTGGGGAGGATGCTGCCGGTGGTCCCGCCTCGTCCTGGTTCCGGCGCCTGCTTCCACCGAAATTGCCGGTCGATCCAGTCGAGGACCGCGTCGACCTGTTTCCCCAGCCTGGCCGTCCAGGACGACGGATCGGGAAGCACCGGCCTGACCTCATCTCGCTCGCGGTCGTACCAGGGATAGTTCTCCCGGTTGAGAACGGCCCGGATCGGCGTTTCCCGCGTCGGGCCGCGTGACGGCTCGAGAGCCAGGCCGGCCGCTTCCCCCGCCAGGACCGCCAGGGCCGGGGCGAGATGCCCGATCCAGATCAGGCTCATCCTCGCCCCCCGTCGATGTCCCGCCCGGCCGCCTGAAGGCGAAGCCGTAGCTCCCAACCCTCGGACCGGATCCGCTGATCGATGTAGATGAGAAATCGAGCGACCGCGAAGAATGCGATCGCGATCCAGGCTCCAAGCTGCTGCTGAACGCTGCCGAAGTCGCCGGGCTCGGGGCCGTTCCAGGTCGAGTCGCTCTTGATCAACACCGAGATGGCCTCGCTGGTCCCGATCCAGAAGCAGAGGGCGAAGAGGGCGCCGAAGAGGAGCTGGCCGATCCACTGGAGGAAGAACGCGCCCGAGCGATCGGCGGAGAGCCGCGCGGAGCGTCGCAGCGCCTTCAGCCCGCCGGTCTTCTCGAGCAGGATCACCTCGCTGGCGAACCAGAGGCGGCCGGGAATCACGGGAATCAGGAGCAGGGTGATACCCAGCAGGCCGCGAACCAGCACGTGAACGAGGATCATTGAGGGAAGCGCGGAGAGTAGTCGCCGGATGACCGAGCCGAAGCGCGGGGGCTGGTCGAACATCAGGCCGCCGAGCACGATCGTCAGCGGGGCCGTGGCCCAGGGAGCCTCGAGGAAGAGGAGCACGGGCCAGAGGCTGGAGGAGAAATCGGGATCGGACAGGAGCCATCCGTTGAGCAGCGCAAACGGGGCGATGCCGGCGGTGGCGGCCAGGGTGAGGACCCAGGGACGATGGCGAACGACCACGAGGGCCAGGTCGAGCAGGTCGAGGTAAGACCGCTCCCGGATCTGAACCAGGGTATGATCGTGGGCCATGTTCACCCCGCGGGAACGATGCCAGGACGGACGCGTGGCCGGATGGTGATCCTAGAGCAACCGCCCCGCCGGCGGCAAGCCTCAGGCGCGGACGAACTGGTGTCCGGGAAGGCGCCGGACCAGCCGTTTCAGCTCCAGCACGCTGAGCGTGGCCAGGACCTGCGAAGCGGTGAGTCCCGTCCGGGTGATCAGCGAGTCGACCCCGGACGGCGCGTTGTCGAGCTGGCCGAGCAGCGACCGTTCCTGGTCGCTGAGGGCCAGCTCGGCCGGATGACGGACCGGTGGCTCGTCGGGCGCGGTGCGGACCTCGCGGACGAGGGGGCCAAGTTCTTCGAGGATGTCATCGACCGTCTCGACCAGGCGCGCGCCGTCGCGGATCAGCCGGTGGCAGCCGCGGCTGGCCAGGCTGTCCACAGGTCCGGGCACGGCGAAGACCTCGCGGTTCTGCTCGATCGCATGGGCGGCCGTGGACAGCGACCCGCTCCGGGGGGCGGCCTCGACCACGACAACGCCGAGGCTGAGGCCCGAGATGAGCCGGTTCCGCTGGGGGAAGAGGCCGGCGAACGGCCCCTGGCGCATCGGCAGCTCGGTGAGGAGGGCGCCGCTACCGGCAACCTCGCCGGCCAGCTCGGCGTGCTCGGGGGGATAGATCTGCCCCAGGCCGTTGGCCAGGACCGCGATGGTGCGGCCGCCGGCCTTCATCGCCCCGCGGTGGGCCGCCGCGTCGATGCCCCGGGCCAGGCCCGACACGATGGTGAAGCCGGTTCGCGCCAGGGCCGCGGCCAGCCGCTCGGCCACTCGCATGCCGTAGGTCGTGCACCGTCGCGAGCCGACCAGGGCGATCGCAAGCTGGTCGCGCGGCTCGAAGGCTCCCCGAGCATAGAGGAGCGCCGGTGGGTCGGGGATCTCCTCGAGCGGCTGCGGATAGTCGGAACCGCCGCGCGCGATCAGGGAAACACCCGCGCGGCGGCAGAGCTCGATCTCGCCAGGGCCGTCCAGCTCCTGCCGCGCCTGCTGGATCTTCTCGGCGAGCCTGGGGCCGACCCCGGGAACATCGCGGAGATCGGCGAGCCTGGCATCGAGCACGCGCGTGGGCGTCTCGAACCGGTCCAGCAGCGCCCGGAAAGTGAGCGGGCCCACCCCCTGCACCATCGTGAGCAAGACCAGGTCGCAAAGGACGTCATCGGAAGAGGCGTGGTCCAAGCTGGTCTCCTGGTCGATCCGCGGCGAGAACGCACTGGGGTGATCGGCCTCGATCGGGTCCGGCGGTCACTGGCAGAGCGCGGCGATGACCTCCTGTACGTCTTCGAGCCGCGCCGCGTCGGTCAGCTCGACGTGGCCGAGGCCGCGCGGGAGGACGAAGCGGATCGCGCCGCGCTGGTTCTTCTTGTCCCGGCTCATGGCCTCGAGAAGTCGATCGGGATCAAGCCCCGTGATCGTGGTCGGCAGGCCGAACGTCCCGAGCAGGCGAATCAGGCGGTCGGTGAGCTCGGGCCCGATCCAGGCCAGCCGCTCGGCCAGGCGGCACTCGGCCACCATGCCGGCCGCAACCGCCTCCCCGTGCTGGAAGGCACCGGAGTAGCCCGCCACCGCCTCGATGGCGTGGCCGACGGTGTGGCCGAAGTTGAGCACGGCCCGCAGCCCCGTCTCCTCACGCTCGTCCTGGCTCACGACTCCGGCCTTCAGCCGGCAGCAGTGGGCGATGATCGTCTGCAGGGCCTCGTCCTGCCGGTCGAGGATGGCCTGGGCGCGGGTCTCCAGGACCTCGAAGAAGGCGGCGTCGAGGATCACACCGTACTTGACCACCTCGGCCAGGCCGCACCGCAGCTCGCGCGCGGGGAGCGTGCGCAGCGTGTCTGTGTCGATCCAGACGCCGGCCGGCTGGTGAAATGCCCCGATGATGTTCTTGGCCCGGGGATGGTTGACCCCGACCTTGCCTCCAACCGAGCTATCGACCTGGGCCAGCAAGCTGGTGGGGAGCATGAGCAGCGGAAGACCGCGGGCATAGGTTGCCGCCACGAAGCCGGCCAGGTCGCCGATCACACCGCCGCCCAGCGCCACGATGGCCGTGTGCCGGTCGGCCTTCATCGCGATCAGGTGGTCGTAAAGACCCGCCGCCGAGTCCAGGGTCTTGGTCGGCTCGCCGGCGGAAAGCACGCTGTGCTGGGCAGCGATGCCGACCCGCCGGAGCACTTCCTGGCAGGCCGGCAGGTAGGGATGCTGAGCGAGGTTCCGGTCCGTCACGATCAGCGCGGCTCGGCACGACCTTCCGGCCCAGGTGGAGTCCAGTGCCTGCCGGGCGAACGAGGCCAGACCGTCGGGATCGCGGCTGACCACCTGGATGGGATAGGAGCGAGGCCCCAGGGCCACCTCCAGTCGGATCGCCCGGCATTCAGCGGTTTCTGGCATGCGGAATGCTTGCTCCGGACAGAATGAGTGAAGAGCTCATCGAAAACCTGGTTCAGTCTAACACACGGGCGGCCCATGCCTGAAGGGTTCGGGTGCCGGGGAGGGGGTGGCGGGTCGCGTTGCCTCACCTGGCTCGTCCTGCTAAAGTAACATGGCTCGATCGTATCTGCTGCTGCGATCATAACCCAGTTCGAGTGGCCCACTATGAGCGATCCTCTGACGTGGTCCCCGATCCGTCTGGGCCGGTGGTTCGGAACGACGGTCAAGGTTCACATCTTCCTGATCCTCTTCGTCGTCATCGAGCTGCTGATGGCTCTGCTGGCCACCAAGGCGGAGGACGGACTTCGGCGCTTACCTCAGACCGCCTGCTGGCTCTCTCTACTGCTCCTGGCCCTGGCGATTCACGAACTCGGGCACGCCCTGACCGCGTACTGGCTGGACTGCGATCAGGGGGATGTGCACCTGTGGCCGCTCGGGAACCTTGTCGGACCGTCGATCTCGCCTCGCACGAGCGAGCACTTCCTGGTGGCCCTGGCCGGGCCGGTGACCAGTGGTGCCTTGTTCCTGGGCATCGCCGTGGCGCTGAACCTGTTCACCGGGGCCCGGTTTGTCTGGAACCCGTTCGGCAACCTCCAGGACTCGGGCGCTCCAACCCTCCGCGACGGCAGCCTGGCCGCGCCGCTCTCGGCGATCTGGGCCATCGGGTGGTTTGGCTATCTCAACTACCTCCTCTTCCTCGTGAACCTGCTGCCTGCTCTTCCCTTCGACGGTGGGCGGATGTTCCGGGCCTACCTGTCGAGCACCTCGGTGATCTCGGCGCGGGACAACATCTACGCCCCCTGGACGGCACGAGCCACGGCGGCCATCCTGTTCCTCACCGGTCTGGTCCGGCTGCTCGTGAAGTGGCGTGCCGACGGAATCACGGTGATCATGCTGGCCCTCTTGATCGAGCTGTTGGTCCGGAGCGAGTCGCGCATGCTCGAGGATGGCGGCTACTTCGAGGACGGCGTCTTCGGTTACGACTTCTCCGAGGGCTATACCAGCCTGGAGAACAGCGCCGCCAAGGTTCGCCCCTACAAGGAGAGCACGCTGCGGCGGTGGCGGCGCCGCCGTTCCGAGCTCCGCCGGCAGCGACGGATGGTCCGCGAGGCCGCCGAGGAACGCCGGATGGACGAGATCCTCGACAAGCTGCACCGCGAGGGGCGGGGATCGCTCACCGAGGAGGAACATCGGTTTCTCGTTCGCGTCAGCGCCCGCTATCGGAGCCGGCCAAAGACGCAGCCGTGAATCAGCTCCTCACACGCCATAGGCCTCCACGAAAGGTCCCCGTGAAGACCAAACCGCGATCCCTCGGCAAGCGACCCCGGCGGGACGAGATCAAGCCGGGCCAGTGCCTGTGCGATTTCTGCTCGGGAAAATGCTGCCGGTATTTCTCGCTGCCTATCGATACCCCACATTCCTGGGATGATTACGACTCGATCCGCTGGTACCTGGCCCATGGCCAGACCCTCGTCTACGTGGTCGAGGAGCAGTGGTATCTGCTGGTAATGACCCGCTGCCAGTATCTCACGGCAGACAATCGCTGCCGGATCTACTTCAATCGGCCCAAGATCTGTCGCGAATACACAACCGATGAGTGTGAGTACGAGGAGGACTGGTCGTTCACGAAGATGTTCGAGACACCCGAGCAGATCTGGGAATACGCTGAGGCCCTGCTGCCGCCGCGACGGAAGAGCGAGTCGCGCGGAAGCCAGGGACTGCCGGTCATCACCGTACCGGATCGGAAGTGAGGGTGAGTGACGAGCCATGCCTCGGCGATTGACGAAGGATCAGAAAGATGGATGATAGAGGGAGATCTCGCCCGGTCGGCTCTCGATTCCCGGGCCAGTCCGGTGACGAGGAAACAGCCGATCGCGGGGACGGTCGACGATGGCCATCCGATCAAACCACTACGAGGCAGCCTTCGAGGCGTACATCCGCGCCTTGCGGGTTCCCTGTGTCGCGATCGATGAGGCAAGGCGCGCGATCTTCGGCGAGGATGGGGTGAAGAACCCCGACTTCCTGCTCTATCCCCGGTTTTCCAGTAACCTGGTGGTTGAGGTCAAGGGAAAGCGAAGCAAGAACGCCCGAGGCCGGAGGGACTGGGAAAACTGGGTCACGACCGATGATCTCGACGGCCTGGTGCGGTGGCAGGCGACGTTCGGCCCCGGGTTTCGCTCGATCCTGGCCTTCGTTTACGCCGAGCTGCCGCAGGTCTTCGCCCTGCCGCATGCGAACGGCGCGTTCGAGTTCCGGGGGCTGGAGTACCGCTTCTGGGCCGTGGGCCTGGATGACTACGTCACCCATCTTCGCTCGCGAGGACCTGCCTGGAAGGCGGTTGCCATGGCCCGCAAAGCATTTCGCCGCCGCGTTCGCCCGCTCCACGAATGGCTGCCGATGTCCGTTGATGCTCCCCGCAGACCCAAACCCGTCAAGGAACGTGAACGATGCAACGCTTTCGCTCGTCCTGCACTTCCTGGCTCGCTCCCGGGCTCCTGGCGCTGGGCCTGATCTTCTGCCCAGCGGCGCGAGCCCAGGATGAAGAGGCGGCAGGGTTAGACTCCAAGGGGCGGCCGTACGACGGCTACATCGCCACCGGGATGCTCTGCGGCCTGGCCCTGTTCATCGTGGCCAAGACCGCGCGGCGGTAGGCTCCTGTCCGGTCCGAGACAACCCACGGCATCAGCGGCCCGATGCGCTATGGCCAATCCCGGGGTTCGCGCCCGGCTGTGGGTTGCAGGCGAGTGGCCGTCGGATGCCGGCAGGGAGATCGTCCATGGAATACGGCTGGGACCAGCTGAGGGCGACGGAATTTCCCGTCGCGCGCCGGTGGGCGTACCTGGACCACGCGGCCGTGGCCCCGCTTCCCCGACGAGCTGGAGACGCACTGCGGTCGTGGACCGACGACCAGGAGCAGAATGGCGTGGTTCACTGGCCGGGCTGGGAAGAGAAACTCGAGGCCACCCGGGACCGGATTGCCCTCCTGCTTCACGCTCACCGAGACGAGATCGCTTTTGTGAACTCCACAACCCAGGGGATCGGCCTGATCGCCGAGGGATTTCCCTGGCGCGACGGCGACAGCGTGGTAGTCCCGGCGGAGGAGTATCCCTCGAACATCTATCCCTGGATGAACCTGGCCGTCCGCGGCGTGTCGGTCCGGCTGGTCCCCAGCCGCGAAGGGCGGATCTGGCCGGAAGACCTGGTGGAGGCGATGGACTCGACCACCCGGGTTCTGGCGATCAGCCACGTCGAGTTCGCATCGGGCTTTCGCAACGACCTTGATCGGCTCGCCGAACTCTGTCACGCGCGGGGCGTCGCGCTGTTCGTGGATGCGATCCAGGGGCTTGGCCCCCTGGTGATCGACGTCGAGAAGACGCCGATTGACTTTCTCGCAGCCGATGGGCACAAATGGCTCCTGGGTCCGGAGGGGGCCGGCCTCCTGTTCGTCCGCCACGACTGGATCGACCGCTTGCGGCCGATCGGGATTGGCTGGCACAGCGTCGTCGGCTCGTACAACTCGCCGGAGATCGACCTGCGCCTCAAACCCAGTGCGCAGCGCTGGGAGGGAGGTTCGTTCAACATGCCCGGACTCCAGGCGCTGGGCGCCAGTGTGAACATGGTGCTGGAGATCGGGCCTGAAGCGGTGTCACGGCGCATTCTCGAGCGGGCCTCGGCGGTGCGCGAGCTCGCCGCCCGGGCCGGCTGGCGGGTGACCGGCTCGAAGCGACTCGGGGATCTCTCAGGAATTGTGGCGATCGAGCACGACGACGTTCCTCCCAAGCACGCCGCGACGGCACTTCGGCAGCAGGGCATCGCGGTCTGCGCCCGCCGCGGAAAGCTCCGGGTCAGCCCCCACGTCTACAATAACGATGAGGATCTGGAACGCCTGCGCACAGCACTTACCGACTGCTGCCGTCACGTCTGATCTCAAGTGTCGACCCACAAGCCGGACCGGGGCTTCCCCATGAGCCAGATCTCCGCCGACCCCTTTCGCACCGCCGTGTTCGCGGGCACATTCGACCCGATCACGCTCGGGCATCTCGACGTGATCCGCCGCGGCCGTCTCCTGTTCGAGCACCTGGTGGTGGGGATTGGCATCCACCCCAGCAAGACCTCCCTGTTCAGCATCGAAGAGCGAATTGAACTGGTCCGGCGGGTGGTCCGGCCCTATCCCAACGTCTCCGTGGAGTGGTTCGATGAGCTGACGGTGCAGTACGTACGGAGGATCGGCGCCCGCGTGATCCTCCGCGGCCTGCGGACCCTGACCGACATGGAGTACGAGTTTGGCATGACCCTCACGAACCATCAG
The DNA here is from genome assembly GCA_963816015.1 of uncultured Planctomycetaceae bacterium. Taxonomy (GTDB): domain Bacteria; phylum Planctomycetota; class Planctomycetia; order Isosphaerales; family Isosphaeraceae; genus Aquisphaera. The sequence goes on along the minus strand of CAWFJM010000049.1, from coordinate 204,341 downwards.
CTCGATCCCGACATCGAGACGGTGTTCTTGATGGCCGACGGCGAGTACTCGCATATCTCGAGCTCGCTGATCAAGCAGGTGGGCAAATTCGGAGGGGCCGTGGCCTTGCAGCGGTTTGTCCCCGCCGAGCTGATCGAGCCGATCGTCGCCAAGCTGGGCGACCACGATCTTCTCGACCTGGGCAGGTGGTGAGGAGGGGCCAGGGTCCGGTTCCCGGGCGAGGTCTTCCCGATCGTCTCGGGAGTCAGCCCCAGTTCTTGGGAATGTACAGGTCCCGGGACCACTGGCGAAGGCCCAGGCCCCGGCTCCGAAGCGCGTCGTGCAAGCCCTTGAGGGCCTTCCACGAGCGGTCGAAGCTCGAGTAGCTGAGCCACCCGGCGAACTGGTTGTCTCCGGCGTGCGCGCGGGAGGTGATGACCCGCGTGGAGACGATCATGTGGTCGAAGATCTCCTGGAGCTGGGCGACGATTTGGGCGGCTTGCCTGTCGTCGACGGCCGCGTCAGGGCCCTGATCGGGCCAGCTCAGGTTCAGGCTGCAGCTCAGGAACCGCTCCTCGTCGGGCTGCTTCTGGGTCAGCCAGAGGTAGGCGGCCTCGTCCCAGAGGTAACGGACGCAAAGGTGCTCGACGCCAACCAGCCGGGCTGGGGGCAGCCCCGTGTCGTGAATTCCCCCGCGAACGGTCTCGGCGCTCGGCTCGTGGTGCCGATCCTCGGTCGCCGCTTCGCGCGGCGGGTGCTCCGGCTCGGTGCGGGTCGCCCGCACCACGCGGGCCGTGCAGAGCATCTCGTAGGACTGGACGAGCACCCGAAACGCCCATTCCTCGCCGCCCGCGTCGGGATGGAGAGTCTTGCACTTGCTCCGGTAGGCATCGCGAATCTTTTCCAGGTTCGCGCCAGCCGGGATGCCGAGTACCGTGTGCGGGTCGATCTCAAAGCTGAAGGTTGACAAGGACGACGGTCCTCATGCGGGTTCGGGGAATGCGCACCATCATCACCATCATGGAATGCGTCCGGCGGTCCGTCAATTTGAACCGGACCCGTGGGGGATCGCTTCTCCGGCAGGCCTGGTCTCCAGGGGGCATCGTCACTCGCCGGTCGCCATCCGGCCGTTGGCGAGGCGGCTGCGGAGATAGGATGCGCGGGCCACGTTCCGCTCCTCGACTCCCAGCTCGTTGCCGCGCAGCTTCTGGAGGTAGGCCGGCTGGGTCTGGATGAACAGCTCGTTGACCGTGGCAATCGACAGATCATCGATCAGGCCGAGGTTGATCCCCATCCGCACACTCGAGAGGAGGAGCATGGTTTCCTCACTGGAGATCGTCTGCGCCGTCTTGAGGACGCCGTAGGCCCGGCTCACCTGGTCGTGCAGATGCTGCCGCCGTTCGGTGACCAAGGCCTGGCGGGCTTGCCGCTCATACTGGAGCACCTGGGGGACGACGTCGGTGATGATCCGGATCAGCTCCTGCTCGCTCTTGCCAAGAGTCTGCTGGTTGGAGATCTGGTAGAAATCGCCAAAGGCCTGGCTTCCCTCGCCGTAGAGCCCGCGAACGGCCAGGTTGATCTTCTGGAGAGCGCGGAAAACCTTGTCGATCTGCTTGGTCTGGACCAGGCCGGGAAGGTGAAGCATGACACCGACGCGGATTCCCGTGCCCACGTTGGTAGGGCATGCGGTCAGGTAGCCCAGTGAGGGGTTGTAGGCGAATGCGAGGTTCTCTTCGAGCTGGTCGTCGAGCGTGTTGATCTCGTCCCACACCTCGTGGAGCCGGAACCCCGAGAGCATGTACTGGATCCGCAGGTGATCCTCTTCGTTGACCATGATCGCGACGTTTTCCTGCGGGCTGATGGCCACGCCCCGGGGGCCCTCGCTGCTGGAGAGCTCGCGCGAGATGATCTGCCGCTCCACCAGGAACTGGCGATCGAGCGGCAGGAGGCAATTGACGTCGAAGTAGGAGAGCTCAAAGCTCGCCGTGGAGATGGCCGACTTGAAGTGCGACTCGATCTCCGCTTTCTCGGTCCGGCTGCCGCGGTTCGTGAACGGGAAATCGGCCAGGTTGCGGGCCAGCCGGATCCGCGAGCACATCACGATGTCGCTCTCAGGGCCCGTGCCGCGCAGCCACTCGCCGGAAGCTCTCGTCAGGTCGTCCAGGGTCATACTTGAAAATCCTTGAGGCGAAGCTCGTCTCGAATTCGGGCAGCCTGCTCGTAGTCCTCGCGGTGGATGGCCTCACGCAACTGGGAGCGAAGACGAAGCCGCTGAACCGCTCCCGGACGTTGCCGGGCTCCCTTGCCCACGTGCCGCGTGGCGCCGTGAACCCGCTGGAGGAGGGGCAGGAGACCGGGCCCGAAGACGCGGTAGTCTTGGGGGCAGCCCAGTTGCCCGCCTGCCCGAAACTCCATGAACTTGATTCCGCAATCGGGGCAGGAGAGCTCCGCGAGCTCTCCCACCAGCTCGCCCACATGGGCGAGGATCAGGCTTTGGACCACGCTGTCCAAGGCCAGGTTCGGAGGGGTCTCCGGCAGCGCCAGACCGGCCTTCTTGGCGCAGGTCAGGCAAAGATGCAGCTCCCGGCGCTTGCCGCCGACTCGTTCGGTAATGTGGACCGAGGCCTCGTTCTTGCACCGCTGGCAGGTCATTTGCGCACGACCTCGGAGGGAGTAGAGACGGGGAGACGCGGAATAACGCGGCGAGACGGGATCCGTCATCACCGCCCCTGATCTTGCTCGATCACCTTGATCTTGTCACGCAACTGCGCGGCCGTCTCGTAGTCCTCGGCGACCACCGCCCGCTTCAGCTCGTTGCGAAGCTGGATCAACGTCGTCTGCTGCTGAGTGTTCCGCGGGGCTCGCTTGGGCACCTTGCCGGAATGCCGGGTTTCCCCGTGGATGCTCTCAAGCAGCGGCATCAACTCGTCCCGGAACACCTCATAATCGTAAGGACAACCTAGACGCCCCGACTTGCGGAATTCGAGGAAGGTGATCTGGCAGACCGGGCAAACCTGCTTGTCGGCCGCCGATGGTTCCCGCAGAGCACCCGGCGGGCTGACGATCAACTTTTTGGCCAGCTCGCTGATCGGAGGGGTCTCGAGCGAGTCTTCGGGAGGAGCCAAGTGCTGCCGCGCGTGCTCGTCGCAAAAGTGGTATTCGCGATGCTTACCTTTCTCGACGATATCGGTGATGTGGAATGTGGCAGGCTTCGCACATTTTTGGCATTTCATGGTTTGACTCCGCCAGTCCGCAAGCGGTCCTGGCGACAGGTCGGTTCCGTCGAGTTCCCAGAGACGATTGCTTCGACCGGGGCCGCCCATCGATCCGCAAGGGCAGAAAAGCAGGGCGTCAAGTTCATTGTAATTTAACCCCCCGGGGTGTCAAGAAACCGCGGCGATCCCCGGCCGCGATCTTGAACGCCCCACATGCTGGGGATCGGCTGGAGTGATCGATCATCGGCTTGCCGGCTTGCCGCTTCCCGGCGAGGCTGATAATGTCCATGCTGCCGATTTCACTGGTTCATCATGGCGGGATCGTCCACACATGAGCTTCCACCGGCCCACCTTCGAGGAATTCAGCCGCTGGGTCGGGACCGCCCACTGCGTTCCCGTCTACCGCCAGTTGACCGGCGATTGCCTGACCCCGGTCTCGGCCTTCGGCCGGATCGAGCGGACTGCGCCGTCGTTCCTGTTCGAGAGCGTCATCGGGGGCGAGAAGGTCGGTCGGTTCAGCTTCCTCGGTACCGAGCCCTTCCTCCGATTCGAGGCGCGGGGCCATGAGGTGACCATCTCCGTTCCGGGAGGCCCCGGCGCGACCCGCCGCTACTCCTCGGCCGACCCCCTAGTCGACCTCCAGCAACTTGTGGAACGCTATCGCGCGGTTCATCTCGCCGGCCTTCCCCGCTTCGCCGGCGGCGCCGTGGGCTACGCAGCCTACGACGCGGTCCGCTACACCGAGCACCTGCCCCATGCCCCACACGATGACCGCGGGCTGCCGGATCTGTCGTTCTCGTTCTTCGACCGGATGGTGATCTTCGACCATATCCGCAAAACCGTCCTGGTGGTGGCCCAAGCTCATGTCGAGCCGGGCGCCGATGCGAAGGCGGCCTACGAGACGGCCTGCGCCCGGGTCGACGAGCTTGTCGAGCGGCTGTCCGCGCCGGGACCCGAGCTCTCGCTGGCGGATCTGGATACCGAGGGGCCCGTGCGGCTCTCGCCCCGCTCCAACTTCACCAGGAATGCCTACGAGCAGGTTGTCCAACACTGCCAGGAATATATCAAGGCCGGAGACATCTTCCAGGTGGTGCCCAGCCAGCGGCTCCAGGTCGAGACCACCGCCAGCCCGTTCGACATCTACCGCGTGCTCCGCGTCATCAACCCGAGCCCGTTCCTGTTCTATCTGACCTTCGACGACTTCTCACTGATCGGCAGCTCGCCCGAGATTCTGGTCCGGGTGGAGGAGGGCGTGGTCACGATCCGCCCGCTCGCGGGGACGCGGCGCCGGGGCCACAACGATGCGGAGGACCAGGCGCTGGCGCGTGAGCTCCTGGCCGACCCCAAGGAACGAGCCGAGCATATCATGCTCGTGGACCTGGGCCGGAACGACGTCGGCCGGGTCGCGGTCTACAACACCGTGCAGCTCTCGGACGTCATGAAAGTCGAGCGCTACTCGCACGTCATGCACATCACCTCGAACGTCACAGGCCGGCTTCAGGAGGGGAAGACGGCCTTCGACGCGCTCCGCGCAGGCCTTCCCGCCGGCACCGTCTCCGGCGCTCCCAAGGTCCGGGCCATGCAGATCATCGACGAGGTGGAGCCCACCAAGCGCGGTCCGTACGCCGGTGCTGTCGGCTACATCGACTTCACCGGCAACATGGACACGTGCATTGCCCTGAGAACCCTCGTCATCCAGGGCCGGACCGCATATGTCCAGGCCGGCGGCGGTGTCGTCTACGACAGCCTCCCCGGCGCCGAGTACGAAGAGACCATGAACAAGGCCCAGGGTCTGCTGAAGGCGATCGAGATCGCCGAGACCCAGCTCTGAGTCCCACCGCGGCCCTTCCGCGAGGAGCACCACATCGCCCGCCGGGTTACCTTAACCGAGACGGGACTCGAGCCAGCGGGCAAGGTCGTCGAAGACCTGTTCCCGGCCCACCTCATTGAACGGCTCGTGGAGCATCCTGGGATAGAGCAGGAGCGTCTTGTCGTCGGACCCCAGCCGATCGAAGAACTCGCGATTCGATTCGGGGCTGATCACCGGATCCTGGCCGCCGATCAGCATCAGGATGGGGAGCCGGATCACGCCAGCCTGTGCCATCAGCATCTCTCCTCCCTCGACCATCCCGAAGAACAGGGGAGCGCTGATGCGGTTGTGCCGCAGTCGGTCGCTGCGATACATCTCCTGCATCGCCGGGTCACGTGTCATCCAGGAGATCGGCGCATCGGCCCTGAGCGTGATCCAGGGAGCCAGGGCCAGGAGCACCTTGCCGATCTTCAGCTTTGCCGGCGGCACCGGCATGGCGATCCGGATCGACGGGTTGGAGACGATCATGCCGCCGATACCCGCCGTGGGTTCAAGGGCTAACCGCAAGACCACCTGCCCGCCGTTCGAATGACCAACCACGAACATGGGCAAGTCGGGAGTCCGGCTCCGGGCCCAGGAGATGACCGCGCGCAGATCACCCATCAGGTCGTCGTAGCGGCGGACGACTCCCCGTCGCCCGGGGCTCTGCCCATGTCCCCGGAAATCGAGCGCGTGGAAGTCAAGATCCAGCCGCGAGCCAAGGGCCTCGGCAAGGTGGGCATAGGCGCCGCCGTGCTCGCCCAGTCCGTGGGCCACGATCACCGATCCCCGCGGCCTGGAAACCGACCACGACCGCACCCAGAGCCCCAGGCCGTCGCGCGTCGACACCACATGCCTCTGGGCCTCCTTCGATGACGTCAGCATCCCTTCCCTCGCGTCTCGTGGGCCTGCTCCTCGTGCCGATCCGAAACCGGTCAGAGCCCCACTGTATCAGAGGCTCCCACCACCGCGGGAGACCAGTTTCCACCCCCTACACGCAGCAAGGGGCGTCCCAGCCTCCATGACCTGAGCGTGCCCTGGTTAAGCTTAAATATTTTTAATTGAACGCGTGTCTTCCCCAGGAGACCGTGAAGATCTCTAATGACTTCTGCGGATAGAGGCTCGATACGAGGCCTTGGTCGGGTTGCCCGGATTGGTGGGCAGGGGCGCATGTTCCATTCATGGCACGACGACTATGGATCTTCAAGCAATGCCTTCGAGTTCCCGGTGGTCGGCCGGACGGCGCAAGCTCCTGGGCTTTGGCTTTGGCCTGGTGATGCTGGTCCTGGCCATCAACGCCATCGGGGCCGTTGTCGAGACGCAGCGGCTGGCCGAGAACAATCGCAGGGTGATGCGCACCATGCGGCTGCTTCACAGGCTGGAGCTGACGCTCTCCGCGGTCAGGGATGCCGAAACGGGGCAGCGCGGATTCTTGCTCACGGGGGATGAGGAGTACCTCGAGCCGTATCGCTTGGGTGTCGAGGCGTCCGCGAAAAACTTCGCGATGATGGCACGTCTGACCCACGACCCGGGGCAGCTTCGGAAGATCGAGTGTCTCCGGACGCGGGTCGGCGAGAAGCTCGCCGAGCTGGAGAGGTCGATTGGACTCCGCCGGGAGCGGGGGCTCGAGGCTGCCCGGACCGAGGTCGCGGCCGGCCTGGGAAAACAGCTAATGGATGGAGTACGGGGCCTGGTCGGCGAGCTCGAGGACCAGGAGCGAGGTCTCCTGGCGGAGCGAATCGGCGGAATCCGCCGCCGGTCTTACACGCACCCGCGCCACGCTGGCCGTGGCCTCGCTCTCCGCGCTGGTACTCAATGCCGCCCTCGGGCTCGTGGTCATGCGGCAACTGAGCTCCACGCGCCGGTCACAGGCCCTGCTTCGCGAACAGCTCGAGCGATGGCAGGTCACGCTGGCCAGCGTGGGAGACGCCGTCATCGTGGCCGACGAATTGGGACGGGTGGTGTTCCTGAATCAGGTTGCCGAGTCGCTCTGTGGGAGGTTGCGGGCGGAAGCCCTCCAGAGGCCACTGAACGAGGTGTTCCGGATCCTTCCCGCCGGGAGCCCGCGGGCGGACGAGCACCCGATCGAACGGGTCCTGCGCGACGGTGCCGTCCTGACCACGGCAAGCCAGACCCTCGAGATCTTACCGGAGGGAGGGGAACGGCCGGTCAACCTCACCGCGGCTCCAATCCGGGATTCCGGCGGGCGGATCTGCGGCGCGATCCTGGCCTTCCGCGATGACACCGACCGCCGCGAGAAGGAGCGTGTGCTGGTCGAGGAGAGCCGCCGCAAGGATGAGTTCCTGGCGATGCTGGCGCACGAGCTTCGCAACCCGTTGGCCTCGATTCTTTCGGCCGTCCAGGTCCTGGGACTGAACGTATCCCCGCATGACCGCGAGTTGGCCCGGGAGATCATCGGCCGCCAGACGAAGCAACTGGCCAACCTGCTGGACGTCTCACGGATCACCCACGGCCTGATCCAGGTTCGGAAGGAGTGGATCGACGGCGTCGCCGTGCTCAACCGAACCATCGAAGCCACCCGGCCCTTGTTCGCGCAGCACGGGCACCATGTCGATGTCACCATCGCCCAGCCAACTCTCCCCCTTGAGGCCGACCCGGTGCGATTCGAGCAGATCCTGGTCAACCTCCTGGCCAATGCCGCGAGGTACACGCCCAGAGCGGGGCGCATCGTGGTCGAGGCGCGCGAGGATCAGGGATGGGTGGTCATCGACATCCGCGACAACGGGAGAGGCATCGAACCCGCCGTCCTCCCCACCGTGTTTGACCTTTTCGCCCAGGGGGGGCGTTCGCTGGCGCGATCGGAAGGGGGGCTGGGGATCGGCTTGACGATCGTCAAGAAACTCGTTGAATTACATGGAGGGAGCGTCTCCGCACGGAGCGATGGGCTGGGAAAGGGAAGCACATTCACAGTACGGCTTCCGGCCGCGAAGGAGAATCCCGTGGCTGCGAGCGTTTCCCGCGGGCAGTCAAATCAGGTGGACAAGGGCGAAAAGAACCGCATCCTGATCGTGGACGACAACAAGGACCTGGCGACCAGCCTGGCCCGGCTCCTCGGGCTCCTGGGCCACGACGTCGAGGTCGTATTCGACGGACGCATGGTGGTGGAAGCCGCCCGGAGCTACCGTCCCCGGGTGGTTTTGCTCGATATCGGCTTGCCCAACCTCGACGGCTATCAGGTGGCTCGCCGCCTGCGGCAAGAGGGTTTTGCCGACGCCATGATCATTGCTGTCTCGGGGTATGGCCAGGAGGAAGATCGGCGGCGATCTCGCGAGGCCGGAATGGACTACCACCTCACCAAGCCCGTCGACATCAAGACAATCACCGAACTGATCGGTCAGGCAGGTTGACGGCCCCGAGTCTTCAAGCTCGCCGGGAGGAACGCTCACGACGGCTTGATGGCTGCGATGGCCTTGCGGGCCTCGGCCAGGCAGGCCTTGATGTCCTCGAGCGGGCTCTCGGGCTTCTCCTCGTACTCGATGGCCAGACAGTAGCCGTACTTGTTGGCGGCGAGAGCCTTCAGGAGGTCCACGGTGCGAAGGTCTCCCTGGCCAAGGATGGTGAAGGTCTCGGCGTTCTTGACGTCCTTGAGATGGACCCCGTAGACCCGGTTTCCGAAGACCTCCACCGCGCGCACCGGATCTTCCCGGGAGCGAAGGAAATGGCCGGTGTCGATGCAGCAGCCGATCTTGGGGCTGTGGTCCTTGATATCCCTGGCAATCGTGTCAATCAGGGCGTAGTGGTGCCCAGGCCCGTGATTGTGGATGCCGATCGGGATGTCGTATTCCTCCACCAGCTTGTCCAGGAGGTCGAAGGCGGCAGGGTCGGGATCGACCGAGAGATATCCCAGACCGAGAGCCTTGGCGAACTCGAAGATCTTTCGATCGGCCGCCTCGTCCTTGCCCAGGTGGACCACGCCGTAGCCGCTCACATGCACGCCGGCGGCCTCGATCTCGTCCTTGATCGCCTGGATCCTGGCGCGGTCGTCGGTCATGGGCACATGGGCTGGAAACGCTTCCCAGAAGTGCAGGCCGAGCTCGCGAGTGGCCGAGAGAGCTTTCTTCAGATCCGCCTGGCCGCCTGTCGTCAGGCCCCGCAACGAGTAGCTCTGCAAGCCCATCTTGAACGGGCCGAACTCTCCCTCATCCGCCGCGCCGGTCCGGGCCAGCTCGGTCCGGGCAGCATGGCCAGCGGCGAGCATTCCGGCCGTGGCCAGGCCGGCGCTCATCAGATCACGGCGGGTCATCGAGCGGTCGTCGGCAAACCAGGACATCGAGGATCTCCCCGCAAAGAGTCATTATCGGTCGTTCTCGTCGCGAGGCTAAATCATGCGCCTGGGCGTCGCCAGTCCCAAGCCGCGGGAATCGGCAAGAAACGTCTCAACCGGGCGTCATAGGGCTGGGAGGCCCCGGGGCTCTGTCGTCTTGAGCGTACTGATACCGATCTGGTAGGATGAGCCCTGCCTGATGCAAGGGACAGCACGCCCGCGGATGAGGGCAAACCCGCGAGTGAGACAGGAGAGAATCATGCCTCCTCAAGCCGAGGTCCTGGGAACGTTGACACCGGTCGGCGGCGGCGACCCGATCCCGCTCCTGAAACCCGAGCTCACGGTCGGGAGGCGCGGCAGTTGTGACATCCGTCTCGATTTCGAGAACGTCTCGGGGAAGCACTGCGCTTTGCGGATGATCAACGGCGTCTGGCATGTGCGAGACCTCGGCTCGACCAACGGCACCACGGTCAACGGCTCCCGGCTGAGCAGCCAGCACGCCATCATGCCCGATGACGAGGTGGGAGTCGCCGACCATTTGTTCACCATCGATTACGTGCCCAGCGGACCCGAGGCGTTCATCTCCACCCACAAGGTGCTCGACCAGGAGGTTCAGGACGAGCGGAAGCGGCACTCCCTGATGGAACTGGCCGGCCTCGACACTGACGCGGACCGGCCCAAGAAGGTCGCTCGCCCCAAGACGGCTCCGGCGCTCATCGAACGGCTCTCGGCCGAGCAAGGTGAGTTCGATGACGCGGTACCCGAGCATTTCAAGGGTGCTCCGAAGCCCAAACCCAAGAAGAAAGACGATGAGGACGACTTCCTCAAGCTGATCGAGGAGGAGGTCAAGAAGCCCGATTGAGCATCTCATGTCATGGTCGTTGGCCGACGCACGCTTCCGGCTTCCGCGGTAGCGTCGTCGTGGACCGTTGCGCGTCGGGAACCCTCTGCAACTTCACCATTCATCGCTCATCCGCACCGGCGGTGCTCCTCAAGAGACCAAAATCTCTCAATTTCTTGGTCTGACCCCGAAAAAAGGGTCGATCGGCGCTGATGTGTCGCTTATCTTGCATATCAGGCGCTGGAACGGTCATCCGTGCATCGACCTCCGGGAACTTCTGCTTGGCTCGCGACATCCGGGCCATCCCGGCGGCGCGGAATCGACCTCACGCCTGCAAGGGGGAGTTTGACGCGATGAGGACGCTGAGCAAGACGATCGTTGCCCTCGGTTTGGTCGCACTCTTGGCAGGTCCCGTGATGGCACAGCAGGGCCGCGGCGGCGGACGGGGATTCGGTGGCGGCGGTCTAGGCATGCTGCTCTCCAACGCGAGCGTTCAGCAAGAGCTGAAGCTTGACGCCACCCAGATCGAGAAGGCGAAGGAAGTCGCCGACAAGGCCCGTGAGAAGGTCACGGCCACGCGAATCGCTGCAGAGCCTGGAGGGCGAGGAGCGGTTCAAGAAGATGCAGGAGATGAGCAAGGAAGCTAATGAGGAAGTCAACAAGTCGGTCGCGGAGTTCCTCAGCCCGAGCAGATCCACCGGCTCCATCAGATTCACCACCAGGTGCAGGGCGCGCAGGCCTTCAGCGACGAGCACGTCCAGACCAGGCTCAAGCTGACCGACGCTCAGAAGAGCGACATCGACTCGATCGTCCAGGCGTCGAATACGGAGATGAGGGAGCTCTTCCATAACAAGCAGAGCGATCACGAGGGCACTCGCGCCAAGATCACCGAGCACCGCAAGGCAACCCTCGCCAAGATCGAGTCCAAGCTGACCGACGAGCAGAAGACCACCTGGAAGGACATGCTGGGCTCGCCGTTCGAGATCAAGTGGGAGCCCCGTCCTGGCGGCGGCGGGCGCTGATCCTCGATCAGGCCTGTGACGAGCCATCCCTCACCGGGCACCGGCGAATCGCTCTTGCGGTTCGCCGCGTGTCCGTTTTCTTTTCGGGATTGTCCCGTCGGCCAGGGAAACTGGGAGCGACGCCGGATGGAGCCGGGGCCTGCCGGAGTCTTGCGCGAGGGGTTCGGGCCTTCAATCGCCGGCTCACTCGACCGTCACGCTCTTGGCGAGATTTCGCGGCTTGTCGATGTCGCAGCCGCGGCGACGGGCCACGTGATAGGCCAGGAGTTGGAGCGGAACCACGGCCAGAAGCGGCTGGATGACCTCGGGCGCGTCGGGAATCGGCAGGAAGACGTCCGAGAGCTCGGCCAGGGCTTCATCGCCGGCGGTTCCCACGCTGATGATCAGGCCGTGGCGAGCCTTGACCTCCTCGACGTTGCTCAGGGTTTTGGCGTGCAGCGAGCCGCGGGGCGCCACGAAGATGCAGGGTGTTTCTCGATCCACCAGCGCGATCGGCCCGTGTTTCATCTCGGCCGTGGGATAACCCTCGGCGTGGATGTAACTGATCTCCTTGAGCTTCAAGGCCCCCTCGAGGGCGACCGGGAAGTGAATGTCGCGGCCCAGGTAGAGTACGCTTCTTGCCTGGGCCACGCGGGCTGCCGCCTCGTCGATCCGGCGACTCGATCTTGAGCACCTCGCCGATGAGGTTGGGGACCGCCTCGATCGCCTCGAGCACGGCCAGGCCGTCGGGGAACGAGAGGTGCCGGAGGCGGCCAAGATGCAGGGCGAGCATGGTCAGGACCACAACTTGGGCCGAGAATGCCTTGGTGCTGGCAACGCCGACCTCGGGTCCGGCGTGGAGGTAGATCCCGCCATCGGCCTCGCGGGCGATGGTGCTGGCCACCGTGTTCACGATCGCCAGAGTGGGATGTCCCCGCCGCCGTGCCTCGCGGAGTGCACCTAGGGTGTCGGCGGTCTCTCCCGACTGACTGAGGACGAAGACCAGGGTCCGGTCATCGAGCGGAGCGTCGCGATAGCGGAACTCGCTGGCGTACTCGACCTCGACGGGGAGATGCGCCAGCCGCTCGATCAGGTACTCGCCGACCATGGCCGCATGCCAGCTCGTGCCACAGGCGGCGAAGACGACCCGGCGAACGCGGCGGAGCTGGCCGGCGGTGAGGTTCAGCCCGCCGAACTGTGCAGTCGCCTCGGGTCGACGCAGCCGGCCCCGGCATGCGTCTCGCACCGTCTCGGGCTGCTCGCGAATCTCCTTGAGCATGTAATGAGCGTGTCCGCCCAGCTCCACGGCGTCTGGCTTCCAGTCGATCCGGTCGATTCGAGGGGTGATCGGCCCGTGCTCGCGGTGGCGAATCTCGAAGTCGTTTGGGGTGAGCCGGACCACCTCACCGTCCTGAAGATAGGCCACCCGGGCTGTGTGGGGCGCGATCGCCACGGCGTCGCTGGCCAGAAGGTGCTCGCCATCCCCCACGCCGACGACGAGGGGGCTGCCGAACCGTGCACCGATGACCTGACCGGGATGCCCCTCGCAGAGGACGGCCAGCCCATAGGTCCCCTCGAGCCTGGCGAGGGCCCGCTGGACCGCCTCGAACGGCTCGTCCACGCGCTCCAGCTCGCGGGCCACCAGGTGCGCGATGACCTCCGTATCGGTCTGGCTCTGGAAAACGAACCCCTCCGCCTCGAGCTCGCGTCGCAGCGCTGAGTGGTTTTCGATCACGCCATTGTGCACGACGGCAACACTCGGACGTGGGCCGCGGCCGCCGAGGTGAGGATGGGCGTTGCGATCCGTCGCCGGACCGTGAGTGGCCCATCGGGTGTGGCTGATCCCGCACTGGCCGGCCACTGGGTGCTGCTCGAGGAGTTCCTCCAGGGCGCGTACCCGTCCGGCACGTTTCCGCACTTCCAGGCAACCCGCCTCGAGGGCAGCCAGCCCGGCGCTGTCATAGCCGCGGTACTCGAGTCGCCGTAGTCCCGACACCAGGATCGGACTGGCCTCGTGCTGCCCCGTGTAACCGACGATTCCGCACATCAGAGGCTCCCCTGAATCTTCCAGTGTTCCCGCTCGCGGGGAAGACGCAGCCCGACACTCCGCCGCGCTCAACCACTGGATTGTCAAACCGTTACCAGTTTTCCGTGAGGCGCGTCAACGGGTGATCGTTCCGCGCGAACCGCGTGATCTGGCCCAGAGCGGTGCTCCCAGCTCCAGCCGCAAGTCATCCGCTTGTGGCTGAAAGTCAGGAGCAGACAGGGTTTGGAGCCTGCCCGTGGGGCCATCCCTGGAGCCGGGGGTCGATCTCGGTAAAGTGCCGTTGACACGCTGGCTTGACTGGTCAATACTCGTGCCCGGACAGGCCGGGGCAGGCCAGGATTTGAGCCATTGATTGCGACCGCCGAGATCTGCCCGGTCCCGCGGTCGCGACCCCTGGACTTGACTCTTGGACGCTTTCGAGGAAGGTCTGCCACTCGACGCAACGCAACGTGATGGATGTGCCCGCAAGGACGGGGGCCTGGGCGTTCTCTTCGGCCCGTCATGTCTTGCCGGCCGCACGGATTGGTTCCTCTGTCACCCACGATCCGCGACGTCCCAGGCGCGTCTCGCTCGAGCCACCAAGGATGGGTCCTGCCATGCGAATCCTCGTCACCGGAGGAGCCGGTTACGTCGGCTCAACACTGGTCCCGATGCTCCTCGAACAGGGGCACCGCGTCCGGGTTCTCGACAACCTGAAGTTCGGCGGCCACGGCCTCCTGCCCTGCTGCCAGAACCGCTTCTTCGAGCTCACGAAGGGCGACGTCTGCGACCCGGCCGCCGCCAAGCAGGCGGTCGACGGAATCGACGCGATCATCCACCTCGCCGCCATCGTCGGCTACCCCGCCTGCAAGAAAGAGCCCCAGCTCGCCCAGGCCGTCAACGTCGAGGGCACCCGGAACCTGCTGGCCCACCGCCGGCCCGACACCAAGTTCCTCTTCGCCTCCACCGGCAGCATCTACGGTTCCATCCCCGATTACGTCTGCAACGAGGACACGCCACGGGCCCCGATCACCCTCTACGGCGAGACCAAGGCCGCGGCCGAGCAGATGGTCCTCGACGCCGGCAACGGCGTCGCCTACCGCTTCGCCACCGCCTTCGGCGTCAGCAACCGGATGCGGCTGGACCTGATGCCCAACGACTTCACCTACCAGGCCGTCAAGAACCGGAACCTCATCGTCTACGAGGGCGGCTTCAAGCGGACCTTCGTCCATGTCCGCGACATGGCCCGCTCGTTCATCTTCGCCCTCGAGCGGTGGAACGAGGTCAAGGACGACGTCTACAACGTCGGCCACGAGACGATGAACTTCACCAAGGAAGACGTCGCCCGCAAGATCCTCGAGCACGTCAACTTCTACCTCCACTTCGCCGAGGTCGGCAGCGACGCCGATCAGCGGAACTACGAGGTCTCCTACGAGAAGATCCGCAAGAAGGGCTTCGAGACCACCGTCGACCTCGACCGCGGCATCGCCGAGCTCGTCCGCGCGGCACAGCTCATCGAGTTCCAGAACCCGTTCGCCAATGTCTGAGAGTCGAGAGTCGGCAGTCGGCCTCTGGCATTTCCCTGCTCGTGCGGTGCGTCGTCGAAGACTCGACGTACCCTACGATTCGCCTCTGCCCACGGCCGACTGCCCACTGCTCACTTGCTGGAGACAACCTCATGAAGAGCTTCTGGTCCGACAAGCACGTCACGGTCACCGGCGGGGCCGGGTTCCTCGGCCAGCACATCGTCAAGCGGCTGGAGAGTTACGGAGCGAAGGTCTTCGTGCCTCGCCAGCGCGACTACAACCTCGTGGCGCTTGATTCGTGCCTCCGCTGCCTGCTCGAACACCCCTGCGACGTGCTCTTCCACACGGCCGCTTACTACGGCGGCATCGGGATCAACCAGACCGAGCCGGCCAAGCTGTACTACACCAACCTCGTGATGGGTGCGAACCTGATGGAGGCCGCCCGGCTGCGAAAAGGTCGGCAAGGTGGTCAACATCGGCACGGCGTGCAGCTATCCCGGGCTATCTCGAGGGCGACCTCAAGGAAGACGACCTCTGGGGCGGCCCGTGCCACGCCAGCGTGGTCAACTACGGCCTGACCAAGAAGATGCTGGCCGTGCAGGGGCAGGCCTACAAGAAGCAGTACGGGCTCGACTCGATCCACCTGATCCTGACGAACCTCTACGGCCCGGGCGACTCGTACAATCCCGACCGCTCGCACGTGGTGGCCGCGCTGGTGCGGAAGTGGGTCGAGGCCGACCTGGCGGCCGCGCCGAGCATCGAGGTCTGGGGCACCGGCAAGCCGATCCGCGAGTTCATCTACGTCGAGGACTGCGCCGATGCCATCGTGCTGGCCGCGGAGAAGTACAACGATGTGAACCTGCCCCTGAACATCGGCACGGGAATCGGCACGTCGATCCGGGAGCTGGTCGAGACGATCAACGAGGTCACGGGGTTCAAGGGCAAGATCGTCTGGAACACCGACAAGCCCGACGGTGCGGTCAAGAAGGTGCTCGACGTGACCCGGATGAAGCGGGAGCTCGACGGCTGGGCGCCGCCCACGAGCCTTCGTGCCGGGCTGGCCAAGACGATCTCCTGGTACCGGGCCAACAAGGCCCAGGCGGACGCGAAATGGTGAACGCGCCGGTTCTGGTTTCGCGGCGGTCCGAAACCCATTCGACCAATGTTCGGTCAGGTGAGCGCTCCGTCGCGGGAAGCAGCGCCGCTCGGGCTCGACGACGGCGTCGATCCTTGCTCCGACGACCAGCAGGCTGAGGGGAGCGGGAACGACGCATCCGGCCGGCGAATCCTCTTCATCAACCAGTACTACTGGCCCGATCACGCCTCGACGGCGCAGCACCTGACCGACCTGGCCGAGTCGCTGGCCGCGCGGGGCTACGAGTGCCACGTCCTCTGTGCCCAGGGCCGATACACGCCCGGCGAACCGGCTCCGCCGGCCTACGAGGTCCACCAGGGGGTGCACATTCACCGGGTGCCGGCCACCTCGCTGGGCCGGCGGAGCACGCTGACGCGGATGGCCGATTACCTCAGCTTCTATGCCCAGGCGGTGGTCAAGGCGATGCGGCTGCCCCGGTTCGACGCCGTGGTGACGCTCACCACTCCGCCGATCATCGGCCTGGTCGGCACCCTGCTGCGGCGGCTCAAGGGCACGCCCCACGTTTACTGGAGCATGGACCTGCACCCCGACGCCAGCCTCGCCCTGCGGCGGATGTCGCCCCGGAATCCGGTGGTGCGGGGCCTGGCCTGGCTGAGCGATCAGGTCTATCGCCATGCCGACCGCGTGGTCGTGCTCGGCCCGTACATGGCCGATCGGGTGCTCGATGAAGGGGGTTCGCACGGACCGGGTGGTGCCGATCCCGGTCTGGAGCCGCCGCGACGAGGTCTATCCCGTCGACCGCGAGAGCAACCCGCTGCGCCAGTCGCTCGGGCTCGGCGACAAGTTCGTGGCCATGTATTCCGGCAACCTCGGCCTGGCCCACACGTTCGATGAATTCCTGGAGGCAGCCCGCCGCCTTCGCGACCGCGAGGACATCGTGTTCCTCTTCGTGGGCGGAGGGCCGCGCATCGCGGAGGTCCGCTCCGCCCAGCAGGATGAGGGGCTGACGAACATCCGGCTGCTCGATTACGTCCCGCGGGACGAGCTCCATCGCTCGCTCTCGGTGGCCGACGTCCACCTGATCTCGATGCGCGCCGAGATGACCGGGATCGTCGTTCCGGGCAAGCTCTACGGGATCATGGCCGCGGGCCGTCCCGCCCTGTTCGTCGGGCCCGATGCACTGCGAATCCGCCGACACGATCCGCCGCGCCGGCTGCGGGTTCACGATTCCCCAGGGTGATGCCGACGGGGTGGTCTCCGCACTGACGAAGCTCTCGGGCGACCTGAACCTTGCCCGCCAGATGGGACAGAAAGGGCGCATGACCTTCCTTGCCCTCCACGAGAGGAACCTGTGCTGCTACCAGTGGCTCGAGGTGATCCGGAACCTCGTCACCCGGCCCCGCGCCATCGCCAGGCCAGCCACGGCCCCCCGCCTGGGAACCTCCATGGTCCCGGCCGGTTCGCTTGGACCGCTTCATCCGGGATCCCCTTGACCGTCACGTCAGCCAGGCGGCCGACGCACCCGATGAGCTCGTTCACGAAGAAGGAATTCCCATGATCAAGCAGACTGTGATCCTCTCTCTCGGTCTGTCCGGCCTGCTGGCCGGTCTCGCTCCGGCTCAGGAGCCGGCCGCCACCAGCGTCGCCGAGATCCTCGATCAGCATGACCGCTCGCTGATCCGCGACCTGGGCGCATACCTGAGCAAGAATCCGAAGGCCGAGGACCGCGACCAGGCCTACGCGGCCCTGTTCAACAAGTCCATCGAGCACGACTGGTTCGCCGAGACCGAGGAGGCGGCCCAGCGCTACCTGAAGAACGATCCCGAGGGGCCGGTCAAGGCGCTCGCCCAGATCATCATGACGATGGCCCGCGCCCGTGCCGGCCATTATGATCAGGCCCTCGAGCGGTACAAGGAGCTCATGAACGGCCTGGGAAAGACCGACCAGGAAGACTTCGCCACGAGCTTCACCGAGACCTTCGCGGGCTCGGCTGTCACGGCCGGCGAGTTCACGATCGCGAGGCAGGTCTTTCAGACGCTCCAGCAGCGATTCCCGGAGAGCCCGACCGTTCGTGAGAAGGTCGAGAAGGAACTGGGCCGGCTCGAGAAGGTCGGCAAGCCCGCCCCGCCGTTCGAGGCGCAGGACCTCGCCGGCAAGCCGGTCCGGCCGGAGTCCCTGAAGGGCAAGTACGTCCTGGTCGACTTCTGGGCCACCTGGTGCGCCCCTTGCCTTGCCGAGCTTCCCCGGCTCCAGGACGCCTACCGGAAGTACCACGACGCGGGCTTCGAGATCCTCAGCGTGAGCCTGGATGAGACCCGTCCTGCCGTGGCCGACTTCGTCAAGGTGCGCAAGCTCCCCTGGCTGCAGATCCACAACGCCACCGCCGGCGCTGACCTTGTCGAGGCGTTCGGAGTCAGCTCGATCCCGGCGGCCTACCTGCTCGATCCCGCGGGCAAGATCGTCCGCCTCGACCTCCGCGGCCCGGCCCTCGAAGCCACCCTGGCTAGGCTCATCACAAATCAGACAACGAAATAGCCAACTCCGGCCGGGAACCAGTGCTGGGGACGGGGAACCGAAGAGGGACCACGAACGGCGCGGAAACGGAGAGGTGGATACGCAGAGAGACACCACGAAAGGCGCGGAAAGGAAGCAGGAGATAAGCAGAGAGGAACCACGAAACACACGAAAGAAATCCGAACAAATGCTTAGATAATCTTATGGTCATCAATTAGTGATTACGTGATCTGGCATAATCTTATTGCTTTCTTTTTTCGAGTCTATAGCAAGGATACCGGGCGGAATTGGTGAACAAATCGCCATCGCCGTGCGTAATTCCTGGTAGGATCATTACTTCCAGGAGCTTACCGATGCCAGGACCCGGCGAATACCGACCCGACCCCACTGAGGGCATCACCCGCGGCGAGGACTTGCCCAAGCCCAAGATCCGCTGCCCGAGCCGAAATTACCGGCGGCGGCCCGGCCCACGCTGTGGCCATAGCGCCGACCGCGATCGTCAGGTGCGACGCACACTCCACGACCTGGGCAATCCCCTGACCGGACGGCCCTGCAACCTCATCCTGATCTACTCCCAGCACGATTGCACCGGCTGCCGTAAGTACTTCAACGCCGCCATGACCGACTTGGCTGAGCCGGGCAGTCACTCTACAAGACGCGTCATCGACGGGGCCGTCCGCTGGGTGATCGAGGAGGGCCTACCGGATCGTGCCGCCAGTTGGAGCCTCTGGCGTGATCACCGCGTGTTTGTCCCCTACGCCACGATCCCGAACTGGGTCGAGGCCGGGGGGAAAACGGCGGCGCGACGGATCCCGACCGACTCCCTCGACGGGGCGTTATCCGACTTCTCGGGCTCCATCGCCGCCGCCGAGCTGGATGATGGCCCGTTCTGCGTCCTCTCGATCGTCGACAAGCGGACGTTCCAGCGGCTGGGCTACCAGGTCCTCAGCCGCGACCCGACTCAGCGCGACCTCGAGGCGTTCTTCGGCCGCTTCCACAAGGCCCTTAAGGCACGTGGCTTGGTCCCCCCAGGGATCACGACCGACGGCTCGTCGTTGGACCCCAAGCCGATCGCCGCGGTCTGCGGTGCAGGACCGCACCAGGTCTGCACGTTCCACGTCCTGCGCGCGCTGATCAAGGCGGTCCTCTCCGCCGTGGCCAAGGTGCGCAAGAGCCTGGCGGGGAGCGTCCCCAAGTTGCCGCGGGGCCGCCCCGCCTCGAAGGCCGCCCCGCGTGCCGCCCAGCGCAAGAAGCGGATCGAGCCGAAGGTCGGCGACCTCGTCGAGCACCGCCATCTCTGCGTCACGCGCCGGCTGAGCCTCTCCCAACGGTCGACGCCGCGGCCGATCAGCCGCGGTCTGCCGCAACTTTGCAGCCTGCGCGGGCTGATGGAGGAGGTCGATCGCCTGTTCGACCGGCGGTGCCGGAGGGACACGGCGTTGGCCAAACCGGTAAAGCTGCGGACACGGTTGCGGCGGTTCGGCCGGCTCCGGGCGGTGTTGACGAAGCGGCTGGCGCCAGGTCTGGAGAAGGCGCTGGTGTTCCTGGACGAGCGGCTGCTGGGGGCGACGTCCAACGCGGTGGAGCGAGGCAACCGTCGGTACCGGAAAATGCAGAAGACGGTCTACCAGGTGCGGACCCAACGGGCCATCGAGGGCCGCTTGGCGCTGGACCTGCTGCGAGAGAAGCCGGCGCGCGGCCAGGTCGCGACGACCAAGGCCTTGCACAAGGCAAGGGCGGCATGATGCGATGACCCGGTTTCCTTGCTACAGTCTCGAGAAATGCGGCCTTTCTTCGCAGGATGTGCCCTCCGAATCGGCAAGAGTCGAACTCAGCCCCCGTGAATCCCAGCCCGATGGACCTCGCCAGGGGTCCGGTAAGCGAGTGACTGATGGGGACGCTCCTCATCGGAGAACCAGAAGTAGGACCTCAGGCCCGTCTCTCGCTCTGGTACGCGTTCATAGTCCTTAATGTATATGTCTTCGTATTTCACGCTCCTCCACAGTCGCTCCACGAACACGTTGTCCAACGCACGCCCCCGACCGTCCCGGCTCACCGCGATCCCGGCCTCCTCCCAGCGGCTGGTGGAATCCCACACCGTGAACTGCGAACCCTGGTCGGTGTTGACGATCGCGGGCCGGCCCATCGACAGCGCCTCGTCGAGGGCCTCCAGGCAAAACGGCCCCTCCCGCGTGTTCGACAGCCGCCACCAGAGCACGGACCGGCTGAACCCGTCGATCACCGCCGTTAGGTACATGAAGCCATGCCGCATCGGAATATACGTGATGTCCGAACTCCAGACCTCGTTGACGGGGGTCAGCACCCGATCGCGGAGCCAGTAGGGGTAGACCCGTGCGTCTGGCGCCGCCGCCGTGGTCCGCGGCTTGGGGACGATCGCGTCCCGGCCCATCACTGCCATGAGCCGCTGGACCCGCTGGCGATTGACCGTCTCCCCGGAACGCTCCAAAGAAGCCGTCAGCCGCCGGCTGCCGTAGAACGGGGTCCTCAAGAACTGCCGGTCGATCAACCCCATCAAGCCAGGTTCTCCTCCGACTCGGTGGCCGGCGAGAGGTAGTAGCTCGATCGGTTCAGACCCATGAGTTCGCATTGTCTACGGCTGCTCCGATGACTATCCGATGGTTCGATCAGGGGCCGCTTGAGGTCAGCCGAAGCGGGCAACTTTTTTTTCAACCACTCGACCTCCATCTTGAGCCGGCCGATCTGCTCGGAAAGCTCGGCCTGGATCGCCTGGCTCTCGTCGTGGTCGTGGCGGCGGCCGTCGCGGAACAGCGATTCGATGCCGTCCAGGAGTTGCTTCTTCCCTTTGCTGATCGGGACAGAGTGGACCTGGAACGTTCCTGGCAGCTCGGCGAGGGTCCTGGTCGCTGACCCGCTTCCTCGACATGACCAACGGCATCCCCTCCGAGGATACGTGCCGGCGCGTCCTGGCGCGGCTCGACCCGACCGCGTTCGAGACGGCTCTCCTGGGCTGGATGCAGGCGATGCAGGAGATCACCGGCCATCGCCTGGTCGCCATCGACGGCAAGACGCTGCGTGGCTCGTACAACAAGCGGGACGGCAAGGCGGCGATCCATATGGTCTCGGCCTGGGCCACCGAGAACAAGCTGTCGCTGGGGCAGGTCGTTGTGGACGAGAAGTCGAACGAGATCACGGCGATCCCCGCGCTGCTGGAGTTGCTGGAACTGTCCGGGGCGGTGGTGACGATCGACGCGATGGGCTGCCAGAAGGAGATCGCCGCGACGATTCGTGAACGCGGCGGCGACTATGTGCTGGCGGTCAAGCTGAACCAACCGACGCTGTATGAACAGGTCTGTAAGGCCGTCGATGAAGGCCTGGAGCAGGACGCCGCACAGATCGACGAGCATCAGTACTCTGGCGGCCTCCAGAGCGACCCGAGCCTTGAAGGCTGCCGAATGTCGCTTCGTTGTGCCTGTCATGACGCTCCTCGGAATGGAACAGTAATCTCTGATCAGTTTAACATCCCGAGTGGTCCGGTTTTAGGGGGCCACCTCACCTGTGGCCGCGACTCGCTGGAGTTCCGGCTTCAGCCGGTCCGGACTCCGGCTGAAGCCGGAACTCCAGCGAAAGATCCGGGGCGGGCAACTTGCCCCAGCGAGCCCCTTCGGAGATCGTCTTTATGCCGGGCTACGCTGTAACCTGGAACTCGCGTAAGTCAAACCAAGCCCAATTCGCCTCGGCCGCCTGAGCGATCAACTCGCACACCGGGCCAGCTTGACCGGATCGGGAGGGTTCAGCGTTGGGGCGGGGACGGCCTGGTTCCGGCCCTGGCTCCTGGCCTCGCTCAAGGCATGGTCGGCCGCGTCCAGGAGGGCGAAGACGGTGCCGGCACAGGCCGGGAACTCGGCAACGCCGATGGAGACCGTCAAGCCGGGAAGACCAGGCAAGAGGTCCGGGCGCGTCTCCACGCTCCGGCAGATTTCCTGGGCCACGCGCCAGCCGTCCTGGATCCGGGCCCTGGGCAACACCGCGATGATCCGGTCGTCCTCGATCCGGGCCACGATGTCGCTATCGCGGATCATCGAGGCGATGTGGCTCCCCACGTTTCGGACTGCCCGGTCAGCCAGGTCCCGTCCCAGGAGATCGCGGATCCCGCCCAGCCGATCGATCTCCGCACACAGGAGCGAGAGGGGCTCGCCATGACGGCGAGCCTGGCCAAAGGCGAAGGGGAGAACGGCGTTCAGAAATGTGGCGTCCTGAAGGACGGGCGGGACGAGGTGTCTCTCCTCAAGCCTGGTCTCGTGGCACGCCAGCTCCGCCCGGGAGCCAGCCTCAGCGTCAGGCACGCACGCGCGGCAGCTCGCGCCTGGGCGGCCTTCGCAGCAGCCCTCAGTACCCTTTCGGCTCAGGGCATTGGACGCCATCGTGCACAGCGTTCTTAAGCGCTGAAGCGTCGGGGCCGGCCAGGAGGTGTACCGCCCCGAGGGAAGCGAGACGAAAAGCCGGCGGTGCGGCGTCCATCCCGAGTCGATCACCACCCCGACCCCTCCGTCGATGGGCTCGAGATCCCCCTCCTCCATGCTCCACCGTATGGTACGGGCACCGGTCAGCCTGCGCACCGACTCGATCAAGATTCGCTCAACCGCCTCGGGCCCCACAGCCTGCTCGAGTGCTTCGCCCATCACATGGACAACATCTTCTTCAGGAGCGACTGACGGCCAGCCTATCCACCCCCCGCCATGCGCTCTGACCCATTGCCCGGCAAGGCCTTTCCAGTGGAGAAAACACCCTGTCCAGGGACCATCTGCGGTCGTCGCCCCGACGGCCAGGCGCCGATCCTGGCCGGGCTCGACGGAAATCCCGTCTGCATGATCACGCCACCAGTTGAGAGCGAACATGGTGATCCTTCTCATGGAAAGTCCGAAGGTGGGGGCAGATCCGGCTCCCATATGACCTGGCCGCCGCATGCCCCCACCTGATTCTCGAATTCGTGAAGGACCGGTCAGCCCGGACACGCCGCGAAACATTGCCCCAGGCACGCCCGGCAGCGCAGACGACTGACGTCCTCGACAGCACAGCCACAAGCACGCAGCCGCGAACCTGCTACGAGAAAGCCCGACGTGGCCTGACCCGACAGGGCGGTCGGTGTTCGGTCTAGATAAGCAGCACTGCTTGCGCGGCCTCGGACCTGAAACTGAAGCGACTTTCACGAGCATGACGCCGCAATCAGATCCCCTGATAGTCCATGCGAATTCCGGACCAAGAGGATGAAAAATCGACTCGTTCTGCTAGGGACCGTATCAGTTGTAGCGATCGTGCCGCCTGGGCGACCGATCGACGCCCTTCTCCAGCGGATTCAGGCGATGCTCGAGGCCGTGCAGGTCACCCGCTCTGAGCCACGGGGAGCAGTGGCTCAAGCCTTCGATCAATCCTGGCTCCCGCTCACTCTCCCGAAGGAAGTGTAGGCCACGATTTCGTGGAGATGAGAAGCGCTCTTGCCAGGATTCTCGATCATGGGCAAGATGCTCATCCGCCCGAAGATCGACCAGGGATGCGTCTTCGGGCTCGTCGGTGGGGGAATGAGCGGACTGCGGTGTGCACGTCGCCAGGCCGCCATCCACAAACCCGTTCTTGCAAACCGGCGACACCGCTTCGACCAGCCCGACCCTTCTTGTCACATCTGGCTACTGTCGAACTTGTTAGAGCGATATCGGGTAGAAGCGAACTCGCGGTCCGGCGCGTGGTGGACAGGTGGCATTCGATCCCTGAGGAAGCCGGACGGGCGAGGCAGATCCCGAGAAACCATGCTTCGCGGGTGGTGGGCCAATCAGGACGAGGCCTTGGACCATGGAAAAGACGCGAATCGCGGCTGCGGCAGTTTCACTGGTGGGACTGGCTGCGGTGGGGTTGGGACAGGCAGGCTGTGCCTGGGATGGTCGATTCCACGCGCCTCACGTGACTCGGATCTTCTCACCGAGGCCCGTCGCGGAGAACCCTCTGGTGGTTCCCAACAGCGACTTCGAGGCCGTCTGGAACAAGACGGTCGCCGTGGTTGACAAGTACTTCGACATCGCGTCGGAGAATCGGCTCTCGCGCACGATCGTGACTCAGCCGAAAATGGGCGCGACCCTGATCGAGCCGTGGAGTGGGGACTCCGTCGGGTTCACGGAGCGGCTGGAATCAAGCCTTCAAACCATCCGTCGGTTCGCGATCATCAAGGTCGACCCGGCTCCGACGGGAGGATACCTGGTGAAGGTGGAGGTTCGAAAGGAGCTGGAAGACCTGGTGAAGCCTGACCGCCAGGCGGCCGGCCGCGCGGTCTTCAACAATGACTTCCCGGTGAACCGGGCGCGGGAAATTGTCGGTCCCGTCCCCGTGCCTGCGGGGTGGATCCCACGAGGACGAGACCCCAACCTGGAGCAAGCCATACTGGCCGGCGTCCGGGATGAGCTTTTTCTTTGACAGCCTTCTGCGACCAGCAGTGCTTCCGTGGCCATCGGACACATCGGCTCGAAAACCCGCAGACATCGTCGGCTGCTCAAACGATCGATCAGGTGATCACGACTGGCTCCACGCGGGGCCGCACTGTTGCGCCGCATCGACTCCGGTTTGATGCTAGAGCCTGGATGCGAGAAGCCTCACCCGATCTGCAAGAATCCGCAGCAAGAACGATGATGACCTTGAGCCAAGGCTGATCACCGACGCTTCCGCCTTAACCTCTGTTCAACAATTGAACGACGAATCTGCCGCTCAGTTGGCGTTGAAGGTCCAGTACGCACCGGCCGCGGCAATCCCGATCGAACGGATCGTGGGATCGAGCAAGGCAGCGCGGTGAGCGGGCGAGGCCATCCACATCGCCCCGGGGAACCCGCCGCCCATCGCCGAGTTCTGCCGACGTGCGGGCCCCATGACGAAGTGGCCGAGCCCGCTCGCCATCTGCTGGCTGTTGTTCATCGAGGCCCAGTTCGACAGGTTCTGGTCGTAGCCGACCGGTCCCAGTCCGTAAGAAGCCCGGGTTGAGTTCAACCAGCTCAGGAACCCGTAGGGATCGCCGCCGTAACTCGCCGCAGGAGCCGCTTGCACGGGCTGCGGCTGCGACGCGGCCGTCTCCGCCACCGGCACCGTGTAGGAGGCCGGAATCACCTGCGCCCCATTCGCCGTGGTCTGCAGGGCGTAAGAAGCCTGATAGACTTGCCCAGTATCGGCAGGCTGGGAGTACTGAGGAGCATAAGTGTACTGGGAGTACTGAGGAGCACAAGTGGGCTGGGTACACTGAGCAGTATAGCCCCCGGCCGCCTGGTAGCTATACGTGGGCTGCACGTTGTAGTACGTAGGCTGGCTGGCACCCGTTGGGGGGTAGTAATAATACTGCTGGGCATTGACTTGCGACGAGATCGCCAGTGCTGCCGCCAGTCCCAGCAGAACGCGAGCCAGGGTTCTCACCAGGCACCTTGATGTCGTTTTCAATGGACAGAACTCCTTTGGAGAAACATGGGCCAGTGCCGATCCGCACGACACCCGCACACGCCAGAGAGACACCCGAATCCGGGAAAAGTCGGTCCGGGGTTCCCAAAGGCACCCACGTGAGGTGCCAACATGGGAACTTTCTCCACAGAATGCAACCCCTTTCTGGGATGTTGAAAAAAAGCATCATCGGCCAGAATCCCATTGTATCATCGCAATAACACATCTGTATATATGCACAACATCATTTTCCTTGATTCTAGTAATGCCACGGCGATGCCGACGCAACTTGATAACAAGTCTAGAAAAGCGCATCGAGATGCCAGTTGATGGCCAGGTGGCCGTAGGTGCAAGTTGGGCGATCTTGACCAGGTTGGCACGAGAGGAAGTGCAGACGCGGTTGCCAGCAGCGCGGCAACGAGGCTCCGGGACGATCTCCCGAGTGTTGGGGCCGCCGTACGAGCGGTCGACGAATCCTGATGGATCGACAGGCTCGAGCACACCGTCTCTTCGGAAGGAACTGATGAGAGTGTCAGACGGAGAGGCCGGACGACGGGAGTGGGCGGAGGGGAAAGACGTCGACGTCCACGCCGGCGGCGAAATGTGCGAGCGGGGTGGTCATGGGCCGGTCGATGCCCGCAGCGGCCAGCAGGTTCTCGTCGAGGGAGAGCACGGCGGCCGGCTGGAGAGGGTATGGCCGGTGATGGACTTGCCCCTGGTAGAGCTGGCCCCGCCTCCGGGTGTAGAGGAGATAGCGCTCTGCCAAGAAGTGTTCGAGCGTACCGGGCAGGGGTGGCTGAACGGGCCCGACGGCCTGCGCGTGGATCAGATAAGATGCCGGGATTGGGCCAGGCCAGCGCCTCACTCCGGCGTAGAGCCTGGGGCGTTGTCCCGGCTGGCGAGTCGAGGCGTTCTCGCTCCAGGAACATCCGCGACCTGTGATAGGGAAGGTGGAAGAGCCCCCGGGCCAGCCTCACTGCGACCGAGTTCGCCGCGTCGAGACTGAAGAACCAGACTCCGGGATCCCGCCCGCGATGGTGGACGTAGGTACGGACGTTCGTCTCATGGAAGTTCGACAATCCGGGGACGGCCGGCAAGCCCACCGGGCGTACCCCTGTCATAGTGAACGCGACCAGGCCGACATACGCCATGCCCTCGAACAGGTCCAGCTCCAGTTCTCCGGTAATGAGTGGCCGGATCGACGCTGGTGGGAGGGCCCAGTGAAGGAACATCAGCTCTTGCCAACCCTGCCGCATCACTGCGCGGCGGGCCGGTCGCCGGGTGGGAGCCAGGCGGTCGATCGGGGCCGACCCTCCGTCAACGCGGTCAGGAGTCGGCTGTGGCATTTGGGTGGCTCCGGACATAGGCTGAGAGGTGTGCGAGATATGGACCGATGTGAGGTCTGGTCCGAGTTCCTGTTTCGGAATCCCGAGAGCTCGCTGGTGGCCACGACCCAGAGCCGGCGGGCATGCTGTCCCGAGTGGCCTCCGCCATGCCGGGCCTCGCGTCTCCTCCGAGGGATTCCGGGCGACCGGCAACCGCGATCAAGGAGAAAGCCTCATGATGCCGACGACTCGCCAGCAAATCGAGGTCCTTCTGGACAGACCCGACCAGCAAGACTATGTCTTGAGCGCCTACGTCGACATGACCGTCAAGAATGGTTTTGCTCGCGACGTGGATCTTCACCTCAAGAACCAGGCCAGGGCCGCGGCCGAGGCCCTCGCCCCGACGCAGGCCCGCAAGGATCTTGATGCCAATCTCGAGGTGATTCGCCAGATCGTGGCGGATCACGCCGGATCACCCATTCAGGGACTGGCAATCTTTTCGAGCCTGCCCCGGGGGCTGCGCCATGTTGTTCCGCTGGACTTCGAGGTGGAGAATCACCTGGTCATCGATGAGGAACCGTTCTTGCTTCCCCTGCTGGAACGATGGTACGGGGAAGCGACCCACCTGATCGTGCTCCTCGATTCCGATGAGGCACATCTGTTCCTGGCACACGGCGGGGAGCCGGAATGGGTGCGTGATCTGGAGCGAAAAGACGTGCATGAGGATTACCAGCGCGACAAGCCCCGGTTCACTTACAAGAAGCGGTTTGCCCGCGCCCAGCACGAACGACTTCATGCCAGCGAGGAGGACCACTTCCTTCACGAAGTGAGCGAGGTCGTCGCGGAGGCATGGGGCCGGGATCATTTCGCCGGCCTGATCCTCCTGGGCCAGCCCCCGATCACAGCCTCGCTCCGCCGCCTGCTCCCCAGGGAGCTGGGTCAGGCAGTGGCCGGAGAGGCCCCGCACGCCATGACCACGCGACCTCAGGATCTCTCGGATGACGTGGGTCGGATCGTCGAGAAATGGCGAACCGAGCGGCAGGAGCGGCTCCTGACCGAACTTCGCGAGCGGTGGAGACGCGATCACCTGGTGGCCAGCGGCCCCTCGGAAGTTCTCGACGCGCTTCTCCAGGGCCGCGCAACCCAGGTCATCTTCGGTAAGCACCGAGACATGCAAGGAGCCCGGTGCAGCGAGTGCGGCTATCGTTTCGGCGTGCCGGTGGAGGTCTGCCCGTACTGCCATGCGGCCTGCAAGAGGGTCAACGCGGTCCAGGAGATTCTCCGCCTGGCCGTCCGGCACCGGGTCCCGGTCCACCTCGTCCGCCGGGTAACGGCGACCGATCCCCTGGCTCCGGTGGGAGTCGCCGCCTTCCTCCGGGCCGAACCCAACTGGACGCCTCCCACCGGGACGCCTGGGGCCCGATCATGAGTCCACGCGGAAGGCGTCATCGCTGAATTCCCCGGCCACTCGCTGAATCGAAACCGCGTTCTTCTTGGCCCGATGAGGCGAACCACCGGTCAAGCTGGACCATGCTCAAGACCCACCGTTTCCCCGACCACGAGGCTATGAGCCGCGATGCGGCTGATCGGCTGGCCGACCGGCTCCGCACGATGCCACACGCGCTCTTCTGCCTCGCCACGGGCGCAACCCCCACGTTAGCCTATCAGCTTCTGGCTCAGCGCCGGACGGCCGAACCCGGGCTGTTTGATCGCGCTGGGATCATCAAGCTAGACGAGAGGGGCGGACCGGCGATGGATGATCCCCCGCGTCCTGTGAGCAGTACCTTCAACGCTTGCTGATCGATCCGCTTGAGCTGCACGAGCGCTACATCGGATTCGAAAGTCGGCCCTCGGATCCCGAGACCGAATGCCTCCGGATCGCCACCTGGCTCGAGTGGATTGGACCGATCGACACCTGCGTGCTTGGCCTGGGGGTCAATGGCCATCTCGGGTTCAACGAGCCGGCCTCGTTCCTTCAGCCTCACGCTCACGTGGCACGGCTCTCGGAATCCTCCCTCGCCCAACTCGATGCTGGATCGGGCCAGGGGCCGCCCGGACTTCGGGCTGACGCTGGGAATCGCCGACCTGCTGCATGCGCGGCAGATCCTGCTGCTGGTGAGCGGCTCGGCCAAGCAAGAGCCCCTTCGGCGGCTGCTGAACGGCCCGATCAGCACCGACTTGCCCGCGTCATTGCTCGAGCTCCACGAAAACGTGCTGGTTCTCTGCGATGAGGATGCGATGGCCGACCCGTGAGAAGAGACCGCAATCACGCCGATTCCGGAACGTCACAGCTCAACCGCCTTGGGCCTGTGGGCGAACCAGGGATAGATGGCCGGCAGAACCAGCGAGGTCAGCATGGTCGAGGTGAACAGGCCGCCGATGACGACCGTGGCCAGCGGCCGCTGGATCTCGGCGCCGGGAGTCGTGGCCAGGGCCATGGGGATGAATCCCAGGCCGGCGACCAGGGCGGTCATGAGGATCGGCCGGAGCCGGACGATGGCGGCCTCGCGCGCGGCCTCGTAGGGGTCGATGCCGTCCTGTCTCAGGTGCTCGACGGCGCTGACCCAGACCAGGCCGTTGAGCACGGCCACGCCGAACAGCGCGATGAAGCCGACCGCCGCCGAGATCGAGAACGGAAGCCCGCGGAGGATCAGGGCGAACACGCCGCCGGTGGCCGCCATGGGCACGGCCAGGTAGATCAGAAAGGCCAGCCGCATCGAGTGGAACGTGCTGTAGAGCAGGAGGAAGATCAGGAGCATGGCCACGGGAACCACGATGGCCAGCCTGCGCGAGGCCGTCTCGAGGTGCTCGAACTGGCCGCCCCAGCGGAACATGTAGCCGGGGGGCCGCTCGACTTGCGATTCGATGGCGGCCTGGGCCTCGGCCACGAATCCCGCAATGTCGCGTCCCCGAACATTCACACCCACGTAAACCCGCCGCTGGACGTTCTCGCGTTCGACCTCGCTGGGCCCTTCCTCGGGCGAGATGTCGGCAAGGTCCTTCAGTGCGATCGGCCGGCCCTGGGTATCGACGATCCGGATCGAGCCGATCTTCTCGGCGTCGTTCCGCCATGATCTCGGGAAGTCGGACCTGGAGCCGGAACCGTTTTTGCCCCTCGAACACGGTGCCGACCGTGGTGCCGCCGAGCGCGGAGACGGCATCGAGCACGTCGGACGCCTTGATGCCGTACCGCGCAAGCTGGTCGCGGCGGACGTTGATCCGGAGCATCGGCAGCCGGCCAGCCGACGGCACCTTGATGTCATGGGCGCCGGGGATCCGTGCCAGCACCCGCTCGACCTCCTGGGCGATCTGCCGCAGCACCTCGAGATCAGGGCCGTAGATCAGGATGGCCACGTCGCTCTTGACGCCCGCCACCAGCTCGTTGACGCGCATCTCGATCGGCTGGCTGAAGCCGAACTTGACTCCGGGCACGTTGTCCGAGAGCAGCCGGTCCATCTCCTCGATCAGTTCATCGCGGGTCAGTCCCGGCCGCCACTGGTCCTGCGGCTTGAGCAGGGTCCAGACGTCGGTCTGATGCACCCCCATCACGTCGTTGGCGATCTCCGGGCGGCCGGTCTTGCAGTAGACCACCCGCACCTCGGGAATCGTCTTGAGCAGGCGTTCAATCTGTGTGGACATGGGCACCGCCCCCTCGAGCGAGACCGACGGAATTCGCACCGCCTCGATGAGCAGATCGCCCTCGTTGAGCCGGGGCATGAATTCGGCCCCCATGTTCCAGGCGATCGGTACGCTGGTGATGACCAGGGCGGCCGCCAGGATCACGGCGATGAACGGGTGGCGCATGAAGAGATCGAGAACCGGCGTGTACAGCCGCTTGATCCAGCGGATCAGCCAGAGCTCCTTCTCCTCGGCCCGGTCGTTCAGGCCGAGCGAGGCCATCACCGGCATGAACGAGAGCGACAGGACGAGCGAGCCGGCCAGGGCGAAGATCACGGTCAGCGCCATGGGCCGGAACAGCTTGCCCTCGGTGTCCTGGAGGGCGAGGATCGGCAGGTAGACGATGGCGATGATCAGCTCGCCGAACATCGTCGGCTTCCGCACCTCGATCGCGGCGTCGCGGACGATGTCCAGCTTGGACCGGGTTCCCCCCTCGTGCGCCAGCCGCCGGACGCAGTTCTCGACCATGATCACGCTGGAATCGACGATCAGGCCGAAGTCGATCGCGCCCAGGCTCATCAGGCTGGCCGAGAGGCCGGTGGCGAGCATGATGTTGGCCGCGAACAGCATCGACAGGGGGATCGCCATCGCGACGATCAGGCCGCCGCGGAGGTTGCCCAGCATGGCCAGCAGCACCACGATCACCAGGATGCCCCCGGCCACCAGGTTGTGCAGCACCGTGCTGAGGGTCTGGTTGATCAGGTGGGTCCGGTCATAGAGCGGCTCGATCGTCACGCCGGGGGGCAGGCTCTTCTGAATCTCGGCGATCTCGGCCTTGACGTCGGTGACGACCTTCCTGCCGTTCTGGCCGATCAGCATCATCACCAGCCCCGTGACGATCTCTCCCTCCCCGTCGCGGGTAGCCAGTCCCGCGCGGATCATCGGCGCGGGGTGGACATTGGCCACGTTGCCGATCGTCACGGGGACGCCGTTCCGCTCGTCGATGACGATGGCCGAGATGTCGTCGACCGATCGGGCCTGGCTGACGCCCCGGATGTAGCGAGCCTCGCCCTCGTGGATCAGGTAGCCTCCGCCGACGTTCGCATTGTTGTTCTTGAGGGCGTTGAAGACGTCGGTCATCGACAGCCGGTAAGATCCCAGCTTGTCGGGATCGACCTCGACCTGATAGGTCTTGAGCTCACCGCCATGAGCGTTGATCTCGGTGACCCCCGGCACCTTGCGCAACTGGTAGGCGATGTACCAGTCGAGCAGGGTGCGCAGTTCCATCGGCGTCAGCTTCGATTCCGCGCTGGCCTTGACCTGGAACTGGAAGACCTCGCCCAGCGCCGTGGCGATCGGGCCGAGCGTGGGCGTGCCGTAGCCGGCGGGGATGGCCTCGGCGGCACGGGAGAGTCGCTCGCCAACCAGTTGCCGTGCGCGGTAGATGTCGGTTCCCTCCTCGAAGACGACGGTGACGACCGAGATGCCGAACTTGGAGATCGACCGGATCTGCTCCACGTTGGGCAGCCCGCTCATCGCCCCCTCGACCGGGAAGGAAAGGAGCGATTCGACTTCCAGCGGCGACAGCGCCGGAGCTTCCGTGATCACCTGGACCTGCACGTTGGTGAGGTCGGGCACGGCGTCGATCGGCAGATTGACCGCCGAGTAGACACCCAGGCCGGCGACCAGGGCCGTCGCCATCAGAACCAGGAACCGGTTGTTCAGCGACGATTCGATGATGGCATTGAGCATGGCTGGCCTTTCCTCAGCTCCGCTGATCGGCTTGCATCACCCGGAACCGGACGACTCACTCTTGATCGGTTTGGTTCTGAAGGAGCAGCTCCGACTTGAGCTGGTAGGCCCCGCCGGCCACGACGAGGTCTCCCTCCTTCAGGCCCGCCTTGACGACAACCCGATCTCCTGCATCGCGGCCGACCTCGAGGGGCCGGAACGAGAACGCATGGTGGTCCGATCCCGCGGGCTCGCCCCCCTTCAACGGAACGAACACTCCGGTCTTGCCCTCGATCTCGACCACGGCGCTATGGGGCACGGTCAGGGCCTGCTCGGTGGTCGGGCTGTCCAGGAGAATGCGCACGAACATGCCCGGCTTGAGCAGGCCGTCCTGGTTGTCGGTCTGGGCCAGCAGGGGAACCGTCCGGGTCTGGGGATCGACCATCGCACCCACCGAAAGCAGCCGGGCCGGGAAGCTGCGCGTGCCGTACGCGGTGGCCGAGAGCCGGATGGCTCCTCCCTGGATCCTGGGCACGCTGGCGACGTCGGACTCGGCGATGTTGGCGGTGACCCAGACCGTGTTCAGGTCGGCCACCGTGAAGAGGACGTCGTTGGCGTCCGCCTTCTGGCTGGTGACCGCGTCCTTCTTGATGACGGTGCCGTCGAACGGGCAATGGATCTGGTAGATGGTCACGTCCTCATCGACGGCAATCTCGTCGGCCTTGGCGGCGTGGTCGAGCAGGTCCCGGATGTTTTCGGAGACACCGAGGATGCGGAGCCGCTGGGCCGCGTCGATCACGTCGGACTCGGCCCGCCGCACCCTCTGGTCGGCCAGCCGCTTCTCCTGGGCGGCGTCAAACTTGACCTGCTCGATCGTGGCGTAGAGCTTGGCCTGAAGTCCCTCGCGGGTGTGCCGGGCAACCACGGCGGGATGCTCGCCGATGATGTCCTGGCTGCGCAGGCCGGCCGTCTTCTCCTCCTCGTGAGCCGCGATGTCGAATTCGGCATAGGCCTGCAAGAGCGAGCCGCGATACATGCCCAGCGGCTTGTCGCCAAACTCCTTCGCGATCACCGAGGGGTCCGTTCCCTTGCGGATCTCGGGGATGAGCAGCGCGACGGTGGCAGCGACCTGGGACTTCCATTCCCCCTCGATCCGCGCGGTGTTCAGCTCGCGCTGCCTGGCCCGGAGATTGAGCCGGGCCGTTCCGACGTCGGGACTGTCGAGCGTGACCAGGCGATCGCCCCGCTTGACGTTCTGCCCGAGCAGGACATGCACCTCGCGAACCACGCCGGGGGCGCGGGGCCGGATCTCGATCCGGCGATCCGCGTTGACCTCGATCCGGCCCGGAACTCCGAGCTCGGTTGGCAACTGATCGTAACGAGCTGCCTCGGTGGTGATCTTCGCGGCCTTGAGCTTCGACTCGGAGAGCGCAACGCTCGTTGCCGCTTTGGCGGAGGCCGGGGCCCGAGATTCCCCTCGATCCGCCCCCAGGGAGGCTGTCACGGCCTCCGCGGCCCGTCTCCGTCCCACAAAATCGAGCGCCAGGTGGGTCCCGAGGACGGCCAGGCATACCCCCATCCCCAGCCAGGGAAGAACCCGATTGATCAGCTTGCGATAGGTCGGATGTTCAGCCAGTGCAAGGGACATGAGCCAGGACTCCAGACGGGCACTTGGTTGGTTTGGGCTCTCAACAGGTCATCCATCGGATGGGGACGTCGGGCGGATCCGATCCGAAAGCTCCCCGGCGGCTTCATGGCTCAGGACCGCGAACCGCGAGCGGGATGGACTTCGGATCAAGGCGCTGATGCGAGGCTGGACCACCGCCGAGCTGGCAGGTACCCAAGCGCGATCGAGGGTTGTCTGCTCGCTCGAGAACGGCTCAGCAGTTCCAACGTTCCAGACGCCGGAGATCTCCGCCGACAGTCCATGGCGACACTCCCTCAGGCATCCCTGGCATGCCCGAGGTTCGGGACGTGAAGAGCGCGAACAGGAAGGAATCCGGCGTGGCTTGAAGGCTGGAGAAGCCCGGCGAGGGGACGAGGAGAGGGCGAGTGCGATCGTCGGGACGGATCAGCGGACCCGCCGTCCATTCCGGCTCGAGGTAGTCGACCAGGTATGCATGGATCGCTGGACCGGAGGGAACCGGCTGATCCTCTCCGGACGGTGAAGACTCACTGCCGTCCGGGCTCTGGGGCACCAGCCAGTGCCAGTGGAGCACGGCAACATCGTTATCGCGGCCGGCCGTGGGATGCCACCTGAGCAGATGATCGTGGTAAGGACAGACCTCACCGGCCCCATCGTGGTGGCGGATATTGTGATAATCGACCTGGGGAAGCGGGACGCGGAGCAGCCCCGGGATCAGGAGGACGATTCCCAACAGCCGCAAGACAGGAAGCTTCGACGGCCGTCGCAAGA
Organism: uncultured Planctomycetaceae bacterium; assembly: GCA_963816015.1. GTDB lineage: Bacteria > Planctomycetota > Planctomycetia > Isosphaerales > Isosphaeraceae > Aquisphaera. The sequence continues at coordinate 169,476 of CAWFJM010000049.1, read as the reverse complement.
TCACGCTCGGACCTCGCTGGAGAAAACAGACCACGGGAAACGTGAACCTCATTATTATGGAATCCCCCGGAATCAAGGTCAAGCGAACCGATCCCCGCCTGACGGGGAACGCCAGCGTCCAGCCGCCCCTCAGGGGGACCGCCCTGGGGAACAGGAGCGATCAGAATGCAACCCGGTCACCCTGGCGCCACGCCAAGAGCCTTGCTCATCACCGATTTCGACGGCACGATGACCCGCCACGACTTCTACAAGCTCGCGGCCCAGTCGTTGCTCCCTCCCGAGATGCCCGACTACTGGGCCAGGTATCGTGACGGCCGGATGACGCACTTCGAGGCCCTTCAGGCGATCTTTGCCTCGATCACGGCCGATCGGGAGACGGTCAACGCCGTCGTGGACCGGATGGAGCTCGACCCGGAGCTGTCCTCCGCACTGGCCCGGCTCCGGCGGTCGGAGTGGGACGTCGTCGTGACGTCGGCGGGCTGCGAGTGGTACATCCGGATCCTGCTCGGGAAGGCGGGCCTGGATCTCCCGATCTTCTCGAACCCCGGTCGATTTGAGGAAGGGCGGGGCCTGCTCATGGAGCTGCCCAGAGGCAGCCCGTTCTTCTCTCCCACGCTGGGAATCGATAAAGCGGCGGTGGTCCGCCACGGAATCGCCGAAGGCCGGCGCGTGGCGTTCGCCGGCGACGGGTTCCCCGACCTCGACCCCGCGCGGCTGGTTCCCGCCTCGCTCCGCTTTGCGCGCGGTGAACTCGCCCGCGTCTTGAGCGATGAGGGCCTGCCGTTCCATGGGTTCGATCACTGGTCTCAGATCGCCGAGGTCCTCTGCGACCTGCCTCCGACAAGCTCGCCCGCGCCTCGTCCCGCGGACTTCCAGAGGAAGCCGTGTCCATGAGCTCGATCACTCAAATCGCGATCCCTTCCCTGGTCCGGGTCAAGCCCGGCGCGATCGACCGGCTGGGAGTGTACTTGAGTCGCTCGGAGCATACTCAGGCCATTCTCATGGTGAGCCAAGGTCTGGTTCCGGACTACCTGGGGCGAGTTCGACGCAGCCTTGCGGACAGCGGGATCCAGTGCCTCGAGACGGTGACCGTCGCGGATGCGAGCTTCGAAAGCGCGGCCGAGGTGCTCACCCGGCTGCCCAGGAAGGTCAAGGCGATCATCGCGCGACGTAAACCGTCCGAGTATTCGCCTGACGCGAGAATGCCAAATCCACATCGTCCTTGCTTGTTGCCACGATCGATACGTGGAGTTCATCAATATCCGACTACCCTGCCTGTCCGCTGGCATTTCCCATCGGTTTTCCAGGATCTCTTCCTCGAATGTGGTCAACGCATCCGCGTTCATACCCAGGTGCAGCGGCGCCTGCAAGCCAGGGCTCCAGTGCGTGACGGGCTGTACCTGTCAGTGTTCCGCGGGAAGCCAGGTCTCCAGTTTTCCACCCGGCGGGAGTGAGGATGTCAGCCGCTTCTCCGCCGCGGGATGCCGATGTATCCCCACTCCGGCGTCAACTCCCTTGGGCTGGCATCAAGTCCTGTTTCCGGATGTATAAGCCCTTCACACTGAGCATACAAGAGTATGCTCAGATCGGACTGTTCCGTGACCATAAACGTCTTCAAAGTGCTCACATCCTGTTCGAAGCATTGCCATGATCCCATCGTTGATCGCTGAATCTGGCTTCCTTGCCCTTGACAATTCAGAGAAGACGCGCTATCTATACTGGCTTTTGCAACGATTCGCCGTGCTGTAATACTCGGGGCAATTGGGCATGCGCTCGCCAAGGATGGCTGAGAAAGCGCTGATTTTGGGGATGATGGCGGGGGCGATGATCGCCGTCACGCCGAGCCCCCGGCAACCCGTCAAAGCCGCGGAAGATGAGATCCCGGGACCCTCGGCCGACGATCGGCCGACTATGGGCCCGGGATATCCTCATGGCAAGGTCAACCGTTTCGAGTTCGGGGAGGGTCCCCGCTCCTACTGGCTCTTCGAGCCTGCCGGCCCGAGACCCGAACACGCCGGAGTGGTGGTGTTCTTCCACGGCTGGTTCGCCGTCAATCCGGCCTTCTATGGAGCCTGGATCGATCATCTGGTTCGCTCCGGGCGAACGGTCATCTTTCCGCGGTATCAGAACGACGTGGGAACGCTTCCCAAGGAGTTTCTGCCCAACGCCGTGGCCGCCATCCGGGACGCTATGGAGGTGCTCGAAACCAGCGCGAAACACGTCCGGCCCGATCTCAGCCGGATCGCCCTGATTGGCCATTCGGCGGGAGGAAACCTGGCCGCCCAGGTCGCTGCCGTCGCTGCCGATCCTGATTCGGGCTTGCCTCGACCCAGGCTGGTAATCGCCCTGATGCCCGGTGAGGTCTTGCCCTCTCGAGAGCCGAGACTGGAACGCATTGCACCCTCAACCCTGCTGCTGGTAGCTGTCGGCGAGGACGATTTTCTGGTGGGAGACCTGCGCGGACGGCAGATCTTCACGCAGGCCAGCGGCATTCCTCGATCGAGGAAGCGATTCCTGCTCTTCCGCTCCGACCGCCATGGCTTTCCCCCCATCGTCGCGGAACATACCGCGCCCACCGCAGCCAACCGCCGCCTCGATACAGGGGAAGGTCTCTTCCGCAGCTTTCAGATGAGCCTGGGCGAGGTCAACGCGCTCGACCGTGCCGGGTTCTGGCGAATTGCCGACGCAGCCCTCGAAACGGCTTTTGCTGGGCGTACATTCGATGAAGCCATCCGGGACGCCGAGCGGTTCACTCACCTCGGCTACTGGAGCGACGGCCGCAAGGTCATTCCGCCCCTCATGACCGACGACATTTCGTCCCTCCCTCGGGTCGCCCTCCCCAACGGCATCCGCATCATCCCCTGGGACCCGCCGCCGAAGCTGGGGAATTCGACCAGGACTGAGACCGACACCCGGACCCGGTGAGCCGCGACGATCCGGGATCACTGGACAATCTGATCAAGCCAAGCGAGAACGCCCGATCAGCCAGGTTCTGAAACCTGCACCCTCCCCGCAAGCTTTGAAGATTGAACCAACCTGCTGCATCCTGAGGATTGCGCAAGCGCGGCACGGGGTGGCGAAGTCTCGATTCGTCCCATCTTTCATGTCTTGCCAGCCACGGCAGCATCGCACTCGAACCCGTGGGCTTTGGGCTCATTCCGGCCGTTCCGCGATCCGATAGGAGGGGAGGACCAACACGCGGGGCCAAGAGGGCTCGGGTAACCATGCCAGGCAACGACACGACTCATCCTGCGAAATCCATCTCACCCCCGCGAGACGCGCAGCCGGCCCCGTCTTCCCCAGCTCCGAGCGGCCCCGCCCGGGTACTCGCGTCCCCCGCGCGTGCCGAAGTCTCCGGCGGTCGCGAGGAGGTGGAGGCACTGCGGAGGCAGATCGTCGCGCTTCAGCGAATCAGCAGTCTCGGCGTCCTTGCCGGCGGCGTGTTCCACGAGCTCAACAATGCGCTGACGCCGATACTCAACTATGCCAAGCTCGCCCTGCGGAATCCTGATCCGGCCTATCGCGAGCGCGCACTCACGCGGATTCTCGAGGCTGGCCAGCGGGCGGCGGCCATCACGGGTGGGATGCTTGGGCTGTCACGGCCGGGCCGCGACCCGAATCACCGCGCTGCGGTGGACCTGAACCGGCTCGCGGAAGAAGTGGTGCTTCTGACGGGCAAGGATCTGGCGCAGAACAAGGTCCGGCTCGAGGTCCAGCTTCTGGGCAGGCCGTACGCCCGCGTGAACCCTGCCCAGATCCAGCAGGTCCTCATCAACCTCCTGATCAACGCCCGGCAGGCGATGCCCGGCGGCGGCGGCGCAACGCTCAGGCTGGCACCTGATCCGGCAGGAAGGCTCGTCGAGCTGAGCGTGATCGACCACGGCGTCGGGATCGCGCCGGAGAACCTGCGGCGAATCTTCGAGCCCTTCTTCTCCACGAAAACCGGCCCTGACGCCTCGGGATTGGGCGGGACCGGTCTGGGCCTGGCCGTCTGCCGCGACATCGTCGAGGCCCATCACGGCCGCCTCCGTGCCGAGAGCCGCCTCGGCCAGGGATCCACATTCACCCTCGTTCTCCCCACCTGCCCACCCCCCGCCGAGGCCTCCGCGCAACCCGGCGCGGCCTGAACAGCCGAAAGTATACACAAGCCCACGCTTTGCGAAATCCTCCGGTTCCGCACAAAGTCATGGATAGTCCCCGCTCACTCCAGGCACTACGGGGAGAAACGGGGGATTGGACCCAGACCTGCGGGGACGCAGGGAGCTTCCGGAGGCCTTTCAAGCTATTCCTCAATAACGACCGGAACCGGCCGAGGAGAGGTCCGGGCATCCGCCTCGCTGCTGGCCTTGATTCGGTCAGGAACCATCATCCGCCCGATGACCGATCCACTCTCTCAAGGATTCACAAGAAGGTTGATCTTCTGATAGGTGATCTTGGCCTTCTCCGCTGAGGCCTGACTGGCCAGCTTGTGCTCGTCTTCCTTGCCCGCGGGAGGGATTGGCGAGACGGGGATGAGGACGACGTTCAGGTTCTGCGGGTCCAGGTCGCCGGCTTCACGCAATCGGGCAACGAGGCCGGTCACATCGAACCTCTGGTCGAAGGTCTCTGGCTTTTCGGCGGCGCGGCCGCCGTGGGCGTGCCTGCCGACGAAGAAATTGACCGTGCCGACCTTGTGGAGCCGCCGCCGCTCCGGGCTGGCGTCCCGGGGCAAGTTCAGGAAGATCTCGTAGGTGAAGTTCGGGGCCGCGGCGAACGAGAGGCCGCTGATCTCGAGGATCGCGACCCCGTGGCCGGCCGATCGTGGCCGAGGCAAAGGCCGACTTGAGGGGCCCGCTTCCCTGGGGGGTCGTTTCCAGCTTGACCATCTCGGGCTTGAAGCCCAGGGGCTTGGCGTTGCTCTGAGGCGCAACGTTGGTCTGGAGCAGGGGCGCCGACGAGGCGACCAGCATCGGCTTGTCCATGGGACCTCCGTGGGCGGCAGCGGCCAGCGCGAACGCCCCGGCGGCGCGGGCGGCAGGCGCTGCCGATGGGTTGGGAGTGACGTCGTAGCTGTATCCCAGGCCTGCCGAGGAGAGGATCTCGGAGACCTTCACCGTCACGGTCTGGCCATTCTCGTCGGCATACGAGTAGGGCTGATCCAGGAACGAAGGGTCGGTCGGAGTGATCCGGCCTGCACCCTGATCCAGCCAGCGATTCAAGAGCCGATCGATGTTGCAGTGGTGCATCCAGAAGATCGGGTCGTTGGCCGCGGTAAGAATCGTCGACATGTTGCCCCCAATCAGCACGTGGACGGACCCGTGGGGACTTCCCTCCAGGCTTGGGCTGAAGCCGGTGGAAGCGGGCGTCTCGAAGTCGATGAACGCAAGGGCCGTGTTCAGGTCGTCGACCACGACGGACGGCGGCAACTGGGCACCGTTGTTCAGATTGCGCGTGTCGTCAAAAAGCGGGTTGCTCGCATCGGCCGGACTCCGGAACGCCGCCGGAAGCGCGGGGGCCGTGGTCCAGTCCCAGTAGGGCAAAGTCAGCGACGGATCGCCTGATGCCATCCGGAGGATTCGCTCGAAGAAATAGACATAACCTCGATGCCAGCTCAGGAACTGAATCGTCCCGTGCTGGCACTGATTGAACAAGGGACTGGTCACCGGACCGGGCGTACCGTGCATATTGGCCTGGAACGACCAACTCGTGGGGTCGTTGTCCGGGCGCGACTTCATGACCCCCACGCCCTTCCGGAACGACGCGAGCTGCTGATCGGTGAGCGAGGCGATGTTTTGACGAACCAGGAGCGGCGTGGGACTCGTGTCCGACGCCTTCGCGCCCTGCTTTTCCGGGATTTGCTGCCCCATCACAAAGGGTGGGAAGCACACCATCTCCAGGCCCATGCCCAGGCCGACCGCGCTCATGAACTCACGCCTCGAGAACCGGTTGCTCGACATGCGATCCTCCTTCCTTCTCGGGAGCTGATGATGGTCCCCTCCGGTCGACCTGGACCGAGAGGACTCGGTGAGAATTCAGACAACACGGTAAGTCACTGGCACCAAATAAGTTGTTCATTTGCAGCCGACCCGGTGAGGCCAGATTGTGTAGTTCCATTGCGGTAGCACAGAGCGAGGTCTCAACCGGATCGCTGCCCTTTCTTCACGGGTCACTTTCGCCCCCTTCTTGTACTCCGTTCGATCCAGTCGGGCTCGACAGTGGAATCCTGTGGCCGACCGAGTCCGGCGGATGTACTTCAGCATCGTCTCGTAGTTGACCAGCGGCTCCCCGGCCCAATTCTCGCTGATCAGGCTGAACATCCGGTGCTCGATCGGGTTCCACTTCGAGGCCCCCGGCGGGTAGTGGGTCACGGTGATGATCAACCTGAACTCATCGGCGAAGCCTTGCAAGCCCGCCTTCCAGGCGAGCCTCCGATTCCCGTTGGCCCCGCCACAATCCGCCTCGATGAGCAACCGTCGGACGTCGAGGTAGGCCGCTCGCCCCACGGCGAGCCACCAGCGGCGGATGGCGGCGACGGCGAAGGCGGCGGTCTCATGCGACGTGCCGATCACCACATACCCGGCGTTGTGACCGACGTCGTAGATCCCGTAGGGGATGCCCCGCCCCGAGGCGTCCTTGGCGAAGTCGTGATCGAGCACGTCTCGGTCGGTCTTCCGCCAGCAACGGCCCGGGTTCTTGAAGTTGCCCACCAGTTCCTTCTTCTTGGTATCCACGCTGATGACCGGCAGGCCGTGCGTGAGATACCACCGGCGGATGCGGGTCAGGTAGCGGAACTGCCGGTCCCGGTCGGGGCGGTGCGTCCCGGCCAGACGTTTCCGGTTGGTCCGCAGCGAATAGTCGTGCTGGTGGAGCAACCGGGCGACAGTCTTTCGACTGACGGTGATCCCCCGACGCCGTAGAGCGGCACACAGCTTCCGGGTCGATTTATGCGTCCACTTCAGGGCCGTCATCGGGTCGCCTGCGGTCGCATCTTGGAGCAACTGATCCAACGCGTCCACGAAGTCGGGAAGTTTTTTTTTCGACCCGCTTGCGGCCCCCGCCCGGCTTCCGAGTGCGGGAGGTGTCGATACCCTCCGGTTGCAGGAATTCCCTCTGCCCCCGGTGGACCGTCGTGCGACTCAACCCGGTGATGACCGCCAACCGTGCGATCCCTCCCCGACCGTAAACCGACGCCCAGAATCCGGCGAACAGCCGCCGCCACTTCTCATCCAGAATGGCGATCAGTTGATTGATGGCCCGATGCTCCTCGATGATGTCGCTTGGCCGACCTCGTTGGCAATCGGGGCAACGGCAGACATAGACGGCTCGGTGATGGGGCTTGGACTCCATGGCTCACCCCCGTCGTTTGAGCGAAAGGAGGCAAGCCGATTGTAACACCAAACGACCAACTTATTTGGTGCCAGTCCCTAACACCCGTTATGACATGCTGATGCCAGACCGGCGCCACCCGCCCTGGCGGCAGCGCTACCGAATGATCAGCATCGCCACGTCCGCCCCGAAGATTCAAGTGGCTAGAACAATGGAGGGCGTCAAACTAGCCGCGATCAGGGGACCGTTTAGCCCGGCTCCCTGGGCGGCGAGGCGATCGATGAGCTTTTCCAGGTTCTCGACCGGCGGCATGGTGAGAACCAGACACTGGAAGAGCGTCGGATGGGATCGCTTCGATCGGGCCGTGGCCAGCTCCGGGTCGGCGGCAAGCAGCGAGGCCAGACCCTCGACGTCGCCAGCCGCCAGAACCTGCTGTGCCGGGTGGAAGCGTTCATCCATCACCACGATCCTCCTCGTGTTCCTTTGGCGTGGCTGCTCCTGCTCGAGTTCACGCGCCCGCCCGATCGGTCATGGTAATCCAGAACTTCAATGCTGCAAAGTACGTGCGTGGATATAGCGCATATTGATGGGCTACGGTTCGGAATGATGTATGTCCCCCTTTCCCACTCCCCCTTCCCTTTTCCCCTTTACGGCTCGGAATGATGTATGTCCCCCTTTTCCCCTCATGACAGGTGCCCTTGTGGGCCAGGCTAATGTCGCCTGGCTGGGGATGCTGCTACTCGCATCCAAGGAATCAATGGCTGGTACAACGTCCCCACAAGGTCGGGCTGAGAGGCGTCCATCAGCCTGGTTGCGCCTCCTGATCGACTGAAGCCGCTGAGACTTGCTTAGCCAGTTGGAGGAGGTGTGAGCGTATTCCGGGGAAAACATTATGAGGATCGGGATCACGCCCATGAGACCTCATGAATTTGATCAACGATTCTATCATGCTGTATTCATCTTCATCTCTACTAACTATGCAATGCGTCATTAACGTAAGTACATAAGGCTCTATGGCACTCAGAATAGTTGTTATATCCGAGGGATGCTGAAGCTGCATGATCGCTTGGTTGATCTTAGGGATGTCGTTGGTTGTCCAATTGACGACACTGACATGCTTCAGTATTCGTGTGTCCAGGTTCTTCTGCTCGACTTCAACGAGCGGTTTGAGTCTTTCGTATGCCCATTCCCCGAAATTAGGTTTGCTCAAGTCCTCGACTGACCACGTTAGGACCGGTGGGTCAATCGAGACGTATCGTTCGCTTGGAGGTGCATCCGTTTCGGGCGTTCCACCGAAGTTAAGTTGAATGATAGTATGATCCGTTTCGGCAAAGATTCTGGAGAGTGCGTGGGTACAGAGAAGTTCAATGGATGTCTCGCCGACGCTGCCGATGAATAATGGGAGCTTAAGATTCTTCAACCAAGTAACAGCTTTCCCCTCGAATCGTATGTTGGGGATGCGGCTACTTTTGAATTGCACATAAAATGTGTTTTCAGCATAAAGCATACCATTTTCTTGTCTCAGAAGAGTAGCGATGGCATCTATGCCTATATCCTCTTGACGTTCAACAGTTGCAACAGCACAAAAGCCTTTCAATAGGGAGATGCCAAGCTCCTCCTTGAGATCACCACTTCGGAGGTTCTTCCCACGTCGACCCGTCATGAGACCGTCACTCAGATTACTGTTGGTAAAATCCCAGAACTGGGCTTCGACCTAAGTTCAAGTTTCGCAGATTTGAGTGAGGTTCTCTGACCAAAAAGACACGTCGGCTTCCTCGCTGTTTCTTGTGTACTTGTCTAGTTCTACTGTCTCGCTACCGTCTGAGGTTGTTCCTCAATGGTGGCAACATGTTACGCTTGCGGTAATGAAAGAACCTTGCTTGTTCGTTGCGTCGTAGCCATCGGGTGCTGCGGCGGCAAAGTGACGAGGGCTGGTTCGTGTTGAGGTGGACCTCGATCAACCCACCGATGAGTTGTCGAAGCTGCGGCAAGGTCAGTGCCGGGGTCCAGTTTTTTCCCCCGCCGTGTCTCCTGATTCAGGAACCACGCGGCCAAGAGCGACAAGGTTTGGTGGTGATGCCAGGCGATCCAGTTCCTCACCTGGTAGTCTCCCACGCCGGCCTCCCCCTTGGCACGCTCAAAACACTCCTCGATGCGATGCGCCGCCTTCGCGACGCGGGCCAATTCTTCCAACGGTACGTCCGGGTCCGCATCCGACAAGTAATAATCAAGTTTGAAGGTATTATCCGCTGGACGCTCCCGCGTCACGAACAGCAACTCCTCGGGGCCGGTTCCCCTCCGTTCAGTCCGAGCCTGTACCCGACGTTTCCACGCTTCGATCACCAACGGTCCCTTCTCCCCGTCACGCACCTCGATCTTGGTCCAAGCATCCTCCGGCAAGGCCGCGCACCATTTGTCCACGCGCACGAACGGAGACTTCCGCCGTGGCCCACGTCCGGAGTACGCCGGCGGTGGTGCGTCGATGTCGCGAACCGTTGTGTTCGACGGGACTGCGAGCAGATAGCGTTGGCCAAGGGCCCGCAATTCTCGGCGAAAACCGCTGGGCCGGCCCATCTCGTCGTCGCCGGTAATCCAGGTGTGTGGCAGCGCCCCACCGCTCTCCGCCAGCAGTTCCAACGCCAGCTGGTGCCTGGTCTGGAACTTGATCGACTTGGGTACTCCGGCCTCCCTGCGACGGCCCCGGTCCTTGGCCCAGTCCTCGGGGGGGTGCGGCCTCGGAATTATGTGGGCTCTGACGAGCCGCTTGGGTAAAGTCGAGCCTCCTTCCAGGGAGGTTGCCATGCCCGCTGCCATCGTCGCCCGCACCGAGTCCGGCTTCACCATCCAGGTCGAGATCCCTTACCGGTCCTCCATGCTGGAGTCCGAGGAGACGATCCAGGAAGGTCTCAACCAAGCGGGCGTCCTCGCCACCCAGGAGGCCCTGCAACGGTTCGACACCGACGGCTCACCGATTCAAGTCGGCGACACCAAGCTCACCTCGATGGGTCAGGTCCTCAAGGAGTACCAGACCCCCTACGGGGTCGCCCCCGTCGAACGTCACCTCTACCAGAGCTCCCGAGGCGGCAAGACCTATTGCCCGCTGGACCGCAACGCCCGCATCGTCGGCAGTTCTACTCCCCGGTTCGCCAAGATGATCTCGCACAAGTATGCCGAGTTCGGCTCCTCTCGGGTGATCGAGGACCTGCGGGAGAACCACGGCCGTACGGTGGCCCGGTCGTTCGTCCAGAACGTCGCCGACGCCGTGGCCGCCGTGGCGTTGGCCCAGGAGGAGACCTGGGAGTACGCCCTGCCCGCGTTGGAGGAGCCGACGGCCACCATCACCATCGGCATGGATGGGACCTGCCTACTGATGTGTGAGGACGGGTGGCGGGAAACAATGGTCGGCACAATTGGCCTGTACGACCGGAACGGCGAGCGCCAGCATACGATCTACCTGGCGGCGACCCCGGAGTACGGCAAGGCGACGTTCCTGGACCGCTTGGAGCGGGAGATCGCCCGGATCAAGGTGGCGTACCCGCGGGCCCGGTACGTGGGCTTAGCCGATGGGGCGAAGGGGAACTGGGAGTTCCTCTCCCGGCATACCGAGGTCCAGGTGATCGACTTCTGGCATGCCGCCGAGTACCTGGGCGATGCCGCCGATGTCCTCTTCGCTGGATCGCCTGGGGCGAAGCGGCCGTGGCTGGAGTCGAGTTGCCACCGGCTGAAGCATGAGCCGGGGGCCGCCCGCCAGTTGGTCCGGGACCTGAAGCGGCTGGCGGCTGAGAAGGGGGTCGCTCCGGATCAGCCGGAGGTCGGGGCGGCGATCACATACTTCACCAATCAGAGCAAGGCCGGCCGGATGAACTACGCCCCGCTGGTGGCAGGGAAGATCCCCATCGGCAGCGGAGTGACGGAAGCCGCGTGCAAGGTGTTGGTCAAGCAGCGGCTGTGCGGGTCGGGGATGAGGTGGAAGGAGCCGGGTGCGGCGGCGGTGTTGAGTGTGCGGTGCCTGACGTACACGGCCGAGCGTTGGTCACAGTTCTGGGCCAAGATCGACCAGTATGGGTTCCCGATTACGGCCTGACACTACATACATCCGAGGTCACACCCCCTCGGGGAGATAAAGGCGTACATTAACCATCGCCTGTTCTTTTCGAGTGACGTAACCCATGGAGACGCCCACCTGGCAATTCTCGATCTTGCCCAGGCGGCCGCACCACTGCTTGGCGACTCCCACCGACTTGGTCCCTTTCTTGGGAAACCCGGAGGGATCAAACACGATGACGCCGTCGGGTTCACCCAGTTCTTGACCGACCTGGGTTGCCAGCGTCAAGAGCATCGGTTGATAGTCCCAGGAAAGCTCTCCAATGAACTTCTGAATCCCCTGCCGCTGTTGATCATGCAAGTAGGCGATTCCTTCACCGGTCCTGCGTTCCAGCTTCGACATCAGCCCGGTGACGTACTCAGCCGCATGGCGCCGGTGCTCGGGGCCAGGGAGGGTTGCAGCAAACGGCTCAACAAACTTCTCAAGCCGCGGGAGCACACCCCGAAGTACATCGGTGGAGACATACGCCTGATCCAACATCTCGTGTAGTCTTGAACCGAATCGTCGTTCCACGAAATTCTCCTCCTTGGTAACCGCCGTTACGGAAGAGAATGTCACAACAAAGGTTAAATGCCGTCAAGCCCGAGAGACAGTAGAACTAGGTTCTCAAGACTGGACAGGCACCAAGGCAAGGAAGCCGACCCATGGAACTTACTCCCTCGTTCGCGTCTCTGCTACTGCACTTTGCGTCGGTCTTCACGGCTCCGACGTTCCGGACTTTCATTCAGATCGTCACTGGCTGGATTCTCTCCCAGCGACACCGCTACATCACTGAGGTCATCTTCTCCGGCAGCAACGTCGGCAACGGCCATTGGTCTCGGTTCCATCGCTTCTTCAGCCATGCCTCCTGGGATATCGATGCCTTGTCCATGGTCCTGGCTAAGCTCGTTGTCGCGATCCTTGCTCCTGGAGCTACGCTGCTCTGGGCGGTAGATGACACCCTCTGCCGAAAGCGCGGGTTGACGCTCGATGGTGCCGGTATGCACTACGATCCGCTCATCTCCAGTCGCGCCAAGTCCCTGGTCAGTTGGGGACACGACTGGGTTGTTCTCTGCCTGCTGATCGTCAATCCATTCTGGGCGCCTACCAAAGTCTTCGCCTTGCCGGTTGCCGTACGGCTGTACCGCAATCGGCAGGGGCTGACCAAGGGGAAGAAAGGGAAGAAGCCTCGGCCGAAGCACGATCCGAACCATCGCACACGGCCTGAACTGGCCCTCGAACTCGTTGAACTGGTGGCTAAGTGGTTCCCTGACGATGAGATCATGCTCTCGGGTGACAGCGCCTACGGTGGGAAAAGCATTCTCTCGAAACTACCTCCCAAGGTGCATCTCATCAGTCACGTCCATCCCAAGGGAGCGCCCTATGAACCGGCACCTCCCAGGACGACCAAGACCAGAGGGCCTGCCCGCAAGAAAGGGAAGCGATTGCCGGCCCTGAAGCAGTGGGCCGAGGACACGACCCAACCCTGGACTCGACTCGACTTCAATCAGTTTGGGCTCCATGCCGCTCTCGCGGTCAAGACGATCAAGGCTCTCTACTACAAGGCCGGAGGTGACCGGCTGCTGACCATCGTCTTGGTGCGCGATCTGGAAGGGAAGCGTCCCGATCAGATGTTCTACTGCACCAAACTGGACTGGACTGCCAGGCAGATTCTCTCCACCTACTCCTGCCGCTGGGCCATCGAATGCACATTTGAAAACTGCAAGCAACTCCTGGGACTTGAAGACCCTGCCAACCGTCTTCCCAAGGCCGTCCGGCGAACCGCGCCCATGGCGTTGTTCCTCTACACCATGATCATCATATGGTTTCACCGAACCGGTCATCGGTCGCTCCGGTTTCCATTCCGGCCATGGTATAGCAAGAAGGAAGAACCCTCATTCGCCGACATGCTGACGACCCTCAGGCGAGTCAGCTACCAGGAGAAAACCGCCAGACTGCTTCCAGAACGGTCTCGACTGAAAACCTGGATCGCCCAGTTGACCGAGCTTCTCAGCCGAGCAGGTTGAGCGACAGTTCGGCCCAAGATTCAGGCCTCTCAGGTCAGTGCACGATCGACTTACCCGGGGTAATTTCGCCCTCCGGACGGGTCGAGATACGCCTCAGAATCTGCGAAACTTGAACACTAAGTCGTTATGGGGCAGTGAGGGGACAGAATTGTAACCCGAATTGTAACCGCGGTGGGAGGCGGGTTTTGTAATCGGGTTTCACTCGACGTAAGGTATTGCTGGTATTGGACTTATATATGGGCGATAGGGGGCTCGAACCCCCGACTTCCTGCGTGTAAAGCAGCCTGGGGAACTCCAGCATAGGTAAAGATTCGCCCAACCCGTTTGTACAGTCACCGCTCTCGACGTAAGTCTCTAATTCTACTGTATCCAGATCCAGTAACTCTTATGAGTGCTACTCCTTGAGGTGATTCGACTTGCGTCGATTTCGACCCGTTTTGGACAATGACAGTGAACGGATGGATGTCGTAGATGTTACAAGTCTATGTATTCCAGCAAGTTGAACCCTTAAGCGATCGCCTAATACTACTCCGTTAAGGTACAACTTTGTCCAAACCGTTGTCAGCGCGCACAGGGGCTTGCGCTGTGCTACCTTGCGCTGGGCGATGAGAAGATGGGGGTGGCGCGGATGAAACCGAGTGGTTCAACTGCTGTCCAGCTCTTGAGGGGGAGCAACCCTCTTCGGTTCCGGGCACTTTGCCTCGGAGCGGTTCCAGGGCAAGAACGGATTGAGATCGGCGGGGGCTTGGCCACCAGCCGTGGCGCAGGCTTGAAGGTATTCGGTCAGCCACAACCGGGGATTGATCCCCCACAAGTCCAGTGTGGCCAGCAGTGAGAACAGCATTGCGGCCAGCCGGCCACTCCACTCCGCTCCCGAACCGTAGTAGTTCTTCCGGCCCAAGGCGGGCTTGCGCAGGCAGCGTTCCATGGCGTTGTTGTCCATGGGAATCTGCCGATCATCCACGAACCGCGTCAGACCGTCCCAGTGGTCTTGTAGACTGGTCAACGCCTTGCGGCATGGCGTCTGGAGCGCGGGGTCGGCCAGTTCCTCGAGGAACTGCTGGCGCATCGTGGACACGATGCGCCGGACCTCTTGGTCCGCGGTGAAATCGTCGGGTGCATTGAGCCGCCGTCGGTTGGCCGCATAAAGGTCGTGGATCCGTCGCAGCCAGGCCAGGGCCCAAGGCTTCAACTCAAGCCAACCCTTGCCCACCCCCACGAAGTCGCGACGCACATGAGCCCAGCAAAAGGCCAACACCAGCCCGCCGTTCTTCACCTGAGCCATTGCTTTGTAGGCGGAGTAGCGGTCGACCAGAAGAACACCGCGGGCGTTCTCGGGGAAGTGGGTCTCGGGGACCGCATGGCTTCGCGATGGGTCGAGGATGTACACGACCACCTCGGCGGTGCCGACGACCCAGAGCCACCAGCCATGGCCGACCTTACCTTCCTTGGCGACGAAGACCAGCCAGCGGGTTTCATCGGCTTGATGAAAAGCCGACACCCGGCTCCGTGCGATCAAGGCCTCGGAGAGCCCGCGGAACAGGGGTTCCAACCGATGCAGACCGTCGGCCACCGTGCCCGCCGCCAGATCCAACCCCAGCAATCGCCAGGACTGGAGCAATCGGTCGGTCGGCCGCTGGGAGGCGTACTTGTCGAGCAGGATCTCAACCCACATCGACACGCCCAATCGCCCCTTGGGGATCAGTTTGGGCACGGCCGACGCGGTGACCGTCCGGGGTCCTGGACAGGAACAGGTCCGTTGATATCGCCGCCGCCGAATGATTCGCCGATAGATTACGGTTTCGATCTCCACCTGTTCCGACTCTTCGGCACCGCACGTGGTCAAAGGCAGACCGCACGTCGGGCAGACACGCTCCAATTCGGGTAGTTCCCGTAGATCTTCGCGGACCGGCAAATGGCGATAATCGCGTCGTTTCGGCCCCGGCCGACCACGCCGCTGACCGCGGGGTTGCGGCTCTGACGGGTTGTCGGGGTCGTCCAGTTGATTGGAGCGATCGGTCGTCGCCGCCGATTCCGACTTGCGGCCGAAGAGTTGATCCTGGAGCTTACGATTCTCGCCGCGAAGCTGGGCGACTTCCTGTTCCAACTCGGCGATCCGCTGCTTGGCCGCGGCGTGCTGACTGCGCCAATAGCCGGCTTGGTGCCGCAGTTCGAGGTTCTCGCGGCGCAGTTGCGCCACTTCGGTACGCAACCCAGCGACTTCCTGACGCAGTTGGGCCAGCCAAGATGGCTCGGAGGCCGCCCAATCGACTTCCCAGTTTGGGTGCAGCCCAAGGTCTTCCATGACCCCGGCGATTTACGCAGAATCGACGTAAGAAGAAAAGAGCAGTTGGGCCCAGCGGAGAAGGAGAAACGGCTTGGGCAAAGTCTGTACTTTCCGCGATTGACTTCGCTCTCATGCCGCCAGGGCAAGCAACCGCTCGGCGACGGCCCGAATTTCCTCCTCGGTGACCCCGGGGCGTAGAACCGCGCGAATCTCCTCGGCCAACAATTCACGGCGCCAAGCCCGACGCTTGTCTGCGTGGCTTGGGCGACGGTTCGGATCGTCCCATGGCGATGCTCGGCGGTCCACCAAGTCGTCCTCCTCCCGACCCCATGCCCAAGCTTCGGTCATCGTGAACGTCCAGAGGCAGATGTGGAATGCACCGATGTTTGCCCACACGAACCGCACCTGCTGCTGGCCGGCTCCGACGATCTCCTTGCAGTCGCGGAACGCGATCTCTAATGAGAACCGGTCGGCGACCGTCGAGAGAATCTCTGCTACGGTCGCTGACACGTCGGTGCAGAAGAAGGCCACCCATCCACTCGGCTCCTCCACCAACACCACCCGGATTGCCCCGCCGACGGGCCGCCACATCGCCACGAACGTCTTATACCGCTTCTTCGCCCGCTTGCCATACAAGTCGAAGATGCTAGTCGTCCAACCGCGACGCTGCCCGGCCCGTTTGGCCAAGTCGATGCGCGTCTCTCCGTAGACCCGCGGCCTACCGCGCCGACCTGGTACCCGGGGCCCTGGGATCGTCCATAGCGCCGCGTCCTTGCGCAGCCGGCTGACGACCGTCATTCCCAGCAACATCGCCGGTTTGAGGAACGGGGCCTTGGCGTAGGCCCCGTCGACCACCACCCACAGCGGCTTGCCCAGGAACCGGAGCCAGAACCAAGCCCACCGCAGGAGCTCGACTCCCATCTCCAGCTTGGTCCGGAACTCCGGCCGATGCTTTGGGTCGATGCACGGCAGATCCTTGGCCCGCACGTACAGACGGGCCAACAGCGGCAGAGCGATGACTCCCCATGCAGGATGGACCGCCAGGAGCCCGAGCACCACCCAGACGTGGCCGTAGACATGCGGCGAGCCAGCCGGGCCGGGGGTCGGGTTGTGATGGATGCCAGCCCCCTGCACGTAGGGCCCATACCGCTGTGTCGGCGTGTCGTCTAGCGCCACGGTGAGCCGCGTCTGACCATCCACCAAAGGCTTGACCACCTCGTGGATCAACCGGCCGGCGATGTTGTCCGCCCGCTTGCCGGCTGCTGCGACGGTCGTGTAGCAAGGCTGATACTGTCGACTCAAGCCGGCAGCGCGGATCCAGCTGGTGACGGTCCTTCGGCCGCGGGCGAGGATCGCGCCGATAAAGAGCCACACCAGCCTGACGGCAGATCTGCGATCCAGGGGTGAAGCAAGGCAAGAGAACCACTGGCACGATGTCGCGTCCTGGTGCGATGATGTCACGGCCGACTCCGTCCGGGGTTGATTGGCAGGCTTGGTCATCGCCATCGTCCCGGCCGGACCGGCATTCGTCTACCCGAGTCACGTCAACGACCAAGGGAACCAAATCGCGGAAAGTACAGGTGTCAGGAACGAATGGCGCTTCCTTAACGCTAACCTCTGTTCTCTGTTTGAGATAGACAAAGACGGCCTCTCTTAGGAAAACCTTGGGGTATGTCCCAATCCCAGGTTCGTTCGGCAAGGAGGCCGTCGATGTCCCAGAGTATCTGTCGGCGGATTCGTGACCAGATCAATTTGCTTCGCGACCAGCCCCATCTCCCCTTCAGCGACCTGCTGGACGCGGACTTGGTCGGGGAAGTACTGGGGGAGGAAGGCGTCCATTACCGGGAACGGATCTTCAGCCCATTAGTGACCCTCTGGACCTTCCTGACGCAGGTGCTCAGCCTCGACCATTGTTGCCGCAAGGCCGTGGCATGCTTGATCGCCTACCGCACCGCACGGGGCCAGGACCCCTGCTCGGCCGACAGTGGCAGCTACTGCAAGGCGCGGCAGCGGCTGCCCATCGGTGTCATCACCGGGTTGGTTCACCGCACGGCCCAAGCCCTCGAAGAGCGAGTGCCGGAGGACTGGCTCTGGAAGCGTCGGGAGACCTTGATGGTCGACGGCTCCACGGTCTCGATGCCCGACACGCCGGAGAACCAGCAGGCCTTCCCCCAGGCCAGGACTCAGGCCTCCGGCGTCGGTTTCCCCATCGCCCGAGTGGTCGCGATCATTAGCCTGGCCACCGGGGTGTTGCGCGATCTGGCCATCGGTCCTTACAAGGGGAAAGAGACCGGCGAGACAGCTCTCTTACGCGACCTCCTGGATCGCCTCAAAGGTGGCGAGGTGCTGCTGGGAGACCGCTGTTTTGCCTCGTATTTCGGCATCAATTCGCTGGTGGAGCGTAGGGTGGATGGCCTCTTCCGGATGCACCAGCGACGCAAGTTCGACTTCCGCAAGGGTCGATCGCTGGGCATCGAAGATCACATCGTGACCTGGACCAAGCCCGGACGTCCGGAATGGATGGACGAGGAGGCCTACGCTCAGGTTCCCGAGGGGATGAAGGTTCGCGAGCTTCGGTTCAAGGTTCAGAAGCCCGGCTTCCGGATCAACGAGTTAGTGTTGGTGACCACCATGCTCGACGCGGAGGAGTACACGAGGGAGGAACTGGCCCGGCTTTACTTTGAAAGATGGAACATCGAATTAGATCTACGCGCGATCAAATGTATCATGCAGATGGATGTGCTGCGGTGCGAAACGCCCGGGATGGTGAAGAAGGAGATCTGGATGCACTCGCTCGCTTATAACTTAATACGTGGGGTCATGGCGGCGGCGGCCCAGGCCCATGGGAAGGCACCCAGGCAGATCAGCTTCGCGGGAACGCTGCAGACCATGGCGGCATTCCGCGAGGTGTTGAACTGGGCCCCGCCGGAAACGCGCCGTCTGCTTGTAGAGGTCATGCTCCGTGCCATCGCCAGCCATGAGGTTGGCAACCGGCCCGGCCGCGTCGAGCCGCGCGCATCAAGCGCCGCTCCAAACCCCACGATCTGCTGACCGAGCCTCGGAAAGCAGCGCGTAACCGCTTGATGCAGGCCGCTTAACGGTTAAGGAAGCGCCATTCGTGTCAGGAACCGTTGTGTTGCTTCTTGGGCCGCCCCTGGGGACGAAGCGTCATCTCCAGGCCGAGGTGCCGCACCATCTGATCCGAGCACGACGCTTCCCCGACCGGCCTGACAACGATGATCCCAGGTGTCCGCTTTGGCTTTTGTGATCCAACGGCGCTGCGGCAAGACTCGTTTGCGCTCATGCCTGGGTGAATTCGTCCCAAGACAGGCCGAGTTGACGCAACGCCCCGCGAATCGTCCCGAGCTTCAGGTCGTCCCCGCCCCAGTCCGGCACGACGGTCGAGTTGCCCGTCGCCGGGTTGTGCCATTTCCGATGCGAGCCGTCGCCGGTCCGCGGCACTTCGCTGCACCCCAGGGTGGAGAGCTTTCGCGCCAGCTCGCGATACCTCATGGGACAGCCACGACCATCTCCACCCGGACGGCATCGGTCGGGGACGCGTGGGTGAGGTTTGGAGGCAGGGACTTTCCTTGCTCTTGGTAAATCTCGAGGACGGCCGCGAGCGCGTCGCGTACATTATCGATTGCATCCGCGACCGTGTCTCCCTCGGTGAGCAATTCGGGCAGCAGAGGCGAGGTCACGGTATATCCGCCCTCGGGCTGGGGTTCAAAGATGAGAGGCAGCTTGTAATACACCAATGCGCTCCAGCTCAAGGCAACTCGCCGATGTCCCTTCGCCGCGAACAGGTCGACGCCAGTCATCCTCAGGCGGCCGCAGCCATCGAACGGGTCCTTTTCCTATCCTGACACCAACCTCTGAGCCTATCATCGGCCGACTTGGATCGCCAGGCCGGGGCCGAGCCGACAAGTGGCGACCCCGGGCGGCCCACCAGGCATTGAGGGTGGACCGCCCCCGAAGGGAAGCAGAATTCGCATCTTTCGCAAGAGTCGCGGAATCATGTGGTAGAGTTAGAGTGGAGGGATCCGTTTTCGGTCTTTGGCAATTCGGTGAGAGCTTTCCGAGCCGCGGGCGGGATCCGTCGAGACGAAGAGGTCTCGCGAGGCCACGCCGCGCGGCCCGAGAGATGATTGACGCGGAGAGATCCGTGGATCGGTCGTGACGTGAGTGCAAGCCGAGTCAAAATCGAGAGTCTGCGAACGAAGCCTATCCCAAACCGTATCTAAACCCATGAGATCAAAGGACTAACGTCAATTGAAGCTATGAGAGGGAGGTGAAGGTCGACGCGACGGTTTGCAGAACCCCTGAGCCTGGGGAAAACTTGAGGAATTATCCCAGTTTCCCCGTTTACCCAGACCAGGAGCCCTGCAATGAACTACATCGGCGTCGACCTTCACAAGAAGATTATCACCGTCTGCGTAATGGACCAGAACCGTACCGTGCTCGCACGCAAGACCCTTTACTGCAACCAGCCTGACCAGATCGTTGAGTTCTTCCGGAAATTCCAGCCCTTCAAGGTCGTCGTGGAGGCGACGGCCAACTACCACTGGCTCGTCGATCGGCTCGAACCCCTGGCCGAGAAGGTCGTCCTGGCCAATCCCAAGAAGCTGAGGGTAATCGCCGAATCCACCAAGAAGACCGACCGCCTCGACGCCCAGATCCTGGCGGAGTTCCTGGCCCGGGATATGATCCCCGAAGCCTACATGCCCACACCCAGGCAACGGCAGCACCGGATTCTGGTCCGCCATCGACAGTATCTCAGAGAGTGCCTGACCTCCGTGCGGTGCAAGATCCGCCACATCCTGGCCGACCACAACGCCGACCGCAAGGACCTCTTCTCGACCCAGTGCGGCAAGGCTTACCTCAAGCAGGTGCCCCTCAGCGACGCCGAGCGGTTCGTCATCAGGCAGCTGTGGTCGGAGTTCGAGGACTCTCAAGCCCAGCTGTTGGCCCTGGCCAAGAAGATCAAGGCCTTCGCGGCCAAGGCATCGAAGCGGGAAGCCGAGGCCCGGACGATCCTCAAGACGGTGCCCGGCGTGGGGACGGTGACCGCCGAGGTGATCCTCAGCGAGCTGGGCGATGTGAGCCGATTCCGCAACGCCAAGGCGGTCTGTGCCTACGCGGGGCTGGCACCCGTCGTCAAGCAGAGCGGGGGCAAGAGATCCAAAGATCTTGCAATCAGCAAACAAGGATCGGGACTGTTGCGGTGGGCCCTGGTGGAGTCGGCCTGGCGGCTGGTGAACACGAGCCCGAAATGGATGGCCGTGTTCTCCCGGTTGAGGAAGCGCAGCGGCACCAAGCGAGCCATCGTGGCGGTGGCCAGGAAGCTCTTGTGCGTGCTCTACGCCATGCTCAGGACGTCGACTCCCTACAAGGTGATGGCTGCCTAGCGGGCCCACCAACCCCCAGAAAGGAGGGGAGGCCAAGACCGAATCGAACACAATCTCTGTGAGAGCGAGCCACCTGTCGAGCGAAGGCCGGTGGACGTGACGACCAGGAGGACGACCCCGCAACGAACCCCGACAGCGACCCCATCACCAACTGTCGTGAAATTGAATGGTGGCGTCCCTTGGATTCCGGCTGAGTGGCGACATCGGAGCGATCCGGTGATCCCGAATAGATGGTTGAGCGAATCACGTCACGTCGGCTAACGCTTCGTACACTGCCGGCACTGAGGGGGAGCAATCTCCCTCGGCCTCAGGCTCAAAGGATGTGTTGCGGGGTGCACAACCAATTCGTCCGCGGACAGGTCTGAGATGGGCCAGATCGACCGAAGCCGACGGCGAAGGGGATGTGCGGGAGCCCTCCGACACAAAATCTGCACCGCCTCGCTTGACAACGCCCCTCTCATAGATGGGTTCGTTCGGTCCAGCGACGAGCGAAGCCAATATCACGGGGGAATCATCGGGGCCAGGGATTCTGGATCCGGCGGGCCGCCAGCGACCTGGATGGCAGCGGGCGCGGCCGAGGCGCGAAGCGCTCTCGCCCAAAACCGAACTCCTGTCATACTGGGCCCCCGCGGCGTGGGGGGGGCCGGCCAGGGAAGTTGCCGCCCAGCGGCCGCCATGTCAAGTGAACGGTGAGGCGGATGTCCATGATGGACGGAGCCCTGGATCGTGATGCTCCGATCTCGCCGGGGGCGGGTGAGCGAACGTGGGAGCCTCTCACTCGATGGGGGTGGACCGCACCGCTCCTGATTGTCCTGGTGGCGCTCAGCGTCAACCTGGCAGGAAATGCCCGTACCGGGCTCTGGGACCGGGACGAGCCACGCTACGCGACGGCGGTCCGGGAGATGCGGGCCCGGGGGGACTGGATCGTTCCCACCTTCAACGGCGAGCCCCGGTATCACAAGCCGATCCTGATCTACTGGCTGATGGGGTTAAGTACGGCGCTGGCGGGCGATACGCCGTTCGGCGTTCGCATCGTCTCGACCCTGGCTGGCACGGGGACCTGCTTGCTCGTCTGGGGCATGGGCCGGCGGCTGCTCGGGGCGCGCGGGGGATTCCTTGCCGCCTTGATGCTGGCGGTCTCGCCGATCATGGTCGCGGAGTCAAAGCTGGCCACCACCGACGCCACGCTGACGTTCTGGATGGTCGGCGGGCTGTACTGCCTGGTCGGAGCTGACGCGAAGGCCGTCCAAGGTGGTTGCCGGTCTGTTCTGGGCCTGCCTGGGTCTGGCTTGCCTGACCAAGGGGCCGATCGCCCCCGTCTTTTTCCTGGCGTCCGCGGCCATGGCCTGGTGGTGGGGCTGGCCTGCCGCGCTGGTGTGGAAGCGGCTACACGCTCGCCGGGGTCTGGCGGGTTTTGCGGTCTTGACGGTGCCCTGGTATGTGGCCATCGCCCTGGTCACGCGGGGCGAGTTCCTCCGGTTCGCAGTGGGGACGCAACTCCTCCAGCGCACCACCAGTGCGATGGAAGAGCACGGAGGGTTTCCCGGCTATTACCTCGCACTCTCCACGTTCGCCTTTTATCCGTGGTCGGCCCTGGTTCCGGCGGCGGCCTGGGGTGCCTGGACACGGAGGAAAACTCGCACCGAGCTCGGCTTGCTGCTCGGCTGGGTGATCGGTCCGTGGCTTCTTCTCGAGTGCTTGCCGACCCGGCTACTCCATTACTATCTGCCGGCCTATCCGGCCTGTGCTCTGCTCGTGGCCTGGATGGTGGAGGTCGTTGCGGGCGAGGACGTGACATTACGGCGATGGCCTCTGGGACGCCTGGGCCTGAGCGTGATGGGAGGCATCGGGATCGCGGGGACGGTGGGATTGCTGGCGGCCGCCGTGACCGTGCCGGGCCCGTTGCGGCTGCCCCTGGCGCTTCTGTCTTTGCTGGTCGGCATGGGGACCTTGACCGGTATGCTCCGGCTCCACGAGGGGGCCACCCGGCGAGCGGCCCTGGAACTGGGGGCGATCTGGGCCGTGATCCTGCTGGTGACAGGGGGCTGGCTGATTCCCGCGGCCGAGCCCTATCGAACGTCGAGACGAGTCGGCCAGCGGCTGGCGGCACTCGCGGCCCGGACCGGGGTCGAGCCGGTCCTGTTGAACTACCAGGAGCCCGGCGTGATCTATGCCATGGGCCGGCCGGTGGCCGGAGTGCGGGACCCCGCGGGCTTTTACGAGCTGCTCGACCGCAAGGGCTCACTGCTGACGGTAGTCACGCCCGAGGAGCGCATCGCGTTTCCCGACAAGTATGGGATCGAGGTGGAGCTAATCGAGAATCTCGAGGGATTCAGCCTGACCAAGGGCAAGAACCACTCGCTGGAGCTGGTCATCCTGAAGAGGCTGGAGCCTGCCCTCCGGGGTGAGGAGTCAACGGCGCAAAGGACCACTCTGGAGCAGACGCTCGTAAAGTGAGCGGAGCTGGCGGGTCATCGTCTCGTGCCGGAACTGCTCGGCGAACCGGCGCCGGCCTTCCTGTCCCATTTCCGCGCGGAGCGCCGGATCGCCGGCCAGCCGGAGGACCGCGGCGCACAGGCCTTCGAAGATCGCGTGGCTCGAGCAGGACTCCCGTCTCGGGAAGGACGACCTCGCGGGCGCCGTCGATGTCGTAGCTGATCACCGGCCTGCCGACCAGAAGTGCCTGGGGGATCACCCGCGCCAGGCCTTCCCGAAGGCTGGGATGGATCACGGCATCGACCCCCGAAAGCAGCTCGGGGATCCGGTCGGGGGGGACCAGCCCCGTGAGGACGAACGCGGGGCGGATTCCCAGTCGCTCGAGGTCGCCGATCAGCCGTTCGCGGAGGATGCCGTCGCCGATCCAGACGAACCGCACCTGGGGATTGGATTTCAAGATGGCGGGTGCGACGGCGATGAGATCGTCGTGCCCCTTGAGCTCGAAGAGGCGGGCGACCGTGGCGAACGCCACCTCGTCGTCGGCCAGCCCCAGCTCGCGCCGGACCTCGTCGCGGGAACGTCGCGGGTTCAGGAACGCGTCGGCATCCATTCCGCTGTAGACGGTCGAGAACTGGTCCGGCTGGCCGACCCCCGCCGCCAGCGCCTGCTCGGTCATGGCGTCGCAGACGCTGACGATGGCGTGGCAGCGCCGGGCTGCCCACCGCTCCAGGGCGATGTAGAGCCGGTTCCGGAGGGGCGATTCGAATGTCCCGAACGGCATTCCGTGGATCGTGTGCACCACGGCCGGCACCCGCTCGTGCCAGGCGGCCGCCCGGCCCAGGATGCCCGCCTTGGAGCTGTGCGTGTGGACGACGTCGGGCTTGATCCGCCGGAAGGCCGAGCGCAGCTTCCGGTAGGCCCTCATGTCGGTTGCAGGGCGGATCGGCCTGACGAGCTCGGGCATCACCTCGACCTTGAGCTCGCGCTCTCTGGCCCGATCGAAGAGGTCGCCCTCGGGGCCCTCGGCAGGGCCGGTGATCAGCGTCACGTCGTCGTGATAGTGGTGGTGCAGGTCATCGACCGTGAGCAGGGTGTTCTCCTGGGCGCCGCCGATGATCAGGCGCGTGATCACATGAACGATCCGCATGCTCACTCTTTCCCCACTACGCCGGCAGGCAGACAGCAGGTCCGTCAGGGCCGTTTGGTTCCGAGGTCGATCCCCGAACCGGGTGTCCCCGGCAGCCTCAAACCGGTTCGGATCCATAGCGAACCCTGACCAGGAAGAGCCCTTGCGGGGGCGCCGTCGGCCCCGCCTCGATGCGGCTCTCCGCCCGGAGCACCTCGGCGACCCAGGACGGGGGCCGCTTGCCCGTCCCCACCAGCATCAGGGTGCCCGCGATCGCCCGCACCATATTGTACAGGAAACCATCGGCCTCGACCTCGATCGAGACGAGCGGATCCGACCGGATCACGTCGAGATCGACGATCGTCCGGACGCTGCTGGTCCGGTTCGGCCATTCGGTCTCGAAGCTCCGGAAGTCGTGCCGTCCCAGGAGGGCCTGGCCGGCGAGGCGCATCGCGTCGACGTCCAGGTGGCGGGCCACGTGCCAGCTATATCGCAGCTGGAAGGGGCTGGCGACCGGTCCGTTGTCGATGACGTAGCGATACCGCTTGGACCTGGCGTCGAGCGTGGCATGGAAGGACTGGGGCATCTCCCTTGCCTCGAGCACCCGCAGGTCGCGCGGCAGAAGTCGCGTTGAGCGCCTTGACGAAGACCTCCGGCGAATGGCGCGACGCCGTGAAGAAATGGACGACCTGGCCCAGGGCATGAACACCGGCATCGGTGCGGCCGCTGGCGGTCGTGGCCGGCCGGGCCTGGGTCAGTTGCTCCACGGCCGCCTCGAGCACGTCCTGCACGGTCCGCAGCCCAGGCTGACTTTGCCAGCCATGGAAGTCGGTTCCGTCGTAGCAGAGGGTCAGCTTGATGTTCCGCATGAACCGCCTGGATGGCCGGCTCCCCGAGGCGAGGAGCCGGCGGAGTGCTTAGGCGCGGGCGGGTTCCAGCTTGAGCAGCTCCTCGGCGATCTGGACGGCGTTGGTGGCCGCGCCCTTGCGGAGGTTGTCGCTGACGCACCAGAAGAGGAGCACGTTGGGGCGGCTCAGGTCCTGGCGAATCCGGCCGACGAAGACGTCGTCGCGTCCGGCGGCGTCGGCGGCCAGGGGGTACTTCGCTCGCGCCGGGTCGTCCACCAGCGTGATGCCCGGAGCCTGGGCCCAGAGCGTCCGGGCCTCCTCGACCGAGATCGGCCGCTCGGTCTCCACCAGGATCGATTCGCTGTGCGAGAACGGCACGGGAACCCGGACGCACGTCGGGCTGACGTCGATGGTCGCGTCACCCATGATCTTGCGGGTCTCGTGGACCATCTTCATCTCTTCCTTGGTGTATCCGCTCGAGAGGAACTCGTCGATGTGCGGGATGCAGTTGCCGATGATCGGATGGGCGAACTTCGACGGGGTCGGCACGGCTCGCTGGTTCACGGCCGCTTCGGCCTGGGTCTCGAGCTCGTAGATCCCTTTCATCCCGGCGCCGGAGACCGACTGGTACGTGCTCACGACGACGCGGCGAACGCGGCCGGCGTCGTGCAGCGGCTTGAGCGCGACGACCATCTGGATGGTCGAGCAGTTGGGGTTGGCGATGATCCCCTTGTTCCAGGCGATGTCGTGGGGATTGACCTCGGGCACGACCAGCGGCACGTCGGGCTCCATGCGGAAGGCGCTGGAATTGTCGACGACCACCGCGCCGGCCGCCGCGGCGATCGGGCTCCACTCCCGGGAAACGCCGCCCGGCGTGCTCGAGAGCACGATCTCGACGCCTCGGAACGCCTCCTTCGCGATCGGCTCGATGGGGTAAGACTCGCCCCGGAACGTCACCGTTTTCCCGGCGCTCCGCTCGGAGGCCAGGAACTTGATCGATGCCACCGGAAACGCCCGCTCCTCCAGAAGGCGGATCATCCGGTCTCCCACGGCCCCGCTGGCCCCGACAACGGCAACGTTCTTCACGATCAGACTCCCTACCTGGGCACGACAGGACAATCGGACATCGGACTGCATCAGGGGCCGGTTCAGCCCGGGCGTCCCGACTTCCCGGCGATCCGCTCGGGAATCTCCAGGATACCACACGATCAGGCCGCGAGGGAGACCGCACGATCGACCATGGGCGAGGCGGGAGACGCGAGGCGGTTGGCGACCGATCAGGGGATCGGAGGGCGCTCGTCAAGCGCCCGTGCTGTCGGGCTGGGCGGGCGCCTCGCCCTCCCGGAATCGTGCCCGAGCCTGTAAGATGAAGTGGAAACCTGGTCACTGCCTTCTCTCGGGAGTCCTTAGGTTGAAAGTCCTGGTGATCGGTAAGGGAGGGCGTGAGCACGCCCTGTGCTGGAAGCTCAAGCAGTCGCCCCGCGTGACCGCGGTCTACTGTGCTCCCGGAAACGCGGGGACTGCCCTCGACGTGCAGAACGTGGCGATCGAGCCGGGCGATCACCGCGGCCTCGTGCAGTTTGCGCGGCGGGAGGGCATTGGCCTGACCGTGGTGGGCCCCGAGGAGCCCCTGGTCAAGGGGATCGTGGACATCTTCCAGCGCGAGGGGTTGCGGATCTTCGGGCCGCGAAAGGATGCGGCGGAACTGGAAGGGTCGAAGGTTTTCGCCAAGGATCTCATGCGGCAGGCCGGGATTCCGACGGCCGACTACCGGGTCTTCCGGTCGGCACCGGACGCCGAGCACTACATCCTGTCCCGCGAGGTTGCCCTGGTGGTCCGGTCGCGAGGACGGTCGACGATCCGGCATACCCTGCATTGCCGGACGGCCGCCGAGGCCCTGGAAGCCATCGAACGGATCCTCGACCCGCGCGAGATGCTCAGCCCCGGTGTCCAGGTCGAGATCGAGGAGCGGGGTCACAAGCGAGTGTACGGCTCGGTGGCCGATGCGCGTGATTTCGTGCTCGGCCGGCCCCTCGGCCTGGTCCTGAAGGCGGATGGCCTGGCCGCCGGCAAGGGGGTTTACGTCTGCAACAACCTCCGCCAGGCGCTCGAGGCCATCGACCAGATCATGATCCGGCGGATCTTCGGCCAGGCCGGCGACCTCTTGCTCATCGAGGAGCGGCTCGACGGCCATGAGACCAGCGTGCTGGCGCTGACGGACGGGCGGACGATCATCCCTCTGGAATCGAGCCAGGACTACAAGCGGGCCTTCGACCATGACGAGGGACCGAACACGGGCGGGATGGGTGCGTTCTCGCCGACGCCCCGGGTCACACCGGGGCTGATGGAGGACGTCGAGCGCGAAATCCTGGTGCCGATTGTCCACGCGCTGAAGCGAGCTCGGCGGCCCTTCCGGGGCGTCATCTATGCCGGGTTGATGCTCACCAACCAGGGCCCCAAGGTTCTCGAGTTCAATGTCCGCTTCGGCGATCCGGAAACCCAGGTCATCCTCATGCGCCTGAAGTCGGACCTGCTGGAGGCGATCGAGGCGGTGGTCGATGAGCGGCTGGATTCCGTTGCCCTGAAGTGGGATCGCCGCCCCTCGGTGACGGTGGTCATGGCGTCGGAGGGGTATCCTGGCCACTACGAGCGCGACCATCCGATCGAGAACCTGGAGGCGGCCGATCGCCTGCCCGACGTGAAGGTCTTCCACGCGGGAACCACGCTCCGCACCGAGTCGGGGAGCGGGCGCGAGCCCCGTGTCGTCAGCGACGGGGGGCGTGTGCTCAACGTCACCGCTCTTGGATCCACCCTGGCCGAGGCCCGCGACCGTGCCTACGAGGCGGTCCGCACGATCCGCTTCCCGCGAGGCTACTACCGCCGCGATATTGCGCAGATCGTCCCGGCCGATCACTGACGGATGAGCCTGCCGCCTAGCCTTTCTTCGGGTGCTGCACCGAGTTGTCTCGCTTGAAGAGCCCCTTCAGGAAGCGCTGGCCGTTGTGATAGATCACCGGAGACGGGTAGGGGGCCTGGGGAACGTTGGGGGGCACAACCGGCCCGGTGTCGGTCTTCACGTGGCTGGCGAAGAAGGCGGAGTTCGCCGGGATGTTGGGGTCCACGAGCGGGGCTGTGCCGCTCTGAAGTCCACTGTTGTCGATCGTGCCTTCGACCTTCACGTTGATGGTGCCGCGCGGCAGGATGATGTTGTCGGGTGCTCCAAACGGGAAGGTCTGGCTGGTCTTGAGCTGGAACTGGCCGGGATTGTTGATCCCCGAGGGATTCGGGTCGACCGATGCCGAGATGATCGAATTGGTCACGTTGCCGGCGATCCTGCCGTGAATCGCCCCGCCGCCGTGCGCCAGGGGACTGAACGTGGGCTGGTTCAGGAGCGTGTTGAGGATCCGGTTCTCGATCGTCGGCGGAGCCTCGCCGTTGAAGACTCCTCCGGCGGGAATGGTCTGGCCCTGCGAGCGTCGTGGCCGGGGTGTTGGCCACGGCGGAGAGCTCCTGATCGTACCCTGACTGGATGAACGAGTTGACGACGTCGCCGCCAATCGACATGTTGCCGATGGTCCGCTTCACCGTCACCGCCGAGCCGATCGCACCGCGATTGGCCTGGAGGTTCTGGATGAACTCGGTGTTGATGGTGGTGTTGTCCATGCCCCGGCCGAACGAGACGTTCCGCGAGCCGGCGGGGGCGACAAGGATCACGTTGTTCGTTTCGCCGCCGATGAAGAAGTTGCTCACCTGAGGGCCGGTCGTCGCGTCGGGCGAAGGGAACGTGAAGAGATCCGTCGCCAGCGCCATGGCCGTGAAGTTCGTGGCGTTGCCGCCGATCCGGATATCGCCGATCTGTCCGGTCGTGACGCCTCCTCCCACGTCGGAGACCAGGTAGGTGCCTCCCGGCAACAGGCTGGTTGTCGATGAGGGCGGGCTGATGAACTGGGTGGGCACCAGGCCGGTCGTTGTGTTGCCGTCGATCTCGTTGGCCTGGAACAGGTTGATCCGCCCGTTGACCACGAAGGTGACGCTCTGCTGGAAGGCCGTCGTCGTCGTGCCGACGAGGTGGTCGAGCCGGCGTCGGTGATCACCTTGTTGACGATGATGCTCGTCCCTCCTTGAATCGGGGGACCGAGGTTGATCACGAACTCGTTGTTCTGGTTGGTCTGATTCAGTGGAGTGCCGCCGGTGGGGGTGAAGGTCGTGTCCACTCCGCCGAAGCGAAGGGTGTTGATTCCCTCCGGCGCGTTGATGCCGCCTGCCAGCTTGAACGGCGTTGAGCCGAAGGTTCCGGGTGCCGAGTGGAAGTTCGAATTCTCGGTTGGAGCGGCCGTGCTCGGTGTGGCCCAGCCAGAATTGCGGCATGTCCACCGCCGCGATGCCATTCTGGGGAGTCGTGATTCGGGGTAACACCAGGTTCGGATCGAGGTGCCCGTAGGCCCCCGTATTGTTGATCGTGAGTTGCTGGAAGAAGACCCGCCCATCGGAGTTCGCGGGAACCGAAGTCACCTTGCCCACCAGCCGGCTTTGCGAGGTCACCGTGCCCGAAACCGTGATCGTGTTGATGTCATCGGGCGTGTTCTGGGTAGCCTTCGTGAAGGCGTTTCCGTTTTGATCCACCACGTTCAAGGTGCCCGGACCGTAGAGCGTGAGGGTCCACTTGTCCCCCTTCGTGTCGGTCCCGGAAACCTGTGCCGAGACCTTGGTCGAGAGCGATGAAAGCAACTGGCGCGTTTCCAGGCTTTCGGCCGTGGGTCGAAGGGACCGTCTCGGTGGCGTTGGCTTTCGCGTCGACATGGATCAGACACCCTTTTTCCAGGAGGCAAGGCCGACCGACCATCCCGACGCACACCTCGAACGCCGGTCTAGGCTCGACCCGAGCCCAATCTCCATCGCCCCGGAGCCTCGCTCGCGGGTAGCAAGTTGCACGCAGTGATGACTCTGTGTGATCATACCGCTATGCCAGATGTGCCTGGAGATTTGGCGGACCTTGTCTGATAATCGACAGCGGGATCCGATTGCTTGAGAAAATCGTTAGAATTATTGCGATCCTCATAACCGGCAAAGTTTAAGTCTCTCCACCACGCGACGATCCGGGGTCCGGGGATGATGAGGGGAGGAACCCCTCGGGAGAACACTCCCGTGCGTCGAGCGACCGAGGCGGGCTACATTCTGGCCACGGGTGCCAGGGTCAATCGATTGCTTTGGAGCCGCGGACCAGCCTTGGTCCTTGAAGGACTGTTCACCATGAGCAACCCCCCAAGCACTCGTCGTCGCCCTTCGGTTCACATCACTCTTCAACGCGCGGCACGGCTGCATCGGCTGGTGTGGTACCTGGCCGAGAGCCCGCGCACTCGTGATGCGATCCTGTCCCGCCTGGGCATCGGTTTGCGGACGTTCTACCGGGAGCTCGAGCTGCTCAAGCGATGCGGCGTGAAGGTCCGGCACCGGGCCAAGCAATACACGCTTCTGGCCACGGCCGAACAGGCCGAGGGGCGGTTGCCGTTTCCCGATCCGCAGCTCAGCTTCGCGGAGATGGCCGAGCTGGCGGCCTGCCCGTGTGATGCCGGCAAGCGGCTCGCGGACCTGCTCGCAGCCGTGATCAATCAGCCGGCGCCCGCGAAGAAGCGGGCCGCCGCGC
The DNA here is from genome assembly GCA_963816015.1 of uncultured Planctomycetaceae bacterium. GTDB lineage: Bacteria > Planctomycetota > Planctomycetia > Isosphaerales > Isosphaeraceae > Aquisphaera. The sequence continues at coordinate 138,311 of CAWFJM010000049.1, read as the reverse complement.
CCAGGAAGAGCGGGAAACGATCAAGATTCTGATCCAGGCTCGGACTGACCCGACGCCTCCACCGAGCCTCACCAATGACCGGGGTGGGACTCGAACCCACGACCAACGGATTAACCTACCTCATCGGCTTTCACCGACCACCAGGGTCCCGAGGTCGATTCTTCGGGCGAAACGAATCTCGGGGTGGTGTTGAGAGTCTGGACTATCTCTTCGCCATCGCAGGCGTGCCGCGTCTAGTCTCTGGGGCCGGGGCCGGTGATCCACCGGTCCCTTGCCTGCTGATTGCCCAATTCCGCTCTTTTCCGACCATCACGCTCGCCGTTACCGGCCACGTTGTGGTGAGCGAACTCTCAGGGCGTCCCAGCAAACTGCGGCATCCACTCATCGCGGTTCCGCGTCTTCCCGCGCGAGGCTCCTGTGCATCGCTCCTTGCGGTGCTTGAAGTCCGTTGCTCTACCGACTGAGCTACCCGGTCTCATCTGTCAAAGACTCTCCCAGAGTAAGCTCCCGAAGCCTCAGCGTCCAGCCGGGAGCGGCCGCAGCCGGCCCGCCGGCAACACCGTTCCGCCGTTCCCACCAGGTTCAAAAATATTAAACAGTCGGGTTGTCGACGGCGAGCTCGGTCGCTAGATTCAACTTAAACCATGGCGCCGTCAGAACATGGCGGACGATCCGGTGCATGCTACGGTCATCCGGGATCTCGTGATTGCTCAACCTCACAATCCTGCCCGGCGGTGTGATGGCTGAACCGGAGGAGCTTCCTGAAGGCGGGGACACTCGGATTCGGATGGCGTGAGCCTGAGCCTGGCGATTGCTCGCGCTCGCGCGAGGCGGCCGCGGGCCGGCCCGGACCGCGGATCGCTCGGTGATCCTGATCTGGCTGGATGGAGGTCCGCCCAGCACGAGACCTACGATCCCAAGCCGGAGGCACCCGTCGAGTTTCGCGGGCCGCTCAAGGCCATGAGCACGAAGGTGCCGGGAGTGAGATCTCCGAGCTCCTTCCCAACCACGCGCGGCTGATGGACCGGATGTCGATCATCCGCTCGATGCACCACGACAACGGCGACCATTTCGCCGCGGCCCACTGGATGTTGACCGGCTATCTCGGCTCGAACGCGGCAACCTCCTCCTCAGTATCCCTCTGCCGGGTCGATCGTGAGCAAGCTCGCCGGGCCAAGGCGGGCGGATGCCCGCCTATGTCGGGCTTCCCAACACCCACTCGGTGGGCCTTGTTCCGGGCTATCACGGCGGGCCTATCTCGGCGTGGCGTACAACCCGTTCAATGCCGACGGCGATCCGAATTCGGACGGCTATCAGGTTCCCAACCTACGCTCCCTCGGGGTGGACCGGCCGGCTCCAGGGACGGCGGACCTTGCTCGCCTCGTTCGATCGCACCCGGCACACGTCGATGCGTCCGGGCTCATGGAGGCCTGATCGGTTCGACCAGCAGGCCTTCACCATGGTCCTCGGCGATGCGGCCCGTCGGCCTTCGACATTCGCAAGGAGGATCCCCGGCTCCGCGACCGCTACGGCCGGCACCAGTGGGGCCAGAGCGCTCTTGGCCCGGCGGCTCGTCCAGGCGGGCGTCCGGTTCGTGACGCTGACCTTCGGCGGCTGGGACTTTCATTCCAGTCTCGAGCGTGGCATGAAGTCGGTTCTCCCCATCCTCGACGCCGCGGTGGGCAGCCTGATCGAGGACCTGAGCGAGCGCGGGCTGCTCGACTCGACCATGGTCCTGGTCATGGGCGAGTTCGGCCGGACACCGCGGATGAACAAGACCGGTGTGCCGGGCTCGGATCCCGTGCCGGGCCGCGACCACTGGGGCAACGTGATGAGCGTGCTCGCCGCGGGCGGCGGGTTCGCCCGGGGACGGGTGGTTGGATCATCAAACTCCCGCGGCGAGACTCCCCAAGGACCGGCCGGTGCGGCCCCAGGACCTGCTGGTCACGATCTACCACCAGCTCGGTCTCGATCCGGAGACCACGTTCCTCAACCGTTCCGGCCGGCCGGTCACGATCGGTTCCAACGGCGAGGTGATCACGCGAGCTGCTCGCCTGACCGCCCTGCCATCCCGCCCCACCCGCCATTGCCTCGACCGCGCCTGATCTCGGCCGCCGGTGAGCCCCGGTAATTTCCTTTCGATCACGACCAATCCCTGGTATGTTCAAGCCACTGGCCCGGAGTCCCGCGTGGTGCGGGTTCTTCGATGCGAGGAAGAGGCACTCCCAGAGGATCCCATCATGATCGACGCGTCAACGTCGCGAAGGTCGGTGCGGCCGTTTCTGAGATGCGCGGTCCTCGCCCTGCTGCTCTGCCGGGCCCGGGCTGGCCCGGAGCGAACCACCCGAGCCGCTGGCTCGGTATATCCCCGCCGAGGGGCTCGCCGCGCTGGTGGAGCACAACGGCCTCGCCGCTCATCCCGAGGCCTGGAAGGCCACCGCCGCTTACAAGATGCTCAACGAGACAACGCTCGGAGCCATGCTCGAGGACATCCTGGTCCAGCTTGCCGATCGCGCGTTCCAGTCCGCGCCCGGGGCCCCGATCACGGGTAAAGAGCTCGTCGCGCTGCTCTCGCACCTGGCGGAAAAGGGGTTCGCCGTCGGCTACTTGCACAATCCTCAACCGCCCCAGCCGAAAGCCGTGGTCCTGGTGATCCGCGACGCGGCCGACAGCGCGCTGATCCGCAAGGTGATCAGCCGGATCCCCCCTCTCAACGAGCCGGTGGCCCAGCAGCGGGAAGCGCCGGGCGGACGGAAGGTCTGGGTCACCGATGGCCAGGGCATGCACATTCGCTGGTGGTACGAGAAGCGCGATCTTGTCCTCTCCTTCGCCCCGGAATCGGACGACAACCCGATTGCCGAGACCCTCGAGGGCAAGCAGCCCAGCGCCCTGAAGAGCACGTCCTATGCGGCTCTGGATCGGCTCGAGGCTGGTACCGTGCCGCTCGGCCGTCTTTTCGTCGACCTCTCGGTGCTGCCGGCTCTGCCTCCGCGGGCGAAGGAGCTTGGGCTCGACGGCGTTCACCGCGTCGAGGGTCGCTGGGGCATCCAGGACAAGGCCTGCGTGATCACCCTCGGGGTCGACGCCCCCCGGCCGCGACGCGGCGCTCCTCGCACTTTTCGACCAGCCGCCGATCAAGCCCGGAACCCATGTGGTCACACCCGAAGGCTCGGCCGACTACACGCTCCTGTCGATCGATCCCGGCAAGCTCGCGGAGACGATCCTGGCACTGGTCAAGAACGATGATCCCGACTCCGCGGCGCGGGTCACCGCGTTTGCTCAGCGGTTCCGCGAGCGCACCGGATTGAGCCTTCGCGACGACCTGCTGGCGAAGATCGGCCCGCGGATGGCCGTGATCCCTTCGGGCAGGGGAATCAGCAGTGCCATCTCGTTCTGGTTCCACCCGCCCGATCTCGCGCTCGTGGCCGAGCTGAAAGACGCGCGGGCCTTCGCGGCCACGCTCGACCGGCTGATCGAGGCGGCCAACCGCGAGCTCAAGGCGGCCGGCGCCATGGTCCCGCCTCAGCCGGGACAGCCCAGCCGGCCGGGGACGGAATTCGCCGAGTTTCGCCGCCTCAAGGGGCCCGAGCACGGCTATGTTCTGGCCGTGCCGCCTTCCGTCCTCCCCACGCCGGCCGGACTGCGGCCGACGGTGATCGTCGAGCCCGACAAGGGTTTGCTCGTCCTGGCCGGGTCGCCCGCGTCGGCCCGCCGCGCCCGCTCCGCACTCGTGCTCGAGGGTCCGGCCACGGCGGCATTCGGCGACGGTTCCATCCGTTTCATCAAGCAGTCGATTCGTCTCGAGGTTCTGCACCCCTGATCACCAGGTCAGGCGGTGAGGTCATCGACCCGGACAGCTTCTTGAATCGGCGGCACACCAAGGGCATCAGCTTCCCCTGCTCAAGGGCGAGCAAATCGTGACCGAACTGGGAATCGTCACCTACAACATCGCCAAGGACTGGGACCTGCCCACCATCCTGTCCCGGCTGGAGAAGCTGGGCTACGGCGGGGTTGAACTTCGGTGCTTGACTGTTCCTCCGGCAGGGTACGGCGACCTCGAGTTCTTTTGTACTCGTCGGCTCTTCCGTCCAACCGGCACCAGGGAGCCGACTCCGTGGGTGGGGTCACGCCTGGTCCAGACCTCCTCAGAACCGGGTCGACCCTCGGCTGTCAGTGCGCGTTCTCCGTTCGATCAGCCTGCCACAATCGGGTTCGTTTGCTTTCACTTCAGGGTGGCTGAACGAGATTAAACTTTTGCTCTGACTCAACCTACGACGCGATGAGTTGGCTTCGTTCGTCGCAGTTTCGCAGGGGCATCTGAACCACGAAGAGCACGAGGACACGAGGAGTAGGCTGGCCGAGCAGTCCATGACGGAGCCCGGCTCAGCGGATCGAAGCGGGCCTGGCGCTCTTCGTGGTCGAGCCCACCACGCGGCCGAACCATAGTGGCGATTCCAACAACCGAATTGCCAAGGAGCGTCGGGAGCGCAATGCCCCTACTATTAGATTGCGCCTGTTTCGGCGGTTTTTTTGGCTTCCGCGCGGATTTTCCGCGTCCCGCCATCGCTACAACCGGACCTGGCCGTGAACCGCCGACCGCTTACCTCCCGTGAGACCCGACTTCTCCAGCCGAGTCCCAGCCCTCAGGAATCTTGAGGTTCGTCGGACCGAGATGGCATGGGAGGGAGGCTGGCCGGATTCTTCGGTCGCTCTCCTTCAGTTCAACCGGCGGCGCCGGCGGGGCTGCGAAGTTAAAGATGGCGCCGTTTTCTCTCTAACGCTTCGCGGGGTCAGACCGTAACGCTTCGCGGGGTCAGACCCCGACCCCGCGGTCTCTGCGCCGGCTGCGCAATCACCAAGAACCGAGGGGAGAAGCCGTCAATACCAAAGCTGGAGACGCAGCCAGAAGAGGTCGCTCGTCGTCTGCAAGCCCCCGGGGCGATAATACACCGGCTGGCCGAACATGGCATGCTCCCAGTCGAAATAGAACTTGACGTTCCTATTGAGATACCAGTTGAACCCAACGTCGGTCATGTTGAGCCGGTTCGTCCAGAGGTTGGGGTCGGCCAGGCCCCCGGTGAAGACCTGATTGCCGACTTGAAGGTTGCTGTAACGGGCCGTGAGCTCGATGGCACCCGGCCCGAACTTCCCGCGCCGCAAGTCGAAGGGACGGAGCGGCTCGACCAGAGCGCGCTTCTGAAGCGTCTCCCCCGTCAGGATATAGCCCACCTGGATATGATAGCCGCCCACGGGCAGGTGGACGGGCTTGGCGCTGGGCGTCGTCAGTGAGAAGTCGTTGAAGCCGCTGTCCCAGGCCCCGAGTACCGAAAGCCCCTTGTAGAAGTAGGTGGCGTGCAGCTCCCAGAGTTCCCGGCCCCCTTTCTCGCGCACGTTGTTGTTGAACTGGAGGAAGGGGACGGCGATTAGGCTATCGCCCGAGCCGGTCGCGAGCGTGTTGCTGGAGGCGTTCTGCCGACCCCCGCAGCTCGGCGGGCACCAGCGGGTTGTTCTCGTCACCCTCGTCGACCGAGCCGCCCACGCTCAAGAATTTCAGGGCCGATTCCGTCTGGAAGAACGGCCGGTAGTCGATGAAGGCCATGATGTCCTTGGCATTGTTGAAGTCCTGATAGGAGTTGCGTGGGCCGTCGAAGACCCCCACGGCATATTCGAGGCGATTCTCGAACACGTTGCCCCAACCCATCACGCCGACCTGGCGGTTCGGCCCGAAGTTCGCCGCGAACGGCGACCGTTCGGGTTGGAGAAACTCCCAGTTGGAGAGCTTCGCCCATTCGTAGGTAAACGGGGCCCGCAAGCGGCCGATCCGAAGCTGCAGGCGTTCGTCGTAGCGGAAATTGAGGTAGGCATTGAGCAGGTCGAGGCTGTTGTTGCTCCTCTGGAATGAGAGCTGATACTCGATCGGCTTGGTCAACCGCCCACTGAAATAGATCCGCGCCCGGGGGATGTTGAGGTCGCTGACGACGGGCGTCTGGTTCTGCTGCTGGTAGATTCGTGGAGTCGACCTGGAGCTCGCCGTTGAATCGGAGCTCGTACTCCTCGTTCTCCGACTGCAACACATAGCCGTACCGCGAACTGTAATCCAGATCGTAGAACCCACTGCAGGGGGAGCCGGCGGGCCTTCGGCGGCCTGCCCTCGACGGGAGCCGGGGGGGAAGTCAAACCACCGGTGATGGCCGGCTCGGGCTCACCGCCGCCGGGGACCATTCCGGCCAGACCCTGGGCATCCCGCACTTGACCCTGCCGTCCCTGGCCCTGGGTCGAGTCTTCGAGCCTCTTGGATAGATCTTGAACCGTCCTGGAGAGCAACTCATTCTGTTTTGATACGCTCGTATACTGTTGAGATACGCTCGTATACTGTTGGAGGAGCCGCTGATTCATCTCCTCCAACTTGCGGACCCGTTCCGCGAGCTCTCCCGGTGAAGCATTGGCCGACGGGGAGCCGCTGGGCCCTAGCGTCGGCGAGGGGACCGGCGGGGTCGGTGCCTGGGCGGAGGCGACCGGCAGCCATACAGCCAGCGCTCCTGCCCAGACGAAAGTCCATCCCCCGATCCAAGGCCTAAAGAGTTGGATTGTCAATGGACTACCTTTCTTTTGCGTCCGAAGTGGATGAGATTGGCCCCATAGGCCCCAAGCTGCCGGTCATCCCTATCCTCTCGCTGGGTGGCCAAGCCTCCAACGAGGACTATCAGGACCACCTCCAGCGCCGGGGGAGAAGACGCAACTTTCCCTGTATTCCTATCGCCTTTAAGAAGCGAGAAAATGAAGTGATTTTCGGAATGGTGCCAATTGAATCGATTGGAGGGACATCACGACGACTGGATGCGTTGGGTGTCCGAGCAATCGGTGTTAGGGGCACTCGAGCCGCATCTGACCTGGACTGCTTGTCACTCATTGCGGACCGCGGCGGCCACTCACCCCAGGGTGCAGTATAATCAGACCCGGGGATCGCGTGAGATCCTTTCCGGGATTGGCCAAGGCTCTTTCACACGCGATCGATGAGCGGCCCAGGGGACCAGCGGCGATGACCAGTGTTTCGCAGACCGAGGCGTCTTGCCTGCTCCACAGTGGGGCCCTCTACCGGAGCCGGGTGGGCCTTGTGCCGACCTCAGGGCGGGCCGAGATGGTGTTTGCCGGCTTCAAGAGAGGCGCCTTCTCTCTCTATTTCGGCGACGCTCCGATCTACCATTTCGACCTCGAAGGGCGCTGGCAGCGCGCGTACCTGGAACCGACCCATTATCTCAAGAGCCTGGACACCAGCGTTCAGTCGATCGACCGGGTGCGCGAGGGAGCCAACCTCGTGCTCAAGCGGAGGGATCTCGACGAGGATGAGATCCAGCGCCTCGATCTCCAGGTTCGCGGCATCGCCCTCGGCCTGATCACCGAGCTGGACGCGGGCCGGCTGCATCGCCACGACCCGCCGGCCGGCAAGGCTCAGTCCCTCGGGAGTGAATCGCTAAGGGAGTTCCTGGTGCGGATCGCGGCCTGGGATGCGTCGGCCTGGAACGCCCACCGGGAGCAGTATCGAGCCACCTATGGCCCCCTGCCCCTGCCCTTCTTGCCTCCCGAATGCCAGAATGCCCTGGTGGTTCAGGCAACCCTGGGTGATGTGAGCTTCGGCCATGGCCCAGTGAGAGAACGCACGGCACGCAGCCCGGCCGAGTTCCAGGACCACGTCCAGCAAGTCGCCCGGCTGATGGGACGCCGGCTGCTTCAGACGCGGGTCGCCTTCCTTGCCGGCAGCGACGTGCTCCGCCGTCCGCCCGACCAAGTGATCCAGTGCCTCGAGATCCTGGGCCGGAGCTTCCCGATCGCCCCCAGGGCGAATGGCCCATCCTCCTTGTTAGAGGAAGACCAACCTCATCTCGAAGGGATCCACCTGTTCGTTGACGATTTTTCTCCTCCCCGCCCGGGGAGCGAGGCTCTGCTCGAATTTCGCCAACTCCACCTTGGCCACCTCAGCCTGGGCGTCGAATCGGGCGATCCTCGCGTTCGCTCCCTTCACGGTAAGTCGTGGGACAACAGCGACCTGTGCCGGTTTGTGAGCGATCTGCGGACGGCTGGGATCGGAGTGAGCGTCCTGACCCTGGTCGGCGCGGGAGGAGCGAGGCTCGGGGAAACGCACCTGGCCAGCACCGCCCAGCTCATTGGCTCCCTCGAGCTGGCGCGCGGTGATATCGTGTTTCTGCTGGATGAGCGTGAGCTTGGCGAGCCGGTTGCGTCAGGAACGGACAGCGGCTTCCCGACGGCACAAGCGTGGACCCAGCAGCAAGACCGATTGAAGCAAGCCCTGGAGCCGCTTCGCGCTCGAGGGGTCAAGGTGCTTCCCTACAGCCTGGAGAAGCAATGGGCCTGAGCGACCGAGACTTGACCGTCGGCGAGATCTCCCTGGAAAGGATGGTCAGGGCCGTGGAAAAGGTGCGCAACCGGCTCCTCCGCGCCGCAAAGGCACTGGAAGAGGCGAAAGTCCCCTACGCCGTGGCGGGAGGCAACGCCGTGGCGGCCTGGGTGGCACGGATCGACGAATCCGCGGTTCGTAATACGCAAGACGTCGATATCATCTTGCGTCGAGAGGATCTCGAGGCCGCGACGCATGCCCTCGGGCAGGCGGGGTTTGTCCATCGCCACGTCAAGGGAGTGGACATGTTCCTGGACGGTCCGGAAGCCAAGGCCCGGGACGCGGTGCATGTTGTCTTTGCGGGCGAGAAGGTCCGTCCCGAGTACCACCTGCCGGTTCCGGACGTTGTCGAGGCCGAAGAGGCCCGCGAGTTTCGCCTCTTGAAGCTCGAGCCACTGGTGAAGATGAAGCTGACCTCGTTCCGGCTGAAGGACCAGGTTCACCTGCTCGATCTCGCCGGCGTCGGCCTCATCGATGAGAGCTGGGTGACGCGTGTGCCGCCTGAGCTCAAGGAACGATTGCAGGAATTGCTGAACAGCCCGGATCGATGATCTCGCAAGCTCATCGGCTTCGCGAGGGACGATCTCCCGGTGCGCGATCTCAACCTCAAATGGGCGGGATCGACTGGCGGATCTCGTCAAGCAAGACCCTGGTTCCGTGCTGATCGCACCAGGAATAGACGTATTCCCAGTCGATGCGGTCGCCCTGAACGGCGATCACGTCGCGGGCGTCGTCCCGGTCCTTGGAACGATGCCCAAGCAAGCTCCAGCGGAGCTTGGTGATGATGACGTCCTCGGCGGTCGGAAGCCAAACCTCGCGGCTGGACGCGGCGACCCGGCGGCGACGACGAAATCTCTCCCTGTCATGCGGGTCAGAACTCAACAGGAAGAACTCGATCTTGAACGGGCTCTCCGCTACACTCGCCACGAATCGAGTCGTCATCGTGACCGTTTCAAAACTCAACTGACGGTCGATTCGAATCGATGGGGGTGAGCCGACGCGATAGCTCGCCGATGGCCCCCTCCGCCAGTTCAACGACGAAATCGGCATCCTGCGTGGAGCGTTCGACGCCGTAGACATTGCTCGAGTAGGACCCGACGAGCATGTAGGGAATCGAACAGGCTTCGAGTGCATCGATGACGGCCAATGTCGCCTCGTTGCCGGTCATTGCCCCGACCTCAGACGGCGCAGCAAGTCAAGCCGTCGACGAAGCAGTTCCTCGATGGTCTCCTCGTCCGCTCCGGGATTCTCGTCTCGAAGGCCGGCCCGCATCCGATCGCAGACTTGCTCAAAAAGCTCCCCGCCGGCGAGGAGCTTTTTCCCCAGGGGCACCTGCCTGGCTCTCAGCACCCGATCTCGGTAGATGGCGTCCAGAAGTTCCTGAGTGGGTTCCATGGCGATAAGGTCGGCGGGAGTGAAGGTGGAGCGAGCGACAGTTCCCCTTCATGCTGGGGGTGAATCGTGGCTTTGTCAATGTTCCGGGCGAGGGGAGATCAACGGCAGCGTACGCAGTTCACTGGCTATACCGCTTCGTATGCCTTCCGCCGATGAAGCTCTCGAAAACGAACTTGCCGAGGTCGTCCACCGAGCAGTAGGCGGCGACGCCGTTGGAGACCCGCGCCATCTCCTGCACGAAGTTCACCAGACCGAGATAGAAGTAGTCTTCGATCAGGGCGAAGCTGGAGACGCGGATGCCGGCGTTGGCGCAGTGCTTCACTTCGTTGAGCGTATGGGTCGCGGTCTTCTCGGCGGGGGGATAAATGAGCACGACCTCGCGCCCCTCGAGATGGGCCGTGGGCTCGCCGTCGGTGATCACGATGATCTGCTTGTTGGCCGCGGACTGCCGCATCAGGTGGCTGCGCCAGTCGCAGGCCGGCGTGAATGTTGGTGAAGTGCTGGGGCACGCGGGCGGGCAGTCGGTCCAGGTCGAACCGCAGGTTCACGCGGCTGTCCCAGAGGCTCACCGGCTTCGGGGCCGAGTTGAGCAACTGCCGCTCGGTCAACGGGGTGGCGAACGTGTAGAAGCCGATCATCTCGATCGCGTCCTGGGGATACTGGGCCCGGACCATGGCCTGAAGCGCGATCGCGACTTTCTTGGTCGTGTAATACTTGCCGTACCGGCCCATGGAGCCGCTCATGTCGATCAGCACAACCGTGGCGCACCGGGATTGAAACTCGGTCTCGTGCACGACGTAGTCTTCATGGCTGAGCCGGATGGGCACGCCACCCCCCTGGCGAACGTAGGCGTTCTTCAGGGTCTCGTGCATGTTGAGGTTGGCCAGCGAGTCGCCGTAGACATAGGGCCGCGTATCCTCGAGCTGGACCGTCCCCTCGCCCTTCTGCTGCGTGTCATGCCGGCCCACGCTGTCGCGCCGGAATGTCTGAAAGAGGTCGCCCAGTGCCTTGTCCTGGATCCGCCGGATCCCCTTCGGCGTGACCTGCCACTTGCCCTCCTTGTCCCGCTCGATCAATCCTTCCTTCTCGATCAGCTCGACGAGTTCGGGCAGCTCGTCCTCGTCAAGGTTCTCCAGGTCGCGGAGAACATTGTCGCCGTACTGGAGGATGTACTCGGAAAGCTGATCGAAGACCTTGTCGGCCGACTGGGGGAGGAACTTCTGGCTGCCGTCCCACTTCGAGTATTCGAACAGCGACATGAGGGATTCCCCGTTTTCCGCTCGATCAGCGGCGGTAGGTCGAAGCGCCGGGCTTCACTGCCTTGTTGAGCTTGTTGTGGACGTGCAGCCCCTCCAGGATGAACTCGGCCGCACTGGCGGTGGCCGCGTCGCGAGCGTCGCGGTCCTTGAGGTCGGGAAGAAGCGCGTTGCCGATCTCCTCGGCCCGCTTGCGAAGGCCGGGCACCTTGGCGATCCGCTCCAGGACGGCCTTCGCGGGCAGCATGTCGCCGACCTCCACGTTCTGGCCCGACTCGAAGAACTCGACGATCGGGCGGAACTCGCGGACATCGAAGTGGAGCCCGAAGATGTTCTTGACCGCCTCGTCGATGATCCGGTGGATGAGCTTGTCCTCATGCCCCTCGTCCTCGTTCATCGTCAGCTCGAGCTTGCCGCGCGAGCTGGCCGCGGCGAAGCTCAGGTCCGAGATCCGGGGGACGATCCACGACTCGCCGCTGACGAGCGCTCGCCGCTCGGCGTTGGAGATCACGTTTTCCAGGTTGGCGATCGACATCCGGACCGAGACTCCCGACTGCTGGTTCACGTGGGGCGAGGTCCGGGCCAGGCGGGAAACCTCCTCGACCACTTCCTTCACGTAGGCCGGAACGGCCAGCAAGCCCCCCGTCTTCCCATCGCCGGCGGCTCGATCCAGCCAGGCGTTCTGCTCGCTGATGGCGATGCCGATCTCCCGGGTCAGGGGGTAATGGGTCCTGACCACGGATCCGATCCGGTCCTTCAGCGGAGTGACGATCCGGCCCCGGTTGGTGTAGTCCTCGGGATTGGCCGAGAAGGCCATGCACAGGTCGAGCTCGAGCCGGATCGGATATCCCCGGATCTGGATGTCGCGCTCCTCGAGGACGTTGAACAAACCCACCTGGATCTTGGGGGCAAGGTCGGGAAGCTCGTTGATGCAGAAGATCCCTCGATTGGTGCGCGGAATCAGGCCGAAGTGCATGGTCAGCTCGCTCGAGAGATACCGGCCCTCGGCGTGCTTGATCATGTCCACCTCACCGATCAGGTCGGCGATGGTCACGTCGGGAGTGGCGAGTTTTTCGTGGTAGCGCTGCTCACGGCGGATCCAGGCAATCGGCGTGGCATCACCGTGTTTGGCCACCAAGTCCCGGGCGTATTTCGAGATCGGATGATAGGGATGGTCGTTGATCTCCGAGCCGGCCGCGACCGGCATGACCTCGTCCAGCAGGTGAACAAGCTGGCGGAGCATCCGCGTCTTCGCCTGGCCGCGAAGCCCCAGAAACAGCATGTCATGCCGCGAGAGGATGGCGTTCTGGATCTGGGGCACCACCGTTTCTTCATAACCCAGAATCTCGGGGAACAGCGGATCGCCGGTCCGGAGCTTGCGAATCAAGTTGCGCCGCATCTCGTCCTTGACCGACTCCATCCGGTAGCCGCTTGCCCTCAATTCCCCCAAGTTGTGGGGCCGATCCGTCCCCATCGCCTGCCTGCCTCTCCGTTGAACCTCGATGGTCGATCACCGCCTGAAAATGCCATAGTTATGCTAGGCAGCAAGGAAAGCGAAGTCAACGAAGAGCATCCGCCCATGGCTGCACAAACGAGCCTGAGAGGTGCTGTTCCGGCGCTTACGGCAGGGAGCCACAAGACCAGGTGGCGCCGGGAACGCGTCGGTCTGGTGGGTCGATGGTTGCCCTAGTAGTTGAACAGACGGCTGACGCTTTCCCGGCGGTGGATCGACATGATGGCGTCGGCAAAGAGGCTGGCGACGCTGATGACCTTGCAGCAAGGGGGCAAGGCTTCGAAGCGGTACTCGATGGTATCGGTGAAGACCAGCTCCTTGATGGGACTGCGAGCGATCTTGGCGGCCGACCCCCGGGAGAAGACGCCGTGCGAGACGCAGGCATTCACGTCCTTGCAGCCGCGCTCCTTGCAGGCGATGGCCATCTCGATCAGAGTCCCGCCCGAGACCGTGAAGTCGTCGACGATCAGGACGTTCTTGCCTCGGACGTCACCGACGATGTCGAGCATTTCGGCCTGCTCGTCATGGCCGCGCCGGATCTTGTTGCCGAAGACGACCGGGCTGTGGATCATCTCGGCGAACTTGTAGGCCTGCTTGCCGAAACCCACGTCGGGCGATGCCACGACCAGGTCGGGGATCTCCTTCTCGCGGAAGTAGTCGACAAGGACGGGCATGGCGTAAAGGTGGTCGACGGGGATCTTGAAGAATCCCTGGATCTGCGGGCTGTGCAGGTCCATGGTGAGCACCCGGTCAGCGCCCGCCGCCTCGATGCAATCGGCGCACACGCGGGCCCGGATCGAGACCCGGGGCTCATCCTTCTTGTCCCCCTTGGCGTAGGAGAAAAAGGGGATCACCGCCGTGACCTGCGTGGCGCTGGCACGCTTGAAGGCGTCGATCCAGAAGAGCAGCTCCATGAAGTTGTCGTTGACCGGGTAATCCGTCCCTTGCACCACGAACACATCGCGGCCGCGAACGTTCTCGAGGACGCGGACGAAGACATTTCCTTCACTGAAGACGTGCGTCTCCGACCGCGCGAGATCGACCCCGAGATGGCTGCAGATTGCCTGTCCCAGCGAGGAGCTGGCGCTCCCGGCGAAGATCTTCAGCTCGCCGTAGGGGTCGGTCCTCTTGGACGCGTCGTCATAGCAAATCAAAGATTTATCCATGGCCACGGTGGTCGTCCTGATGATCGGGTTCGGGAATCACAGAAGAGACGCAAGGACATTCCGGATCACCTCGCGCCCGACCCTGGACGCGTTCGCTCGTCCTGACACAAACTCTTCATATCTTAACAGGCGCAGCAGGCCCTTGCCAGCGGGGCATTGCGCGACGCAATCGGCTCTCCACACCTTCCGGCGGCCGTTCAAGCCCCCCTGCCCTTTCGCCGCGCTTTGTTTACAATGCCGGAGCCGAATTCAACTTCAGATCCGTCCAAGATCCCCGGCACCCTGAGGGTTCCTGGCATGGCCCACCGTCATCGCTCTCGCCGAATCCTGCTGGCCGCACTCACCGTGCTCACGTTTTTCGGGCTGGCACTGGCGGCCCTCGATCTGGGAATCTTCTCCAGAACCCGCATTGCCCCAAAGCGCGACGAGGTCGATCCCGGCCAGCTTCGGCTGGCCTCATTCCCCCAGGATGCTGCGCCGAGTCTCGAGGGGGGAGTGGGCTGGCTCAACTCCGGGCCGATTGATCTGCGGCAGCTCAAGGGCAAGATCGTTCTGCTGGACTTCTGGACGTACTGCTGCATCAACTGCCACCATGTTTTGCCGACCCTGGCCAAGCTGGAAGAAAAGTACAAGAACGAGCTGGTGATCATCGGGGTCCACTCGGGGAAGTTCAATGCCGAGCGGGACAATGAAAACATCCGCCGCAAGGTCGCCGAGTACCGGATCAAGCATCCCGTGGTCAACGATGCCAACATGGTGATCTGGGAGCGATTCGGGGTCTCGAGCTGGCCCACGCTGGTGCTGATCACTCCCGACGGCCGGGTTGCCGGCCAGAACAGTGGGGAAATCCCGTTCGCGAACCTTGACCGGGTGATTGGCCAGGTCGCCGCGAAGTTCAAGGACCAGCTCGATCTCAAGCCGCTCAAGTTTCCGGCTGAGATGGACAAGGAGCGATCGGGCTCGCTCCTCTTTCCAGGCAAGGTGCTCGCCGACCGGCCCGGCAACCGGTTGTTCATCTCCGACACCGGCCACAACCGGATCGTCCAGACCGACCTTGAAGGCAAGTCGCCGGTGGCGATCGGCTCGGGCGATCAGGGGTTCGTCGATGGCGGCTTCGCCAGGGCGCAGTTCAACCGGCCCCAGGGCATGTGCCTGGACGGCGGCACCCTCTACGTGGCGGATACCGAGAACCACGCCATCAGGGCCGTGGACCTGAACTCAAAACAGGTCTCCACGGTTTCCGGAACCGGCGAACAGGCGCAGCGAACTCCTGCGGATCGGTACGTCGGCCAGGCCGGAACGAGTGCGCTCAGCAGCCCGTGGGATATCATCCAGGTTCCCGGGTCGCCTGCCTTCTACATCGCCATGGCCGGCCCGCACCAGATCTGGAAGCTCAACGTGAAGACTGGCAAGATCGGTGTCTGGGCCGGCTCGGGCGCCGAGAACATCCAGGACGGCGATCTCGAGACCGCCCGCTTCGCCCAGCCCAGCGGCCTGGCTACCGACGGTGAAAACCTGTTCGTTGCCGACTCGGAGGTTTCCGGAGTCCGGGTGATCACCGGGCTCACAACCAACCATCCCAAGGTGGGCCGGATCGCGGGCGAGGGGCTCTTCGAGTTCGGCGATCGAGACGGCACTGGTCCGGACGTCCGCCTCCAGCATTGCCTGGGCGTGGCCTACGGTGACAGCAAGCTCTTCATCGCCGACACCTACAACAACAAGGTCAAGGTCGCCGATCCCAAGACCCGCGCCGTGAAGACCCTCGCCGGCGACGGCAAGCCCGGCAGCGAGGACAACCCGCCCCGCTTCTACCAGCCCGGCGGCCTGAGCGTGGCGGGAACCAGCCTCTACGTGGCCGACACCAACAACCACAAGATCCGGGTGATCGACCTCAAGACGGGTGACACCAGGACCCTGAAGATCGAGGGACTGAATTCAACGCAAGCCGAGCCCAGGGCCTCCTCCGCGACCATTGGCGCATCTCCCACGCGACCTCGCTCATGAACATGAGTCTGCCGCGGCCGACGCGATGATCGTCATGACCCGGGAAATCCATAAAGCCTTCCCAGACATCCCTGAGCCTCCAGCCAGTCACCGCGACCTCGGAGCATTCGATCGGTCCGGCCAGGCAAGCTCGGCGAGAAAGCTGGCCACGAAATTGGCTGATTTCCTCACGAGTCTTTCGATCGAGATCGATACTTACCCAGACGATGCCGACGCGGAACTAGCCACACGAACTCTCTTGCATTGACCAGGTCCTCCCCCACAGCTCGACCAGCCCCACCGATCTGCTCCATGCCCCGTCGGCCCCATGGCACTCCAGATCTGGCTGAGGAGAATCAAAATGGTTCTCGGACGAGGAGAACTCACATGGTCGAGCGGCATGCCCGGTGGCCACACCTGGCGATCTGGGTACACCTGTTTGTCGTGATCGTGGCGAGCTGGCAGCTCGCATCGGCCCACACCAAGCCGGTTTACGTTCTCTGGGCTACGATCTCGGCCGTGAGCCTGTTCGTGCTCACGGGATTGGTTCATGAGGCCAGTCATCGTCTACTGGCCAGATCGGCATGGCTCAACGAGCTGGCGGGAAATCTGGCGGGTTGGCTCGTCCTGACCCCGCTCTCGGCTTACCGTGCGTTTCACCTCAAACACCACCAGGCCACCAACCGTGAAGGCGACCCCAACGCTCCGCTGAATTCCAGGCGGATGCTCGCGGTGGGCTCATTCGTCTACGCGGGCCTGATTCATCGCTACGCCTGGAGGAACCTGCGCGGGAGGCTGCTCCGCCGCTATCTCTTCGAGACCGCGGGAATGACAGTCTTCCTGACGGCGCTGGTGGTTGTCTTGCCACGGGCGCTTCGCGAGCGGGCGTTGTTTCTGCCCATTGGCATAGTGGCTCTGCTGCAGAACGTCCGGATTGTGACCGAACACCTCGACCTGGGACCGGAGCGTTACCGCGACACCTGGCAGCTTGTCTTGCCGGCCTGGCTGAGCCGCTGGCTCCTGCATTATGACCACCATCTGGAGCATCACCTGCGACCTGGCTTGCACTGGTATGAGCTACCCGCTCTTCGCGCACAGCTGATCGCTCGTGAGCCCCGGTTGAAGCTGCTTCGGGTCACACTTCCCCGCTACTTCCGTGAGGTTTACGTGAGGCCTGGCTCGAGGCGATCCTCAACCACCCCGACAGCGGCCCTGGTGACCAGCGAGAGCGCAGGCACGGCAATACCAACCCGGCGGTCACGACTTCGGGCCGACGAGGGGACGCAGGCGACCGGGCGGCAGCAATCTCCCGCGCCAAGGTATCACGGGCTCGATGCCTTACGCGGTCTCACGATGATCCTGGTGGTTGTGCTCCATGCCGGACTCGCGTATGCCGTGATGCCGATCCCGAACTTGATCTGGGCCGTGCGTGACCCTGCCGCGCACCCGGCCTTCGATGTGCTCTGCTGGTGGACGCTCGGGATCTCGTCGCCCTTTTACCTGATGAGTGGGTTCTTCGCCGCCGAGCTTTCCGAGGCGCGAGGCTTGCGCAGCTTCGCTGTGAATCGGCTCAGGCGAATCCTTGGGCCGCTCGTGGTCGCCGGCCTCACAATCCTGCCCGCGACATTCTTCATCTGGGTCGCCGGCTGGCTGGTCTCGGGGCAGTGCACGCCGCGGGAGATCCTCCGGATGAAATTCCACGCCAAGGGATACCAGCACAACCTCTACGGGCCCGCTCACCTCTGGTCCCTCGAATATCTTGCTTTGATGCTGGCGGCCTACATGGTCTGGTCTGGATTGCGCCAGCTCGTCTCGAGGCGATCGCTGGAGCCGGTCACAGCATCAAGATCGCTTCATCGCGCCCTGACTTCCCCGTGGAGGCCGCTGTTCCTGGCAGTTCCCACGACATTGATCCTCTGGGCCGCTCACCGCCATGTCGGCCTCGACGCCATCATGGACCGCACGAATTCCTTCGTTCCCGATCCGTACCGTCTAGTGCACAACCTGGTGTTCTTCATCGTCGGTGTTTCCCTGCATCGCTTGCGCGCCGATCTTCAGCATCTCGCCAGGCTCGGGTGGACCTATCTTGCAGTCTCGCTTCCCATGTTCGCTTGCCGCGCGGTCTTGATTCAGCAAGACCTGGCGCGGCCCCTGCAGGGCTCGACAGCCTTCGCGCTGGCGGCCTCGGGCGCGCTGTTCACCTGGCTCATCACCTTCGGTCTCCTGGGCCTGGCATTGGGGCGGTTCAACCGTCCACACCTTGCCCTTTCTTACCTGGCCGATAGCTCGTACTGGGTCTATCTGTGTCATCTTCCGATCATCGGATTGCTTCAGGTGGACCTCTATCCTGTCCATGCGCCGGCTGTTGTGAAGTTTCTGTTGGTTCTGTCGGTCACCATGGCACTCTGCATGTCGAGCTATCAGGTCGCGGTACGCCACACGTTTCTCGGACGCTGGCTCCACGGTCGGCGCGAGCGTTGTGTCCAGGGGCTGCAGTCCGTGCCGAGGCCGTTCGCTCGAATTACCGGTCGTCCGGTCGCCAGATGAGGCCTGGTCACCGAGTGAGTAGAAAGGGCACCGGAACTCGACTCGGGCGGCGTCACTGACTCATCGGCAGAAAGCGGGGCCCTCGCGATCGCGGGTGTTCCTTACGGGAGGGTCCTTCAAGTACGGAGTCAATGTCATGGTGCCTTCTTGTAGATCCAAGAATCATCCTCAATCCGCGGTTCGACACGCCATCGATGCGATGCTGCTGGCTTCTTGTTTGTTCTGTTCGCTTGCTTGCGGGTCAGATCGGCGCGGGCCCCAGGAACATGCGGTGGCCGTGGTCGAGCAATTCGGCGGGAGCATCGTCCGCGACGTTGAGCGGGATGGCGATCCCGTCGTGAAGGTGGACCTTGCCGACAAACCCGTTTCAGACAGCAGCCTCGTCGCTCTCGGGGGGCTGACGCAGCTCAAGAACCTGGTCTTGCGCAAGACGCGCGTCACCGATGCCGGTCTGCCATGCCTGGCAGCGACGGGCAAGTTGCGCGACCTCGATCTCGAGCACACGGCCGTTACCGATGCCGGCCTGATTCACCTGGCACGATTGACCAGCCTTCGAGGACTCTTCCTGGGCGGGACCGAGATCAGCGACACTGGCCTGGTGCATCTCCGCCCCCTGACAAAACTCTGGGTGCTCGGCCTGGGGGGAACGAACGTTTCCGATGCGGGGCTCACCCATCTGCGAGGTCTGACGAGCCTTCGAGTTCTCGATCTCCAGGATACCCAGGTCACCGAGGCCGGAGTCGCCCAGCTCCGAAATGACCTGCCGCGCGCCCAGATCTGCTTTCGATCCAGGGCCCGCTCCGGCCACTGATCGACCGCAAGGCAAAACGTGGTGAACGCCACCTCTCTCTTGAGTGGGCGTTCCCCCTCACCAGGAACCTTTCTGCAAGCCCTTGCTTTGCCTCATTCGATGCGCAACAATTAGGAGGTCGCCTAATTAAATGCCTAACTAAAAGTTTCACCCCGCAGAAAGTGAGAAGAAATTTTGGTTTTTTGAGTTTTTTCGATAAACCCCCCCCCTTCCCAAGGATGAAAAAGGGGGTAACTACGACGCGGGATCAAGAATCATGCGAGTGGCGCTGGCGACGGTAGTGCCTTTTGGCTGGTTTCCCGTGTGGGGACCACAAGTGTGTAACCTTCTATCCGAAGGTTATCGCCGTCCTTTGTGTAGCGACCTGTCGGGTGTCTGTGACCCTCTCGAACGATCGTGATACCGCTACGGTCACGATTAAGGATACCGATCTCTCGTGAGAAACTCGATCCGGCCGCTCGGTTGAAGGTTCACTTCTCTAGTGATGTAGTCAATCGAGCAATCGGCATTCACAATCCGTCGCGACACCGCGAGCGACGAATCTTGAAAAGTCATCTCTATCGACACGCCTCGAGAAAATCAAGAACACGTCTCACCGCGCACCTTCATTTGAGGTTGCGGTCAGATCGAATCGGCCGCCAAGCGATCAGGGGACAAGGTCCTTCGTGGTTCATCGTGAGAACCGACTTGGAGGGCGAGCAGTTCACTCGTGGCGACGCTGGAGGACCAGCGGGCTTCAGCTCGCAGGTGGTGCCAGGGTCGCCGGCTGCGCCTCTTCCTGCCGCAACCGCAACCCGATGGGCAACGCGTCGCCCAGGGCCAGGCTCTCCTGGGAGGCTTCGAGCTCGTGGTACTCGCGGACGGGACGAAGGACCGCCTCGTCGGCGCCGAGCTGCTCGAGGCGGGCCAGGACCTGCTCGCGAACGGCGTCGGGCAAGTCTCGCGAGCGGTCGCCCGAGTAGCGCGCGAGTTGTGACAGGGCGAAGATGGCGTCGCTCGTCTCGCGGCCGGGGGCGTAGGAGCGGTTCAGAAGCACGTCGATCCAGCGCTCGACGGCCTCGGGGCGGACCACGGTGTTGGCCAGGCCGTAGAGCGGAACGCGCGCGCCGAGCCGGCCCAGGCACCAGAGGGCATATCCCGGCGCGGCGGGTCGGGAAAGCTCCTTGATCAGCGGGGTGCCCAGGCTCTCCTTGACCTCGGGCGCCAGTCGCTCGAGGCTGGCGGCGCAGCGCCACATCTCGGCGAGCTCGTGGGGCTCGGGCTTGGGCCGGCCGGCCTTCTTGGAGGGACTGGAGCCCTTCGCGGGGAGCAGGAACGGCGCGATCCGGCGGTGGATCTCGTCGTGGTGCTGGCGGCTCAGGCCGGCCGCAACCCGCCGCCAGAGGATCCACCACTCGGCCCAGCACTGGACGTCTCTCGTGGACCTGACCCCCTGGTGGAAGATTGGCCAGAGGGCCTTGAGCCGGATCTCATCGAGTGGGTATCCCCGGCCGGGACGCAGCGCGAAGCCAGCGAGGTTGAACCAGCGCGATTCGTGCTGGGGGCTCTTCAAGCGGTGATCGGCCAGGTCGCGAAGCGGCTCCCACCAGGCCCGAAGCGCCGAGGGAGGCCACTGGTCGCGGGGAACGTCGAGCAGCTCCTCGAGCCGCTTGATGAGCCGGGCGGGTCCGGTCTCGGAGCTGGCCGCCGACGCCGGTGCCTCGAAGGCGGAGCGGATAGCCGCGATGGCGGCATCGAGCTCCGACTGCTCGATGATGACCCGGTCGGTCTCCTCGCCGGCGACGGGCCCGCGCGCGGCGGGCTGGCCGGCCGGACCGCGAAGCTGGATCTGGAGCCGCCAGCGGCGGGTGTCGGTTCGCGACTGGCACCACAGCTCGATCGTCCCGACCTCGGTGACCCGCGCGGCCAGGCTGACGGGAACCCGCTCGGCCTTCGCCTTGCGGCCCACGCGCATCAGGCTTTGCAGCGGAGGCAGCTCGCGAATCGAATCGGGATCGGCGGCGACGAGGCGACCTGGTCGATCGTCGGGCCGGACCGAGCTGCTTGCCAGGGGGAAGACCACGGGCTGGCCCATCAGCAGATCGAAATCGTGGCCGTCGATCGTGATCTCGTCCCCCTCCTGGGCGTCGCGCGGCACGACGCACATCCATGGCCTGGCCACGTTATGGGTCTCGATACCGACATAGAACGATCGCGCTGTCCCGCCGCCGATCCGGATCCCGCCGCCCCGGCGGACCACCCCGTAGTAGGCAGCCCCCTGGGCCACCGCAAGGTCGAGCGAGATGTTGGTCAACACGCGGGGAGTGTAGGCCGGGCCGGGGTCGTCGGGGAACCACGAGGCCACGACGTCGACGATCCGTTTCCGCACGCTCTCCGGGGTGAGAGCGCCGCCGTTGAAGAGGATCGCGTCGGGCCGGGCGGGGCGATCTTCGGGCTGGTGCCCCCCCTGCCCGATCGCCTCGGCCCGATGCCGCCGCAGAAACGCGCTCAAGTGCTTGGGAACGGCGGGATCGGCCACGAACGGCAGGCCGAATTCTTGCAGCCCCAGCCGGGCTCCGCGCTGGGGTTCCTCGTTCCGCGACACCCTGGGAAAGAACCCGTCGAGCGCGATCGATTGAACGTCCGCGCGGGTCAGCTCCGATTGAATGCTGCCGCCGATGATCCGGGAGCCCCGCCCGGCGATGGTGACGGGCCAGCGGTCCAGCAGGGGCTGCTGCTCGATGAGCAGCTTCTCCTTGGCCGTCCGGCAGGCGAACCGGAGTGCGCTCCACTGTTCGGTGTCGAGCCGCACACCCCCGAGCTTCTTCTCGACGTGGTGGGCCAGGGCCAGGTCGATGTTGTCTCCCCCCAGCATCAGGTGGTCGCCCACGGCAACCCGCCGGAAGCCCGGGCCGGTCGGCGTCTCGACCACCGTGATCAGGCTGAAGTCGGTCGTTCCGCCGCCGATATCGCAGACCAGGATCAGCTCGCCGGCCCGAACCTCACGCTGCCAGCGGTCCTGGTGCGAGACGATCCAGCAATAGAACGCCGCCTGCGGCTCCTCGAGCAGCGTGATCGAGGTGAAGCCGGCCTTCCTGGCCGCCTCGAGGGTCAGCTCGCGGGCTGCCTCGTCGAACGACGCGGGGACGGTGAGAACCACCTCCTGCTGCTCCAGCCCGCGGGCCGGGTCGTCGTGGGCGAAGGCGTGGTTCCAGGCATTGCGGATGTGCTGAAGGTAGGCGGCTGAAGCCTCGACGGGCGAGACCTTCCGGATCTCAGGCGGCGAGCCCCAGGGGAGAATGTCGGCCTCCCGGTCCACGCCCGGATGGCAGAGCCAGCTCTTGGCGCTGCTGACCAGGCGGCTGGGAACCCGGGCTCCCTGGATGCGGGCAAACTCGCCGACGATCCGGTCTCCGCCGTCACTCCACGGCAGCGCGGCCGCGCCGGGGGGCAGCTCCGGACCTCCCGTGAGGTAGAGAAACGACGGCAGCATCGTCCGCGGAGCCGTCTCAGCCGGAGCAACGAGC
Organism: uncultured Planctomycetaceae bacterium; assembly: GCA_963816015.1. Taxonomy (GTDB): domain Bacteria; phylum Planctomycetota; class Planctomycetia; order Isosphaerales; family Isosphaeraceae; genus Aquisphaera. Next base: position 115,721 of record CAWFJM010000049.1, on the reverse strand, counting down.
TGGGGGACGTCGAACATCCGGATATCGGCCGTCGGCCGGTCGCGCCCCTTCGTGTCCACGTACGCGACCGCACAATTGGTTGTGCCCAGATCGATGCCGACGATATACCGTGACCGTGTCATCCCGCTCCCCCAGTGTCCGCCCGCCCTCGTCCGGCCCTCCATCATAAGGACCGGAGGCGATTTCGCAAAACGGACCCGGGCCGTGATGCAACCGGAGCTGAGGGTGGCCTTGCCCTTGTGCCCTAGGACGCGTGCCCCAGTGCGGGCTCCGAGCCGGCCGCGGACTCCGGCGATCAGCCGATCTGCGTCGTGGCTGGCGGATTGCGCCCCCTGCGTCAAGCCGTCGCTGGCCGATGCGGGCAGCACCGCGGCGCCTCCCCGGGCAAGAAGCGCAGCGGGAAAGACCACGCCGAAGCCGACGGCGTAGCTGGTCGAGTAGGCGGCCTGGCTCAGCCTCGAGCCGAGGGAAACCCTTGCGTTTGCCGAAGCCGGGTCCGGGGCGATCTCATCGACCTTGCCGTGGTCGCGCAGCCATCGTTCCTGGAAGGTGTACCGGGCGGCCTCTTCCACTCCGCTGATGAACGCGTTGTCAAGCACCAAGCCGAGCGCCGCGCCAAGAAGCGGGATACCTTCGCCCAGCTTCTCCTCGATAAGGGTCGTGCCGACCTGCTCGACCAGCCCGTCCCCCACCTCATCCTCGAGCATCCTTTCCGAGAGGGTCGCCAGCCGTTCCTGGTCTTCCCCGGGGCACGATCCCTCCTCAAGCTCGCGGACCAGCCTCCTTGCCTTGAGCCGCTCCTCGGGTTCGTCGAGAAGCGAGAGGCCGATGATCGCCAGAACCAGGGTTTCATCCTTCGGGCAGTGTAGCTCATAACCGTAGCAAGCACCCACCCGGTGAACCGTGCGAAGCGCCAGCATGATCTCCGCCGGAAGCGACAGCAGCTCGGTGGCCTCTCCCCCCGCATTGGCGAGCAGGCTTTCCGACGTGATGATCTCCCTGCTGATGTCCTCCACCTTCTTCACGAGACCGTCGCACCGCTCCAGCGGGCCGGGGAACAGGTCGCTGACATGACCGATTCCCAGGGCGTTTGCGATCATATCGCGGCCTTGCTGCCAGTCGGCCGCCCGGTGCACGCGCTCGAACATCGCGCGGGCACGCCTTGGGGGAATGAGCTTCTCGAAGAACAGATCGATCGGCCACTTCAGGGTCTCGATGGTCCTGGTCAGCAGGCCCGGCCTGAGTGCCTTCCAGGCGGCGATCCGGGCGGCCTGCGCCGCCTCGTAGGGCGTCAGCGGTTGTGATTCCATGGCTCCAGCTCAGCGCGAGAAGTCAATGGCGATGGACAATGCGGCTTCGCACTCAACAAAGACCAGCATAGACAAGGTTCGCCCTGCGGTTCAACCTTCAGGCTTGGCACCACGATATTCGATGGCTCGCTGAACGACCACGTAGAAGACCGGCACGAAGAAGACGGCCAGCACGGTCGCGGCGATCATGCCGCCGAAGACGGCCGTTCCCAGAGCTCGCCGGCTGGCCGCACCGGCGCCGGTGGCGTTCACGAGCGGCCAGATTCCCAGAATGAACGCGAATGAGGTCATGAGGATGGGCCGGAACCGAAGCCGGGAGGCCTTGACCGCCGCGTCGAGGATGCGCTCGCCGCGGGCCCTCAGCTCGCGGGCAAATTCGACGATCAGGATCGCGTTCTTGCTGGCCAGAGCGATGATCAGCACGATACCGATCTGAGTATAGATATTGTTATCCATGCCCCGGATGGCAAGGGCGGCAACGGTGCCAAGAAGGGCCAGGGGAACCACCAGGATCACCGCGATCGGCAGGATCCAGCTTTCGTACTGGCCGGCCAGCACCATGTAAACCAGAAGCACCGCCAGGGCGAAGACGTAAATGGCCTGAGATCCGACCTTCTTCTCCTGGTACGACATGGCCGTCCACTCGTAGCCCATCGAGCTCGGCAGCTTCTGGTCGGCCATCTGCTCCATGATTCGCAGCGCCTGCCCGGAGCTGAAGCCGGGGGCGGCTTCTCCCGTGATCGAGGCCGACGGATAGAGGTTGTAGCGTGTCAGGATCTGAGGACCGAGCCGCGGCTTGACGTTCGACGAGCGTGCCCAGGGGAATCATCTTGCCCTGCAGGTCGCGGACCTCGAGCCGGTTGATGTCTTCGGGCTTGAGCCGGAACCTCTGATCGGCCTGAACCCGCACCTGGTAGGTCCGGCCGAACAGGTTGAAGTCGTTGACGTAGGAAGACCCGAGTGCCGCCTGGAGCGTGCCGAAGACCACGTCGAGAGGAACGTCCAGGCTCTTGGCCTTGATCCTGTCGACGTCGGCGTAAAGCTGGGGGACGCCGGCGCGAAACGTCGTGTTCAGCGCCTTGAGGCTGGTCTGGGCGTTTCCCGCCTCGATCATCTCGTCGGTGACCTGCTGGAGCTCGGTCAGCCCCACACCGCCGCGGTCCTCGAGCTGAAGCTGGAAGCCGCCGGCCACTCCGAGGCCCTGGATCGCCGGTGGCGGGAAGGTGAAGACGATCGCCTCCTGGATCTCTTGAAACCGGCCTCGCAGCTTGGCCAGGATCGCATCCTGGCTGAGCTCGGGCGTGGTTCGTTCCTCGTAGGGCGTCCACCGCACGTACAGGAGCGCGGCGTTCGAGGCGTTGGCCTGGTCGAGCACCGACATGACCGCCGATCATGACCCAGTTGCCGATGCCGGGGGTCTCCTTGAGGATCGACTCGACCCGGTCGACGACCTCGCGAGTGCGAGCCTGAGAGGCCGCGTCGGGAAGCTGGATCCCGACGATCACGTACCCCTGGTCCTCGACCGGCAGGAAGCCCGTGGGCAGCCGCACGAACCACCATCCCGTGAGCCCGGCGATGACGGCGAACAGGAGCATGATCAGCCCAGGTGTGGCGCACCAGGCGTTCGACGATTCGCGTGTAGACTGCTCTCGATGCGGTCGTAGACGGCGTTGAAGCCGCGGAAGAAGGCGTTCCGCCGCTCGGGGCTGGGGCGAAGGTAGGTCGCGCACTGCGCCGGCTTGAGCGTGACCGCGTTGATCGCGCTGATGACCGCGGTGGCGGCGATGGTCAGGGCGAACTGGCGGTAGAGCTGGCCGGTGATCCCGCCGAGGAACGCGGTCGGCAGGAAGACCGCCATGAGCACGAGGGTGATGCCCATGACCGGGCCGATGACCTCCGACATCGCCTTGATCGTGGCTTCCTTGGGTGGAAGCCCGTCGTGATCGATGTGGTGGGCGGCGTTCTCGACGATCACGATCGCGTCGTCGACGACGATTCCGATGGCCAGGACCAGGCCGAAAAGGGTGAGCAGGTTGATCGAGAACCCGAGCAAGGCCATGGCCGCGAAGGCGCCGATGATCGTCACGGGCACGGTCGTCGCGGGCACCAGCACGGCACGCCAGTCCTGGAGAAACAGCATGATCACGACGAGCACGAGGACGCCCGCCTCGATCAGCGTCTTGTAGACCTCGTGGATCGATTCCTCGACGAAGATCGTGGTGTTGTAGGGGACGGAGTACTCGACGCCTTCGGGGAAGCTCTTCTTCAGCTCGTCCATGGCGGCGAAGACATTGCGGGCCACGTCCAGGGCGTTGGCGCCGGGGAGCTGGTAGACGACGATCCCCGCGGCCGGCTTGCCGGACACGTCGCACCACTGGCTGTAGGTCTGGCCGCCCAGCTCGACCCGGGCGACGTCCTTGACGCGGGTCAAGCGGGCCGCGGGGTCGCGGACCTCGTCGCGGCCCGACTTGACGATGATGTCGCCGAACTGCTCGGGCGTCCGCAGCCGCCCGAGCGTGGTGACCGTGAGCTGGAAGTCCTGGGTCGGGGGTGTCGGCGGCTCGCCGATCTGTCCCGCCGCGACCTGCACGTTCTGCTCCCGGATCGCCCGCACGACGTCCTCGGTCGTCAGGTCGCGGGCCTTGAGGCGTTCGGGATCGATCCAGATCCGCATGCCGTATTCGCTGGTGCCGACGATGTTGATGTCGCCCACCCCCTTGATCCGGGACAGGACGTCCTTGACCCGGAGCGTGGCGTAGTTGCTCAGGAAGAGGCTGTCGTACCGGCCGTCCGGCGACGTCAGGGCGACGACCATGATGATGGCCGTCGACTTCTTCTTGGTGACCACGCCCTGGCGCTGGACCTCCTCGGGCAGCTTGGGCATGGCGATGGCCACCCGGTTCTGCACGAGCACCTGGGCCATGTCGATGTTGGTGCCGACGTCGAACGTGACGGTCAGGTTGTACGATCCGTCGCTGGCGCAGGTCGAGGACATGTAAAGCATGCCCTCGACGCCGTTGACCTGCTGCTCGATGGGCGCGGCAACGGTGTCGGAGAGGACCTGGGCATCGGCGCCGGGATAGTTCGTCGTGACCTGGACGGTCGGCGGCGTGATCTGCGGATACTGCTCGACGGGAAGAACGAACAGGGTCACGGCGCCGATCAGCACGGTGACATAGGCGATCACGTTGGCCAGGATCGGCCGCTCGATGAAGAACCGTGAGAACATGTCTTCCCCGCTCGAAGTCAGGTACCCGGACGCTTCGGTGGCTGTGAGCCGGACAGAGGGCCTGAGGCAGAACCGGACTGGGCGCCGGGAGGCTGTGTCTTCGACGGGAACCGGCGCGGACGAGGATGCGGATCCGGCGGAGGCCACGGTGGTTCCTGCCGCCTGGGGTTGACCGTGATCCCCGGGCGAGCCCGCTGAAGTCCCTGCACGACCACCAGGTCGTCAGGTTTGAGGTTCTCGTCGATCACCCGGAGGGCCCCCTCGGTCGCCCCTGGCGTCACGTACCGCTGCTCGACCTTGTTCTCACCGCCCACGACCAGCAGGAACCAGCCCCCCTGGTCGTACGCCAGCGAGCGCTGGGGCACGAGCAGGGCATCCGGGGTTCTCGTGAGGGGCACAGCGAATCCGGCAGAAGAGGCCGGGATAGATCTCGTTGTTCGGCCCGGGGTTCGCGAACTTGCCTCGGGCCTGGATCGTGCCCGAGCCGGGGTCCACCGTCGGATCGACATAGTCAATCGTGCCCGGATGGGGGAACCCGGTCTCGTTGGGCAGTCCCAGGTCCAGCGCGATCGGCTCCTTCCGGAAATCGACCCGCTTGCCTTCGCGGACGAGCTTCCGGTACATCAGCAAGTCGCTCTCGCTCACCGTCATGTAAGCGTAGATCGGGTCGAACCGGACGATCGTGGCCAGGACGGTCGCCTGCCCGTCTCCCACGAGGTTGCCGACATCCTGAAGCGGCACGGCTGATCCGGCCATCGAATGGAGCACGAACGCGGCAGTAGCCCAGGTCGAGCTTGGCGTTGCGAACTTCAGCCTCGGCCTGGGCCACGTTGGCCTTCGCCGTGAGCAGGTTCGTCACGTAGTCGGCCTGGGCCTGCTCGAGGGTGGCGCGGTCGGCCTGAACCTGGGCCTCGGCCTTCTTGCGGTCGGCCTCGGCCTTGTCCAGGTCTTCCTGCGAGGCGGCATTCCGACGGATCAAGGCACGCTGACGATTCTCCTCGACGCGGGCCAGTTGAAAGACGGCCTGATCGAGGTTGAGCTGCGCCTGGGCCACCTCCTTGGCCTTCGATTCCTCGGCCTTCTTGACGCCGGCCCGGGCCGCCTCGAGCTTCGCCTCGGCGAGCCTGGAGCGCGACCTGGAAGGGCTCTTCATCGATGACCAGCAGAAGCTGCCCCTCCTTGACGTCTTCACCCTCCCGGAAGAGCCTCTGCTTGAGGAACCCCTTGACCCGCGCGCGAAGGTCGACCGTCTCGATCGACTTGGTCGTGCCCGTGTACTCGAGGTAGCTCATCACCGACTGGCGGAGCGGCGGGCTGACCGTCACCTCGGGCGGAGGAGGAGGCACATACCTGTTTCCGGGCTGGCAGCCCACGGCCAGACAGCTCAGCGCGAGTGCCGCGGAGCACAGGGCCAGCACGATCTTCGATGAAGGGTCTGGCACGCCCTCTCCTCCATCCATTGATATTACAGCCAGTGGTCGCAATGACCACCTTGGCCCGGATCGACAAGCTCAGCCATTCTAGTGCGGGCGGAGAGGTTGGCAACTGTCGGCGTCCGCGATTTCGTCGATGATGGCCGAAACCTGACAGTGCTTGCTGTCTTGGCACGCACTCAGGGCCGGAGCGACCTCAGACCCGGACGACCCGCGAGCGGCTGAGGGTCCGGGCCATCAAGGTTGCCTGGGTGCCATCCCGTGCCGGACCACTCGCGTCGGGTGCCGGCGTGCGCTGGATGTAGGAGCCATCGGGCTGCATGTCCCAGGCTTGCCGCTGGTCCTGCAGGTTGACCTGGAGGATCTCCCAGAGCCGTTCTCTCAAGCGTCGAGGCTCGACCGGGGCGATCGCCTCGACCCGCGCCGAGAGGTTCCGGTGCATCCAGTCGGCCGAACCGATGTAGAATTCACCCTCAAGGGGATCGTCGGCCCCGCTCGCGAAGTGGAAGATCCGCGAGTGCTCGAGGAACCGGCCGATGATCGAGATGATCCGGATGTTCTCGGAGTACCCCGGAACTCCCGGTCGAAGGCAGCAGAAGCCACGGACGATTAGGTCGATGGGCACTCCCGTGCCCGAGGCCGCGCAGAGGGCCTCACAGATCGCGGGGTCTTCTAGCTGGTTCACCTTGGCGATGATTCGAGCGGGGCGGCCGGCACGTTGGTGGGCGATCTCGCGCTCGATCATTTCCAGGAATCGGGTCCGCATGCTCACCGGCGAGACCAGCAGCTTCTGGTAATTGCGCTTCAGCGAGTAGCCCGTCAGGAAATGGAACAGGGAAACGAGGTCGCCGCAGAGCAGCGGGTCGCACGAGAACAACCCCAGGTCCGTGTAGAGGCGGGCCGTGCGGACGTGGTAGTTTCCCGTGCCCACGTGCGCATAGCACCGCACAACGTCGGCCTCCTGGCGAACGATCAGGGCTGTCTTGGTGTGCGTCTTCAGGCCGATGACGCCGTAGACGACGTGAGCGCCGACGCGCTCCAGTTCCTCGGCCCAGTGCAGGTTCCGAGCCTCGTCGAAGCGGGCGCGGACCTCGATGAGGCAGACCACCTGCTTGCCCGACTCGGCGGCCCGGACCAGTGATCGGACGAACGGCGTGTCGTCGCCAACGCGGTACACGGTCATCTTGATCGACCGCACCAGGGGGTCGTCGGCCGCGGTGCGGATGAAGCGTTCCACGCTCGAGTCGAAGCTCTCGTAGGGATGGTGAACCAGGATCTCGCCCGCCCGGATCGCTGCGAAAATGTCGGACTCGGGGTCCGGCAGCATGAGCGGCTCCACAGGGTTCCATGGCACATCCCTGAGCTCGGCCCGGGGCAGCGCTGCAACGGCCATCAGCCCCGTGTAGTCGAGCTCTCCCGGCAGCTCGTACACGTCCTGCTCGGTGAGCTCGAACTTGCCGACCAGCAGGTCACGAACCCAGGGGTCGGGCCCGGCTTGAAGCTCGAGCCGGACGACGGGCTCGAACCGCCGTTGCTTCAGCTCCTCGGCCACTTGCACGCGGATGTCGCCGGCATCTTCATTGAGCTCGACCTCGGCGTCGCGGGTCACTCGGAAAAGTGTGGCGCCCAGGATTTCCATCCCCGGGAATACCGACTCGAGGTTGTGCTCGAGGATGTCATGCAGCCGGACCAGGACGTCGGTCTGCCCCTGTCTCCTGGTTCGCAGGGCAACCCACGCCGACAGCACATTGGGCACCTTGATCCGGGCGAAGCAGCGCTCGGCCGTCTCCGGGTTGCGGAGGATGACTCCCAGAGAAGTGGACAGGTTCGAGAGGAAGGGGAACGGGTGAGCCGGATCGTAGGCCAGGGGAGTGAGGATCGCCAGCACGTTCGCTCGGAAATAGGCTGTCGCCTCAGCGCGCTCTTCGGCCGTCAGCTCATCACACCGGAGCAGGGACACGCCGTGCCCTCTGAGCTCGATCACCAGGCTGGTGAACGTCTCGGCCTGCTGCTGAAGCATCGGCAACAGACGCTCTCGAATGGCGCTGAGCAGGTCCGCTGCGTCGGACCGTGTTTCGGCCCGGAGCTTGAGGAGCTGGATCCGCTTCATGATGAACTCATCGAGGTTCGATGAGAAGATCGCCAGGAACTTGAGCCTCTCCAGCAGCGGCGTGCGCGGGTCCTGGGCCTCGTGCAGAACCCGGCGATTGAACTCGAGCCAGCTCAGGTCTCGGTCCTGGTAAACGTCTCCCGGGCTGGCTGAGACCGGCTCGGCTTCCGCCCGACGATTTTGCGCCATGTCTGTCTTCCTCCCGGCCCCATAAGGCTTGCGACCTCTCGCGAGACCAGCTGTGAAGCACCGGCCTGATGGCTAGAAAACCGGGCAGGGCTTTGCGTCCCAGATCTCCCGGGCGTATTCGCGGATCGTGCGATCGGTCGAGAACCGGCCGCTGCCCGCCACGTTGAGGATCCCCTTGCGGGTCCACCCCGACGGATCCTGGCGATGGAATGTCCCCAGTTTTTCCTGCGCCTGGGCATAGCTTCGCAGGTCGGCCAGGTGCATGTAATGATCGCCATGCACCAAGAGCGCCTGGCGTATCATCTCGAAGCCGGCCGGGTCTCCTGGGCTGATCTGTTCGCTCGACTGCTCGTCGTGGCTGATTCCGTGCTCCCGCTTGACCCAAGCGGAGTGCTCGACCATAACATGATCACCCACCGATCCCCGGGTCGCAAGGTCATTGCATCGGGGACCGCCGGATCTCACGCCGCGCGCCTGGAGGTGCCGAGGTTCCGGTCACCCGACGACAAAGTTGACCAGCTTGCCGGGAACGACGATCACCTTGCGGATCGTCTTGCCTTCGAGCAGGGATGCGATTCGCTCATCAGCGCGGGCGGCGGCCTCGAGCTGCGACCCATCGGTGTCGGCGGGGACGATCACCCGCCCCCGCAGCTTGCCGTTGACCTGGACCGGTACCTCCACCTCGGCGTCCTTCAGCAGCGCCGGTTCGTAGGTTGGCCAGGGTTCGTAGGCGAGCGTTTGTTCGTGGCCCAGGATCTGCCAGAGCTCCTCGGCGGCGTGCGGAGCCAGCGGAGCAAGGAGCAGCGTGAAGGTCTCCATCGCGGTGCGGGGTCGAACCTCCGAGGAGGTGAAGGCGTTGACGAATTCCATGAGCCGGCTGATCGCGGTGTTGAACCGCAGAGCCTCGAAGTCGTCGGTCACGGCGGCAACGGTGCGCGCGACGATCCTGGCTTGCTCTGTGGTCGGAGCGACATCCTGGACCCGGGGATCGAGGCGAATCTCCGCCGCGTCGGCGTCCACGATCATCCGCCAGGCTCGGCCCAGGAACCGATAAACGCCTTCGACGCCCTTCATGCTCCAGGGCTTGACGGCCTCCAGCGGTCCCATGAACATCTCGTAAAGCCGCAGGCTGTCCGCCCCGTACTCGGCGACCACGGCATCGGGGTTGATCACGTTGCCCCGGCTCTTGGACATCTTGTGGGCCCGGGCGTCGACGCGGACTTCGGCTGCGCGGCCAGCACGAACGCATCGCCCTTCTTTGGACCTGCCGTCCTCGATCAGCTTGACGGGCTTCACGCGAAACCTCGTGACCAGGATCTGCGAACCCTTGAGACAGCGAGCCGTGCTCGATCCTCGTTTCACTTGAGACGTCGGCACCCAGCTTCCCCAGTTGGGTCATCTGATAACCTGTGTATTCCATCTCCCCCAGGATCATCCCCTGGTTGACCAGCCGCTGGAACGGCTCGGGCGTGCTGACCAGGCCGCGGTCGAAGAGCAACTTGTGCCAGAACCGGCTGTAAAGCAGGTGGAGGACCGCGTGCTCGGCGCCGCCGACGTAAAGGTCAACGGGCATCCAGTACTTCTCCTTCTCCGGATCCCAGGCCTGTTCGGCGTTCTTGGGATCCAGGTAGCGGAGATAGTACCAGCAAGACCCGGCCCACTGGGGCATGGTGTTGGTCTCGCGGCGGCAGCGGTCGGAGTAGCGGACCCACTGGCTTGCCTTGGAGAGTGGCGGCTCGGGTTTTCCCGTCGGCTTGAAGTCGTCGAGATCGGGCAAGATCACCGGCAGCTCGGATTCGGAGACGGGCTGCACCTGGTCGTTCGGGTCGAGAACCACGGGGAAGGGCTCTCCCCAGTATCTCTGTCGCGAGAAGAGCCAGTCGCGCAGCTTGTAGTTGACGGCGCGACGGCCCAGGCCCTGCTCGGCCAGCCAGGCCGTGATGGCCCTCTTGGCCTCGGGAGTCGGGCTGCCGGTGATGCGGAACTCCTCGTTCTCGGACTGGATCGAGAGCCCCTCATCGCAGTAAGCCTCCGCGAAGGATCCGGGACTCCTTGCATACTCCTCGCGAAGCTGCGCCACATCGGAAACCTCCGGGGACCCCGGTCCGCGATGTGCCCTCAGCCATTCGTCGGGCGGCATCACGACGGCCACGATGGGAAGACCAAAGGACTTGGCGAAGGCGAAGTCGCGCTCATCATGGCCTGGTACGGCCATGATGGCACCGGTGCCATAACCCATCAGGACATAGTCGGCGATCCAGATGGGGATGGGCTTGCCGGTGACCGGATTCACGGCATATCCCCCGGTGAACACGCCGGTCTTGGTCTTGGCGAGGTCGGTGCGGTCGAGGTCGCTCTTCCGGGCCGCCTGCTCGCGGTACCGGGCGACTGCATCGCTGTGATCGGGCGTCGTGACCTGCTCCACCAGCGGATGTTCCGGCGCCAGAACCATGTACGTGGCGCCGAAGAGCGTATCGGGCCGGGTCGTGTAGATCCGGATCACATCATCGGAGGGAGACTCCACGAACCCTTCGGACTGGCGGCGGACTTCCCAGCTCGCCAGATCGTCGTCGAGCAGGATGGGAAAATCGACCTCCGCCCCTTCGCTCCGGCCGACCCAGTTGCGCTGCATGTCCTTGATGGGTCGGGGCCAATCGACGGCGTCAAGGTCCTCGACCAGGCGCTCGGCGTAGGCAGTGATCCGCAGCATCCACTGTGTCAGCGGCATCCGCACGACGGGGAAGCCGCCCCGTTCGCTCTTGCCATCGATGACCTCTTCATTGGCCAGGACTGTGCCCAGCGCTGGACACCAGTTGACGGGCACCAGCGCGGTAGGCCAGCCGCTTGCTGTCGCGATACGCCGCCACGTCGGTGGTTCCCGGAGGGATCGGCAGCTCGGCGATCGGCCGTCCCTTGCCCTTGCGCTCTTTCCCCTGGGGATCGGTCCAGACGAACTCCGGATCATACCAGGTGTCGTGGATCTTGAGAAAAATCCACTGGGTCCACTTGTAGTAGCCGGGGTCGGTGGTGTCGACCTCGCGGTCCCAGTCATAGGAGAAGCCCAGCGACTTGATCTGGCGGCGAAAGGTGTCGATGTTCGCCTGGGTCGTGATCCGGGGATGGGTGTTGGTCTGCACCGCGTATTGCTCGGCAGGCAAGCCGAAGGCGTCCCAGCCCATGGGGTGCAGCACGTTGAACCCGCGCATTCGCTTGTACCGGCAGAGGATGTCCGTGGCGGTGTAGCCTTCGGGATGGCCCACGTGCAGTCCCGCACCGCTGGGGTAGGGAAACATGTCCAGGATGTAGAGTTTGGGCCTGGACCGATCGAGGTCTGTTGCGCGGAAGGTCCGGTTCTTCTCCCAGTAGGCTTGCCACTTCGGCTCGATGCGTTGGGGATGATAGGCAGGCATGACTGAAGTTCTCCAACCGCGGCCTCGTCGTCCCGGCAGGCGATGCTGGCCCCGAAGGCATCACTGGCGATTTTGACAAAAAAAGCCCGCCGCAAGTTCGGGGGCCGGTCCTTTCCGCTTTTTCGTGAGAATAACGTTTCGGTGGTTGACTTGGAAGGGTTCGATGGGTGGAGACCAAGGCCGTTCCATTCTCCGAAAGCCGCCGCACCCGGGAGGGGGAAGCTCCCGCCGAGCCTCGCCATTCGCCGCTGGTTCCCCCAGGCTCGGCAGAAGCCGTAGATCGGGTGCGTCCTGGCGTATTTCCCGGCCTGCTGATGTAACAAAGGCTGGTAAGAGTTACCGTGCCTCTTGCAACGCGGAACCACCGACTTGAGAGAATTTTTTACAAAATCACGGGAGCTTCCGCCACTCGGTCAATTGGCGTGTAGACTTGAGGCGAAGGTCAGGAAATTGAAACCCTTACCGTGGAAGATCGACCTGTCGTTCGGCACCGTGCTTGCGATCCATGGATGACGAGGGCCCGACCCTGGATGTCGGGAACGTTTTCAACCCTGGCAAGGAGATGGAAGATGGCCCTGAAAGAGATGGCCCCGATCCTGCTGCGCCCGCGCCGGGCGAGCCTGGTCGTGGCGGCCGCCCTGACACTGCTCGCGGCGGCCGGTTGCGGCGGCCACCGGCGTGAATCGCTCCGTCCAATCTACACGTCGCCCTCGACCGTATCGGCCCCGTGCACCAATTGCGGCTCGGGTTCCGGTTCGGGTCCTATCATCAACCAGATCGGCCCCCCCCGCAGGTACCGGGGCTTCGTCCCGCAGCTTGTCGTCCGAGCCGGCCATCGACGAGCCAGCCGGTGCCAGCGAATCGACAGTACCGTCGCTCGGCTCACCGGCAGGATCAACCCGCTCATCGCAGCGAAACGCCCTGCCCGAACCCGCGCCGAAGGCCTCGATCGGCGGCGAGCCCGATCTCGACATGATCCCCTCGCAATCGGTGAAGCCGCGGAGCCCGGGCAGTCCGTCATCGTCCTCGCCCTCGAGCAAGGGGCCGGCACTCCAGGGCCCGGGCTTAACGACCTCGGCTCTGGACGCGGCCGACGGGGTCCGCGCGGCGTCGGCCACGGGCCGGGTCCGCCAGGTCAGCACGCAGGAGCGGCTCCGCCCGTTCCTCGGTGAATCGGGAGGCAACGAGCTGTTCTATCCCAGCAAGGCGGACCGCCCCTGGCAGTACATCGTCCTGCACCACAGCGCCAATGCCTCCGGCAATTACGACCAGATCGACGGTGAGCACCGCAAGATCCTGGGATATGACGGGTGCGGCTATCACTTCGTGATCGGCAACGGGACGGGCAGCGCCGATGGCCAGATCGAGGTCGCCCAGCGCTGGGTCAATCAGAAGCACGGGGTTCACTGCCGGAATGCCAAGACGGCCGAGATCGACGAGTATGGCATCGGGATCTGCTTCATCGGCGATCTTGACAAGGAGCCTCCGACACCACGGCAGGTCGCGGCGGCCAAGGCCCTGATCGCCTACCTGGGCTCGCGTTATTCCATCAGCCGGAGCCGCGTCGAGACGCATGCGCACCTGGCGGCCACACCGACCGTCTGCCCGGGGCGTTATTTCCCGACTCAGTCGGTCCTCGCCCGGGTCTTGCCGGATGATGAGGCCACCGCCACCGCTCGCCGTGCTGTCCCCACATCCTGGCGGCTCGCCCGCAGGACCGGCTCTGGAACTTACTGATCGTGCTCGTTCCGTGAACGAGGCGTTGCGGAGCCATCTCCAACCCGCACGGAGGCGGGTTTTTTCGTGTCGGTCTCAACCCGGACCTTCTCCAGCCGGCTCACGGCCTCTTGAAGCAGGGCAATCACGGACATCGAGTCGGTGATCTCGCCGCGGCGAAGCATGGCCCAGGCCTCATCCCAGCTCATCCTCCTCGCGTGCAGCTTCTCGGTGCCCTCGGGCATGCTGGGACCTTGTGACAGCTCGGTGGCCCGATAGATATAGGCGACTTCATCGCACACCGAGTTGGAAAGGTGTGCAGTCCCGATCAGCTCGAGCTTGCTGGCCACGAGTCCCGTCTCTTCCCTCAGCTCGCGGCGTGCGGTCTCCTCGGGAGACTCAGATTCAGGACTGCCCCCTTCGGGAATCTCCCAGGAATAAAGGTTCAGGGGATAGCGGTACTGGCCGACCAGCCAGATGTGCCCCTCGTCATCGACGGGCAGCACGCCGACCGCCCGGTTCTTGAACTCGACCACGCCGTAGATGCCCGGCTGCCCGTCCGGCCGCAGCACCTGGTCCTCGCGAACGCGGATCCACGGGTTTTCGTAAACCAGGCGGCGGCTCAGCGTCGTCCATGGATTCGACGAGTCGGACATGAGGTGCCCCGGGAGCTCGGGAACGAGGGAGAATCCCCGGTTCAGTCAATGTCGGTCGGGAAGCGAGTCGGCAAACCGCCAGTGCGGTTGGAAGTCGCGGGACAGCGGGAGGTCGAGCAACTCGGCCCGGACCATCTCGATGGGGATCGAGTGGCAGCCCAGCACGGCGTCGTGAAACGCCTTCTCCGTCATGCGGCCCGAACCGACCGCCTCGCGACGAAGGGCGTAATGCTGAAGACCCCCTAGCATGTATGCCGCCTGGTAAAGGGGAGGATACTGGAGGTACCGGCGGACCTCGCTGGTGGCTCCAAACTTCTCATTCCCGACCCGCTCGACGAGGAAATCCACCATCTCCGCAGGACTCATGGTTCCCAGGTGGAACCGGAACGAGACGATGATCCGGGCTGAGCGATTCATCCGCCAGAACAGCATTCCGATCCGGTCCTCGGGGCTCTTCGCGTACTTCAGGTCCCAGAGCCGGAGCTCCCAGTAGAGTCCCCAGCCCTCGACGAAGAACGGCGTGCTGAAGAGCCCCCGATAGGTGCGATGGCGATTTGACTGGTACCGTTCCAGGTGGTGGCCGGGGATCAGCTCGTGGGCGGTGACAATTCGGGTGAAGTGCCGGTTGTTGCCCCGCATCGCCATCAACTTATCTTCATGCTTCATCGATTCGCTGGCGTAGGCGACGGTCATCTGCTGGCCGCCATAAGCGGCGTAGGGCATGGTTTTCTGCCGCTCGGGCGACGTCATCGTCAACCGCCAGGTCTCCTCGCAAAGCGGTGGTACGGTGATGAGGTCGTGCTCCTTGACGAACCGGATGGTTTCCCTGGCCTGCTGGGCGACGAGATCGTCCTGCCCGCCCGGGGGAACAAATGAGGACTTGACCTTGGCCAGCGCGGCTTTCCAGTTATCGGAGAACCCCATCTCGCGCGCGGCCTTGCGCATCTCGGCCTCGCACCACTCCAGCTCACGCTCGCCGATCTTGACGATCTCCTGCGGCGTGTAGGCGATCAGCTCACCGGCCAGCAGACTCTTCAGCCCCGGTTCGCCGACCGGGTCTCCAACCAGGGGATCCTCATCCTTCCCGTGCTGGCCGGCAATCTCCTCGCGGAGGAACTTGGCATAGTCTTCCAGCGCCTTGTCGGCCGCCTCGTGGGGCTTGCGGACCCACCATGAGAAGTCGGGTGTGAAGCCGTCGTAGAAGGTGAACCAGGTGCGTAAGGACCGACGCAACGATTCCACGGCTTGGCCCGTGCGGAGCGCCAGCGGTGCGCCGACCTTTATAGGTGCCGGGTCTTCCTTCTTGGGCCTGGCAACCTCTTTGGAGGCAGGCTTTTCCTGCGCGTCTTTCTTCTCTGCGGAAGATGCTTTCTTGCCCTTCTCGATCCGTTCCCGAAGTTGCTTGACCTGGTCGGGCAGCCGCGACAGCCTCGATGCGGCGGCCTCCGGGTCGAAGGACTCCAGCCGCCATCGCGCCTCCTCCAGCGCGTTGATCTCCTCTCGGAACGGGATCAGATCGGCCATCTCACTCAGCCGGCGCCGGTCCAGCGACTGATCATCCAGCTCCGAGGCAAGCTTCGTCCGCAAGAGCACGTGATCGACCCGGCCATGCTGGTCCAGCCGGTCGAATTCGAGCCCCGCGAGCCGCGCCTGCCAGTCATGCTGAAGACGCTCCATCCGGTCGAAGCGGGCAATCGACCAGGGCAGATCGTAGAAGCCCATCACGCTGTGGTAATCGGCCTCGTACTCCTCGATCACAGCTTCCATGTCGGCAGGAGACGCCGCGAAGCCGGGAGCGGCGAGGACAAGGACCAGGAACGCGAGCGAGAGAGCGTGGCGACCTGGTCTGTTCACACGATCAGCCACTGGCATCTCCTTCAGGATTGCAGGGTGCGAACGCGATCGCTCGCTCCGATGCGAACGACATCCTTTCCGCATCCCCGGGCGCTTCGCGGTGATCCCCTCTTCACTTTCCCAGCGCCGCCTTCAGGCTGGTTCCCATGTCGGCCGGGCTCTTGGCCACGCGGATCCCCGCACTTTCAAGGGCGGCGATCTTGTCGGCGGCCTTGCCGGACCCTCCCGAGATGATGGCACCGGCGTGGCCCATCCGCTTGCCCGGCGGGGCGGTCTGGCCGGCGATGAACGCCGCCATCGGCTTGGTGAATTTGCCGGAGGCCTTGAACTCCGCCGCCTGCTCCTCGGCGTTGCCGCCGATCTCACCCATCATCAGCACGGCGTCGGTGTCGGGATCGGCCTCGAACAGCGCGAGGACATCGACGAAGCTGGTGCCGTTGACCGGGTCGCCGCCGATCCCCACGCACGTGCTCTGACCGATGTCCAGGGTCGTGAGCTGCCAGACCCCTTCATAGGTCAAGGTTCCCGATCGGCTCACCACTCCGACCCTCCCCGGCTTGTGGATATACCCGGGCATGATGCCGATCTTGCACTCGCCCGGCGTGATCACGCCGGGGCAGTTGGGACCAATCAGCCGGGCCGTGGGACAATGGGTCTTGAGGTAGGCCACGGCGCGGGCCATGTCGACCACGGGGATTCCCTCGGTGATCGCCACGATCACCGAGATTCCGGCGTCGGCGGCCTCCATGATGGCGTCGGCGGCACCCGCGGCGGGCACGAAGATCATCGTGGCGTTGGCGCCGGTGGCCTTCACCGCCTCGGCACAGGTGTCGAACACCGGAACTCCGAGGGCCGTCTCGCCGCCGCGGCCGGGCGTGACGCCGCCCACCAGGTTCGTGCCGTAGGCCTTGCACTGCTCGGAATGAAACGCGCCCGCCTTGCCGGTGATGCCCTGGCAGATCAGCCGCGTGTTCTTGTTGACCAGGATGCTCATGAAAGGCTTCCCTATTCGCTTTGATCCGACTCCCCGGAATTCAAGATCGAGTCGGTCGTGGTCTGGAGATCCGATGAAATCTTCCGCTCAGCGGTCAAGCCCGATCCCTCCTAGAGCCGTTTGCCGTTGCTTGGCTCACACCCGTAGGGCAGGACTTGTCCTGCCGAGTGAGCCAATGCCGGCAGGATGAATCCTGCCCTATGAGAGGGGACTTGCAGGAGTATGCCACCCGAACCTGAAACGCTCTAGGCCGCGCTTCCCTTGGCCGCGGCGACGACCTTGCGGGCCGCGTCGGTCAGTCCGTTGGCCGTGATGATCTTGCGGCCGCTTTTCTCCAGCAGCGACATGCCGATGTCGGCGTTGGTCCCCTCGAGCCGGACGACCAGGGGCAGGCGGAAGTCGATCTCGTCGTAGGCCGCCAGGAGCGCGGCGGCGATGATGTCGCACTTCATGATGCCGCCGAAGATGTTGACCAGAACTGCCTGGACGCGCGGCGAGGAGAGCAGGATGCGGAAGCCCTCGAGCACCTGGTCCTTGTCGGCGCCGCCTCCCACGTCCAGGAAGTTGGCGGGCTCGCCGCCGTGGTACTTGATCAGGTCCATGGTGCTCATCGCCAGCCCCGCCCCGTTGACCAGGCAGGCGATGTCGCCATCCAGGCTCACGTAGGAGAGTCCGGTGCGCGAGGCCCGCAGCTCGGCCGGGTCTTCCTCCGCCTCGTCGAGCATGTGGGCGACGTCGGGGTGGCGGAAGACGGCGTTGTCGTCGAAGTTGAGCTTGCAGTCCAGCGCCAGCACATCACCGCTCTCGGTGACGATCAGCGGATTGACCTCGGCCAGCGAGGCATCCTTGTCGATGAAGAGCTTCACGAAGTTCTTCAGGAATGTGGCGCCCTTCTTGGCGGTTGGTCCGGTGAGCCCCAGGGCCTTGCAGACCTTGCGGGCCTGGAAGTCTCCCAGACCAAGGCCGACGTCGATCGGCTCGCGGTGGATCTTCTCGGGGGTCTTGGCGGCGACCGTCTCGATCTCGACGCCTCCCTCGGTCGAGGCCATCAGCACCGGGCACTTGAGGTTCCGGTCGATCGCCAGGCCAAGGTAGAGCTCGCGGGCAATGTTGTGGCCCACCGTCACCAGCACCTTGGAGATCGTTTGACCCGCCGCGCCGGTCTGGTACGTGACCAGCGTCTTGCCCAGCAGGCTTGCCGCCGCCTTCTCGGCCTCGGCGGCTGACTTCACGAGCTGCACCCCCTTGGCCATGCCCTCCGGACGAGGCTTCTTGCCGCTGGCGATCGCCAGCGCAAGGTCGCGGTTGACCTCGGGGCCGATCGCGACCCCCTTGCCCCGGCCGCCCGCGTGGACCTGGGCCTTGACGACGATCAAGCCCCCACCCAGCGCATCGTAGGCCTTGGCGGCCTCGGCCGGCGTCGTCACCACGATCCCCTTGGGAACCGCGACCCCGGCCTTCTCGAGCAGTTCTTTCGCCTGATATTCATGGACCTTCATCGCTGCACGGTCCCGCTTCAAGAGGAACATTCGACCCCGGCCGCCCGCTGCTGCCGAGCAGGAGACCTCAGCCCTCGTTTGTAACACGCCAAATGGTATGATACCAGGAGGCAGTACTCTCCGCGGGTATCACGGCTCAAGCTGTTCCTTACACTCGTTCTTCAAGGAATCTTCATGCAGCCAGGGCCGCGAACTTCACTCCTCGATGGGATGATCCCCAGGGCGTTTACCGTGGAGAGCTTTTCGGCTCATACCCTTTGCGACAACCGAGCCGTGAGCTCGCCCTCCCCTGGACGATCACCAAGGAGCCTGGAAGCGATGATCAACCGAATGCGGTCATTGTACCTACAAGCGCTGGGCGCAGCCTGCCTTCTGCCCCTGGCGCTGGCGACCATGCCGGCCCTGGCCCAGGAGCGAAACCGGCCCGCGCCGGTGGCCGCGGAGGCGTACTTGCCCACCGTCTTTCCCGACCGCGTGATCCTGACATTCTCGGGCGATCCCGCTCACACCCAGGCCGTGACCTGGCGAACCGACGCGACCGTGAAGAGTGCCGTGGCTCAGATCGCTCCGGCCGACCATGGCCCGCAGTTCGAGAGCCGGGCCAGGACGGTTCCGGCGACCACCTCGCCGCTTTTGACCAAGGCCGGCACGGCCCACTGCCACTGCCACAGCGTCAACTTCGAGGGGCTCGAGCCGCGGGCGAAGTATCTTTACCGGGTTGGCGACGGCACTCACTGGAGCGAGTGGGCCGCGTTCCAGACGGCGAGCACAGGGACGGAGCCGTTCCGGTTCCTCTACCTGGGAGATGCCCAGAACAGCATCAAGTCGCACTGGTCGCGAGTCATCCGCGCCGCGTTCGCCGCAGCGCCCGATGCCCGCTTCATCGTGCACGCCGGCGACCTGGTCGATCGAGGCACCGACGACAGCAACTGGGGCGAGTGGTTCCAGGCCGGCGGCTGGATCCATGAAATGCTCCCCAGCCTCCCTTCGCCCGGCAATCATGAATACGAGAAGTCCAGGGAAGAGCTGGCCGAGGACTCGTCCAAGCAAATCACGGCTCACTGGCGGGCGCAGTTCGCTCTGCCCCAGAACGGTCCCAAGGGGCTGGAAGAAACCGCCTACTACGTCGATTACCAGGGCGTCCGGGTGATCTCGCTGAACTCGAACGAGGACCTGGAGAAGCAGGCCCAGTGGCTGCATGAGATCCTCGACCAGAACCCCAATCGCTGGACCATCGTCACGTTCCACCACCCGATCTACTCGTCGGCCAAGGAACGTGACAATGCCGAGATCCGCAAGCTCTGGCAGCCGATCTTCGACAAGTACCACGTCGATCTTGTGCTCCAGGGCCACGATCATACCTACGCCCGGACCGGCCTTCAGACGGCTTCCGAGGAAGACGCGGGCTCTGCCACGGTCACGTCCGACGCACGCGGCGGCACGGTCTACGTGAACTCGGTCGCCGGGCCCAAGCAGTACGTGTTGAACCGCAAGCCTCAGCAGAAGCGGACGGCCGAGGGAACCCAGCTCTACCAGGTCATCACGATCGACGGTGCCACGCTCCGCCTTGAAGCCCGGACCGCCCTGAACGAGCTGTACGACGCCTTCACGCTGAAAAAGCGGCCCGGGCAGCCCAATGAGCTGATCGAGCAAGGCCCCGGCACCCCCGAGCGACATCCCGAGATTCCCGCCGAGAGGCCCAAGGCAAAGGCCGCCGCCCCCCCTGCGGCCGCGGCCATGCGGTGAGGGACGCCTTGGCCGGTCCGGTCTGAGCATCTGCAGGCCGACGATCAGAGACGGCTCCTGCTCACGACGACCCCGTCCTCGTCGCTGTAGATCCAGTCGCCGGGACGGAACGTTACTCCGCCGAAACTCACCGGCACATCGACCTGGCCCGAGCCGGACTTGCCGCTCTTCCATGGATTGGAACCAAGAGCCTTGAGACCGACGGCGAGCCCGGCGAGCATTGCCGTATCCCGCACCGCGCCCCAGACCAGGAGCCCAGACCACCCGTTCCGCACCGCGAGGCTCGCGATCACGTCGCCCACCAGGGCGGACCGTAGCGAGCCGCCGCCGTCCACCACCAGCACCGCCCCATCACCGGACTTAGAGAGCACTTGCTTGATCAGTGCATTGTCCTCGAACGTCTTCACGGTCCGAACCGGGCCGTGAAATCGAACCCGCCCACCATACTGCCGGAACTGCACCTCACAGCTCTGGAGCAAAGGGCCGTGAGCATCGACAAGATCGGCTGTCGAGAAATCGATCGGCGAGCGGCTCCCTGTCATCTTCGGCTCCATGGATGCTTCCTGCCCGAGCGAAAGCCGGACTTTTCGATTATTGTGACAAGAAGGCTGGAATAAGGAACCCTCCTCGTGGCACTACAGGGCAAGGAGACACGAAGGGAGCTGGTTTCATGGCTGGTGAATCGGTGAGCGCTCTTTCCCGGAATCCACTGCCGATCCTATGCCGCGTGGTCGTGGTCGGGAACCTGTCCGACGGGCAGCTCCTGGAGTCGTTCCTGACAGGTCCAGAGGAGACCGCCCAGGCCAGCTTCGCGGCCCTGGTGGACCGGCATCGGACCGATGGTGCTGCGACTCTGCCGGCAGATCATGGGCAATCCGGAGGATGCCGAGGATGCGTTCCAGGGCAAGTTCCTGGTGCTGGTGCTTCGGGCCGGTTCGGTGCACAAGCGTGAGTCGGTGGCCTGGTGGCTCTTCGGGATTGCCCTTCGCGTGGCGCGGCGATTCAGGGTCGACACGGCGAGACGGCGGTCGCACGAACGGCGGTTGGCCGCCATGGCGACGGAGGGACACGCGGACCCCGCGATCGAGCCGGAGTGCTGGCTGGAGCTGCACGACGAGCTCAGCCGGCTGCCGGAGAAGTACCGGGAATCGGTCGTGCTCTGTTATATAGCCTGTGGTCGGGCGCGGATCATCCTTCGCGATCGATCTCGCGCTGGATCCGGGCAATCTCGGCGTCGGTCAGAAGCGCCGGGTCGGGTTTGAAGGCCTCGCGGGTCTCCGGGGCATCCTCCAGTTCACCAAATTTCTCGAGCCAGTAGGCTGCCTCGTCGGTGGAAAGTGGCAAATCTCGGTCCAGAGCCCGGGAGGACGGGCGTGCCTCGGTGGCGCCTGCCCGTTGTTTCTGGCTCCGGAGCCGCTCGATCAGATCGAGGAAGTCGTCGGCGGTCATCGCTCGAGCCTTGCGCCGGGTCGCCGCCCGGCGAATGCGACGGTCCGTCGAGACGACGGTCAAGGACTTTGGCGCCGAGTGGTGGGCAATCAACTGCTCGATCCGGGCGTCGGCATTCTCATCACCCAGCGCGAAGATCAGGGTCAGCCCCTTGTAGCCGGTCTCGAGATCGAAGTCGGCCGGGGGCGAATTGGCGTCGAAGACCACCGTTGTCTCCCGGGCCTGCTCGACCCCCAGCGCATCGGCCAGCACGTTGAGAAAGCGGCGCCGCTTCCGGCGAAAGGCCTCATGGCCGAGCTCTTTGCCGGAAATCGCTCCCATGGCATGCATCAGGTTGTAACCATCAATGAGCCAGAGCATGAGGACAGGCGGCAAGAACCGTCCCAGAGGACGAAAACGGAGGAGCACCTGAAGGAACTGTAGGAGACGAGTAGGATCACGTTCAAGTGTGCAAGCCGCTTTGGCCGCCGGGGCCAAGCTCAGACTCCCGCCGAGGTCGCAGCCTGCTGGACGATTCCGCCCAGGGTGTAGCGCACCTCGCCGCCGACGATGACGGTGTGGGCTCGGCCCCGGACCTCCCAGCCGGCGAACGGACAGTTGCGGCTCTTGGAGCGGAACCGCGAGGGATCGATCGTCCAGCGCGTGCTCGGGTCGATCAGGGTGACGTCGGCATCGGCCCCCGGCTTCAAGGTCCCCTTGGGAATTCCCAGAAGCTCGGCCGGGTTGACCGTCAACATGCGGACCACCTCGGGCCAGGTCAGGTGGCCGGGATCGATCAGGTTCGTGACGGTGATCGGCACCAGGGTCTCCAGGCCGATGATGCCGAACGGGGCCTGGTCCAGCTCCCTCATCTTCTTCTCGGGGGCGTGAGGGGCGTGGTCGGTGGCGAGGATCTCGATCGTGCCGTCCTTCAGTCCGTCGATGACGGCCTCGACGTCGCTCCGGGTCCGGAGCGGCGGGTTCATCTTGTAGTTGGAGTCGAACGTTCGAAGCCGCTCGTCGGTCAGGGTGAAATGATGGGGGCAGGCCTCGGCGGTGACCGCCACCCCGCGCCGCTTCCCCTCGCGGACAAGCTCGACGGAGCGGGCCGTCGAGATGTGCTGGATATGGAGCCGGCCGCCGGTGATCTCGGCGAGCCGGATGTCGCGGGCCACCATGATGTCCTCGGCGGCGGCCGGCATGCCCCCCAGGCCCAGGCGCATCGACTCGAAGCCCTCGTTCATCACGCCGCCCACGGTGAGCTCCGGCACCTGGCAGTGCTGCATGATCACGCGGTTGAACATCCTGGAATACTCGAGGGCCCGCCGCATGAGCGCGGCCGAGGCGACCGGCGCCCCGTCGTCGGTGAACGCCACGGCTCCGCCCGCAACGAGCTGGCCGAGAGTGGCCAGTTCCTCTCCCTTGCGACCCTTGCTCACGGCGCCCACGGGGTAGACGTTCGCCTGGCGGGCGCGCTGGCCCTGGAGCACGACGAATTCGGCTGCGGCCTGGCTGTCGATGGGCGGGATCGTGTTGGGCATGCAGGCCACCGAAGTCACGCCTCCCGCCAGCGCGGCGGCGGCACCGGTGGCGATTGTCTCATCTTCCTCGTTGCCCGGCTCCCGAAGATGAACGTGAACGTCGATCAGGCCAGGGCAGACGATGAGTCCCCTGGCATCGATCACGATCTCGGCCTCTTCGTAGCCCGCCCCGGCAGGCAAGACGTGGCCCCGGCTGATCCAGAGGTCGCCGTTCTCGTCCCGTCCCTGGCTGGGGTCGATGATCCGTCCGCCCGCAATCTGGATGGTTGGCAAGGCAAGTTTTCCCATCATGCTGACCTTCTCGTCAACAACGATCGAGACTGACCGCCGTCGCTCACTGCGGATGGGGCGCCCTGGCCTCCATCTTCCCGCTTAGCAGGTAAAGCACCGCCATCCGTACCGCCAGGCCGTTGGTGACCTGGTCGAGGATCGCCGAGTGCTTGCCGTCGGCCACCTCCGGGGTGAGCTCGACCCCGCGGTTGATCGGCCCGGGAGCCAGCAGCAGGAGATCGGGCTTGGCCCTCCGGATTCGCTCCTGCGTCATCATGTAAAAGTGCGAGTATTCGCCCACCGAGGGAAAGAGCCCTCCCTGCTGGCGCTCGAACTGAATGCGCAAGCACGTTGACCACATCGCACCGCGGGAGGATGTCGTCCAGGCGGTAGGCCACCTCGCACCCCAGACGCTCCATGGACCGCGGCACGAGGGTCGGGGGGCCGCAGAGAATCACCCGGGCGCCCAGCTTGGTCAGGCCCCAGATGTTCGACCGCGCCACCCGTGAATGGGCGATGTCGCCCAGCAGCCCGACGGTCAGACCCTCGATCTGGCCCTTTGCCTTCCGGATCGTCATGAGGTCGAGCAGCCCCTGAGTCGGGTGCTCGTGGGCCCCGTCGCCGGCATTGATGACGGATGCCTTCACGTGCTGCGCCAGGAGGTGGGGAGCACCGGGCGTGGGGTGCCGCACCACCATCACATCGGCCCCCATGGCCTCGATGTTCTTGGCCGTGTCGATGAACGTCTCCCCCTTGGAGAGGCTGGAGGCGCTGGCGGAGAAGTCCTGGGTGTCGGCGGAAAGCCGCTTCGCGGCCAGGCTGAAGCTGGTCCGGGTGCGGGTCGAGTTCTCGAAGAACAGGTTGAACACGATCCGCCCCTGCAGTGCGGGAACCTTCTTGCGGCTCCGGGTCGAGATCTCCGCGAACGACTGGGCCGTGTCGAGAATCGCCAGGATCTCCTCGGCAGAGAGGTCCTCGAGCCCCAGCAGGTGCTTCCGGGTCCAGGTGGTGGGTGAGGTCACGGGTGCGGGCACCGAGAGTGAACCGCGTCCAGGGCCGGAGCCCGGGGGAGAGGCGATGGTCACGGCGCAGGCCTCCTCTCAGGCTGGGAATGGCGGGGATCCGCCAGCACACGCACGATCTCTTCGCTGGGATCGAGGGGATGGAGCCGAACCCGCACGCGATCGTGGCGATCGGTCCGCAGATGCATCCCGACGACATCGGGCTCGATCGGAAACTCGCGATGCCCCCGATCGACGAGCACGGCCAGGCGAATCCGCCCCGGGCGGCCAAGGTCGCAGATCGCATTCAGCGCGGCCCGGATGGTTCGACCCGTGAACAGAACGTCGTCAACCAGCACGATCTCGGCACCGTCCACGGGAAACGGAAACTCGGTGCCGCGGAGCACGGGCCAGCGGCGGCCCTGCCCCAGGTCATCGCGGTAGAGCGTGATGTCAACGGCCCCCACCACAACCTCGTCGTCGGCGTGGAGCGTCAGTTCCTGGGCAAGCCTCTGGGCGAGCGGTACTCCGCGAGTCCGCACGCCGACCAGATAAAACGGGGAACCCGGGCGGCGTCCGTCCCAGATCTTCCGCGCCATCGCGGCGATCAGTGCCTCGGTCTCTTCAGAGCCGCATACGATCTCTTCTTCAGAAGCTCATCAGGAAACCTCTCGGCCGGGCCGCCATCGCTCATCGCGCAGGAGCCGTCCTGGGAATGTAGCAGACGGGCAAGCGGGCTTTCAAGGAGCCACGCGCCGGCTTCGTCCTTGCTCGTTCCCCCGATCGACGCGGCCGACCTCGTCTGCGGCCCGAAACACCGTACTCGTCTTCCCCTGAAACACCCCAGCGCCTACCATAGGATCGTCACACTCAGCGACGGAGGAGCCCCCCACGCGATGAAGATCATCCTGGCCAACCCCCGCGGCTTCTGCGCCGGGGTCAACATGGCGATTGAATGCCTCGAGCGCGCGCTCGATTTCTTCGGATCGCCGGTCTATGTGTATCACGAAATTGTCCACAACAAGTACGTGGTCGATCGGTTCAAGAACCGCGGCACCGTCTTCGTCGAATCGCTGGATGAGGTTCCCGAAGGCTCCCCCCTGCTCTACAGCGCTCACGGCGTCTCGCCCCAGATCCGCGACCAGGCCCGGAGCCGGCGGCTCCTGGCCATCGACGCGACCTGCCCCCTTGTCACCAAGGTCCACCTCGAAGCCATCAAGTACGCTCGCGAAGGCTACACCATCATCCTCATCGGTCACGAAGGACACGACGAGGTCATCGGCACCATGGGCGAGGCCCCCGATCAAATGGTCCTCGTCGAAACGGCCGAGGATGTCGAGCGGCTTGAAGTGCCCGACCCCCGACAAGGTCGCATATCTTACCCAGACAACCCTCAGCGTTGACGACGCCAACATCGTGATCGCAGCGCTCCGCAAGAAGTTCCCCCAGATTGCCAACCCGCCCAAGGACGATATCTGCTACGCCACGCAGAATCGCCAGGAGGCCGTGCGTGAGCTGGCGGCGCGGGCGGAGCTGGTTCTGGTGCTGGGCAGTCAGAACAGCTCGAACAGCCGGAGGCTGGCTGAGATCGCCGAGTCCATGGGCATCTCCTCGCACCTGATCGACGGAGTGTCGGAGATCCGGGAGAGCTGGTTCGAGAAGGTCGATACCGTCCTGATCACCGCCGGAGCATCGGCCCCGGAAGACGTGGTGCAGGAGTGCATCGAGTATCTCGTGCGAAACTACGGGGCGACGATGGACGAGGCTTACGTCCGGGAAGAGAACGTCCATTTCCCTCTGCCCAAGTCGCTTCGCGAACTGCTCCCCGCCGGCGCCGAGCCGGCCTCGATCGACGTCAATGGCTGAGGATCGACGAGCCCGTCCGGCTCAGGTATCGGGGCTCATGCCTCGGGGCTCCAGCGACGCGAACAGATCGGACCGGGGAGACTCGGACGGGAACTGAAGCAGCTCGTGGTCCTGGTCTTCCCGCTCCATCTCGCCGAGGGTCCGGTTCGACTGGCGAAAGGCCGCGATGACCAGCGCGGTCACCTGGATCAGGGTGATCGTCCAGATCAGCTCTGAGCCCAGGAACAGCAGCCAGCCCTGCATGCCGAACATTCGCGGACGCAACGGCCAGCCCCCGTCCCAGTTGGTCGACTCGCAGAACTGGAGCATCCAGACGACGGCCCCCGTCGCCGCCAGCGACCGGGTCGATTTCGCCGAGTCCTCGGCCTGGTCGAGCCCGAGATGCACCAGGTAGTCGCCCGAAAGACTGGCCAGAAGGGCGAACTCGGCCCAGCCCAGGGCCTGGCCCAGGTTCGACCGCAGCCAGTTGACCTGCCCAGGCGCTTGGCCCTCGCTCTGATCCATGAACCAGAGAACCATGTCAACCAGGCACATGAAGAGCAGGAAACCGGTTCGGCGCTGCCAGCTCTTGTGGTCCCACCGGGCCCAGAGCAGCATGGTGCCCACCAGGCTGCCCCACACGCTCACGGTGGAGACCCAGTGGTTCCACGGCGAGTTCACGATCCGCTGGAAGAGCCCGCGGTCGCCCAGCAATCCCACCATGGCGAGGAGCGCCATGATGCTTGCAGGCACCAGAGAGACCGCCAGGAAGAAAAAGCCGGTCCGACAGAGCTGATAGGTCTTCCGGAGGTGCTCGCGTTCGAGGTCAATCATAGGTCGTTTAGCCCTCGATGTGATCTCGACCAGGAACTCGAAGTTGCTACCAACACGATCCTAACGAGTGAACCCGCCCAAGCCAAGGGTCGGCGGTCTCGTCTCAGCCGTGTGACTGCCGGACCACCAGAGCGATGTCTCCCCACTCGGCCAGGCCTTCGGCACCAGGCGGGTCGGTCTCCGGCAGGCTCACCTCGACGATCAGCTCGTTCCGATCGCCAAGCTCTGGCAAGGGGATCTCGATCAATCCCCCGTCACGGCGCTGGTGCGGCATGTCCGAGCCGTTGAGGGTGATCGGGCCAAGACCGGGCACCCGATCGAGGCGGAGCCACAGGGTCTCCACCGGGAGGCCAGCCGCGGCTGCCCGAACCGGCGGGCCAGGCGCAGCTCGCCGCCCGGGTCCGGCCGACCAGCGGGTGGGCAGGCTGACCCACCGGGAGAGGGAGCCCGGGGACTCATCGTCCAGTAGCTGCCAGCCTCGGCGGAGGCGAATCAGGTGGTCCGGCACGTGCACAGCCCTCGGCGACCTCGCCACAAGCTCCCGCAGACCGAATTCCGCGGCCATCGGCGAAGCCAGAACCAGGGGACAGCCCCCCTGGAATCACGTCCCTTTGCTATGGTCTTCAAGCCGTGAACTCATTATAGTCAGGCTCTTCCCGGAATCTCCAACGTGCCTGCTTTCGTTCATGAATCCTGTACCGCGGGCGTCGAGAGAGCCGTGAAACGGCTCTTGAAGTCCGGCGAAAACCCCTGTTTCCTGGCAAATCGCTGTTGAACTTGCCAGTGTCCCTCGTGCGAGGGAACTCACGGCGGTATGTCGGAACCGTTCGGCAATACAGGGGTGATTCCATCCACGATTGATGACTGTCGCATATTGCCCATGAGCAATGGCCAAGTCCATATCGCCCCGCGAACGCGCACGCTGACCGGCGTGCAGGTTCTGGGATCGGGGAGCTACGTCCCCGACAACGTGGTGAGCAATCTCGACCTCCAGGATTCCCTCGGGTTCGATCCGGAGTGGATCGTCAACCGGACGGGGATTCACGAGCGGCGGTTCGCACTTCCGCACCAGGCCACGAGCGACCTGTGCACGCAGGCGGCGATCCGTTGCCTGAAGGCGGCTGAGTGCCACCCCGAGGATGTCGACCTCCTGGTGCTCGCCACCTTCACGCCGGACATGGCGTTTCCCTCGACGGCCAACCTGGTGCAGGACCGGCTCAAGCTCAACTGTCCTGCGTTCGACATCCAGGCCGCCTGCGCGGGCTTTGTCTTCGCGCTGGTGATCGGATCTCAGTTTGTCGCCACCGGCAACAGCCAGCGCGCGCTGGTCATCGGCGGCGACTGCAACAGCCGCGTGATCAACCCGGGAGACCAGAAGAGCTACCCCCTCTTCGGCGACGGCGCGGGTGCGGTGCTCCTGGGGCCGGGAACGGCCGAGCAAGGGCTGATCTCCTATCAGCTCGGCTCCGATGGCTCCGGGGGAGACCTCCTGAGCCGGCCTGCCGGGGGAAGTCGAATTCCCCCCAGCCCCGAGACCCTCGAGCAAGGGCTCCACTACCTGACGATGGACGGCCGAGCCATCTTCAAGTGGGCCGTCCGCATCCTGGCGGATTCGACCCTGTCGGTCCTGGCTCACGCCGGGCTCAAGGTCAGCGATGTCCGGTGGTTCATTCCCCATCAGGCCAACGTCCGGATCATCCACGCGGCCAGCGACGTCCTGGGTTTCGATCGCGATTCCGTGTACAAGAACCTGGAACGGTACGGAAACACCTCGGCGGGCTCGATACCGATCGCCCTGGACGAGGTGCACGGCGGCGGCCGCGTGCGTCGCGGCGACCACCTGCTCGTCTCCGGGTTCGGCTCGGGCCTGAACTGGGGCACGGCGCTCTGGCGGTGGTGAGCGGCCGCACGGCAGACCTGTTCGCCCCGCTTCCTTGCCCCGCGCATCGAGCGGGATCGCAACTCTCCGCCTCGTCCTTCGCGTGACCCCCGGCTGCTCGATCGAAACGGCGGCGGCCGCCAGGGGTCATGGACGGCTGTCCTGACCGCCGGCGGCTCGAGCCGGATGCGACCGCGATGTGCCGGGCAACCTGCCTGGACCCGATCAAGGATGGGGCGGCAGATTGCGGCTGCGGCGACGGGCGAAGAAGCCCGCACCATAGTTCCCCAGGGCCGTGCGGCCACCGGTGTCGAGGGCTAACCCCGGGTACCGCACCTTGGAATACGAGGCAGCGTACCGGCCATGGCCCACGGCCGCGGTGGCGGTGCCGGTGATCGAGCCCGAACCGGTCACGTTTGTCGCGGTGCTGTAGACGAAATTCCCCGTAGCTGTTCTGGGTGGGCCGGACGGTCGCCGAGTCCACGCTGCTGACCAGGTCGCCGCGCTGGCGAACCTGCCGGATCCGGCTGGGACTTCGGGTGCCCTGCAGCCCCGCGATGTACGACGGATAGTTGAACCCCGTCTTGATCTCGGAGTTGAGCTGATTGCCCGTGACCTGGACCTTGCCGATGGAACCGTCGGTGGTGATCGCCGAGTTCGTGAGGGCCGTCCCTGGGTTCACCAGGTAATAGGTGGGCGATCTGTCCTGTTTGAGTTGCACGAAATTGGGGTTCTGAGCGGTCTGGGTGATGTAATTGGCCGGACCGACCTTCACCGTGCCGATCCGCTTGGCCCGGATCACGCCTCCCAGCAGGCCATGCGGCGGGATAGCCCTCCGACCCGAGGGGCACTCCGTAGTTCGTGGCGGGAATATACTGGGTCTGCGTGGTCCCGGTGGTGCCGGTGTTCGGCACGGCCACCTTGCCGTTGAAGACACCGGTCGGATCGCCCAGCCCGCGCTTGAAGGTGACCTTGCCGATCGGCCCGTTCACGTCGAGAGCCACCGCGTCGGCGTTGCCGCCGAACGTTGCCCGCCGGATGTACTTCATGCCGGTGAGGCTGGTCCCGAACGGCGTCGTATCGCGCTGAGCGGTGAAGTTCGTCGCCTTGCCGACCACATTCAAGTGGTTCACCGCCAGCGCCTGGAGCGTCGTGCGGCCCGTCGTCCCCACGACGTTGTAGAAGAACTGGTAGCCGGCCGGGATCGGGCCCGACTGCGGCACGCCCGTCCAGACTCTCGTCCGTCCCACCCTGTGTCGAGGCCAGGTAGTTGGGCGGGATCGGCGACTGGGTGATCGAGACCACGCTGAAGTTCTGGACGACGCCGTTGATGCTGAAGATCACGCTCGGTGTCGTCAGCGGACCGGTCGGAATCGTCGTCGAGGTGCTGTCGAACACCGAGTTGTCGACCGAGTCGAGATAGATCGACGGCTTGACCGTCAAGCGGCGTGCTCGGATCGCCGATGACGATCTGGTAGGGCGTGCTGCTGACCGACGTGTCGATCAGGGCATTGATGTCGTGGAACCGCAGCGTCTGCACGCCGCCATAGAGGAAGATGCCCGGACTCTGAGCCACGGCCGGAGTCACGTCGGCCGTGAGGTTGAAGCCGTTCAGCTCGATCGACTTGACCCCGCCCAGCGCGATCAGACGGTTGAAGTTGACCGTGCCGTCGCTCAGCACCTGGTTCGATGCCACCGTGGTGCCGGTCACATAGGTGGTCCGAGGGTTGGAATTGATGATCTGGATTGTGGCGATGTCGTCATCGAGTGCGCCGTCGTTGGGCGTCGTGTCTGTGACAATGACCTGGCCCGGACCGTGAACCGTGATCGTCCACTGAGTCCCATCGCGGGTCGTCCCCGAGACGATCTTCCCCTGGTTGCTGAGCAGCGGGCTGTTCGGATTATTGTGCTGCATCAGAGTCCGGACCGAGGTCGGAATCCGCTGGTGTGTGATCGGGTTGGTGACGTACAGATCGCTGGGAGTGTAGAGAGACAGGTAGCTGGGAACGGCGGTGGAGAGCAACTGGCGGCTCTCGAGCAGTTCCGGTGTGAGCAAGGGCCTGCGCCGGGCCGGATCGGGCCGGTCAGACTGCCGCGTGGAACTCATGGAAGACTCCCTTCCCGGCGGCTCGCCAGGTACCCCTCACACCGATCATGCGATCGGGTAGACCTGCCGAACGCCGCCCTCCCTGATTCGGATGCCTAACCGGCCAAGAAGAAAACACACACACGCTCCGCCGCCGTCCAGGATCGGGGCGGGACCAGCCAGGGCCTGATTCCGCAGTCCAAGCCCGGCGCGGCGAGTCACTTACGCCTCTAAAGGTCGGTTGCGTTCCTGAAGGGACTTCACGCGGGGCGGGGAGATAGGAAGGATCGGGTGCCGAGGAAAGCGAAAGAACTGGTTAGATCGTTGAAACGGGGCGAAGCGAGGCGATGGCGGACTGCTCATCATCGGACGTGGAGAAGTAGCGATCCAGCTTCATGACCTTGAGCAGGTCGGCAACGATCGGCTGGACATGGAAAAGCACGAGCTTGCCTTTCCGGGTCTCGATCCGCCGCTTCAGTCCAACGAGGATGGCCACCCCGGAGCTGGAGAGGTAATCGACCTTGATGAGGTTCAAGCGCCACACGCGGATCCGGGCGGCTCTGGACCAGCTCGTAGAGAGCGTCTCGGAGGGCGTTGTTGCGAAAGTCGTTCAGGCCCGCGGCATTGTCGAAACTGATGATCAGGGCGTCGGACTCTTCGCGCGTGCTGAAGGTGGACATACCTCGTGAACCCCTCCGCCGAGACTCCACCGGCCGCCGGCCCGAATGGGAGCCGAGGCCTGGACCAGGTTACCGCATGTCGACCCGATCCTGACACGAGGCAGCGGGTCCAATCACTCGAGACCGTGTTATCTTATCGCGCAGGCGACGGCTCTTGCAATTCGTGGCCGCCGCCAATCGCGCGGCCGAGACCGGGCCGGGCGGTTTTCTCGCGGGTGGACTGATGTTAAACTCATCGTTGCCGGACACCTGGCCTGCACCCCGGCTTGGCGACGAGCGATCCCTCGCGCCGGTCGGAGCCAGGTCGTTCTCTTGTCTCCCCTGGTAATCGAGCCCCGAAGCGATCGCGAGGTTTGAGCTTTGAACCGACTCTGGCTATCCCTCAAGGCCTTCTGGCGAATCCTGACCGAGGCGGATTTCGCGGCGCGTGTCGAGCCCCTCTTCTCCAGGGAGCCGACCGGCCCGGACCTGCGCATCCTCGCCGTCCTCCAGCGCGATGGCCGCCTCGTCGACTTCCTCCAGGAGGACATCGATGCCTACAGCGACGCCCAGATCGGCGCCGCCGTCCGTGATATCCACCGCGGCTGCCGCAAGTCGCTGCACGATTACCTCTCCATCGAGCCGATCATCAACGCGGCCGAGGAGGCATCGGTCCAGGTTCCGACCGATTTCGATCCGGCCGCCATCCGCCTGATCGGCAACGTCGACGGCAAGCCCCCCTTCCAGGGCGTGCTGAAACACCACGGCTGGCGCGTTCGCTCGGTCCACCTGCCCGTGCTGCCCGCCACCCGCGATGATACCTCGGTTCTCTCCCCGGCCGAGGTGGAGATTGGATCGTAAGCCGCTCGCAACTCGCAAGTCCCCGGAGAGACCTTCGCATGTCCCGCTACGTCGTTGGCATTGACCTGGGAACCACCAACTGCGCACTGGCCTATGCCGCCGAGGCGGCGGCAGAGGCAGCGGACGCGGGGACAAGCCCGATCGAGCCTCTGCCGATTCCCCAGGTCGTCGGCGTGAACGACGTCGCCGAGCGATCGCTCTTGCCGTCATTCCTGTACTTGCCGGCATCCAAGGAGTTTCCCCCCGGGGCGCTCGACCTGCCCTGGAAGTCGCCGCCGGATCGCGTGGTCGGGACGTTCGCGCGCGAGCACGGGGCGAAGGTCCCCGGCCGGCTGGTCAGCTCGGCCAAGAGCTGGCTGTCTCACTCCGGCGTCGATCGCCGCAGCCCGATCTTGCCCTGGACCGCCCTCGACGATGTGCCGAAGGTCTCGCCGGTCACCGCGTCGGCGGCCTATCTCGAGCACCTCCGCGACGCCTGGAACGCGCGGGTCGCCGGCAAGAAGGCCGACGATCGGCTCGAGAACCAGGACGTCCTCCTGACCGTCCCCGCCTCGTTCGACGCCGTGGCCCGCGAGCTGACCATGGAGGCCGCCGGCAAGGCCGGGCTCAAGCAGGTGACTCTCCTGGAGGAGCCCCAGGCGGCCTTCTACGCCTGGCTCGCCGTCCAGGGCGACGCGTGGCGGCGGCTCGTCAAGGTCGGCGACATCATCCTGGTGTGCGACGTCGGCGGCGGCACCACCGACTTCACCCTGATCTCGGTGACCGACGAGGGGGGCGACCTCGTCCTCTCCCGCCTGGCCGTGGGCGAGCACATCCTGCTGGGCGGCGACAACATGGACCTGGCCCTGGCCTACGCCGTGGCCGCCACGCTCCCCCAGGGCATGGACGGCCTCGACGCAGTCCAGCGCGTGGCGCTTGGCCACGCCTGCCGGTCGGCCAAGGAGACCCTCTTCGCCGAGCCGAAGAAGAACTCGGCGCCGGTGACCGTGCTCGGCCGCGGGTCGAAGGTCATCGGCGGATCGATCAAGACCGAGCTCACCCGCGAGCTGCTCAATGCCTCGCTGCTCGACGGCTTCCTGCCTCGCTGTGCCCCCACCGACGCCCCCTTGCGCGGGCGGCGGATCGGCCTGACCGAGATCGGCCTCCCCTACGCCGCCGACCCCGCGATCACCCGCCACCTCGCCCGGTTCCTCGGCCAGCAGGCCGGCTCGCTGCACACGGGAGGCTCGATGATCCGCCCCTCGGCCGTCCTCTTCAACGGCGGCGTGTTCAAGGCCGCCGAGCTCCGCCGCCGCGTGCTCGACGTCCTCTCCGACTGGGCCGGCCAGCCCGTGCCCGAGCTCCAGTCGTCCGACCTCGACCTGGCCGTGGCCCGTGGTGCCGCCTATTACGGCCAGGTCCGCCGTGGCAAGGGGGTGCGGATCCGCGGCGGCGTGGCCCGGTCGTACTACGTCGGCCTGGAAACCTCTGCCCCCGCCGTCCCCGGCGTTGCCCCGCCGATCAAGGCCCTGTGCGTCGTGCCGATGGGCATGGAAGAAGGGACCGAGACCGACGTCCCCAGCTCCGAGCTCGGCCTGGTCGTCGGCGAGCCGGCCGTCTTCCGCTTCCTCAGCTCGACGACCCGCCGCGACGACCCCGTCGGCACGATCCTCGACCGCTGGAACCCCGAGGAGATCCAGGAGCTGGCCCCCCTCGAAACCGCCCTCGCCGCCGAAGACGGCGCCCAGGGCGAGACCGTGCCCGTCCGCCTCCACGCCAACGTCAACGAGGTGGGCACCCTCGAGCTCTGGTGCCAGAGCACCCGCGACCCCCGCCGCTGGAAGCTCGAATTCAACGTCCGCGAACCGGCCGAGGATTGACAGTCGAGCCAGCGAGGCTCGAGCTTTCCCAGTCGCCGAGATCGCGGAGAATTGGCTTTGATCGTCGGCGGCACGCGCCCGTGATCCGCATTTAACTCTCTGTGACGAATTATCTTACGTCAATCCATTTTGGCTTCGTTCGTCGCAACTTCATCATCTCGTTTCTGTTCCCTCAGTCCCTCTCTCCGTGACCCCGCCGCCGATCCTGCTCCTGAACCTCGAACTCACGGGGTGGGGTTGCTCCCTCGGGAGCGTTTCTCCGGATTCTGCATCTCCCTCCGCGCGTTCCGTGTGTTCCGTGGTTCCTTCATGATCTCACCGAATTGTCAAAGAACCAGACAGCGCACCCCACCATACTGATTATGCACCATGCCTGCCGGCCTGCTTCGAATCCCGCGAAAAAAGTCCGCGGGTGCTTGCTGAGCCGTGACACGAGCGGTGGGGCCACGAGGTCCAATGTGGGTGTGCCTGCGACGGCCCTCCATGCTCTCCCTTCGTGCGAGCATGGCGCCCGGAGACGGTCTCCGTAAGTATTCATTGGAAGATAAGGGAAATTACGCATTTCATCGGATAGACGACCATCGAAAAGCGCTATGTCCCCCTCTCGCTGGCCAGCGCCGCCGATCGGCGACATCGCGTGGGCCGCGTCGCCGATGCAGAGCAGGCCGGGACGGTACCAGCGACGAAGACGATCGACGGCGACCGTCAGGAGCCTGATCTGATTCCAGTCTCTCAGCTCGGCGACTCGGTCTTTCATGAGGGGCGCGATCGCCACGATCTCCTCGCGGAACGACTCCAGGCCGCGCTCCTTGATCGCGTCATATCCCCCCTTGGGTATGAGGAAGCCGCACTGCCAGTACTCGCCCCGGAAGAGCATCACGAAGACCCGGCCGCGGTCAAACCGGCCCAGGGGCTGGTCGGGATCTTCCGGGCGTCGCGACAGCCTCATCCAGAGCACGTCGATGGGAGCACCGAGAGTCTCGACGGCCAGGCCTGCCTGCTGGCGAACCGTCGAATGGCGTCCGTCTGCCCCGACCGTGAGCTGCGCACGGACTTCAAGGGGACCGCTCGGGGTCGTCGCCCGAACTCCAACCACTCGCCCTCCTCCTCGATCAGGTCGGTGACCTCGCCCTGCATGTGCAGGTGGAACGCAGGATAGCGCCGGGCGTGCTCGGCGAGGAAGTCGAGGAAATCCCACTGGGGCATGAAGGCGATGAAGCGGCATCGCGTCGGCAGGTGAGTGAAGTCGGCAACGGGCACGGGCACGTCGCCGACGACTCCGGTCAGCTCGCGGGCCTCCTGGTGCGGCCGCGCCAGGAACTCGTCGAGGAGGCCGAGCTCGTGCATCAATTCCAGCGTCGAGGGGTGGATCGTGTCGCCGCGGAAGTCTCGGAGGAAGTCGGCGTGCTTCTCCAGGACGACGACGTCGACCCCCGACCGCGCCAGCAAGAAGCCCAGCATCATCCCGGCCGGACCACCCCCGGCGATGCAGCAGCGGGTTTGCAGCCGCTTCGGTCCGGCCTGGATCTCCCCACTCATGGTCGATCTCCGCATTCTTCCTCCGCATGGTCAGGAGGCGGCCACGCACAAAACCCGGGGGATCTGAGCGATGCAGGGCAGTGTCGCAAAGCTCCAGCCTTGCCACAAGCTCCCAGACAAGGTGCCTGGCCGAATCTTCCTTCCCCCTTGTTGTGGCGAGGTCTCCCGACCTCGCCACGAGATCGACCGAAGGGTCTCCAGGTCACAGGTTTGAGCAGGGAGATTTGCGGTCGGCCTGCCTCGGCGGGGTCGGAGACCCGCGCCGAACAAGGTCACACGGATAATTTCCCGGGCTTTCGGGCTCCTTCCCCCGCTGCCCTGCCGAGAGAACTCGATCGGGCGTGAAATCCGTGTTACGCTGCGTTTCTTTCGGGGCTAGCCGAGTCCTCGTTCCCTCCTTTCCGGGAGCCTGTGGCGATGAGCGATGCGATTCTCCTGGTCGTGGATGGTGCGGTCGAGAGGCCGCTGACGCTGAGGTTCGCCGACCTGGCCGCGCTGCCGACCGCAGACCCAGATCCCGGACATTTCTCGGTTCCACCCCAAGCGGCAGGGGGACGGCGTGGCGCTCGAGGCGATCCTCGAGCGGGCCGGGGTGAAGGACGAGGCGAACTACCTGACGCTGCATGCCGACCGCGACGACTTTCACGTCTCGGTGCCGCTTCAGGCCGTGCGGGCCGAGGGAATCGTCGTCTATCACCGCGGCGGAGAGCCGCTGGGGGCCGACCAGGGCGGGCCGATCCGGTTCCTGATCCGCGATCCGGCCGCCTGCCACACCCACGAGCTCGACGATTGCGCCAACGTCAAGTTCCTCAGCCGCATCGAGCTCACCGAGCGCCGGGGCCGCGACACCCGACCCCAGACCGACGAGGAGCACGCGAAGCTGCACGAAGGTGCTGAGCCCGGGCAGCCGATCGCGTAGGGCTGTTTGCACCCAGCCTACAGAACCCAGCCAAGGTATTCGGCGAGCTTCCAGGAGAGGACGATGGCGGTGACGGTGCCGGAGCCGAAGGCGGCGACGAGGACGCAGGCGGCGGCGATCTCGCGGGCCATGTTCAGGCGGGGTTCCTCGGGGTCGCCGATGGCGCGAGCCAGGGTGTCCACGGCGCTGTGGGCGAGCTCGGCGAGGAGCACGAGGCAGGCGGCAAGCACGAGCAGGCACCAGCCCCACTGGTTCACGCCCAGGAGTGCGGCGGTGATGGCGATCAGGGTGCCGCGATAGCCGTGGGCGAAGAAGCTGGAATCGCCCCGGATCGCGTGCTTCAGGCCGCGGATGCCGGCCAGCATCTTGCCGCGCGTGTTCCGGCGATCCGCCCGCGCGGTCAGCTCCTCGGCGGCCTCGAGCTGGAGCTGCAGCCGGTTCTCGTCGAATTCCGGGACGGGAATCAAGCCGCGGGGAGACTTCGCCATGGCCGTGGCGTCGACCTCGCCCTCGCCTTCACGCGGCTGATCTTGCTCGATCACGTGACTCATGGTCCTGGAGAGGGTCTCCTACCCCTTTGATCCACGGTCGGGGCCCGGCCTTACTGGGTCGGAGCGTACCGCGAATCGAACTGGTTCAGGCCCACGCCGGCGCCCAGCCGCATGTTCGGCGAGAGCCGCGGCGAGATCTGCACGGCGAACATGTAGCTCTGCCGCTGGGGATCCACCGACAGCCCCACGGACGTCAGGTAGTCCGCGCCGATCCGCGTGAGCGAGAACATCGATCCCAGGAGGATTTTATTGCCAAAGTCATACGAGGTCGAGAACGAACCATACCACTTCGGGCTCAGCCAGTAGGAGAGCGAGGTGTTCAGGGCCGAGGTCTGGATCGGCCCGGTGTTGATCACGGTGTAGCCGATGAAGATGTTGGCGCGGGGCGGCCGGCTCAGCGAGATCCCGGTCGTGATCACGTTCAGGCCCTTGGGGTTGAAGCCCGGCACGTTGTAGTTGTTCAGGACCTGGCTCCCGACCAGGTTCCAGAAGTCGAACCAGCCGTAGGAGATGATGCTCGTCCGGTCGCCCACGAACCACTGGTAGTTGTACATCGTCTGGCCCCAGGGCTTGCCGAAGTTGTCGCGCTGGGCGTCGGGGAAGTAGGTGCCCGAGACATCCAGGGTCATCCAGTCCACGATCCGCCGCTTGCCCTCGGGCCCGCGCTTGGTCTGGAGCCGCTGGTGAATTCCCAGCTGGAGCGTGGTGATCGACGCCTGGATATCCGTGGGGCCGGTGATCGGCGAGAGGGCGCGGCGGAGGATCAGGTGCCGGGGGTCGTAGGGAAACGGCAAGATGCCGCCGGTCCAGCTCGTGATCGCGAAGTAGCGGCGGACGAACTCGTAGGTGTTGTCGTCGAGATCATCCTGGACGGCGATCCCGTTGAGCTGATGATTCGCGTAGGCCGTCCGGAAATCGCCGAAGAAGCTGATCTTGTTGTTCAGGCCGTGGATGTTGAGGATCTCGTTCTCGGCGTTGGGATAGAGCTTCCACGCCGTCATCTCGGTATGCACGCCCGCCGCACCCCAGAACCGGCCCAGCGCCCCGGTGGGCTGCTGGTCGAACGGCCCGCCGCCGATCTGGTTGCTCCAGCCG
Source organism: uncultured Planctomycetaceae bacterium (assembly GCA_963816015.1). Taxonomy (GTDB): domain Bacteria; phylum Planctomycetota; class Planctomycetia; order Isosphaerales; family Isosphaeraceae; genus Aquisphaera. Next base: position 77,208 of record CAWFJM010000049.1, on the reverse strand, counting down.
ACGACCTGGCCCTGGAGGTAGGGAACCACCCGCACCACGTCGTAGATGTTCAGCGGCATGTCGATCTCGTGGTTCGTGTAGCCGCGCAGGGCCTGGAACACGCCGCTGGTGTTCGAGATCGGGTCAGTACGGCATGAACGCGAACAAGTTGGGGTTGTTGACCATGATGTCGGTATGGACGTTGGCGTAGTCCACGCCCGAGTGCTGGTAGTAGGTGAACCAGTGGTTCGAGCGAGCGAATCGCCCAGGCGGTAGTAGTCGAGCCGGGGGAGCCACTGGGTGTCGGTGTTGAAGTTCTGGAGGTTGGCCTCGGCCCAGAGGGTCCACGACCAGTTGTTCTTCTGATACTGCATGTAAGCCGAGGGTTTCCTGGTCCATCCCCGTCTCGTTCAGCCGCTTGTAGTACTCTTCGAGGAATTGGCGGTCGGAGACGTAGGCGAGCTCGAGCTGGAGCCGCAGGTCCTCGAACTTGTGCTCGTCGTCGTCGGGCAGGAACCGCTGCATGTGGCGAATGTTGAAGCGGCCCCGGATCTCCTGGAACGGAGGCACGTCCGATCGCTGATAGCCTCGCTTGCCCGCGCCGGGGGGCCCCTGGGTGACGACGGCCGGGCCCGAGCCGAGCACGTCGTTGCCCAAAGTCCTTGAGGCCCCAGATGTCGAAGTAGCCGAAGTAGTCGTGGGTGAAGTTCTGGCCCGGGGTCTGGACCTTGTGATAGGGGTCGGTCAGGTCGCGGATCAGGTCGCGGCCGAACCAGCCCATCTCGCTGCCCAGCGCGGGGAAGTCCTTGGTTCGGGCGCTGAGGTAATCGAGGTCGAGGTTCCAGTTGTCGATCCAGCTCGGGCCGACGCAGACCGAAGACCTTGAATCCGTTCCAGTCGGTGAGGACCTGCTGGCCGAAGTAGTTGTTGGAGCGAAATGCGATCTGCCGCAGCGGCGCTTCGAGATCGTCGGTCTCACCGGTCAGCCGCGGCCAGTAGAAGACGGGAAGCCAGCCCATCCAGAAGACGTTCTGCCGCGCGTCGTACCTCCAGATCAAGTCCATCGGGGCGTTGGGATCGTCGGGGTCCCCGAGAACTTTCCCCGAGTTCGGGTCGGTCAGCGACCTGGCCTTGCGGGTCAGGTCCACCGAGCGGTTGTTGATCTGGTAGGCCGGGTTGGGGAACCGGCTTCCGGTCATCATGGTCTGCTCGGCCCGGATCTCGGGGTTCGGGTCCATGATCAGAGTGCCGTCGGGCCGCTGGATCAGCTTGTGGAACTGCTCGATCCGGGGCGACTTGAGCTTCATCGGAGCGATGAAGCCCGGCGCGAAGACGTCCACCTCGCCGTCGAGGGCCACGAACCGGTCGGTGAGGAAGTCGTAATAGGCCCGGACCGCGCGATAGGTCCGCTGGTCGCCCTTGCCGGCGACCTTGTTCTCATCCTGGCGGAGGATCACGTTCCCCTCGAGGTAGACCTCCATCGGCTGGTTGGCATTCTCGATCAGCTCGCCGTTGGGACCGCGAACCTCCTCGCCCTTCTTGGGATCGGGGTGGCGCCAGATCACGGCGCTCTCGGCCTCGATGTCCATGATCCCGAACTGCGGGGTCTTGGTGACGATGTTCACGCCGCCGCGGTAAATGACCACCTGGGTGCCGTCGGGCTGCTTGGGAAGGAACTGGATATCGACCTTGCGGCCGCTTCGCGGGAAGATGCTGGTCACGCGCTGCGATCCCGGGCAAGATCGGGGCCGAGGGGGGAGGAGCGGCGGCTCGCGGAGCCGGTCGCGGCTCGGCGGGCCGTAGCGGAGGCGCGGGCTCGTCGGCGGCCGCGCCGGGCAAGGCCTGCGACCTGGGCACATCGTCCGGGTTGATCAGGTTCGGCACCTCGACCTCACGGGCACCCTCGATCGGCGGCAGGTCCACCTCGGGGACGTCTCCGCTCGCTGGCGGCGTGGCGGAGGGGGGTGCGACGGGCGCCGGGGCAGTGCTCTGGGCTCCTCCCGGCGCCTGGGCCCGGGTCTCGATGAGCGGCTTGTCTTCCAGTCCGGCGCGCTCGAGCTGGGGATCGCGCCGGGGCGGGGCTATCACGGGGACAGGCTCCAGAACGGGTGGAGCAGGCAGAGGTGTTGCCGAGGCGGAATCCCCAGCGTGCCCGGCGGCCTGGGCCGGCGAGCTGGCGGCCTTCGGCGGCGGCGCCGCGCGGTTCGGGCACGGCGAAACCCGACCGCTCCACGATCATGAGCCCGCGCGGCGGCTCCTTGAGCTGCGTCAGGCCGGAAGGCTTGTAGGGGCTGAGCCGCACCTGTGTTCGGGTCCGGAGCGACCTGCGGGCTTCGGCCCGAGGCGCGGTCTCCTGGCCGGTGATCCGGACATCGCCCTCCGCGTAGATGTCGGCCTGGAAGCCCTTCCCCCCTCCATCGGGACCTCGATGATCCGGATGACGGCCCCGCGGGCGCGGAGGCCCTCGGCGCCCTGGAGCACGGCGGCCTCGCCGGAGAGGACAACCCACCGCTCTCCGTTCGCTTCCCACGCCAGGACGCGGCGCGCGGCCAGGTCGATGGGGTCGGCAAGCTCCTGCGCGCCGGCAACTTCCTGGTCCTGGGCCCGTGACGCGGACGCGAACGCGGACGCGATCAAAGCCGCGAGAATGAGGCCCGACCATGCACGACTCCGCGCATGGCGTCTGGGTTGGTCGTGCTCTCGCACGGTTCCTCCCAAGGTACGACCCGGCGTTTCGCTGCGGACGGCCTTCCCTGGCCGAACCGCGATTGAACGTCGCTCGAGCATCGGACCCGCCGGCCAATCGGCCCTGCCCACCAGGCGGGGTCCCCACTGGCGTCAGGCTGTTTTCCCGCTCGAACACACCCGAAGAACCGGGCCAAGATGAGCGCGGGATCTCGTCCGAGAGATGCGAGTGACAGGACAATCGCCGGGCAAGTTAGCCGTTTCGCCTCCGGTGGTCAAGAGCGAGAACTTCATTTCCCATGATGTCATGATACGGTTCGGAGGGAACTGGCAAGGAGACCGCCCCGGTCGCTCGCCAGCGCCAAGGGTGAGGACGGGGAAAATTTCTGGTTTTTTTCGCGCGAGGGAAGCAATCTTGCGCATACTGGAAAGCACGCACCGTCGGATGGTCGAATCGCGACATGAGCACCCGGAAGCGAGCTATGAGCCGACGCCGTCAGAGGACCTTTCGCGCACTGTTGGAACGTCTCGAGGACCGGAGCCTGCTCTCCTCGCTGACCCCGGCCCAGGTGAGACACGCGTACGGGGTGGACGCGATTGTGTTCTCCGCCGGAGGCCAGACGGTCAAGGGGACCGGAGCCGGGCAAACGATCGCGGTGATCGTGGCCGATCACAACCCCTATCTCTCCGCCGAGGTTCACGCGTTTGACGCCGCCAACGGCCTGCCCGATCCGGTCCTGACGCAGGTCAACCTGGCCGGGGGCCAGATCGACGACGGGTGGGCCCAGGAAGAGGCGCTGGATGTCGAGTGGGCCCATGCAATCGCGCCGGGCGCGTCGTTCCTCGTGGTCGAGGCGGCCTCGGACCAGGTGAGCGACCTGATGTCGGCCGTGAACGTCGCCCGCCAGTCGCCCGGCGTGGCCGTCGTGTCGATGAGCTGGGGGGGCGCGGAGTTCCGGGGCCAGGCAAACTACGACGCAATCTTCACCACCCCGGCCGGCCACAACGGGGTCACCTTCGTGACCGCCAGCGGCGACTCGGGCGGCAAGTACGGAGCGGAGTGGCCGGCGTCGTCCCCGAACGTCGTGGCGGTCGGCGGAACCTCGCTCCGCGTGGATGCCGCTGGCAACGTGCTGTCCGAGGTGGCCTGGTCGGACAGCGGAGGCGGAGTGAGCCGCGTGGTTTCCCGGCCCGCCTACCAGGCGTTCGTCCAGCGCACCGGCCGGCGCACAACCCCCGACGTCGCGATGGTGGCCGATCCCAACACGGGCGTTGCCGTCTACACGATCGCCCCGTCAACCGGCCAGGGCTTCTGGCAAGTCCTCGGCGGCACCAGCCTCTCCGCCCAGCTCTTCGGCGGCCTGGTGGCCATCGCCGATCAAGGCCGGGCGCTCCGCGGGGCGGGCACCCTGGATGGCCCCAGCCAGACCCTTCCCGGCCTCTACTCACTCCCCTCGTCCGCCTACCGCGACGTGACCCAGGGCTGGACGGGATTCCGGGCGTCGCCTGGTTACGACCTGGCCACGGGGCGAGGCACTCCCACGGCCGCGCTCGTAACCGACCTGGCCAATGGCAGCATTCCGGCCAACTTCGGGGCCCGCCCGGCCAGGACCAACCCGCACCGAAGACCAGTCAAGTCCGTGGTGCGGCGGAGAGACCTTTCCGCAAGCGAACATCGAGCCAAGGAAGTGCGAGTTCCTCTCGTCGTCCCCTCGAGATCGTTCGGGGCACCCTGGGCTCTGGCTTCTCCCCGGATGACGTCTTCGCTCAGTGAGAATCCTCGAGCGGGACATTCCAGTAGGCGTCGCTGAGGAAGCGGGACCAGCTTGCGATCCGCACGGTGGACGCGTCGTAGAGCGGCTTCCAGGCGGGCCGGACGGGAATCCGCCGGAGCTTCATGCTGGCCTGGTCGGGAGTTCGGTTGGCCTTCCGCGCGTTGCAGGCAACGCAGGCCAGCACGCAGTTCTCCCAGGTGGTCTGGCCTCCCTGGGCGCGAGGGATCACATGATCGATCGTGAGCTCCTCGGTGCCGGGCCGGCCGCCGCAGTACTGGCAGGTAATGTGATCGCGCTTGAAGAGGTTGCGACGGCTGAATGTCACGGCGTTGTGGCGGGGACGGTCGTGCCGGGTCAGCGTCAGGACCTCGGGCACGCGGAGGCGGAACTTGACCGTGCGAACGAACAGCTCGTCCTCGCGGGGCGTCAGCTTTGCCCAGTCGGCCCAGGAGTAAAGCTGGTAATTGTCGGGATCCACCACGTGGGCGGCCTGGTTCCAGAGCAAGACCAGGGACCGCGCCACCGTGGCCACATGCACGGGCTGCCAGTGGCGGTTCAGAACCAGCGTCGGTCGTTGCAGGACGCTTCCACCCATGGAGCTCGAACTCCCCGTATCTTCCGGTCGCCCCCTGGAGCTTGACACCCGGTCGGAAAGTCGACATAGACAACGCGTTTTGTATCATAACCAACAGGCGGTATCATCCGGCAACCGTCTTCTGGCAGAAAAGCCGCGAGAGGATTGCAGGCTCGAGTGCTTCGCCCGATCCATCCCGCAATCTGCCAGGACGGCCCAGCACCCGCGACCGCGTGCGCAAGAGACGAGCTCGGGCGACCGGTGGGGCCGTGGCCGTCGCGGCGCTCGAACTTCTGGCGGTTGGCTCTTGATGTTCAGGGCTTCTCGTCGGTTCGCTTCCTGATCGTGATCCGATAGGGAGGAGTCGGCCGCCCCTTTATCCCGGCGTCCGGCAGGGCAAGCACCGAGCCGGCCCCGTCTCGGTGGTATTCGAACGGCTTGCCCGTGGCAGGATCCTCGGGGACGGGCACTTCGGTGACCTGATTCAATTCCTCGGGCAGCTTGCCGTCATGGGACGCTGCGTAGAGCCGGATTGCCTCCACGACCCGCAACGCTGCCACCCGGCGGTCGAGCCTCATCTGGGCGTCGAGGCAGGTCATGATCGACGGCTGAAGCTCGGCGAGCACCACGAGCGGCCCGGCTTTCACGAACTTGAGCCGCTGCTCGGACGCCTCACTTTGCGACCGCGCGTCCCGCCACGGGAGGTAAGTCAACTTGAACAGTTCGTCACGCATGTCCCGGTACTGGCCGACAAGAGCCCGGGCTCCAGGCATACGGCTTCGCGCTTCCTCTATTCCCAAGACGCCATGCTCGCCTCTATTTTCCAGCGAAGCCGATCCTGGACAGATCTTTCCAAGGAAAAACAGACCTCTTCACCATGATGCCGGAATCGACCCGAGCTGATAGAGTAACACAGTTCACCACGACCAGGTGCAACCGGCAATGCCGGACTGCACTGCCGGGGAGATTGTCATGCCAAGAAGGGCGGAAATCCTTGCGATCGGCAGCGAGCTTGTCAGCGGGCAATCCCTCGATACCAACAGCCATTGGTTGAGCCGCGAGCTAGGCGAGGTGGGCATCCCGGTCGCGTTTCACACGACGATCGGCGACCAGCTCGAGGATCATGTCTCGGCATTCCGGATCGCGGCGGCCCGGGCCGACCTGGTGATCATGACAGGGGGACTGGGTCCCACCCAGGACGACCTGACCCGCGAAGCTCTGGCCGCCCTGGCGGGCGTGCCGTTACGGGAAGACGCCGGCTCCCTCGAGGCGATCCGGGCGATGTTCGCGCGGCGAAACCGGCCGATGGCCGAGCGGAACAAGGTCCAGGCCCTCGTTCCCGAGGGAGCCGAGCCGTTGCCGAACCGGGTGGGCACAGCGCCCGGCATCTGGATGGAGCTCGGCCAAACCTTGTTCGCCTGCCTCCCGGGCATCCCCTCCGAGATGAGAGTTATGTTCCAGGAGCAGGTCCTGCCGCGCATGCGGAGCCGGAACTGGGTCGCCCGGGTCATCGTTCATCGCAAGATCAACCTCTTCGGCCGGGGCGAGTCGGACATCGAGGCCGAGGCCATGGACCTGACGGCCCGGGATCGGGTTCCCGAGGTCGGCATCACGGCCCACGATGCGACGATCAGCTTCCGGATCCGCGGCGAGGGCGCCACCCGGGAAGAGGCCCTGCGCCAGACCGAGCCCACGGCCGCCCTGATCCGCCAGCGGTTCGGCGATCTCGTGCTGGGCGAGGGCTCCGTCGACGTGCCCGAGGCCGTCTTCGCCGAGCTCGAGCGCACCGGCGCGACACTGGCAACGGCGGAATCGTGTACCGGGGGGCTGATCGCTCACCTGATCACCGCCATCGCCGGAGTGAGCCCGTACTACCTGGGAGGGGTGGTCAGCTACTCGAACGAGGCCAAATCCACCTTGCTTGACGTGCCGCCGCCGCTCATCGAGGCGCACGGCGCCGTGAGCGCGGAGGTGGCTGCCGCCATGGCGACGGGGGCGCGCCTCCGGCTGGGCGCGGACATCGCGATCTCGGCGACGGGCGTGGCCGGACCCACCGGCGGCTCGGTCGAGAAGCCCGTGGGCCTGGTTTACCTCGGCCTGGCCACCCCGGCGAAAGTCCAGACCCGGCGGCTCGACATCGGCCCCGAACAGCCGCGCGACATCATCCAGCGTCGGTCCGCCAAGATCGCCCTCAACTGGGTCCGCCTCGCCCTCCTCGCCTGGCCCAACCGGCAACATTGAGCAGGACCCAGCCCGGCCGCGAGCGACCTGGCAAAGTTCTCGCCCTGGCTCCCGCACTCCGGAGCGTGGCGGTGGGCCCGGTGGTCAATCGGCTCCGGACCTGACGAGCGTTCCCTCGCGGATCGACCAGCCCTGCCATAACCGGCGGGTTTCGGGGTGATGGTCCCGGTTCCAGGACGTGGCCCGGTCCAGGATCTGGAGCCGGTGGGGCTCATCGGAATGAAATGCGTCGAGGAACAGTTCCGCGAGCTCATGTTCGGGGGTGGACGTCCGGGCAACACCCTCGATCTCCACCACGGTCTGCGGATCGGGGCGGGATTGAACCGCGAGGGTGTAAAGGGCCCAGAGCCGGAGTACCGGGTCGTCGAGCCGGCAGAGCTCGCCCAGCCGCTCGCGCGAGATGGCGTGCCCCCGCGTGGCTGCGTAGGCCATGGGCCGGGCCAGGGCCAGGCGGAGCCAGCCGGGCCAGTCCGGGCTCCGGGCAACGGCCGACACATAGCCCTGAGGATCCTCGGCAACCAGGTCGTCGCCGATCCCCTCGGCCAGAACCAGCCGGGCCAGGTCGGGGAGCCCGCGGCGCAGGCTCAGCTCCCACAACTGGCTTTGCTCCATCCGGGCGTCGCGGCTCAGCCGGTAGGCGGCCTGAAGTCGTTTCTCCTCGGGCTCCTTCCGATCGTGCAAGACATAGATGCCGGCCCAGACGTCGCGCATCGCCCACGCCCGGTAACCGAACCATCCCACCAGGACCACCAGGACCACCAGCCCAGCGATCCCCAGGGTGAACAGGGAGCCGTACTTCTCTCGCGCACTCCGGGCCGGGAGATCCGGGTTGATGATCGGCAAGGATGGCAACTTGGAGGGGCTGGGATCGCTGAAATTCATCATCATCCCATCACACCGCGGAGGCGACCGGAGCCGCGATTGATGCCTTTTCGTGAACCTGCGTGGGATTTCGGCCTCGACACGCTTTGACCGGGCGTTGGGGGAAACCTAGGGTTCTCTAGCAGGTCGCCGTGAATCTTGGTCCAGCGGGAGGACTGGACCCCCATACCTAACCCCGCGGGCTCTTCCCCGACAAGGGATGATCCTGGATTTTCTCAGAGGTTCTCCAGATGCTCAACCATCTCTTGAGGCTCTGCCGGGACGAAGGCGCCGCCACGGCCGTGGAATACGCCGTGCTGCTGGCCCTGATCCTCGTGGCGGTCATCTCCGCGATCAACGCCGTGGGCGGCACGTCATCGGGGATCTGGGCGGATGATTCCACCAAGATCACCACGGCGATCGGGGCTTCGTGAGCGAGGAAGGGGAGCACCCGACGCCTGATCGGGTTCACCGCGGCGCGGAGCCCGGAATATCAGGCGCGGCGCGGGCATGATAGAATCGGGGCTCTCTCTTCCATGGTCTCGTTGATCCCCGGCCCAGGCCGGATCGCCGGGCCGTTCCCGGGGCGAGAGGCCATCGCTCATGAAGCTGAAGCGACTGCCCGAGGATTTCCAGGTCGAGGAGCTGAAGACGGTCCGCGAGACCGGAGGAGGCCGGTACACCCTTTACCGGCTGGCCAAGCGCGGGCTGGGAACCCTCGAGGCGATCGAGGCGATCTGCCGGCGATGGAACCTGTCGAGCCGTCAGGTCGGTTACGGCGGACTGAAGGACCGGCACGCGGTGACCATCCAGTACCTGACGATCCTGGAAGGACCGCGACGGTCGATCCGCGACGCGAGCTTCGAGCTCGAGCCGGTCGGCCGGCTTCCCCACCCCTACGGCCCCCAGCACTTCGGCGGCAACCGGTTCCTGATCGTCGTTCGCGACCTGAGCCCGGAACGTGCGGACGCCGCCATGGCCGTTCTCCGGACGCTCCCCTCGGACGGGCTGCCCAACTATTTCGACGATCAGCGGTTTGGCTCGGTGGGGTTCTCGGGCCAGTTCATCGGGCATGCCTGGCTCAAGGGCGACGACGAGAAGGCGCTCCGGCTGGCACTTGCGGAGCCCAACGCCTTCGATCGCTCGGGCGTCAAGGCGCAGAAGGCCATCCTCAGGGAATACTGGGGACGGTGGGCCGAGGCCAAGGCCCGGCTGGAGCGGTCGTCCGAGCGGAGCATCGTGACCTACCTGGTCGATCATCCAACGGACTACCGGGGCGCCTTCGCGCGGCTCAGGCGAGAGCTTCGCACGCTCTACTTCTCGGCGTTTCAAAGCCACCTCTGGAACCTCATGCTCTCCGGCTGGATCGAGCGAAACACCCGGGCCGATCAGCGCGTGAAGGTCGATCTCAAGGTCGGGGTGCTGGCGTTTCCCATCCACCTTGATCCGGAACAGCGGGCCGCCCTGGGCGCCTTGCCCTTGCCGCTGCCCTCGGCCCGCAACCCGCGGCCGGAGGGCCTGCTGGGCGAGGTCACCGACCACGTCCTGGCACCCTTCGAGCTCTCCTGGAACGACCTTCGGGTCCGCCGCCTCAAGGATGTCTTTCTCTCCAAGGGCACGCGTCCCGCGCTGGTCTTTCCCCGGAACCTCGAATCCTCGCTCATCGACGACGAGCTGCATGCCGGCCGCCGGGCCCTGCGAATGGGCTTCGAGCTGGGAAAAGGGTCGTACGCGACGATCCTGGTGAAGCGAATCACGGAGGTGGCGGGCGCCGAGTGATGACCATCGAGGTCCTTTACGAGGACAACCATTGCCTGGCGGTGAACAAGCCCGCGGGTCTGCTCTCCCAGGGTGACGAGACGGGAGATCCCGACCTCGTCTCCTGGGCGAGAGCGTACCTGAAGGACCGGTACGGGAAACCCGGCAACGTGTTCGTCGGCCTGGTTCACCGGCTTGACCGCCCCACATCGGGCGTGGTGCTGCTGGCCCGGACCAGCAAGGCCGCGAGCCGCCTGTCCGCCCAGTTCCGCACCGGCAAGATCGCCAAGGTGTACTGGGCCATCATCGAGGGCCACCCTGATCCGCCCGAAGGCCGGTGGGTTGACGTTCTGGACAAGGACAGGGGCCGGAACCGATCGCGCGTGCTCGACGAACCGGAGGCCGAGGGGCAGGTGGCCCGGGTGGAGTACCGGCTGGTGGGACGCTGGCGGGGTTTCAGCAAGGTGGAACTGCGCCCGGAGACGGGTCGAAGCCATCAGCTCCGGGTCCAGCTCGCTGACCGCGGGTTGCCCATCGTGGGGGACCGCAAGTATGGGGCGTCGACGGTGCTCGAGGCTGAGGATGGCCATCGCCGGATCGCGCTGCACGCGCGCGAGCTGAGCTTCGTGCATCCGACCCGTGAAGAGGTGATCGCGATCGTTGCGCCCGTGCCGGCCGACTGGCCGGAGCGGGTTCCTGGATGGTGGGCACAGCCACCCGGCACTTCTGGGTCAAGGGAGGGGTCAGGCCCGTGATCCCCACGGCGGGGGTTCTTGAGTGCAGCGCAGGCCGGCACGCCGGGGAAACGGGGCCGAGAAGGGGCACGGGGCTGGTTCCGGCAGTTGGCGCTGGCGATCAGCCGGCCGACGGTTTCGCGGCCGTCACCGATGCAGGCGGGTCCGGAAGTCTCCAAGACCTGGGTGCGAGGGCTCTCCAGCCGCTCCAGGTAGCGGGTTGCGGCGAGCCAGTAATCGTGGTTGCTCAGTCCCAGCTCTTCGGCCTCGCGGCGCGCGATCTGGCTGTTGACCCGATCCAGGCTGATTCGCCGGATGTACCAGAAGGTGCCGGCCCGGGTTCCGTCGGTGTCAAAGAAGTAGAGGGGGCGGGCGTCGCTGAGGGCGAGCTCGAAGTTGAACCGGGATGCGTGCGCCTTGTCGATCGACTTGAGGTTGATGGGAAGCGCGATGTAGCGCAGTCCGCGGCGGGTGGCCTCGGCGATGAAGGCGGCGTCGGTCTCGGACGGTTCGCGGAGATCCACCAGGGTCTTGTACCCCTTGTCGGCCAGCCAGTTCAGCCCGGCCGTCGAGGGGGTGCTCCCACCTGCGAGCTTGAGGTCAACGGCGACGAACCGAGCGATGCCGGGCGCCTCCCCCGCGGAGGTCGCGGATTCGGGCGCAGGGGACGCCGATCCCGCCAGGCTCGCATCGGGCTCGGACGACGAGCGACCACTGAGATGGTCGCTCGCCGGGGCCGGATTCTGCGGCTTCCGCTCCACCGCCGGAGCGACTGGCGGTGTCGCGGTCTTCTCGCTGACCTCCGCGGGAAGATCGAGCGGGGGGAGATGGTCGAGCACGCTGTCGCCGCTGGTCTGGTCCCCCTCCCGCGCCGTCGCGCTGGCAGCATCCTGTGCCGACCGGGCGGCCGGCACAGGTGTCGAGATCAACGTGTGGGCCAGGTTGTCACCACGGGACCGGTTCGACCGGTAATCGGGACGGAAGGTCTCGTAACTCGAACTGGTCTTGCTCCCGGGCGACGGCGGGCAGCCGCCGGATCGCTCCCGAGGGTGCCGGGCCGGGAGTAGCGTTGGGCAGAGGCTCCAGACTTGACGGGGCATCGGGAGGGAGGACATTGGAGGGAGTCGCCGCGCCGGGAACGACGGTCGCACCCGGTATGATGACCGGAGCACCGGCCGCCTCGACGGGAACTCCGCTCGAGATGCACCCACCATCCGACACAACTTCCGAGCCGCAGCACGCCGACCCATTCCGATTGCGGCTGGAAGGGACGCGTGATGAAGCTGGTGGTGCGGCCGATGACGCCGCACGGACCACACAGACTCGACTGGCAGCCAGTCTCTAAGACCGTAGCGGCCATGAAGATTGTGAAGACGGCGAGCCGCCGGCCATGCCCACCCGGCAAGCTCGGCTTCCCGCGGATGAGCCCGCGAGCTCCTAACCATTGAACGCTGAACATCAGGTTTTTCTCCCGTTTTCCGGCTTCCCCCCGCGAATCGAAACGCGTCCGGCCTCCTGGCAATCGGAACCGCCCTGACCCTGCCGGCATCGCCGGAACGGTCGCAGGGCGCAGAGTCGGGCCCGGAGCCGCCACGACATCCGCCGGTTCGACTCGACGGCCCGGAGTGACCGGCCGGGAGCTCTCTCCGCGGGAACGGCGCGGCAGCGTCGCGGACGCACCGGGCGGCCAGCGGGTCGCGTCGGCCCGGACGGAAGAAGGCTGTGCCAGATCTCGGAGAAGAGGATGCGCATCGGGACGCTCGGGGTGCCAACTCAACGGATCAAGGAAAGTCCCCAGATGCGGCGAGAGGGATCAAGACGCAGGGAAGTCGAATCCTCCCGCCCACGCAACGGCAGGAATGCAGTCACGAGGTCGGAAAGGATCCTCCTGGCCCGGCGGCCCAATCGACGCAAGGGTGTGCGACCGTGGTCAACGACCCAGGTCACTCTGGGCCGTCGCTGAAACTTAGCCGACGATCGACGGGTTGCCAAAGAATCGCGAGCATTTCTAGAATGGGGTCCTGAAGTCCATGTCGTGCAGTCGTCAAAGTTTCCCTCGCTTGACCCCGGAACCCCACCGCCGATGCCGGCACAAGACCCTTCGCGATCGGCAAACTCGCTAACGGCGGCACGATCGCCGTGCCGGTCCGCGGGACTGATCGGGATTCTCGCGGCCGGGTTCTTCGCGCTGGGCCTGGGGGACGAGCCGTTCGTGGACGAGTACGCCTACATCACCCAGAGCTATCAGCCGGATCTCGTCTTCGCCGGGCGGACCAACGACCCGGCCTGGCTGGAAGTCCTGGCCTACGACCTGGTTCCCCTCCCCAAGTATTTCATCAACGCCTCTTTCCGCGTCGCGGGGATCCCCCGTCCCGGCCGGGAAGCGGCGATGGCCTGGTACCACAACACGTCCTACCGGTGGGGCTCGCCGCGCGACCTGGTGGTCGCACGGTTGCCCTCGGTGCTGATGGGGGCCCTGGGCTGCGTGGCGGTCTACTTGCTCGGCGCACTCGTCAAGGACGGGCCGACGGGCTGGATCGCGGCCATCCTGCTGGCGGTCAACCCGCTCTACCGGCTGCATGCGCACCGGGCCATGTCCGAGGCCTATTGCGAGGCGTTGCTGCTCATCTCCCTGGCCCTGGGACTTCGGGCCTGGATCGCGCTGGTCGGTGACCGGTCGGTCGCGGCCGGAGGGGCGATGCTGATCGCCGCGGGCGTCGCGGCCGGTCTGTCGATCCTGGCCAAGTTCACGGGCGTTCTGGCGATCTTCGCTCTGGCGGCTTGGGCCATGCTGGGCCTGCTTCTTCCCCGGGTGGCCGCCGCGCGGAAGCTGATCCTGGCCGCCGGAGCCGGGGCCGCGGTCGTGGCCGCCGGGTGCACATTCGTGGTGCTCAACCCGTTCATGACCGCCCATCCCGAGAGCCCGACACGGCCCGACCTGAAAGCGGCGGCCGAGCGGGGAACCGTCCAGCGGCTGGCGTTCCTGGTCGGCGCATCGCCGCGAGGTGTCGCGCGGCCAGCAGCAGGCCTTCTCTCACAACGCGCTTTTCACACTGGCCGAGAGGGCCCGGGTGGTCGCCGTGCAGGGCTTTGGCCGGTTCGGGCCACTGGGTCCCCGGAAGTCGGACTCGACCCGCCGTTACGACCTGGCCCAGGACTGGGGAGCCGTTCTCTGGTTTCCCCTGGTCCTGGCTGGCCTGGGTCGGTCGCTCCTCCTGGGAGGGCGGCAGTTCGGGATCGGCCAGCCGCCGGCCGCCTGGGCCCTGGCCCTCTGGGCCTGCCTGGCCCTCACGGTCGTGACGGCCTATCTGCCCATGGCCTGGGACCGCTACCAGTTGCCGATCCAGGCGCCGGCCGCCCTCTTAGCGGCGATACCGCTGGGCGAGGCCTGGATCGCCGCCCGAACCCGGATCACCCGTCCCGGGGAGTGGGCCTGATGCGCTCGCCGTGGCTGCGCGTGGAATGCGGGGTCTTCCTCATCTTGCTGGGCAGTTACGCCTTCTTCTGGCATTCACGAGACTGGAATACCGCCAGCCGTCTCATCCTGACCTACGCGATGGTGGACCGCGGCACGGTCTGCCTGGACGGGCTGGATCGGCAGACCGGCGACATCGCCTCGTTCCATGGTCATTACTACTGCGACAAGCTGCCGGGCTTCTCCCTGGCGGCCACGGTTCCGTATGCCCTGGCCCGGCTGATCCTGAGGCTTCCTCCCCATCCGCGGAACGTGCCGGCCATGGCGTACTGGCCTGCCGACTACTGGGTCACCGCTGGGCACCTCCGCGCTGTTCACGGCCTTCACGGCCGTGCTCCTGGTGCGGCTGGCGCGCAAGCTGGGCTGCTCGCCGCGGGGCGCGGCGATCCCTGCGCTGGCCTACGGCCTAGCCACGCCAGCCTATGTTTACGCGACGCTCGCCTACGGCCACCAGCTCTCGGCATTCGCACTCCTCGGGGCGCTCTGGCTCCTCTGGAACCGTGGCGGGGGACGCGAGTCCGCCCGCCTCGTGACGGCCGGTTTCCTGGCGTCCTGGGCCGCGGTCATCGAGCTCCAGGTCGGTCCGGTGTCGGCCATCCTGGGGATCTACCTCGCGATTCAGTGCCTGACCGGCCGCCGTCGGCCCGACGCCCTGGCCTACTTCGGCCTCGGGGCGGCCATCCCCGCCCTCGCGCTTCTGGTCTACAACCTGCTGGCGTTCGGCTCCCCCTGGGACATGGGCTACTTTCACCACGCCACCGCCCAGTTCGCCCGGGTGCACAGCCGCCAGAACCCGCTCGGCCTCCGCGCCCCGAACCTCGACCTGATCGTTCCCCTGCTCTGGGGCGAGCATCGCGGCCTCCTGTTCTACGCGCCGATTCTCCTCCTCTCGCTCCCGGGCTGGCTCGTACTGGCGATGAAGAGG
This sequence comes from uncultured Planctomycetaceae bacterium, assembly GCA_963816015.1. Taxonomy (GTDB): domain Bacteria; phylum Planctomycetota; class Planctomycetia; order Isosphaerales; family Isosphaeraceae; genus Aquisphaera. The sequence goes on along the minus strand of CAWFJM010000049.1, from coordinate 62,201 downwards.
CAGCTTTCCCTGGCAGCCTGCTCACTGGCCGTCTGCGCGGCGGTCTTTCTTGTGAACCTGAGCTACCCCGAGTGGACCGGCGGCTGGTCAACCGGTCCCCGGCTGCTCGTGCCGCTCTTGCCGTTTGCCATGATCCCGGTCGCGGCGCTCCTGGCTGACGGTGCTCCCGGGCGGCGGTTCACCGTCCGCCTGGCCGTGTTCCTGGCGGTCGCGGGAGGGGTCTTGATCCTGCTCTTCCAGGGAGCTGGGGCCCGACTGCCTCAGGACGTGGAACATCCCCTCCGCGAGGTAGTCTGGCCGCTCTGGCGGGGCCATTCGGAGCTGCCCCGATGGTGGACCGGCGAGCGATTCACCCGGACCCTCACCGCGCTGCTTCGCCCGCGCCTGGCTCGACAACCCGTCGATCGGCCTGGAAGCGGTGCAGTTCCTTCCCCTGGTGCTCGGGCAGCTTGCGGGGATCCTGGGACTGATCGGGATCACCAAGGCGGCGAGCCTAACCGCGTCCCCCGCCTCATCCTCAGACCTGGGTGTTGATCAGGAGGAGAAGCGCGGTGGTGCCGATGAGGATGCCGAGAATCCAGAGGCACAGCCGCAGCGCGTGGATCCAGATTCGCGGCCACGATTCGTGCCGTGACGCGGAGTAGACAAGGCTGATCGCGACGACCAGGGGAAGGACCAGCCAGTAGACGTTCGAGGGAGCCATGCTCATGCGGTTCCTCCCGCCTTGACCCCTTCCCTCGAAACCACGCTACCGGAGACGGACGCGGAACCGGCCGGCTCCTCGGCCTCGGGATAGGCTGGTCCTTCGAAGGCATCGTAAATGGCCAGGATGTTGAGAAGCCCCGCCACGGTCGTGTAGATCGTGCCGATCTCGACGAGCTTGCCCAGCCGGGGATGGAGCCCGTTGACGACGTTCTGGGCGGGCTCCGCCATGAATCCCCAGAAGAGGGGGCTCATGTCCGGAGCGAAGTGATGGAGGGTCCCCTGGATCAAGGCGGGGAGCGCCGGCAGGCCGACGAAGAACTGGCCAAGATAGTAGAGGCAGAACTTCTCGGGGTTGTTCATCGGGTTGACCCAGCGCCAGTAGACGATCTTCCCTTCGCCGAGCAGGAAGCCGACGAGGTACAGCCCCAGGATGCAGATCGCGTACAGCCAGCCTTTGCCGATCCGGCCCTGGTAAAAGTGCCCCAGACCCGGGACGAGCCACGCCAGAAATGCGGCGCGATAAGGATGGCGAAGGGAAACCGTCGGTTGGCTCATGGGCGGGAACTCGGGCTCGGACAACCGGAAGAATGCTGGGGATCAGACGCTGTGATGCTATCACGAACCGGGAGCCGGAATCTAGACCGAGCGGCCCTCGCCGGCCCCCGGGGCAACCCCGCTCGCCACTCGGGTGACCAGGCGCAAGCTCAAGTGCAAAAGGCATGTTCGGGAGGGAAATGGCATTCCGCGAGCACCGAGTCGACCAGCTCCGACGAGATCGCTTCCAGCCCCCGGGAAGCCCCCGCCATCAGCGAGAGCGAGGCGAGCCGGTCCAGCCCTCGGGGATTGCCAGCCGAGTGGACGTGGAGCCGGGTCACGGCCCGGCGAGTGAAGATGGCATCGCGACAGCCCGCCGCCGCCAGCTTGGCGCCCAGGTAGACCTCGGTCTCCGCGCACGAGAGCGGCCTGAGCCGGATCGCCACACTCCAGGCTCGTGACGCAAGGCTCGCATCCTCACCCGCCTCACCGGCCACGAGCACCACGGTCACGCGGCCTGCGTTCCCACCGCCCAGATGAATGACCCGGTGAAGGTCGCTCGACTCGCCTGGTGCGACAGGCGCGGAGCCACGGTCGATCACCAGCACGGCCTGAAAGCCCTGGAAGCGCACAGATCCGCACGGCCTGCTCGAGTGCGCGCCAGGCCGCGCCCGGGCTCGCGGTGCCAGGGGCCCTCGATCCCAGCGCTTGGGCGAGCCGGGCCAGCAGCAGCTCGCCGTCGAGGGGGCCGCTCGCCACGGCGAAACGACGTGACGGGTGCCGCACCTCGGCAAGTGCCCGGTGCAGAACCCGCGTCTTCCCCAGGCCGGAGGGTGCACTCAGAACCGCCAGCCGCTGACCGGCCTCGATGGTGTGAACCAGCCGCGCGACCGCCTCCTCGTGCCCGGGCAGGGGAACATACGGAGTGCCATGGTCCAGGAAGGGATCACCGTTCAATCCCCAGTGAGCGGTCCACACGTCGCGTCCCCCCTACCTTCGCCAGGCCTCCGGCACGCCGGTGCCGTCCCCTCGGGAAATGCCGGGCCCGCACATCGCGACCCTCCCCTACGATCGGATAAGATGGCCCTCCGATCTTTGACCAGAAGCGGAGCCGATCGTGTCGTTGCGGTTCTACTGCCCAGATCCCCCCCAGAACGGCCGCTACCGCCTTGGGGCCGAAGAGGCCCGCCACCTTGCGCGGGTCTGCCGCCACGTACCAGGCGACTGCGTTGAACTCTTTGATGGCAAGGGGTTTGCAACGATCGCCCGGATCGTGGAGACGGATCGGAACCACGTCGATCTGGTTGCGGAGGGGGAGCCGATTGCCAACCTCTCGCCCTCCTGCTCGCTCACGCTCGCCACGGCCCTTCCCAAGGGAGAGCGGCTGGACTGGCTGGTCGAGAAGGCCACCGAGCTCGGCGTCGCCCGCCTCATCCCCCTGGTCACCGAGCGTTCGGTCGTCGATCCCCGGCAATCGAAGCTCGATCGCCTGAGGCGCACGATCATCGAAGCATCCAAGCAATCAAGGCGGAATCGATTGATGGTCCTGGAACCCCCGATCTCCTGGGCAGACCTGGTGGCCTCTCCGCCTGCTCCCGGCGGCCAGCGGCTCGTCGCTGCGCGTCATGGCCTGCCGCCAAGCTGGTGGCCGGCGCAGGCGCGAGGGGGAGAGATCCTCCTGGCAGTCGGCCCGGAAGGAGGCTTCACTCCGGCCGAGGAGGAGCTGGCGAGTGCCGCGGGATGGCATCCCATCCGACTTGCAATCCACGTGCTACGAGTCGAGACGGCCGGACTCGCGGGGGCCGCGATCCTCCTGGCCAGGTGCGAGGAGCAGGAGCAAGACCACGATGAGCGGCTCTGAGGTCGCCACGATGCTGGTTCTGGGCGGGCTGGCCGGAGTCCTGAGCGGCATGTTCGGGATCGGAGGCGGACTGATCATCGTCCCCGTGCTGATCCTGGTTTTCGATCTCGATCCCAAGACCGCGGTCGGAACGTCGCTCTTCGCCTTGCTTCTGCCGACGGGCCTGCTCGGGGTCCTCGAATACTGGCGGCGCGGCGAGATGAGGTTCCTCCACGGACTCCTGATCGCCCTGGGCCTGTTCTGCGGCGCCTACGTCGGCGCCCGTCTGACGGGCATCATGTCCGCCTCGACCGTGAAGCGGGTTTACGCGGTCTTTCTGATCGTGGTCGCGATCTACTTCTTCTGGACCAGCACCCAGGCTCGCAACCCGGGACCGCTCCCCCCCGGACCAGTCCCCGAGCGGACGGCCGCCGATCCGGGAAAGGACGCTCAGCCGGTCCACTGACCGCCCGTCTTGTCCTGGTAGATCGACCAGACAAACCCATCGGGGTCGCGCAGCGCGAACTCGCGCCAGCCCCAGGCCTGGTCGGTCGGCTCGCCGGAGACGCTCAGGATCGCCCCTTCGTCCAGGCAATGCTGGTAGAACGCGTCCACGTCGTCGACCTGCACCTGGAGGTGGATTCCCACCCCGAGCCGGGTGTCGGCGAACTCCTCGGCCTGAGGCTCCTGAGGGTGGATCATCAGGGTGAAGTAGCCAAGCCTCAGGATCGCCAGGCTGTAGGGCGCGCCTTCATGCTCGGCATGAACCTGCAACACCTCGGCGCCGACAACCTCGTTGTAGAACTCGAGCGACCGGCGAACGTCCTTGACATAGAGGAAGACGCTCGTGACTCTGGTCGCCATGGGACACCCCTCTCCTCACATGAACCCCGCGAAACCGGTCTGGATTTCGCGGGAGAATACACGTGACCCTGAAATCTGACAATCGAAACCCGGCGACGCCGATCCCGGCAACACGGCCCTGCCCCGTCACCTGGGCCGCGCCGGTCTGGCGAGAAACTCGACCGTCTGGCGGATTCCCGGCAACAAGTAGCCGATCGCCGAGTAATGGCCGCAGTCGTACCAGTGGATCGGGGGGCGGCCGGCCGCGTTCCAGAGCGCCAGCGTCGATGCCGTGGGAACCACCTCATCGACGTTTCCCGCAATCATCATCAGCCGCTTGCCCGCCAGCCGGCCGGCATAGGTCAAGGGATCGAACGGATCGGTCAGGGCTTTCAGGTCGCGGATCGTCCGGCCCGACAGCTCCCAGGCTTGCCGGAACTTCGCGGACTCGGGCATTTCCCAGAGGATCCGCGACAGGTCGCCCCCGGCCAGGAGAAAGACCCCCTCACGGGCCGCCGGGTCCACGGCGACCGCGATCGAGGCCACGATCCCTCCCAGGCTGATCCCCGCAACCCCCAGCCGGGACGTGTCGACGTTCGGCCGCCCGGCCAGCCAGCAGAGGCCGCGCCGGACGTCGCAAACCCCTTGCCGCATCGAGGTCATCGTGCGCTCGATGTCGGCCGAAAGGAAGCGCGTCGGGACGGCCCCCGGCCCGCTCGCCGGCCTCCGCTCACCATAGTAGGGCAGCTTCAGAAACAGGGCCGCCACCCCCCGGTCCGCCAGCCGCGCGGCCATGTACCGCGATAACGGAAAATCCGAGCCCAGGATGTGCAGGACCACCACCGCGGGTCGCGGCCCCGTGAATCCGACCGGGTCGAAGAACTCCCCGTGGACCACGTTGTTCTCCGGGTCCGGAGTCACGATCGGAGACGGAAAGCGAACCCGGGACACCGTGTAGCGGGGCGTGGCCAGCACGGGCTCTCGCTCATAGCGAAACGTCTCGGACTTGAGCCGAAACGGTTCCGGAACCGATGATTCTCCGGGCGTCGGCCGGAACGCGACCTCACCGCGCTCGAGGTCCCCCGCAACCAGCCCCAGCCAGAACACGGCAAGGCCCAGCATCAACAGCCTCCCTGGTGGGGCGAAACAGTCCCAGTGGCGTTGTCTTCCCCCCGTTCCGCCGTTAGAGTACGCAAACAGGTCGCTCGAGGGAAAGGGAGTTCCCGATTGATGAACGCATTGTCGGAACAGGTTCGCAGGCTTGATCCCCGCAAAATCTGCATCATCAAGCCAAGCTCCCTGGGAGACATCGTCCACTCCTTGCCCATTCTTCCGGCTCTGCGCAGCTTGCTGCCATCATCACGAATTAGCTGGGTGGTCAACAGCGCGTTTCGAAGCTTGCTCGACGGCCATCCCCATCTTGACCGCGTCATCGCCTTCGAGCGAGGCGGGTCGGGGATCTCGGCGCGGGGCTTCCTCGAGACCTCGCGGCTGTGCGCGCGGCTGCTGGAAGAGAGGTATGACCTGACGATCGATTTGCAAGGGCTTCTGCGCTCGGGACTGATGACGGCCGCAACCCGGGCAAGCCTGCGGGTGGGCATGGCCGACGCCCGTGAAGGAGCCGTCAGGTTTTATACCCATCGTGTTGCCGCCTCGCGAAGGACGCTGCACGCGGTGGACAGAATTGGCCAGGTGGCGCTGGCCCTGGGCGCGACGGATTTCGTGCCGACGTTCCTGATCCCGCTGGCCGACGAGGACCATCGGTGGGCCCGGGAGGCCCTGGCCGCCGTGCCGAGCCCTCGGCTGCTCCTCAATCTCGGCGCGCGATGGCTCACCAAGCGGTGGCCCCCGGAGCATTTCGCGGAGGTGGCGAGGCGAGCCGTGAGGGAGTTCGGCGCCGGGCTCGTCGCGGTGGGATCGGCGGGCGACCGCCCCCTTGCCGATGTGCTGCGGCGGCACCTCGGCCCCCTCCCGTTGCTCGACCTGAGCGGGCAGACGACGCTGCTCCAGCTTGCCGCCCTGGCCAGGCAGTCCGACCTGTTCGTCTCCAACGACACGGGGCCGCTCCACCTGGCCGCGGCGGCGGGAGCCGCCGTCGTGGGAATCTTCACCTGCACCGATCCCCGCCTCACCGGCCCCTACGGCCCGCGCGCCGCCACGGTTCAGAGCTGTGTCTGGTGCGCTCCCAGCTTCCTGAAGACCTGCAACCGGCTCGAGTGCCTCGCCGAGCTGACCCCCGACCGGGTCTGGCCCGTGGTCAGGAAGTGCCTGGTCCGGACACTCGAATCCGCCGCCTGAACCCGCTTCGGTCTGTTTTCCTCGGGAATTCCCTCCACCTTGCCCGACCGCTAAAGGTCCGGCGGGAAGTCAGGAATATTTTAGCGGACATCGCGCTGAAAATCCTGCCACGGTGTATGCTGGTTCCAGCAAGTTCAGCAGTATCAAGTCCGCCCGCGATTTCGTTCCGATTGCCGACGATATCGACCATTCCTCAAGGGAGTCCCACGATCATGCCGCGCCTGTCGCTTCGCCCCGGCTGGTTGAAGACCTGGACTCAGCGCCCTCGCCAACCCAGGACGCAGTTCCGGCCGAGGGTCGACGGCATGGAGCCCCGGTTGCTCATGTCGAATCTGCCCAGGGGCTTCTCCCAGGTCGTGGTGGCACGGGGGCTGGTCGAGCCGACCGGGATGGTGGCGGCGCCCGATGGGAGATTGTTCGTGATCCAGCAGACCGGCGAGGTCCGGGTCATCCAGAACGGGAGGCTGCTCCCGACCCCCGCCTTGAAGCTCGCCACCGATCCCGTCGGCGAACGGGGGCTGGTCGGGATCACCCTCGATCCGAACTTCGAGTCCAACTCGTACATTTACCTGTACTACACGGTGCCCGGCAGCCCGGACCACAACCGCGTGAGCCGCTTCACCCTCTCGGGCAATACCGTCGTGCCGGGCAGCGAGGTCCCCTTGCTCGACCTGCCTGGCCTCGGCACTACGGGCCACAACGGCGGCTCGCTCCAGTTCGGCGCCGATGGCAAGCTCTACATCGCCGTCGGCGAGAACGAAGTGCCGGCGAACGCGCAATCGCTGTCGACCCCGCTCGGCAAGATCCTCCGCATCAACGTCAACCCGGACGGGACGGTGACGATCCCCACGGACAATCCGTTCTACAACAGACCAGACGACAGGAATCAACCGGGCCATCTGGGCGATGGGGCTACGAAACCCGTTCTCGACGGCCGTTCAGCCGGGGACGGGACTCTATTACATCAACGACGTGGGATGGAACACCTGGGAGAAGATCGACAAGGGGGTTGCGGGCGCCAACTACGGCTGGCCGATCACCGAGAATGCCAAGGGCAGCACCGTGTTCCAGAATCCGCTCTACGTCTACAATCACGGCTTCCACGACCGCAATGGCGCCGCGATCACCGGGGGCACGTTCTACGATCCCACCCGGGCCCAGTTCCCCAGGGCCTACGTGGGCCTCTACTTCTTCGGCGACATCAAGGGCTGGATCAAGGTCTACAATCCCGCCAACGGTAGAGTCACCGGCTTCGCCCCGAAGCTGCCCACCGTGCAGGATGCCCTGGCCGTCGATCCCAGCGGCAACCTCTACGTCCTGTCGCGGGGCAACGGCTCGAATACGGGCGCCCTGCTCAAAATCCAGTACCGCCGGCGCTGATCCGGCCGGTCAGCCCTGCGCTCCCCGTGCACGCCGGGTGATCTTTGCGACAGAGAGGGAGTCCCGTCCACCACGCCTGTTGCACATCTGCATCCGCATGTTGATGAATAGAAACACACCGGCGGCAGAACCCAGCCTGGGCCGGCTGGTTTTTATTACTTTATTTGGCTCACCTCACGACGCTAACACCTACATCAGGCTCGATTTCTACCAATCCGCGCAATCATTCGGTACGTAAACGCCATTCTTGGCTTCCTATTAACTCACGCTATAGATTACATTTTTAGACCAGGCATTCAGCCATCCAATGAAGCAGACGCATGCCTGAGGCGATACTCTCACGCTCGTATCATCCGGATAATGCACTGACATCGACGTGCAGCCCTGCCCCCCGTATACGCTTGTCGATTTCGGCTCGTGAACGCTTACCCAGGACGAGAGCGGAAGTCGAGTCCCAGGAACGATTCGGGGCGAAGATAACTATGATGTCCGCAGAATTACCTGGTGACCCCGGAACTGCCGGGCGAAGATAGGTATGGTGTCCCCGGAACTACCGCACCCTGGAACGCCATTTGCAATTTGCGGTGTGAAGTCGGATCAACAACCAGGGTAGACCTCACGATGGACACGACGACGAAGACCTACGACCTGATTGTCATTGGCGGTGGTCCCGCCGGAATCAACGGCGCGACGACTGCCAGGATCCTGGGCAAGACGGTGGCTCTGGTGGACCGGCATCACGAGCTCGGGGGTGCGGGGGCCAATACGGGAACGGTGCCCAGCAAGACCCTTCGCGAGACCGCCGTGGCCCTGTCGGGACTGAGGTCGAGAGACCTCTACGGAGTGGACCTCTCGCTTCGCCGCCAGGCTACCGTGAGCGATTTTCTCGGGCATGAGCGCCAGGTCAAGAGCGGCCTGAACGCGATGTTCGCCCAGCAGATGAACACCTACCACGCCGAAGTCTATCACGGCGACGCGTCGTTTGTCGACCCGCATACGGTCCAGGTGCGAGCGATTCCCTCGAGCCAGACATGCACCCAGTCGAACGCAGACGCGGCCCGGGGGGCAGATGCACTGCTTCGTGGCGACATGATCCTGATCGCAACGGGCTCGTCGCCGGTCCGGCCGCCGGTCTTTCCGTTCGGGCCGGGAGTTTACGACTCGGACACACTGCTCAACCTGATGTACCTGCCCAGGACGATCGCCGTGGTGGGCGCGGGCACGATCGGCAGCGAATACGCCTGCACCTTCGCCGCACTCGGAACGGAGGTCCATCTCATCGACGGGCGTGACGTCCTCATGCCATTTCTCGACGGCGAGGTCTCGAGGGCGCTGGTGCGTCAGATGGAGCAAGCCGGAATCGTCTTTCATTGGAACGAGCGCGCCGGAGCCTGTGTCGTGGAACAACCGATCGCCCCCGGGAGCCCGGGGCTGATCCGCCTCACGTTGAGTTCAGGGATGGCGCTCATGGTCGAGGGAGTGCTGGTGGCTACTGGACGAAAGAGCAATACTGAGCGTCTGAACCTCTCCGCGGCGGGCGTGGCGGTCGGCGACCGCGGTCTGATTCACGTGGACGGCTCGTTCCGAACCAATGTGCCCCACATCTTCGCGGCGGGAGACGTGATCGGTTTTCCGGCCCTGGCTTCCACCAGCATGGAGCAGGCCCGCCGCGCGGTCCGGAACGCGTTCGGGCTGAAGACTCACTCCGGAACGCCGCAGCTCTTGCCCCACGGGATCTGGACGATCCCCGAAGTGGGCATGATCGGCGAGACCGAGGAGTCCCTCCGCAGCCAGGGGATCGCGTACGTCGTGGGCCGCGCCTCGTACCGCGACAACGCCCGGGGCCGGATCGTGGGCGACACGGATGGCTTTCTGAAGCTGCTCTTCCGGTTGCCAGACCTGGAGCTGGTGGGCGTTCATGTCATGGGGGAGCAGGGCACCGACGTGGTTCACATCGGCATGATGGCCATGATGGCCCATGCCCGGGCGGAGCTGTTCGACGAGATCTGCTTCAATCTCCCCACGCTCGGGGCGCTCTACAAGCTCGCGGCGTTCGACGCGATGCTGAGCTCCGGCGCGGGGGTGGTGTCTCATCCAGGCAGACGTCCGCCTGAGCGCGCCAGCCGTATCGGGCTTGTGGGCGATCCCGGCAACCGGCAGCGCTCGCCGTGAGCTGACCGCGCAAATCCGGCTCAGATCGGTTCGTCGAGCGTGGCGAAGGGATCATCGTCCATGATCATAGACGGGCGGTGGAGCGGGCAGGGGCGGGACAGCGAGGTTGGTGGTCGAGATCTGCTGGCTTGAGACGTCGGTGAGCCCGGGGGGCCGGGAGGCTGCCGGCAAGTCGCGCGGCTCGGTCCGGCCCGCGGCCTGGGTGATGCCCACCGGCCGCCGCTTCTCGAGCAGGTGGCCGACATCGAAGCGCTCGCCGATGTAGTGCTGGCGCACCTCGGCATTGTTGAGGATCTCCTGACGGTTCCCGTAGGCGAAAACGCGACCCTCACGGATCAGGTAGCAGCGGTCCGTGACCTCGAGCGTCTCCCGGAACTGGTGGTCGGTCAGGAGGATTCCGATGTTGTAGGTCTCGACCAGCGCGCGGATCTGGTCCTGGATCTCGGCAACCGTCTTGGGATCGATGCCCGCGAACGGCTCGTCGAGCATGATCAGCTTCGGCTCGGTGATCAGCGAGCGGGCGATCTCGAGCCGGCGCCGCTCGCCGCCGGAGACCCGGTTGGCCTTGGTCTTGCGGATCTTGGCCAGGCCGAACTGGTTGAGCAGCTCGTCCTGGCGGGCCTTGCGCTGCTTGCGGGACAGGCTGGGGCGGGTCTCGAGAATCGCCATGAGGTTGTCTTCGACCGAGAGCTGACGGAACACGCTCGAGTCCTGGGCAAGGTAACCCATGCCGGCCCGGGCCCGCAGATACATCGGCAGCCGCGTCACGTCGCGACCATCGAACTTGACCGTGCCTCCGTCCGAGTCGATCAGGCCGATGGTCATGCGGAAGCTCGTGGTCTTGCCCGCACCATTGGGACCGAGCAATCCCACGACCTCACCTTGCGCGACCTCGTAATCGACCCCGCTCACGACCTGGCGGCGGCCGTACCACTTCTCCAATCCGCGGACTTCCAGGAGCGGCATGGCTCGATCCTCCTTGATCGTGGCCCGTGAACGGGCAACCCAGCCCTGATTTCTCCAGTTGCCGGCGGCCAAGTGGCCTACGGCGCTCAGCGGATCCATCTCATGCGTTCCACGTAGGGCCGGAATGGAAGCCTGATATCGTTACTCAACGGAAATTCCGGCCAGAACGGGACGCCGTGGGGCCAGTAAACATAAAAGGCCTTTCCGGTCAGCAGGTTTCGGGGAACTTCCCAGGACTCCCGGTTCGACGGACCCCACGCCCGGTCACTGGAGTCCCACCCGCGGCTGTCCTTGCTGCGGGGGCTGTTATCGCCGAGCATCATGAAACGGTCCTCCCCGAGCTCATAATCATGCGAGCGAACGCCGTCAAGCCGGGGAAACTGGGCTGGATCGGAAAGGAAATCGAGGAGTTCCACTGCGTTGCGTGGGTAACGCTCCCCGAACACGGACAGGTAATCGATCTGGCCCGGGTACTGGGTATAGTAGATATCGCGTTTCAGGACAAGATCGCTCACGGTGACGGAGCCGTTCCGGACGGCGATTCCGGCCGGCGAGAGATCGGCCGCGGTGGGAATGGGCATCTCCTCGCCTCGGTCGTACTCCGCACCGGTCTGGACAACGGGCCGGCCGTTGACGATCAAGGTCATCCGGTCATCCACGTTGGCGAACTCGACCTGGTATCGACCGGGGCCCTTGATCGGCGTCTGGTGCTCGAGGAGGGTTTCGGCGCCGCGGAGAAACCGGCCCGTTCCGGTGGCCAGGTCGATGACGCACTGATGGGGAACCCCCCCCTTGATGAGCTCGAATCGGACCTCACCTGAGGCCGAGGCCACCTCCAGGGACGCCGAGAGCGTGAGGTCGCCAACCCAGTGGGGCTGCATCCAGGCTGTCTCCTTCTCGCCGTGCGGCTGGTCCATGAGGTCGGAGCCATCGGAGGTCAGATTGGTGTTGTACGAGTAGAAATCCGTGATCAGCGACGACCGCGGATCTCGAGGCAACGGGCGGTCATGGAGGACGGCATCCCATTGCTCGGGGTCGGGGACCAAGTGCCGGTAGCGGAGCTCGACCCACTGATCCCCGGGTGTTGCCTCGGCCCGATAGCGGCCGACAGCAGGATCGGCGACCTGCCAGCCGGGTGTCTGGGATTGCCAGCGCTGCCATGCGGGCTGGTCGGCCAGCGCCCTGGGCCGATGCCGATCGTCATAGACGGTCATCTGGGTGGCAGACTGGTGCCAGAGCGGTTTCCGCTCGAGCCGGAAGACGTCGCTGCCGGGCCGCTTGATATAGACATCGCCATGATGGATCCGGACCGTCTCGCCGGGAAGCCCGACCAGGCGCTTGATGTAGCTGACCTCGGGCTCCTCGGGATACCGGAAAACAACGACGTCCCACCGTTCCGGCGGCGAGGCACCCGGAAGGAAGGGGAGGTCGTAAGGAAACATCATGACCAGGATCCGGTCTCCCTTGAAGCTGGGAGACTTCGACAGCCCGCGCGCCTGGTAGCGGCAATTGGTGCAGATTCCCGAGAAGACCTGGCGGGGGTACGACCGGCCATCGACCTCCTCGGAGGCATTCACGGTGTAGACGAACCCACACTGCGGGCAGCTCAGCTCCTTGTGCCGTCCCATGAGCGTAGGTGCCATGGAGCCCGTGGGAATCACGAAGGCCTGGGCCTCGAAGCCGCGGACCACGAGTGCCAGGATGAGGGCCACGACGATCGCCTCGACCGTGTCCCGATGGCTCTCCTTGGGCTTCGCGTCAGCCTCCTTTGAGATCTTGCGGGGGCCTGTGCCTGGTTGCAGGCTGGCGGCGGTCCGTCCCATCGTCGGCTTTTCTCTCCTTCCGTCCGGACCGCCGGGAGGGCGCCGGTCGCGGCCTGGGGAACTCTCCACGCTCGCACCGATCATCTCGACAGCGAGTGGCGTGCCTGAGGCTAATGAATGTACCGGATTCTCCGGGGATCGGGAACCCAGTAAACCGATCGGCCGAAGACCTCGAGTGCCACGACCTGTCCGGGCAGGTGGACCAGGAACGGTTTCCCGAGGAACATGGACCGAGGCACCACCGGGCTGACGCTCCAGAACCGGGAATCGTTGGAGACGGGGCTGTTGTCGCCGAGCACGAAGTAATCGTCAGGGCCGAGCTGGTAGGGCTCGTACACGCCATGAGGATGGCGCGGACTGCCTCCAAGGGTGCTGGTGTAGAAGACGTCGCGGAACAGCTTCAGCTCGCGGACCGCCACGGTGCCGCCCCGAACCCCAAGGGCGATCGGCGACTCGTCGGGGGGAGGCCCGAGTGCCGGATCGTCATAGTCCAGAGGCACGAAGAGCGGGGAGCCGTCAAGCAAGACGGAGACGCGATGATCGACGACCGAGGCCTCGAGCCGGACATCGCGGGGCCACGGACCGTTCTCGCTCAAGAGGTTCGAGAGCGGCGTGATCGCCGGCTGCCGATCGTTTCGAGCCACCTTCAGCTTGCCCTGCCCCTTGACCGGAATCCGCACCACGAAGCGATCTCCGCCGGAACGAATCCTCACGGCGACCGTCTGTACGTCTTCGCCGATGGTCAGCCGGGCTTCCAGTGCCAGGTCCGTCACGACATTGTCGGCGCCCAGGTCGCCGCCATTGTAGGCATAGTGGTCGCGGATCGGACCATACCGGTTCTGCACGGGATCCCAGTGCCGGTAGACCAGCCAGTCGAGCGGGGCGACCTCGGGATCGCCGGCTGCCGGTGCGACCGGTTCGTGCAGGAACCCAGTGTCGGCGTGTCGCCAGCCCGTGGATAAGCAGGCGATTCGGCCATCCCCTGAGAAAGAACCACCGCGGGAACCGGTCCGAATCGCGCGGGGTGTAGCGGCTATCATGCACCAGGATCTGCATGGCGCGGAGCTCATCCGGGCTCTTCCGGGCGATCCGCCCATCGATCAGCACGTTCCCCCCCACGATCTGGACCGATTCCCCGGGCAGACCCACAACGCGCTTCACGTAGGCCTGGGTCGGTTCCCCCGGAAAGTGGAAGACCGTCACCTCCCAGCGCCGGGGAGGGCGAAAATCGTAGAGGAATTTCTGGACGAGGACCCGGTCTCCATTACATTCCACGGCCAGCAGGCGATCGAGATCGTTCTTCCCGCAGTTGGGACAGACCGCCCGCGGCGGGATGGCCCTCCTCATCGATGCCGATCACGAAGATGTAATTGCAGTTGGGGCACGTCAGCTCGCGGTGGTGGCCAAGCAGCGTGGGGGCCATCGAGCCGGTCGGGACCACGTAGGCCTCGGCCGAGAATGTTCGAAAGAGAAGCACGCCGAGGCAAAGGACCACCACCAAGTCCACCGTCTGGCGTATCACCCCGACCTCCGGGTTCTCTTCCGAACCGCGCTCTGGAGCCGGCGTGGACTCAGTCATGGTGTCCTGTTCCCGTCAATCGCATCATGTCGTTCCAGGGGGACGGTCCACGCAGCCAAGTCGGGGATATCTCAGTCCTCCGTGTCGTCGAGCACCGAGAGGAACGCCTCCTGGGAGATCTCGACATTCCCCACCTGCTTCATACGCTTCTTGCCTTCCTTTTGCTTTTCGAGCAGCTTCCTTTTTCGCGTAATGTCGCCGCCATAGCACTTTGCGGTGACATTCTTGCGAAGAGCCGAAATCGTCTCCCGGGCGATGACGCGACCGCCGATGGCGGCCTGGATGGCCACCTCGAACTGGTGTCGATCAATCTCCCCTTTCAACTTACGGACCAGTTTCCGCCCCCGGCGGTCGGCGTGGGCGCGATGGACCACGACGGAGAGGGCATCGACGCGCTGGCCGGCCACCAGGATATCCAGCCGGCAAAGGTCGCCCGCGCGATAGCCGATCAAATCGTAGTCCATTGTGCCGTAGCCGCGCGTGGCACTCTTCAGCTTGTCGTAGAGGTCGTAAATCATCTCGGCCAGGGGAAGCTCGTAGGTGAGGATGGCCCGGGTCGTCGAGAGATACTCGGTCTTGATATACACCCCGCGTCGGTCCTCGCAGAGCTGCATGATGGCGCCGATGCAGTCCGACGGAAGGATGAAGTTCACCTTGACGATCGGCTCGCGGAACTCTTCGATATCCCCGGCCTCGGGAATCCGGGTCGGGTTCGAGATGTGGAGCGTTTCCTGCTTGCGGGTGACAATCTCGTACGTGACGTTGGGCGCGGTCTGGACCAGGGCGAGGTTGCTCTCGCGCTCCAGCCGTTGCTGGACGATCTCCATGTGCAGCATGCCCAGGAAGCCGCAGCGGAAGCCAAAGCCTAGGGCGTCGGAAGTCTCGGGCTCGAACGAGAAGCTCGAGTCGTTGAGGGCGAGCTTCTGAAGCGCGGTGCGGAGGTCGTCGAACTGGTTGTGAGACGCGGGGAAGAGACCGCAGAAGACGACCGGAACGGGTTCCTGATACCCCGGCAGCGCCACCTCCGCTCCCCCCGGCACCTGGGTGATCGTGTCGCCGATCCGGACATCGGAAAGCTTCTTGATGTTGGCGATCACGTAGCCGACCTGGCCGACTCCGAGTTCCTCGCAGGGAACCTCGCGCGGCCGGAACCGCCCCAACCCCGTGACCTCGTAATCGCTCTCGCCGGCCATCAGCCGGATCTTCTGGCCCACCCTTAGCACGCCGTCCACGACGCGAACGTAGGTGATCACGCCCTGGTAATCGTCAAACTTCGAATCGAAGATGAGGGCGCGAAGCGGCCCTGAGGGATCTCCCGAGGGGGCGGGAATTCGCTCGATGATCGTGCGGAACACGTCCGGCACCCCCTGCCCCGTCTTGGCACTGATGGCCAGGATCTCGTCCGGGTCGATGCCCAGCGTGTGCAGGATCTCTTCCTTGACCTCGTCCGGCCTCGACGCCTGCATGTCGATCTTGTTCAGGACCGGCACGATGCTCAGGTCGTTGCCCACCGCCAGATAGGCGTTGGCCACGGTCTGGGCCTGAACGCCCTGGGTGGCATCCACCAAGAGGATGGCTCCCTCGCAGGCCGCCAGGCTCCGTGACACCTCGTAGTGGAAATCCACGTGACCGGGAGTATCGATCAGATTCAGCTCGTACACCTGGCCATCGAGTGTGTAGTTGATCGCCACGGCCCGGGCCTTGATCGTGATCCCGCGCTCACGCTCCAGGTCCATGTCGTCAAGCAATTGCTCGCGAAACTCGCGCTGACGTGATCGCACCCGACTGGAGCAGAAGCTGGTCCGCCAGCGTGCTCTTGCCGTGATCGATGTGGGCGACAATGGAGAAATTGCGGATGTACCTGGGATCAAAAGGCATACGACAGGTCCGGTGGCGTTAAAGAAGCCGTCGGGCTGGAGTGACGAGTCAGGTAATTCGAACGTGACAATTCAACCAGCAAGGTCGGAGCGAGAGTGGACAGGCAGGCCCGGATCCGCCCTCCGGCCGGTCCTCGGCATGACTCCGAGGGACGCCGAGAGGGGCTTTTCATGGAACCGGGGGCGAAAGCATAACGTCTTGGTTTTCAAGGACATCGACAACCAATCTCGGTCCGAGCAGGGCGGACATTGTGGAGTGGATCACCCGAAACGATTATAGTGCGTTCGTCGCATGAGGAAAAGCCGGCTCAGGCAGACTCGCATGGCCGGACTGCCTTGCATGGGTATCCAACCGTCGAGACCTGGCTTTTCCATCGCCCCGTCAGAGCCCCGAGGAGTCACCGGGCATGAACTGCGTCTCCGCTCTGTCCACCGCGCGGTCCACCACCGCCGCGTTTCAGCAAGTCCTGGAGAAACTGGACGCGGGACTCGCCGGGGAGCCGGCCGATCTTTGCCTGGTCTTCTCCTCGATGCATCACGCCGATGAACTGGCTCGCCTCGCCGCCAGCCTCAGGGAACAGGGGAAAGCACGCCACGTGCTGGGATGCACCGGGGAATCGATGGTGGGTGAGGACCGCGAAGTGGAGGGCTCGCCCGCGCTGGCCGTCTGGTCGATTACCCTCCCCGGCGTGGCGATCCGACCTCTGCGGCTGGATGAAACGGAGGTCTCGGCGCTCGACTGGGCGAAGGACCTGGATCAGCCTGAAGAGGCCGTCCTCCTCCTGCTCGGCGACCCGTTCTCGTTCCGGGTCGATGATCTTCTGAAGCGAATTAACCACGAGGTTCGCGGCCTCCGCGTGATCGGCGGCATGGCCAGCGGCAGCCAGGTCCCGCGGGCCAACCAGCTCATCCTCGACGATGAGGCGTTTCTGGATGGTGGGGTTGCGGTGCTGCTGAGCGGTCCCGTGGCTCTCCGAACAATCGTCAGCCAGGGCTGCCGGCCGGTCGGGCACACGATGATCGTGACAAAGGCCGAGAACAACGTCATTCGCGAATTGGGCCGGCGTCCGGCGCTGGAGGCTCTGCGGGAGATGTTCCAAGGGCTCTCTGCCGACGAGCAGCGGCAGATCCAGGACGGCCTGCACATCGGCCGGGTGATCAACGAGTACCAGGGGTCGTTTCAGCGGGGCGACTTCCTGGTCCGCAACGTGATGGGAGCCGACGATTCGGGGGCCATCCAGATCACGGACCTGGTGCGCGTGGGGCAGACGATCCAGTTCCACGTCCGCGACGCCGACACCGCCGATGAGGATCTTCGAGAGAGCCTGCTGCTGGCACGCGAGCAGGCCCCACGTTCCACCCGTCCCGTCGGCGCCTTGCTGTTCACCTGCAACGGTCGGGGCACGCGGCTCTTCAACCAGCCCGACCACGACGTGAGCCTGATCCACGAGGTTCTCGGTCCGATCCCGGTCGCCGGGTTCTTTGCCATGGGCGAGATCGGCCCGATCGGCGGCGCCAACTTCGTGCACGGCTTCACGGCAAGCATTGCACTCTTCGAGCAGCCCGAATGACAGCCCTTCGCTGGTGCCGAGAGTGGCTGGATTGGTTCCTCCGGCCTTCGCATCGCCGTTGACCCGAGGATGCCCTGGCTGCCGATCATGACTGGTCCTTGCAGCTCTCTGCAAGTGCTTTCGGCCTCCGGCGTGGGAATGTAGAATCGACGAATCGTTCATCGTCACCGCGGAATCGAGGTTGCTTCTTCATGGCGGACTGGCGCGAGGCCATCGACGAATGGGTGGAGTCCCGTCGGGGCATGCTTCGCGAGATTCGCCGCCGGCTTCATGCCCATCCCGAACCGAGCCGTGAGGAATATCAGACAACCCGCTTCCTGGCCGAGGAGCTGGACAAGGCGGGGATCCCGCGGTCGATCGCACCGACCGGGCGAGGACTCATCGCCGGCCCGGAGGACGCCAGTGGCCGACCCGTGATGGCGTTCCGGGCCGATATCGACGCCCTCCGAATTCACGATGCCAAGACGGTCCCTTACCGATCGACCCGGGACGGTGTGATGCACGCCTGCGGGCACGACGCCCACGCAACGATGGCTCTGGGCGCGGCCCTGGCACTCTGGCACTGTCGCGAGTCGCTTCCCGACGAGGAGATCTGGCGAGCCATTTTCCAGCCGTCCGAGGAGGTCGGCGAGGGGGCCTCCGAGATGATCGCCGCGGGTGCCATGAAGCACGTCCGGGCAGTGGTCGCGCTGCACGTCGATCCCGACACGGCCGCTGGCCGACTGGCTTACCGCCAGGGTGTGCTCACTGCGTTTTGCCAGGAGCTCCAGGTCGAGATCCAGGGCCAGGGCGGGCATGCGGCGCGGCCGCACCAGTCTGTGGACCCGATCGGCGTCGCGTCGCAGTTCATCACCAGCGTCTACCAGTTCGTGCCCCGGTCGGTCGACTCGCGTGATCCCGTGGTGGTCACCTTCGGCTCCATCCAGGGAGGCTCCAGCGCCAACATCATCCCCGAGCAGGTGCTGCTCAAGGGAACCATCCGGACCCTGAGCGAGGCCGCCGCGGCCCGGGTCGGCGAGCGGATCAAGCAGATCGCCTTCGGTCTCTCGGAGGCCAGCGGCGCCACGATCCAGGTGCACTTTCGCCAGGGAACTGAGGCGGTGGTCAACGACCCCGAAGTGACTCGGGTCTGCGTTCGCGCCGCGAGCGAGATCGTGGGCCTGGCCAATCTCGACGAGATTCCCCTGCCCAGCATGGGCGGTGAGGATTTCTCCGGCTTCCTCAAGCATGCCCCTGGCTGCCTGTTGCGCCTGGGTGTGGCCGGCTCCGACCGTCCTCGCTCATTTCCTCCATTCACCTCACTTTGACATCGACGAACGGGCGCTGGTCATCGGGGCCAAGGTCCTGGCTCACAGTGTGATCTTGCTGTCGGAATCGATCGGGAGCACTCGTCCGTGAGCCCCTATACGTTCGCCTCCAGCCCCGGTCCCACGCTCGGGGTCGAGATCGAGCTCAACCTGGTCGATGCCCGGAGCCTGGCGCTTCGTAGCGGTGTGTTCGACGTCCTGAATAGCCTTCCACGGGACCTGGAGGGCTCGGTCAAGCCGGAGCTCTTCCAGTGCTATCTCGAGATCAACACCGGCGTTTGCAGGGACGTCGCCGAGGTCGAGCGTGACCTGACGGCGAAGATCAAGGCCGTCGAGCAGGCCGCCGGGAACCAGGGGATGCTCCTCTTCTGGGGCGGAACGCACCCGTTCTCGCGATGGCAGGACCAGTTCGTCACCCCCACCGAGCGATACCTCGACCTGGTCGAGCTCCTGCAAGAGACAGCAAGGCGGCATTGTCACGTTCGGATTGCACGTCCACGTCGGACTTGACTCGGGCGACAAGGCGATCATGATGTGCGACCGGATCCTCGCCCACCTGCCCATGCTCCTGGCCCTCTCGGTCAACAGTCCGTTCTGGCAGGGACGAAACACGGGGTTGCACTCGCACCGGAGCAAGATCATGGAGACCCTGCCCACCTCCGGCCTTCCTCCCCTGATGCGCAACTGGAGCGAGTACACCTGGCTCCTGAACCACATGGTGGATACGGGTTTCATCAAGACCATCCGCGAGATCTGGTGGGACGTCCGGCCCCACCACAATTTCGGCACCATCGAGATCCGGATCTGCGACATGCCCCCGAACCTCAGGTGCGTGCTGGGGCTCACGGCCCTGGTGCAATGCCTGGTCCACGACCTCTCCGAGGAGATCGATCGGGGCACCTATCAGTACAATTGCCATCCGTTCCTGATCCGTCAGAACAAGTGGCGCGCTGGCCGCTATGGAATGGATGCCCGTCTCGTCGATCCCCAGACCCTCCTCTCGGTCCCCGCCCGGAAGGTCGTCCACGCCCTGCTCGACCGGCTCAAGGACCGGGCCGTGGAGCTCGGCTGCCCGGCCCAGCTCGAGATCGCCCGCGAGAT
Organism: uncultured Planctomycetaceae bacterium; assembly: GCA_963816015.1. GTDB lineage: Bacteria > Planctomycetota > Planctomycetia > Isosphaerales > Isosphaeraceae > Aquisphaera. The sequence goes on along the minus strand of CAWFJM010000049.1, from coordinate 42,205 downwards.
GGCCGACGAGCCGACGGGCTCGATGCGCCAGCTCGACATCTTCCGCGAGACCGGCGACCTCGCCCAGGTGGTCCGGCGGATGCTCGAGCAGAGTATCCTGGAGGTTGCCCCCGTCTCCCCCTGACCGAGTCGCCCGGCGCGAGGGCGCGAACGGGAACTTCCGCACACGGCCGCCATGGAAGCCGGCGCATTCATAGTTTCTTCACATTTTCTTCATAACCGGGACACCGCTCGATCTAGAATGGGAGAGGTGCCGAGAGACCTGATACCTCGTCGAAGGATAACCTGCTCCCATGCCTAAACCGAAGATCCTGGTGGTCGAAGACGAGCGGTCGTTGATCGAAGTGCTGACCTGCAACCTGGAGCGAGAGGGATTCGAGGTTCTTGTCGCCCACGACGGTCAGGAGGGTTTGAGGCAAGCGCAGTTGAAGCTGCCGGACCTGATCGTGCTCGATTTGATGCTGCCGCTCAAACCGGGCCTCGAGGTCTGCCGTGAGTTGAGGATGGGGCCGCGGACGCGGGACATTCCCATCATCATGGTCACGGCCAAGGCCGAGGAATCGGACCAGCTCGTGGGTTTCGCCACCGGGGCCGATGACTACGTGACCAAGCCATATAGCATGAAGGTCTTGATCCAGCGGATCAAGAAAGAGCTGCGGCGGATCCAGCTTCAGGAGGAGGCGCCCGCCGGCGCGGTGATCGAGAGTCAGGGCGTGGTCATCGATCGGCTCAGCCACAAGGCGCTTCATCGCGACCAGGAGCTTCCGCTGACGCCGACCGAGTTCCGGCTCCTGGAAGTTCTGATTCGTCAGGCGGGCCGGGCGTTCACGCGCTACGAGCTGATGGATGCCGCGATCGGTGAAGACTCGATCGTGCTGGAACGGACCATCGATGTCCACATCAAGAGTCTGAGGAAGAAGCTTGGCGATGCCGGCGAGCTCATCGAAACCGTCCGCGGCGTCGGTTATCGTTTTCATGAGTCGAGGCTGGTGAGTGCTTGACGTTGGCTCTCGCGGCGTCGGCGGGGCTCCGCCGCAGCGATCGAGGGCGTTGCGCCATGCGGTCGCGTTCGGGCACAAGCTCGGCCCTGACCACCGCGACCTCGCGGGGCGCCTCGATTCCCAGCCTGACCTGCCCGCCCTCGAGGCGGACAACCGTCACGCAGATGTCGTCGCCAATGAAGAGCTTTTCCATCAACTTCCGCGTCAGCACGAGCATGACATCCTTCCTTCAATCACCCCTTGGGTCGGTTCCTACCTGAGAGGGAGCTGAATTCCGGCAGCACCCGGGTCGCAGCAGCGGGGCCCTCTTCAAGGACTCTAGGTTACATCTCAGGCGGGTGCCGTCGCTGCGGCTTCAAGGCCAACCGGGACCGGGCCCCCTGCTCCGCCGCGGCCGGTCACTCGCCTCGGAGCAGCCAGGGGCGTTATACTCGATTCTCCCGGAGCCGCCCGGGTCTCCGGAGTTCAAGCACGACCGCTGCGGCCGCCTCGGATGAGACCGCGGCCCGACTCTCCTGAAGCTCCCGAGGAACTGATGTCTGATTCTCATGCCGCTGTGATCATCATCGGGTCGGGCTCGGCCGGTCTGACGGCCGCCCTCTATGCCGCTCGGGCCAACCTGGCCCCTCTGGTCTTCGAGGGCAAGGAGCCGGGAGGACAGCTCACCCTCACGACCTCGGTGGATAATTTCCCGGGCTTCCCCGAGGGGATCCAGGGGCCGGAGTTGATGGAGCTGATGCGCAAGCAGGCCCAGCGGTTCGGCGCCGAGACGAGGTGGGAGACCGTCCACGAGGTGGACCTGTCCCACCGGCCCTTCCGGGTCCGGACGACCGACGACCCGAGTGGCGACCCGTCGAGCGGGACGCTCCGCGACTACACGGCCGGTGCGCTGATCGTTGCCACGGGAGCCTCTGCCCGATGGCTGGGCAACGAGGGCCCTTTCCGCGGCAACGGCGTCAGCACGTGCGCCACCTGCGACGGCGCCCTCTACCGCGGAAAGGAGATCGCCGTCGTCGGCGGCGGCGATTCGGCCGTCGAGGAGGCCACCTTCCTCACCCGGTTCGCCTCCAAGGTGACCCTCATCCACCGCCGTGATGCTCTCCGCGCCTCGAAGGTCATGCAAGATCGGCTCAAGAGCAATCCCAAGATCGAGAATGCCTGGAGCTCGGTGGTCGATTCCTTCCTCGGAGAGAAGCACGGCGGGCTCGACATCCTGACGGGAGTTCGTCTCAGATCGACCAGGGACGGCACGCTGCACGAGCTGAAGATCGACGGCCTGTTCCTGGCCATCGGCCATGTGCCGAACACGGGGATCTTCAAGGGCAAGCTCGCCATGACTCCTGACGGCTACCTGCTCACGCGAACCGCCCTGGCCTGGAAAGGCGTCGAGGCGCCGGCGGGTCTGCTCGACTCGCTGCCCAATTACGGCACGGCCACGAACGTGGAGGGGGTTTTCGCCTGCGGCGACGTCGTTGACACCCATTACCGCCAGGCCATCACCGCGGCCGGCTCCGGCTGTTCCGCGGCCATGGATTGCGAGAAGTGGCTGGAGGCGACCGGAGCGGGGCATTGAGCCTTCACAAGCGCAGTGAATTCGCTATGGCAGTGCCGTCCTTGGCTCCGCACCGGCAACATCTCGTGAATCATGCCCCTGCGCCGCCGGCGTCGGGCAGCGGGGAATCTTCACGGTGAAGCGCGAGCCCGAGCCGGGACGGCTGGTGACGGAGATCTGTCCGTGGATCGACGAGATCAGGTGCTTAACGATCGACAAGCCTAGCCCGGTGCCGCCCAGCTCACGGCTGCGTGCCTTGTCCACCCGGTAGAACCGCTCGAAGATTCGCGGCAGCTCATCGCGCGGAATGCCGATGCCGGTATCAGAGACCTCGACGCTCACCGCGTCGGCCGCCAGCGAGCAGGTCACGCGGACCTCGCCCCCATCGCCCGTGTACTTGATGGCGTTGTCGATCAGGTTGTCGAAGATCTGGCGGATCGCCTCCTCGTCGGCCACCACGAGGGTTTCGCCATCCAGGCTACCCGTATCAAAGGTGAGCGACAGGTTCTTGGCCTCCGCCCGGCCCCGGTGCACTTCGAGGCACGACTCGAGCACCGGAACCAGGCTGAGCGGACCGTGCTCGAAGAACTCCTGTCCCGAATCGAGCCGGGCCAGGCTGAGCATGTCCAGGATCAACAGGTTGAGCCGTTCCACCTGTTCGTCGATCCGCTCCAGGAAGCGGCGATTGACCGTCTCATCGTGGAGGGCCCAGTCGATCAGCGTCTCCGTGTAGGCCTTGATCGAGGCGAGCGGCGTCTTGAGCTCGTGAGAGGCGTTGGCGACGAAGTCCTGCCGCATTCGCTCGAGCCGGCGAAGGTCGGTGACATCGTGGAAGACCAGCACGGCCCCTGACGGCGGATTTCCCGGCAGGGGTGTTCCTCGCACCGACAGGCTCCGGGACAGGCCCCGAAGCGCGGTTTCCCGCTGGGGAAAGGCGAGCTCGGCCTGGTACGCATCCGGATGAAAGAGCCGGAGGGTCTCCTCGACGGCGTTCTGAACCTGGGGGCTGCGGATCAGCTCGGGCACCAGCCGGCCGACCGACCTGGCATCGAGACCAAAGAGGGCATCGGCGCTGGTGTTGGCGAACAGGAGACGGCGGCGGGCATCCACGGCGATCACCGCGTCGGCCATGGCTCCCAGCACCACGCGCAACTGCTCACGGTCCTCTTCCAGGCGGTCGATCCGCCCCTGGATCTCGGGCGCAGCCGCATTGAAGATGCGGATCAGGCGGCCCGCCGGTCCCCAGACCTCGCTGAGGATCGGGCGGGTCCGCCGCCCCTTGCCCAGCGCTTCGAGCGCCCGCAGGACCTCGCGCAGTGCACGCGCCCACCGCCAGGCCGCCAGCCCCACCGCGGCCAGACCGGCCAGAACCAAGGCGATCAGAAGACTCTCCATCCCCTGCTCCGAGCGCTGTCCTGGAAATAAGAGTTGAGCCCCGCCAGGGGCGGCATCCTGAAGCCTGGGGCGTCAACGCTTGAGCCCCGCCAGGGGCGGCATCGTAAAGCCTGGGGCGTCAGCATAGCATGGCGAGAGTCCGGTTCGGAGATCGGGACTGATGCCCGCGGCCAGAAGGAGCTGCCTCGCACCGGGGTGATGAAAACGTGCCCTCGACGAATTGCTTCGTTCCTCTTCTGCTCGAGAAACCAATGATCATCGACCTCCATCCGGCGTGGCGGCCATCCTTAGCTTACCAAGCCCAGCCCCAATTTCATGGTTTTGGGTGCCGCGCCGCGGCATGGGGACTGGCACTGATTTCCTCTCAACTGAACTGACCGCTGACGTACTCCTTGGTCAACGTTTCACGCGGGTTGTCGAAAACCTCGGCCGTCTCGCCGTACTCCACGAGGAAACCAGTGCGGCCATTGCTGGTATCAACATAATAGAACGCCGTCATGTCGGCGACCCGCCGGGCCTGGTCCATGTTGTGGGTGACGATGACGATCGTGAACCGCTGCTTGAGCTCGCGCATCAGGTCCTCGATCTTGCGGGTGGCGATCGGATCGAGGGCCGAGCACGGTTCGTCCATCAGAAGAACTTCGGGCTCGGTGGCGATCGCCCGCGCGATGCACAGGCGTTGCTGCTGGCCGCCGGAGAGCGACAGACCGCTTTGCTTGAGATTATCCTTGACCTCGTCCCAGAGGGCCGCGCTCCGCAGGGCTTGCTCGACCCGGGCAGGGATGTCGCCCGGGTAACGGTTGAGCTTGAGGCCGAACGCGACGTTCCTGAAGATGCTCATGGCGAACGGGTTGGGCATCTGGAACACCATGCCGATGTTCCTGCGCACGGCAACCGGATCGACCTCATCGTCGTAGATGTCCTGGCCGCGAAGGAGCACGCGTCCCTTGAAGCGGAACCCGCGCACCAGGTCGTTCATCCGGTTCAGGCAACGCAGGGCCGTGCTTTTGCCGCACCCGGAGGGGCCGATGAACGCGGTGATGGTCCCCTGGCGGATCGGAATCTGGACATCCCGCAGCGCCAGGAACTTGCCATAGTGAAGGTTGTCGATCCGGCAATCGATGACGAGGCCGTTGACCGACTCGGATGCCAGACCGTTCGAAGGTCGATCGTTCGGGTCGCTGGACATGATGTACGGTTCCTTACTTCACTGCTTGCGGGGTAACCTTCAGCGGAGCCGTTCCGACCGGCTTGAGACCACTTGTGCGAGGATGTTGGCGGCCAAGACCACCACGACCAAAACGAGCGCCGCCAGCCAGGCCATCCCGATCTGATTGGGGTAGGGCACGCCGGCAAAGTTGTAGATCAAGACCGCGAGGGAAGCCGTCGGCTCCATGAACGGCGCGTGCGGCCAGTAGTCGAAGAAGAGGGCTGTAAAGAGGAGCGGCGCGGTCTCGCCGGCGGCCCGTGCCACGGCCAACATCACCCCGGTCAGGATGCCGGGGAGGGCCGTGGGCAGGACGACCTTCCAGACCATCTGAGTGCGTGTCGTCCCCAGGCCCATGGACGCCTCGCGCATTTTCTGGGGCACGCCGCGAATCGCGTCGGCGGCGGTCAACATCACGATCGGTAACATCAAGATCGATAGCGCGAAGCCACCCGCCCAGGCCGAAAAGTTTCCGGTGACCAGCACCACGACGATGTAGGCGAACACGCCGGCCAGGATCGACGGCATGCCCGTGAGCACCTTGGCGGCAAACTTCGCGACCGTGGCGGTACGGCTCTCGGGAGCGAATTCGCCCACGAAGACCGCCGCCAGCACCCCGAGCGGCACCGCGATCACCGAGGCGATCACGACCATCAAAACGGTTCCCACCAGGGCGTTACCCAGCCCCCCTCCAGGCATCCCCGCGGCCGGGGGGAGCTCCCAGAACACCGAGGGCCGCAACTTGGCGATGCCGCGAATGACCACCATGAAGAGCACGGAGACCAAGGGAACAAGCGCCAGGGCCGACATTGTCAGGGCCAGCACGGTCATGCCGCCGCTGAATAGCGAGTCCCAGGACCGCAACGACCGCCGGAGATTCAGTCGTGTGACCGGTCGCTGGCCGGGCTCCGGGATCGGAACGGTGACCGGGCCCGATGAACTCATTTTTGGAGCCCTCCCAGGGCCTCGGATGCTCGATTCAGCATGAATTCGCCGATGATATTGATCACCAGGGTGATCGCCAGGAGCACCAAGGCCGCGTACATCAGCGCCCCGATCTCGACCCGGTTGGCCTCGGCGAAATGATTGGCCAGCAGGGCCGCCAGGGTCGTGCCGGGTGAAAACAGGGACCAGTTGAAGACCTCGGTGTTGCCGATCAGCATGGCCACGGCCATCGTTTCCCCGACGGCCCGGCCGAACCCGAGGATGATCGCCCCGAAGATCCCCGGCGCCGCGGTGGGGAGAACGACCAGGAGAATGGTCTGCCAGCGGGTTGCCCCCATCCCAAAGGCGGCCTCGCGCAACCGGTTGGGGACGGCCACCATCGCATCCCGGGAGATCGCCGAGATCGTCGGCAGAATCATGATCGCCAGGACCAGCGCCGTCGGGAACAATCCCGGGCCGCTCAGCCTGGTGCTGAAGATCGGGATCCAGCCCAATCCGCTGTGGATCCAGTTCGCCACCGGGCGTAAGAGGGGGATCAACACGAAGAGTCCCCAGAGGCCGAAGACCACGCTGGGGATCGCCGCCAGCAACTGAACCACGTTCCTGACCACCCACTCCCACTTCGGGGGTAGAAAGTCCTGGCTCAGCACGATCGCGACCGCCAGCCCGAACAACGTGCCCAGAACCAACCCCAGGATCGCGCTGTAGAGAGTGCCGGCGATCTGCGGACCGATCCCGAAGTCGTCCCGGGTGGGGTCCCATGTTGTCCGAACCACGAACCCCGGACCGTACTTTTGGACCGCGGGCCAGGCCGTGGCCCCGATCCGGATCACAACCACGACGATCAGGAGCACGACCAGCCAGGCGACCACGCGCGTCAGCGCGCGGAACCCCCGGTCGGTGTAAACCTCGAATGCGGTCGGATTTCGACTGAGCAGATCAGGCATGCTCGCTCCCACCCATAGTCGTTGACGCGGCCCCGACACGCGGGAACGGGCCGGGGGCCTCCCGTTGGTGTCGAATTACTGTCGCGACTGTCGAGGCGATTCGGCAGTCCTCCAGGCGGTTTTGGCAGGGGGGGTGCTGTGGACCTCGATGGTTTCGATCGCCCCGCGCACGCGCCTCGCAACCGACTCGGGGAGCGGCACATACCCGAGATCATGGCTGTACGTCTGTCCCTCCGAGACACCGTACAGGAGGACCTTCTTGAGGGTCGCGCCGATCTTCGGGTCGTCATAGACCTTGCGGCAGAGCATCCAGGTGTAGCTCACGATCGGGTAAGACTCAGGCCCGGGGGGATCGGGCACCCAGGCCACCAGATTTTCCGGCATCACCGCAGTCGCCAGCGCGGCCCGCGCGGTCTCGATCGACGGTGGCACGAACTTCCCCTCTTTGTTCTCGAGAATGGCCGTGGGAGTTTTGGAGTAAACCGTGTAACTGAACTCGAGGTAGCCGATCGCGCCGGGGGTCTGGTCGATCGTGAACGCGACCCCCGGGTTCCCCTTGGCGCCGATGCCTGTGGGCCAGCTCACCGCCTTGCCGACCCCGGGACCGGACTTCCACTCGGGACTGATCTCACTGAGGTGCTTGGTCAAGACGTAGGTCGTCCCACTACCGTCGGACCGGCGTACCACCGTGATCGGCAGGTTCGGCAGCGTGACGCCCGGGTTCGCCCGGGCGATGGCCGGGTCGTTCCACTTGGCGATTTTTCCCAGAAAAATCTGGGGGTAGACCTCGCGGGGCAGCCGGATCCGTTGCGAGACTCCGGGAAGATTGTAAGCCAGGACGACGCAGCCGGAGGTCATCGGCAGAAGCACCACCCCCCACTTGGGCACTTGCTTGATTTCCTCGGACGACATCGCCGAGTCGCTCGCCCCGAAGTCGACCAGGCCCGCCGTGAACTGCCTGATCCCCGCCCCGCTTCCGAGCCCCTGATAGCTTACGCGCACGAAACGATCGATGTTGTAGTACTCGCGGAACCATCGTTTGTACAGCGGTTCCGGGAAAGTCGCGCCAGCTCCCTGCAGCGTGACCAAATCCGATGAACCACACCCCGTCCAGAACAGACATGACAAGGCAAACCACATCAGGGGATGCCGGTACCTCACAACCATTGGTTTGCTTTCTTCGTCGTCGTACATGGCGAAGATGGCAACCCTTCGAAAAGTTGAGCTAGAATGTGAACTTACTCACCCAAGGCCCAACCAACAAGTGTACGCAATAAGAAGATTCGATGAATTCGCGTCCAGAGAGGGCCTGGTCTGCGCCGCCATTTGATGCAGTTTCATCGGGCGGAATGACTGGACAAAATTACCCTAGAAAATCGGACAGGAAAATCGGGTTCATGTCGGTGAATTGGTGGAGCTTGAGAGAAGGCGGGCGCGGAGGCCCGCCTGACTGGCCAAAATCCAGCCCCTTTCCAGTGAGGCGGGCCTCCGCGCCCGCCGGGTCCCACCAGAAAACCGACATCAGCCGAAACTCGGACAAAAATCGTTGCTAGCCTGGCATCTGTCACCAGGAGGACCGGCCCATTCAGAATTTCGCCCTTCGATCTTCATCTCGGCTTCATCTAAGGCTTTCCACGCCAGTTCTCCTAGAATTCCTGAATCCCGTCAATCGCCGCACCCGATCAAGATTCGCGTGGGTTCGCCGTCGATCCGTTGACGGATCAGGTTGCCTCCAGGAGGGAGCATCCCGAGGCCCTGGATCCAGGTCGATCGACCATCAGCGACCCGGTCTTGGTCAACGTTGCAGGTGAGGATTTGAACGTGGACCGTTCCGAATCCCTCGGCGGGGCTGCCCGTCGGCAATTCCAAGGAACAAGGTGGTTAAATCCATGTTTTCAAGAGCGAGACGGGGAACGGGTCATGGTGGGCCACGCGTCCAGTCGGACCGGCGTCGGCCCTCGTCGAAAGCTGTGGTGGGGGTCGAACCACTCGAAGGGCGGATGCTGCTGAGCTATCTCGTGGTCGTGAAAAACCACAAAGTCATACCCATCCATGGGGGCGATGCCCGCGTTGCCGAACCTCTGCACAGCAACGGCCTTGCGTTCACGCATCAAACCGACTTCTATCAGTTTTACACCGGGCCGAGGACGCCTGAACCTGCTCGGGGTCAGTGCGACCGCGAGTGGTCTCCGGAAATCGGGTCACCGATGGGACCTTGACCTTGACCGGCACCGTGGCCGGGCCGATCATCCCGAAGCCCACGAACGCCTCCCAGGCAGGCGCATCTACATCTTCGCGATTGATCGTGGCGGCTCCGCGAAAGCGGGGCCATTCCCGGGCCTCAGGCACATCCGCTTCGACGCCCAGGTCGTCGTCCCACTCACGAAAGGAGGCATCACCTCCTCCAATCCCCCCTACGTGCTGCTCAACAACGCATCGATCAATGCCTCCCAGCGCACATCGCCTCCGGACCACTGACATCGACCAAAATGAACCTGAGCCCCGAAAGCGTCAAGATCCAGGGAAATACCATAACGATCAAAGTCCCACTGGGCACCACGACAACCAACCCGATCCCCTCGACGGGCAACGCCATCGAACCAATGGAACGTCAACTTCTTCATTCGCTTCCCATCGCCGTATGAATCCCACAAGAACGGCTACCACAGTCTCGCCAGCTTCACTCCTCAGATCACCATGTTTCAGGTCGCCGTGCAGCATGTCACGCCTATAAGGGCGACCTAAGCCTTGAGCCGCGTGCTCGCCCACACTCCCGGGCACGGGCCGCATCAATACAGACATGGCTCGTGACAAACAAACTTGGCTGCAGTCGAGCCCCCTGGCTCGATTGCAGCCATTTTTTTCAGCACTGCCGGCGAACAAACCCGACGCCATCTCGCTATTCCGCCGATCCTTGGCCCTCCGCTGCATCATCATTCCCGCTCGAGCTGCCAATACGGACCTTCCTTTGTGTACCCGAGGTCGTCGTACCCGGAACTCCGGGCAGGGGGATAGTAGAAGGAGGAGTAGGAGTAGGTGGACCCCTGGGCCGGAGCAGGGTTGACCGGAGCCGGGACGGCGTTGAGCGGCACGTTGTAGTAGTAGCCGGCGGCTGGGATGTTGACCGTCCCCTGCGTCGTGGCGTAGTTGCCCGGCGCGGAGTAGTAGAAGACGGGAGGCATCTGGGCCCGGGCAGTGGAGGTTCCGATTGCCAAGATGCAGCCGGTTGCCAGAATCGTCGTTCGCAAGTTGAGGCTCATGGAGCACCTCCTTTTCGGCTCAAACCCCGGTATCTCAACCGTTGCATGCGTGAGCCGGTCCCGTTCGCAATATCGTGGAAAGACAGATTACCTCACTCTTTGAAGGCTAATACATTATAGGCCACAAAATCAGCGGATTTCACCATACCTTAAGAATTTCTTCACGGACTGTTGAAATCATCAATCAAGCCTAGGCCGCACCGCAACTTCCTATGAATTAACAACTTGATTCTCTTACATCGAAGCACAAAAGTTCCCGGATCTCACCATATCTTGCATATTTCTTCACAAAGTCGAAATCCTGAATGAGGCGTCTCCCCTGGTTCATGACGCGGTTCGGCGCCGGCACGGGGGCTCTGGTCAGCTTTGGCCTGGACGGCGGCGGGGTCGTGGCGCGGCCCAGCTCCACCCCGCTTGCGGACGGCCAGTCCGTCAAGCCAGTGGGAGCGAAAGCGGAGGGCCGGGCCCTCAAAGGGTGAAGCCTTGGCCGGGCGAAACGCGCCGGACGGCTGTTTCATGCAATATCGTTTCGGCTCAAGGCGGGTTGCAGGCGGGGTCAGTCACAACCCGATCAGGGCTTCCTGGCGCGGTTTTCCATCGGATTGCACCTGGGCAGCAGGTCCGACTCCCTTGGGTGGCACAGGCATCTTGCCCGTGCAGCACCGTCTGGAAGGCGGTACCACCCCCGATCTTGTCCTTCGTCAGCAATTCGTGGGAAAACGGCGCTAAAGCTCCTTGCCCCGGACTCGGACGTTGTGGACGAACTCGAACTTGACGCACCCATTCCTTCAGCGTACGATTCGCCCCGCATTTCATTGCAGTGCCGGTCATCAGCATCAAAGCTCGACACGAGCCACGATCGACCCCGGCCTGGCTGTTGAATCCACCGCTTGAGGGGCGTCACACCATTTGGCGCTCCCTTCGACAGCCGCCCACGGCGCCCACGACCTTCTCCTCTTGACGAGGGGAAAGGCGGTCAGGGTATTGAATGAGAATTCCATTCCATCTCTTCTTCGATTCCTCATCTTATCTTCACAAAACGAGTTGCCACGAGATTCGGAAAAAAACTCTCAACCCGCACAACCCGCAAAATCGATACTCCTTCACATCGTGACCAACCAGGCCAAGACGGCCATGATGTCAAGAGTTCGAAACAGTGGGAGTTGGAAATGAGGTTCGAGATCGCTCGACTGAAACGAGGGTGCAGCGGGCTCGCTTTGGCCTGGCTGTTGATCGTCTGTCCCTCCATCGCCCTGGCTCAGTCCACGACCCCGCCGGTGCCCAGTCCGAATCCTGGGCCGGCAGCGGCGGCTCCGGCTCCGGCCGTGCCCGCTCGACCGGCCGTGTCCGCTCGACCGGCCGTGCCGCTCGACCGGCCGTGGCCGCTCGACGAACGATGACGGTCGAGGAGCGGCTCCAGAAACTGGAGGGGATGAACCAACGGCTCCTCGATCAGAACCAGCAGTTGACTCACAAACTGATACCGTCAGCCAGAAAGTCAATGCACCGGATCCCCCGGGATCGTACAGCGTCCCGGGCACCCAGCCGATGACGGATCCGCCGTTGGTGGTGGCGACCTCATGGCCGCCCAGCGGTGCGCGCCCAGCCTGGCGGCGCGCAACGTCCCCGCCACCCGGCCGATGACGGGGGCCGCCGCTGGTGGTGGCGCTCTCATGGCCACGCCAAGCGGTGGAATGCCACCCGACCTCTACGGCTTGGGCGGCACCGGCGCCAACGTCCCCAGGCGTGAGCCGAGCGTGGCGGCCGCCTTCGGCGGCGAAGACCTCATGTCCTTCGACGAAAGGGACACCAAAGGCATCGAGGCGACCGGGCGGTTCGGGAGGAGGTTCGTGAACAACAGCCTCTGGTTCTCTTCGCCGAACAAGTATTTTCAGTTCCACGTCGGCGGCCGAGTCCAGCTCGATACTGTGTGGGTCTACGGGGGCAATACCGTTCAGTTCGGCCCCAGAGGGATCGGCAAACTCCGCGACGGCGTCGACCCCCGCCGCCTCCGCCCCCGGTTCGAGGGGGCGATGTACGAGAATATGCTGTACGTCGTCGAAATTGACTTCGCCAACACGGCGATTGTGAATCCCCAGGGTACGGGTTTTACGGGGCCAACTGGGCCGTTGACGGGCACGGTCAACACCCCTGCGGTAAGCATTCCCGCGCCCGCGGACGTGTGGGTGGGTTTCCGGAAGATCCCCTACATCGGCAACATCCGGATCGGCATCCAGAAGGAGCCGTTCGGCTTCGAGCGGCTCACGAGCAGCCGCTTCCTGAACTTCATGGAACGCGCGTACATCAATGATGCGTTCCAATCGACGTTCACCAACGGGTTCATCCCCGGCGTGCAGGTCTTCAACACGGCGTTCAACCTTCGCTCGACCTGGGCCGCGGGGATCTTCAAGAACGTGACGAACCCGTGGGATTATCAGGTCGGCGGCGGCGATTGGGCGGAGACGATGCGTCTCACGGGACTGCTATTGTACGAGGATGAAGGGCGTGAGGTCATGCACCTGGGCATGACGCTCCGCAATAGTGGCTACGACAACGGCACGAGCCGCTTCCGGGTGCGCGGCGATGAGCGCTCCGGCGTTTCCACGGATTGGGCCAATTACGCCGATACCGGGGCCTTCCACGCGAGGGGCGGTCAGCAGGATATCAACCTCGAGTCCGCCAATGTGTTCGGGCCGTGGACGATCGATGCGGAATACAACTTCCACTTCAACCAGAATTCGTTCCTGGGTGGGGCAAACGGGCAGCGCCAGACGAACGTGGGGACGCTCTTCTACTCGGGCGGCTACGTCGAAATCCTGTACTTCCTGACCGGCGAGCACCGGGCCTACATCCGCGAGTCGGGCCTCTACGATCGCATCGTGCCTCGCAAGGACGCGTATTGGGTCAAGGGCGAGAAAGGCAAGCCCAACGAGCACGGCTGGGGAGCGTGGCAGGTTGGGCTCCGGTACAACTACCTGAACCTCAACGACAAGGGGATCAATGGAGGCGTCCTGGACGGCATCACGGTGGGCCTGAACTGGTTCCTCAACCCGAACACGAAGTTGCAGTTCAACTACAGCGTCACCGACCGGCATTCGCCCGCGTCGCCGGGGATGCCGATCGGAATGAGCGACGGTACGATCCAGGGCTTCGGCATGCGAATCGCCATGGACTACTGAGCCGCCCCGTCGATATCGAACCCGCCGATCGGAACCGGCGGGTTCATCTCATCCTGAACCTTGAGGCCGATATTTGGCATCTGATCCCAGCCCCGAGGGGGCATCATGCAAGGACTTGGGCAACCCCTAGTCGTCTTTTCCGGAGGCTAGAACCCGATGACACTGAAAAACGGGCTTCGTCTCTTGCTCCTCCTGAGTTGCCTTTCATCCCCTGGATGCGCGGGATTTGATCGACATCACCAGGAAAAACAAAAGCCCCCTGAGGCCGAACTAACAAAAGAAGAAAAGGAAGATCAATATTTTAAGGAATTGGAAAGGGATCTTTCTATGTACTCTGATTAAGTAATATTATCACTATGTGTTGTGCATTTTCGCTCGACTCTGCGACCCGGCAGGGAGAAAACGTGTTGGGAAGCATTTCTTGACAATGGTAGGGTCGCTCGGTAACCTTTAGCTGAGGAGGCTGCCGATTCTCCTAACAACTCGACAACCATCAAGGTTGTGTCGGGCTCACCCCAAGTTCCGCCCTCTTCCTCCCAGCCGTCCCACAAAGCCATACGACGGTCCTGAGAGAAGATTGGAAGAAGTTCCTCCAGGCGACCGGAGACGCCTTTTCCCTTGCATCAGAAATCGATGTTCATTAACATAACGGCAAGGCTCTGAGCAGAGATATGGTTGTATCTAGAGTGGAGACTTCGATGAACAACCTTCAAGAACAAGTCCTGAGTCTTCTCAGTGAAGATTGGAAAACCCGTATAGAGATCGTCAGAGAAACTGGTGCCTCTGAACATGAAGTGCAGGTCGCACTGAACGAGCTACAAGATCAAATCGAGACTAGCTTTGGTTCTGTAGCAGGATTGAAAAAGGCGCGAATGTACAGACTTAAGAGCTGCTCATCACAGCATTCACAATCATCTTCAACGCTGCAATTCCCCCTGGACGAAAGTCCCACTCGTCCGACTCCGCCTGTCTCAACTGATTCGCCTTGGTCTTCAAAGGTTGGACCTTGGTTTTGACCTCATCGGGCTCGACGATCACGAATCCCTCGTCCACCGCGCGGGGTTCGTCCTTGGCCACCGGGAACGCCGGCTCACACCCGGGAAAGCCCGTCGCAATCCACTCGGCCTGAGTCAAGCGTCAGCTTGCTGGCCGTACATCCCAGGAGATCAGGAGCGGGGGCTCAGTGCTTCTCTACTCGATCACCCGGATGTGCTGGATCTTGTTCCTGTCGAGCCAGCTCAAGAGCGCCTCCTGATCTTCCGACAACTCGACCTCGGTCATGTTGTCCGTATCGAGCGGGGAAACCAGCAGGAACACGCCTTCCATCAGCCAGTGCGTGACATCATTCCGGGAAATCCAGTACTCGCCTTCGCCAAGTGTGGGAATGCCGGGGGTATCCGGAGGCGTCATGAAATAGACAAGCTGCGACCTCAGGCGATTCGAGATGGCCAGTGGCGGGACCTCAGGATGGTCGATCGAAAGGACCTTCACTTGAGACATGTCGTTCGATCCCGGTTATAGACTTGAGTGCCTTCACCTGCGTGAAAGCAATCCATCGAACACCAGCCGCCTCTCTACCAGGATAGCCGCGTTCCGGCGGCGATCCTACTGTTCGCTCGATTCTGAGGAAACGAATTTTGCGCGAGCAGGTCGTCTCCGTCAAGCGTCTCGGAGGCGGCTGGCATCAGCCCGCTGGGATGCGGGCGTCGAGATCAGCGTGGGTGGCGGAATCGCTAGCATCGACGAGGTCCTTGCCCTGCGCGACGAGGGCGCGGCATCAGTTCTGATCGGCTCCGCGCTGCACGACGGCCGCATCGGCCGTCAGCATATCTCATCCCTCGGGGGGTGAATCCGCGTACCGTTCGACTTCCGCCGATTGACCGAAACTCTCTTCCACCTCGACCCGCAACACCCTGGGAGTTGTCCAGCCCCGGCTCGCCATCTCCTGTCGCAATCGCCCGGCGATGTGATCCGCCAACAGCTCGGCAGTGGTATTTGCGATCGGCAACAGGACGCACTCGTCGCGCGGGAAGCTCCAGTAACGATCGCGGCAGGTCACCCGCATGTTCGATCCGTCCTCTTGCAGGTGGATGAGGTGATTCCGGGTCGGCAGGAGCATCCGATGATCGAGCTCATCGGTGATCGCCCGGGTCATGTCCTTGAGCGTGATGAAATCCACCACGTAGTGGTTCGCGTCGAGGTCCCCTTCGACCTCGACGGCCGTACGGTAATTGTGGCCGTGGAGCCGTTCGCAACGATCACCTTCGTACGTGATGAAATGACCGGAGGAGAACACCAGGTAATCCTTCGTGATCCTCACCTTGAAGCGCGAGCTCGACACGGGGTTGAAACTCCAGAGTGGCTGGTGGCTGGCGCCTCGAGCGGATCGGACGCGCCCACAGGAGCAGGAATCGCCAGACGGATCCATGCGAAACCGAATCTTGACGTTTCCTCACGGCCTCGACCAGGTTGCGGGGCCTGCGGGACGTGGCAGTTGAATTGTGCCATCTCGCAGCGCAGCGAACAAGGCGGCCGTGATGAGATCGGCCGTGGTGCCGGGGTTGAGCTCGCTCCCACGAGCCCGCAGCCACGTCTCCAGCGCTTCCAGGAGTTTGTGGCTGCCGGGCTCTCGGGGCCAGCCTGCGTCCACCACCTCGGCAGCTCGCCTCATCACGATCCGGGCGGTGTCCAGTCCGACTTTCCGGACGATCAGCGAATCGGGATGCCGGGCGAGCATTCCCAGAAACGCGGTGAGGATCGTGGTCTCCAGAGGCAGCCCGTCGCGGACCAAGGTGAGGATCATGGGGAGTGCCTCGTGCAGCACTTCCCGGAACCCGTTGGCATACTGCAGCGCCACCAGGTCGCGGTCGGCCGCGAGGGCCATCGCCTCGCGCAGTGTCACGCTCAGTCCGGCCGCAACGTCCTGATCGAACACCTGCCCAAGGCCGCCAGGCCGTGCTAGCCGGATCGCCCGATAGGCGTCTCGAGCGTCGTCATTGGTCGTCGCCACGCACAGACGGCCGTCTCGGTCGCGGCCAGGACTCCAACGGGATCGGTGCCCATCAGGATCAGGTTGCCTCCCGCAATACCCTTGAGCGTGCCGAAGGTCTCCTCGCAAGTGAACTCTCCGTCCATGACCGGCACGCGCCAGTAGCGTGTCCCCGCCAGCCGCTTGGAGATCTGCCAGCCATCACCAAAATAACGGAGCCGCCCTCCCACCTTGACGGATTTCTCTCCGGGATCGAGGCCGCTGTAGCAGGCCGTGGTGGGGTAGGTCATCACGCACTGGCCAACCCGGTTGACCAGAGCTTTCTCCAGTGCCTCTCGACTGAATGCGAAGACCAGGACACTCACTCCCGGCCGGCCGTCGGGCGTTGGCCGGGTCGACGACCCGACCTCCGGCTATACACAATGATGCCATGGAATGGCCCGCGGGTAGCATTGGTGCAGAAAACTGACACAAACGTGGAGTCCGAGGGAAGTTGCGCCGAGCTGCTCACTCTCCGCCGCTCGGCTCCGGTCGCAGGTCTAGCAAGTCCGCGACGGCGATACGACCGAGTTCAATGCCCTCGACCAATACAGGGACTTCCTGCCCTGGCCGGTAATCGAACCGTTGCGCAAACCGGCCGTCCGGATGGGGCTCGATGTAAGCCTCAACTCGGCCCTCCACTAGGTTGACGATCCAGTAGACAGGGACCCCGCCCCGAGAGTAGGCGGCAAGCTTCTCCCCCTTGTCCCGCGGCAAGCTGATCTCAGACACCTCGACCAGCAAGCCGACGTCCCCAGGCGCTGGATGTCCGTTCTCGTAATCCTCGAGAACTCCCCGGACAACGGCGATGTCGGGTTCCGGTTCGTCGAAGTTGGGGATGCGGACCGGCTGCTCTTGCCGGACATGCCAACCAGGCCCAAGTAAAGGCTCGAGCATCCGCCGCAAACGCTCTGTCACGATGACGTGCTTTGGTTTCTTGGTCATCTTGCGCACCAGGTAGCCGTTGATCAACTCGATGCGCGGATCGGCGAGAATCCCGGCGGCCGCGAGCTGCTCATACTCATCGACGGTCATCCTGTAAAGCTCGAGCGCTGGCGATGGAGGGATGACGGGTTCGGTGATCATGGACATCGGGTTCGCTCCCCCTCAGTACGCAATGTGTGGTATGAATCGCGTCTTGAAGCGTCTCGGCTCTCATGGGGTTCAACGCCGCGGAGCCTTCCGGTCATACCCTTCCGCCTTGGCATACCCGAGCAAGGCACGGTCGATCACCTTGGCCACGTCGGTTGGGCAGTGATCAGCGAGGCCCTCAACCCATGCTTTCCAGTCCAGCTCACCCTTGATCATAGCGGCGATCGCCTTGCGCTCGATCCGAGGCTCGACGGCCGCCGGCTTTGCCCGGAGAGGTTTCCTCCTGGCGATGGCCCGTGCAGCATTGTAACAGCAAACGGGAATCAGGCCGACTCGTGGGTTCGCTCCCACCGCCGCATAAGGCATCTTCCGGTTCCACAACTTCACCGACGGAATTGCTGAATACCCTCAATCAACGCTCGCAGATACCTGGGCGAGAAGGGTAGCAATTGGCGACGGGCGACATCAATTGCCGTGACAGTCTTCTCCACATCGAGCTCGGCCGCTTCTTCGAGCGACTTCAGCGTGCAAGTCCGCTTATACTTGAAGTTCGAGGGAAACTCGGCGTGAAACAGCCTGACTTCAGCCTGATGGCCCACGGAGAATCTCGCCGTGTAGTGATCTTATCCCCGTTTTCTGTTCCGATGCGACTCGCGGACCGACGTCCTTCAGGTAATACCCCATGCCCCGTCCCCAGTTCCTTTGTCTGAGGATGCATGCTCTCAAGGGACTCTTCCCCCCCCCCATTCCTCACACGCAAGCCAGCCATTGACCCTTGGCCTAAAACGGTGTTTCAGAAAGGGGATTATGCAACGCAGCCTCCACGCTGCCCCATCACAATGGAATATCATCATCATCATCTTCTACTTCTTCTTGTATTGCAGCCCGTCCGGACGACGAACTCCTGGACACGGGGCGATCCTTATCTGGCGTTCCAAAGATATCATTCTGTTCTATTATGGTGAACAGCCTCTTTGACAGATCTTTCTGGAGTTTATGGAGGCCTTCCGCATTAGGCAAATACTTCAGAACCCGGTGTTGTTTCAAGTCGAAAGGCACATCGTCCATTGATTGAGTAATACCGACATTCCGCACATCTCGCGTGGATTACTCGCTGCAAGTTTTGCCCCTTGAGATATCAGTGTCAATTTACCCATCCGAAGGCGAAAAACCTGCTCTTCGCAAGTCTTTTGCTTTCAAGCGTTTGCAGCAGATGTGCGGAACATGGGGTAATGGCACCACGTGCTTGCCGAGCGTGTGGGCGATTTCAGTTTCGTACATAACATTAGGATTCTTTCCCGTAAAATCGACTATTACTATAGTTGATATAAATATAATGTGAAATATATCCTGTATTATCATGCTATCTTTCCAAATATCATCGGCCCGCTGGCAGCGTAGGTTCGCCAAGCGACATGCAGCCTCTATCGTCTCATACACCGAGCTGAAGTGGGCGGCAAATGGCATCATCACTGCCACTAAGTCTCGTGCTACTTCTGCCGCAGGTGTCTTGAATACAGACGGACAAAACGTTATTTTTCAACGATCCGCGAGAGGGCTAGAAGATACGGGTTTCGCGGTGTAAAGTCTTGCCTTGTTGGCGTCAACGATGGCGTTCACCCGTGGCACGGAGGTCGGCAGGATGTCCTACGCTTGGCCCAAGGATACGGATTTTGCTCTGTGGGAACTCGATGTCCTCGACCGCCATTGTCCGGTCTGTGGACGGCTGATGTATATCTGCGACCACCGGTACCGTCGGGTTCACACCCTCGAGGGTCCGGTGCAGCTCGTCTGCAAACTCAACCACTGCCCCGATCCCGCCTGCCCCGGCCACGCCAAGACCAAGAGCCCCGAACTCGAGATCACGATCGCGCCGCCCAAGTGGGCGGTCGGGTGGGATGTCCTCTGTTGGATCGGTCATCGTCGATGCTCACGTCATTGGTCGATTTCCCAGATCCAATCCGATCTCTGGGATGATTACGGCATCAAGCTCTCGGCCGACTCGATCGCCCGGTACATCGGATCCTACCAGGTCATGCTCGCCGCGCACCAGCAGGACCCCGAGTCGTTGCGGCGGCACTATGAAGCCGTCGATGAGATCATCCTCTCGATCGACGGCCTACAGCCCGAGAAGGGGCACGAGACGCTGTACGTGGTGCGCAACTGACCGGCAAGCGGGTCTGGTTCGCTGAGCCTTTGATCTCCGCCACGGCGGACGAGGTGCGCCGCCTGATCGCGCAGGCCAGGGCGTGGGCCAAGTCCCTGGGTAAGCCGGTGGCGCTGTGGTTGTCGGACCGGCAGGACGCCTTCGTGACGGGCATCGCGGCGGAATTCCCCGACGTGCCGCACCGCTACTGCGACAATCACTTCCTCCGCGACGTGGCCAAGCCTGTTCTGGAGGCTGACAGCCACGCCAAGGTTCAGATGCGGAAGAAGGTGCGTGGCCTTCGGAAGATCGAACAGGCGGTACTCAAACAGCAGGGCGTCCAGGCGTCGGAACGCATCGTGGAGGATGATCCTGCTGCGACCGCGCCGCCGCTGAACCCGCCCGGGCCCCGAGTCGATGCCGCCAGCGCCGTGGTGCTCGAATACTGCACGGCGGTGCGTGGCATTCTCAACGACGATCAGGGAGGACCGCTCCACCCTCCCGGCTTGCGGATGGCCGATGCGCTGGATGAGGTTCGCGTGTCGCTCCAGCGAAACCTGGACGCGAAAAAAGGGGATTCGCCGAGCGGCAACTGGGCCGACTCGCCGACTGCATCGACCGCGGCCGAAACGAAGTGCGCGACGAACAGGAGTCGATCCGTGAATTCATCGCGGAAGTCACGGAAGTTGCCGAAACGCTCGATCCCGGCAAGGGAACATGTGCGGACCGGCAGGCGAAGTTCGAGGAACTGATCGATCGATTCCAGCAAACCGGGGGCCCGATTCATAAGCAAATGGCCCAGGTGATGATCAGTTTTCTCGCCGGCCTGTTCGTGGGCGAAGGACTGTTTGAAGAGATCAAGGACAACCTGGATTTGGAACGATGGTTTCGCTTGCCCAAGAGTCATGAGCGGCGGATTCACGGCCACCGCCACGCGGGGACCCGTATTGTTCTGGAGGGGCCAACTTTAGTGCACGCACTGGATGCACACGCCTTCCATCCGGAGCCGTTCACGGTGGACGACTTGCTGCCCTATCGCACGGCGCACGAACCACAGTGCCAGAGGCAGGCACTGGATCGTCGCAAGATCATGAGGAAGGCACGCTCGAAGAAGAACCGCCCGATACTCCTGGCCGACCTCGAGCGGCGCTATCAGGAAACGTCGGGGTTCTAGCCCTCTCGCGGATCGTTGTTTAATGTAGG
Organism: uncultured Planctomycetaceae bacterium; assembly: GCA_963816015.1. Taxonomy (GTDB): domain Bacteria; phylum Planctomycetota; class Planctomycetia; order Isosphaerales; family Isosphaeraceae; genus Aquisphaera. Next base: position 21,250 of record CAWFJM010000049.1, on the reverse strand, counting down.
GGTGGTAGGACAGGTTCCGCGCCATCTTCCCGCAGCCGCAACCGATGTCAAGGACCTTGGAATTCTCCTTCAGGAATCGGCTCAGCACAATTTGCCAGGCATCGCCACTGACCAGGTATCCGGCCATCGAAGGTGAACCCACGCTCGACCGCACGGGTTCTCCGGCAATCGGCGGCACGATTTCCGCGATCACACCGGTTCCCAGAGCAAGGGGCTGCTCGGACCGGAATTGTTTTTCCTCCTTCTGGTACTGGTGCAGTTGTGCCGCAAGCCCGGTCATCCCCCTCGGATCTGCACTCGACTTGTCCTGTCCTCCATCCATCCGGGTCCGTGCGGGGACCCAGGGGAAAACCCTCCGGAACACCCTTCGCGCACGCACGCTCGATAACCCGCGCGAGACGAGGGAACGCGGCGATCCGCCGCCCACTTCCTGCCGGGGCACGATGACGTTTTTCATTCTGACTCCCTTGCTTTCTCGGCTTGGAGGATCATGTTCGAGTGATCGCGACGTCGTTGGGTCCCTCGGTCGAGCGAGTTCCCCGGGGCCGGGATTATACTCAGGTGAGGAGGTGGGGCAAGGCGAAATACCGGCTCTTTCGGAGAGCCAACGTCCGCGGTTATTGAAACCATTCGGGAAGCCCCATCAAGGTACGTTCCACCATTTCCTGGATGACGACGTCAGGGTGTTCCCGCTCGACGAGTTCCTTGTTCAAGGTGTACTGCCAGGAGAAAGTGATACGTCGGAAGTGCTCAGCGAGTAGAGGCATGAGGGCTTGGGTAAAGGAGTCGTGGAACATGACCGCGCGGGGAAGCCGCGTATCAGGGAGCTCGAAAACGATGTTCGGGCGGGACGTCGCGACCCCGGGACCAGGCGACCCCGAATCAACTTTTTCGGCGAGCTGGCGTGCCAGCCTTGGGTTTCGAGGCTGCAAATCGATGTGTTCTTCAGGCAGGTAGTACTCCAGGCCCAGCATATAGCGAACAAGGTCTCGGGCCGGTTCCCAGACGGTGACATCGCGGAATTCTGAACGAGGGGCGGCCTTGATCCCGGGAATCCACGTGGAGAGGGCCTCCATAATCTTCGAGTAGCCGACGTAGGCACCTCGATTGTTCCAGTGGGAATCGGTGCGGTAATAGACCTGTTCCTGCGATTTCGCTGAACGCAGGGGCTCACGCAGATCGATGACCGTGAGGCTCGAGTGGGCTTTCAGATGCGCCATGAGCTGATCGAGACGCGATTGGGGGTTCACCCGGTTATACGCGTGGGGCATGAACTCCGGGTAGATCGTGCTCTTGTTAGGCGCGAAGACGACTAGGTAAGGGATTCCTCGTGCGGCGAGCCAGTCCCGCCGAGACTCGAAGAGGCGCTGCCACGCCTCGAGTTGCTGAGGCTCGAGGGGCTGCAGCGAGCGGTAGAATTCCAGGTCGAGTCCCCCGTAGAAAATCCATCCGTTGCGGCCCAGTATGACATCGCGGGACGAAGAGACACCCAGGCCCAGCACTTTGGCGATGCTCAGCCAGTGGATGAGCCGCTGGCGGAATCCGAATTGGTCGTTGAAGTAGGTCTCGAACTTGGCGGGGAATGCGGCCAGGGCGGCCCGTTCCAGCTTGAGCCCGGGCCTCGACGCCAGCACGCGGTTCTCCTGAAGTTTCATCCCCGCGTCCAGGCGAAAGATCAAACCGATAACCGGCATGGTAATCGCTACCAGGAAGACAACGATCAAGGCCAGGTCCTTCATCCTATGAGACCGGGGGGGAGCCCCGGCGCTCATCTTGCGGAAGACCTCGGAGGGCCTCCGGCGCTCTGTGCGCTGGAGCAGGTGGGTTCCTGAAGTCGGAGCGACGACAGGTTCCTGCGACGGGCTTTCCTCCCTCATGGGCCCACTCCTTTGACCGCTGCCGGAATGAGTTGTCTGGAGAGCGAGGCTCCTGCCGGGCCCGGAATGCTGGCTCGACTGGCCCTACACCTCCCTCCTCTCGATCAGCTACTGCGTTACGCAACCGATCCCGTAGTCGAAGCGAAATTCAAAACCGAAAGTAAATAAATGGATTGTAAGTACCCGCGGCGAGCAGCATTGCCGAGCTCAGGAACAGCAACGAGAGTGTGGCCACCTCGACCAGGGCAAGGCTGATCCGCAGCCCCGATCCGACCAGCCCATCTACACCCGCCAGGATCTTCCCCCGGATGAGGGCCAGGAATGGCAGCATGGGGGCCGAGCCGATGGCTCCCGCAATCAGAGCCAGGGCAAGCTGGGCATCGACGTACAGGCTTGCGTGATAGACCAGGCTCGTGCCATGGCCGAAGCCCGCCATGGCTCTCAAGAAGGCCAGTGCATGAGGCAAGGTGTCGGCCCGGAAGAGGACCCAGCCGGTGGCCACCACGAGGAGAGTGTAGAGATGTCGGACCGGGGCCCATAGGGACTCCATCACCCGGCCCAGTCTCCGGCGCTCCAGAACCAGGAAGGCTCCATGGAAGAGGCCCCAGGCGGCGAAGGTCCAGCTCGCGCCATGCCATAAGCCGCACAGGAAGAAAACGATCACCAGGTTGAGGTAAGTCCGCAGCGCTCCCCGTCGGTTGCCGCCCAGAGGGATGTAAACGTAGTCCCGAAACCATGTGGAGAGCGAAATGTGCCACCGCCGCCAGAATTCCGTCACAGAGCTCGCCGCGTAGGGATAATTGAAGTTTTCCAGGAAGTCGATGCCGAACATCTTCGCCAGGCCGATGGCCATGTCGGAGTATCCCGAGAAGTCGAAGTAGATCTGAAGCGTGTAGCACGCGATGCCCAGCCACGACAGTCCCAATGTCAGCTCTTGGCCGGGCAGGGAAAAGATGGCGTCAGCCGTGACGGCCACGGTGTTCGCCACGAGGACCTTCTTCGCCAGCCCCAGGATGAACCGCCTCACTCCTTCAGCGAACCCCGCGGACGTGACGACTCGCTCCTGAATCTGTGCGGCGATATCGCCATATCGCACGATCGGCCCGGCGATCGCATGGGGGAAAAACGTCATGTAGACCGCGAAATCGAGTGGCTTGCCAGCGCGCACGTGCCGCCGCGCGACGTCGATGACATACGAGAGTGCGTGGAAGGTGAAGAACGAGATTCCCAAGGGCAGGTGCACCGGGTCGAGGTGAAACGGGGCCAACTTGAGAGTCGCCATGACTGCGTTCAGTTGCACGACGAGGAAATTCGAATACTTGAAGACGATCAATAACCCGAGGTTCATGGCAACTGCCAGAGCCACGGCCAGCCTGGGAGAACGGCCTTGAGGCAGAGCCTCGACCAGTCGGCCCACTCCGTAATTGACAGCGATGATGGCCACCATCACCAGGACATAGGTCCCTTCACCCCAGATGTAAAAGAGGAGGCTGGCCACCAGCAGGAGCCAATTGCGGAATCTCGGCCCGAGCAGAGAGTAGAGTCCGAGGAGGATGGGGAGAAACAAGAACAAGAAAAGTGGCGAGCTGAATAACATGAACAACCTCCAAGAACCTATGTGTCTCGCCGGCCGCCGACTCACCTGGCAGCCTGAGCGACAGTCGCTTCGGTTGCGGGATTGTGTTTCCTCCCGATCGCGATTCCGCCGCCTTGGCCTGAGAGAACGGCGGTATCCGGCAACTCGACGTGAGTCGACAGTACTCCTGCAAACTGCCAGCTTCCTCAAGGGACCGAGTGAATGATGGGAATGGGCAGATATCGCATGGCTGCGATCCTGTCAAGGACAATCGCTTTCGGCGCCAAGTGACCATTTGAACCGTAGTTCCTTTGCTGGATGGTGTTCATCAACGCCAGGAATGACTCACCTTGACCCCTCCTGAACGTTGATGGTACACCTTCAGCCCCCAGGGGCCAGAACCGCTCTCGATGCTTGATCTCACACCACCCACTTGCCGGGAGAACCTTAGCCGGAGGCGCGAATGTCCATGGCATGGAAGGCCGACGTGATCATCCCGATAGAGGGCGCCCGTTCCACGATCCTTCGTTCCGTGCGCAGCATTCTCGATCATGGTGGAACGGTCCTTCGAAGTCTGCTCGTGATCGATGACGGCTCACCCGACCGCCCCCTTGCGGAGGCTCTCCAGCACCTGACGCGCGTCGACTCACGAATCCATTTCGTCCGCTCTCCGCGAAACTCGGGCTGGGTGGAATCGTGCAACCGCGGCCTGCGAGAACGCAAGGGGGACTGCGTGCTTCTGAATGGGAACACGCTCGTCACGGACCGGTGGCTGAGTGAGCTGGCCGCGGTGGCTCACTTCGAGGAGAGGACGGCCAGCGCCGCGCCGCTGAGCAACGAGAGAGGCTTGGTCTCGACCCTCTCGTGGAATTGGGAAGCGCCTGCCCCTTGCATCGACGAAGCGACGATCAGAGCTGCCTGTTCCGCTCTCCCTCGGTGGACGACTGTTCCCAAAACCGAGGGGCCTTGCATCTATCTCCGGGGCGATGTCCTCGATGCTGTGGGGCTGCTTGACCCGAGCCTTGGCAACTACCCTCTGGCTCTGGACGATTGGACGATGCGAGCTCAAGCGCTGGGCTTCGTGGCCAAACGTGCCAATCACGCATTCGTGTCCCGGATTGACTGGGCAACCGAGCAAGTCGATGTGACCGATGAGCGATCAGACCAGCAGGATGTTCTGAACGCCCGATATCCCCATCTCCAACACCAGGTCAGCAGATTCCGACGCACCCTCGATGGTTCGATGGCAGCCCACGCGATTCAGTTCCAGTCGAGCCGGGAAGCTCCGTGTGGCTCTCGACCTACGCCATCTGCCCGAGCAGCAAGTTGGCACGCGCACTCTCGCGATCAGTCTCAGTGCGGGCACTGTCCGAACTGCCGGAGATCGACTTGACCCTGCTGGTGAACGCCCCCCTCTCAGGGTGACAGACTGAAGGGTCGTCTCCTCACCCCGGATCGATGGACAGATGACGTTGCGATCATCCACAAACCGGCTCAAGTCTTTGATCGTCGTCATCTCGAACTCCTGTTCGAATCGTCCGCTCACGTGATCATTACCTATCAAGACTTGATTGCTCATCGAATTCCACTTGTTTTTCCGAATGATAGTGCAGTTCGATCTGTATCGAAGCACGAGCAGTCTGAGCTTGCAGGCGGCCCAGAAAATCTTTGCATACTCGGAGAGCACCGCCAGTGAAATCGCCGAGGAGTTCGGGATCCCGCGCGGAGATCTCGGTCGTACCCCTGGGCGTCGACGCCTCGGTCTTCGCACGCCGTAATCCGCAGGACGAGGCCATCCGCACGAGTCTTGGTTTGCCCGAGCGTTACTTCTTCACCTTGGCGACCGACTATCCGCACAAGAATCTCTCAGCTTTGCTAGAAGCCTATTCGTTGGTGCGGAAACGCTGGAAGGTGGGAGAACCTCCCACCTTAATCTTCGCGGGGCACACGGTCACTCCCCGCACTGCTCCTGATTCTGACTATGAAGTCGCGGCAATTGACGGACGGGGCAAAGTTCTTGGGTCCGGTTTCTGCGGAGCAACTTCGAGTCCTTTACCAGCACGCCTTGGCCCTGATCTATCCCTCACTATACGAGGGGTTCGGCCTGCCTCCCCTCGAGGCAATGGCCGCGGGTACCCCCGTCATTGCCATGCCGTTCTCCTCGGTTCCCGAGGTCTGTGGCGATAGCGTCCTTTATCCCGATGGCCTGTCCGCCAGGGATCTTGCGCGGGCGATGGAGCGTCTGGCGACCGACGACGACCTACAGCACGAACTGCGGAACCGCGGCCTCGGTCGCGCTGAACACCTGACCTGGGAGAGAACGGCTCGCGCAACTCTCGAGGTGTATCGATCGGTCGTGCTCCGGCCGACCGAACGGTCGCTCCAGATGCGCAGATCGCTCCGCGACGCCATCATCCACTGGTCGGAGTCCTCGCCGACGGCTCCGGTCATTGCGGTCCTTGATGCCATGGGCATTCGCCATGCCTGCCTGGCCTTGAATCGCGCTGTGCACAGGAGGCTGCGTCGCGAAATGGATCGCTTGCCCATGAATCACAAACGAAAACGGGCCTGAAGGAGGTGCATCTCGGGAGATGATTGGTGTGATGATTGGTGTCAGTCCTGAATGCCATTAAGCTAAGCGTAAGCCCACAACTTCTTTGTACTTGCGATCAATTCCGTTGGGGCCTATCGTGTTTAGTATAGATATTTTCACGAGATTGCAATAGCGAAAATTCCCCAAATTCTAGCCACATGGAGCAAACTACATATCACTACGATGTCCGCATTGTCGGGCGCACGAAAAACTCAAGCCATGTACTGGAAACGACTTACACCTTCGCTTAATGCCATTCGTGTCAGTCCTGTTTTCGGCGAAAACAGACAGACACTAATAATGAACAATGACCCGACAACGAGCTAAAAACAAGCCGAAAAACGTGACGCCGTAAGTGGCCTGTACACAAGCACTTCCGGCATCAACCGCGGCGCAAGCGCTTGCGGGAAAACCAGTTACGACAACTCAAGGAAACGTCGAGTTTCTAGCCGGTTATCGGGTCGTTGATAATGAATTTCTCCCATGGCAAACATGCCCTTTATCTCCCACCACCCTGTCGCTGGATCCCAGCCGCTCGTGATCCGAGACTCATGGAGATCGTTGATCTTCGCCGTCCAGGGACGGGTCAGGCGGGAGATGAAGCGACTCACACCGGTCAATAGACGAAAGTCTGCCTGACAGGGACTGCCCTATACTGGATCATCCTTGTCGCCTGCCTCGGCACCCTTAACCAGATCGCATAGACCTTGCCCGATCGCTGGCAGGAACATGAGGTCAGCTTCGCACTCGGTCCGACAACAGGGCAGCGATCGGGCCCAAAGACCTTGTCAAGTTCGGCGCGGTTGTCTAGACTGCCGCCGCGTAACGAAGGGACTCATCCGCCGGGGGGAAGAAGCCTCCCCCTCAACGGTTACGAACGATTCATGTGAAAATGTGACCGGTGAGCTTCGTCATGCGGCGGCGGGCGGGGTCCGGGCCTTCGGAAAGGACACGAGAGACAAATGGCCGAAACAATGACGCAGTCGGCGGAGGAGGCATTTTCGGCGATCTACTCCGAGCATTCCTGGAAGACGGAGGGTGCGGAGTCGCTAAGCGGGCCGGGTTCCGACCCCGTCCGCACTCGCGCCTATCGCCGCTTCTTAGAGAAACTGTTGCGTCGACACCGCATTCGGAGTGTGGTGGACCTGGGCTGCGGCGACTGGGCAAGCAGCCGGCTCGTGGACTGGTCCGGCATCGACTACTTGGGGCTTGATGTGGTCCCGGTCGCCATCGAACACTGCCGGACTCACTACCGCCGTTCCGGAGTCCGGTTCGAGGTGTTCGACCTCCTGCAGGAAGTGCCGCCGCCGGCCGACCTGCTGATCTGTAAGGAGGTGCTACAGCACCTTCCCAACGCGGGCGTGCACCGCGCTCTTTCCTTCCTCGGCCGCTACCGCCTCGCTCTTCTGGTCAACGACCTCTGTCAGACGTACCGCCAACCCGGCTGGTTTAAACGGCCTCGCACGGTCAGTGCGGCGCCGAACTCGGAGATCGAGCTGGGGAGCTATCGACCGCTACACCTGACCGGAGAGCCCTTCAACCTGAACGCCCAGCGGCTGCTCACGTACTGGAACCATGATGGACGGCATGGCTGGCTCAAAGAGTGCCTGCTCTGGGTGAACCCGACCCCACATTCCCGCTGAGCGGGTCGCATGAGATGGGAGCTTATTAGGCACGGCACTGGCTCAGGACCCTGCCGCCCGAACCGTCAGGGCTGAGATCGACCTCGACAACGAGGACCGCCGCCCGCGGCCGGGCCAGTCCGGAAGGGTCACCATCAACCTCCAGGATCGCCGCAATATTCTGTCGATCCCCACCTCGGCACTCATCGAGCGATCTCCGGACGGCACGGCGGCCTGCTATCGGATCGTCGACGGGCGTGCGGTCCGGACCCAGATCAAGATCGGTGAGGAGCGCAGCGATCGCGTTGAAGTGCCAGAGGAGGGAGATTCCGTGATCGCCGATCCAGTCCCGAGCATCCGGAACGGTCGACGGATCTCCATCAGGCGTGACGCGAGCAACAACTGAGGACTGTGGACACGGGCGGCGAGTATACAACGAAGGTCGTGATCCCGAACTGGCCAAGGGCCGTGCATACGCTACCGCCGCAACCCGATCCCACTGCCCTTCCGTGATCGGATGCCACGAACCCTGTGGCGTTGCTGGCTGAGGTGAGCATCGCCAAAACGGCGGCGCGAGGGCCGAGAGCGTTCACAACCATCCGAGTCGCTTGCATGCTCCATAGATGAGATAGATACCGAGGCCGCAGACGAAAACTCCGAAGGCGAGCCTCAGGTGAGGCCCTCTCAGGCGGTTAGCGACGTATGCGCCCACCCACGCGCCGACCATCATCATGGTCGCCAAAATGACGGCGGCGCGGACATCGACGTTGCCGTGACGATAATACTCGAGGGCGGCTGCCAGACCAATTGGTGGCAGGAGAACAGCCAGGCTTGTCCCCGTCGCTTTGTGCTGCGTAAATCCAGCCCAGTAGATGAGGGCCGGAACGATCACGATGCCGCCACCGACTCCAAACAGCCCGGCTGCAAAACCACCGAGGAGTCCGATCATGACAAAAACAAGCCAAGAGGGCATGACAGGGGTCCAGACCTTTGGCGGAGATCGAGCCGCAGCGGAGAGAGACTGAATCGTATCACACCCTTCCCAGCAAGTGTGAGACCGCCGCGGCTTCGAGCTCCAGCTCGGCGACGTTCTGCGCGATCCGCTCGTGGGCATGATCGTCGAGGTAGTGTCCCTGGGCGATCGACCAGGACTTGCCATCGGTGGTGAGGAGGGGAAAGCCGAAGACCAGTCCGCGGGGCACGCGGTAGCTGCCGTCGGAAACGACGCCCGCGGCGAACCAGTGTTCGAAGGGGGTTGGTGTGGTGATGGCCCGGATCGTCGTGAGGATCGCCTGGGCGGTCGAACCCGAGGGTGTGGCGCCGGTGAGTTTCATGATCTCGCGGGTCCGTCGGTCGACGGTCGGTTCCAACACGTTGCGAACCCAGTTCGAGTCGGAGATGACCTCAAGGGCCGGCTGTTTCCCGATCCGGGCGTTGTGCAAGTCGATGTAGGCGGTTTCGCTGTTATTGCCCCAGACGGTCAGGCGGGTGATCTGGGTGACCGGCACACCGACCTTCTCGGCGACCATGGCGATCGCCCTCATCCGGACGACCTGGTTGAGGGCGAACCAGTGCTCCGCCGGCACGTTCGGGGCCTGCGACTTGGCGATCAGGCAATTCGTGTTGCTTGGGTTGGTGACGACCAGAATCCGGGATGTGGGCGCGACCTGGTTGATGGCCCGTCCGTGGTCGACCATGATCGGCGCGTTGTCCCGGAGCAGACCTTCTAACCGGTCGCGGACCCCGGGGCGGAGCGGCTTTCCCCCCACGAGGATGACCCAGTCGGCTCCCTTGAAAATCCGCAGCGGGTCTGTCCCGAGCCGAAGCTCGGCCAGCAGGGGATAGGCGCAATCTTTCAACTCCATGGCACAAGCTTCGAGCCGCGGCAGGGCCTCGGGCAATTCCAAAAGGCTCAGAACAATAGGTTGTTCATGCCCGAAGAGTCCGCCGTTGGCGATCCGGAAAACCAGCGAGTAGCCGATGCGGCCGGCGGCGCCTGAGATGGCAATGCGAATGGGATTTGGCATGCTACCACTTGTCTCGGAAAGGGGTGTGTGAACGGCTAGGGGCGGCAGGGACCGTTCCGAAGAGCGGTCCCCGTTGCCGATCTCAGTGCTCGGAATGGTTGTCGTCCTCATTGTGATCCCACTCGACGTGCGGCTCGGGATCCAACGGGTGGCCGTGGCCGGCGGCCTGGCGCGCTCTTGCGCTCCTCTTCGGCCTGACGAGTGTCGTGGATGAACAGCGAATACAGGGCCGGGAGAACGAAGAGTGTGGCCGGCTCGCCGGCCAGCAGCCCGCCCAGAATGGCCCGCGCCAGTGGTGCGTTCGCCTCGCTGCCACGCTCCAGCGCCAGCGCCCCCGGGATGAGCGCGAAGAACGCCGCCAGGGCGGTCATCGTGATCGGCCTGACCCGCAAGCCGGCCGCCTTCCGGATGGCCTGGGTGGGCGTCAGTCCCTCATGCCGCCTCAGCTCCTGGGCGTAGTCGGTCATCAGCACCGAGTTGGCGACCTTGATGCCGACGATGAAGATGAATCCCAGAAGGGACTGCACGTTGACCGCCGATTTTGTCAGGTAAAGCATCGGCATGATGCCGATCAAGCAGAGGGGGACGATCAACATCACCGCCAGCGGCACCCGGAATGAGCGGTCCAGGCCCACCATCAGGAAGTAGATCAAGAGCGAGGCCAGGCAAAGCCCCACCCCCAGGCTGTTGAAGGTGTCCTTCATCCGGAGATACTCGCCGCTGAGCACGATCTTGGTGCCGACCAGCGTTTTCTTGGCCGTGCTCGTAGGGTCGTAGGCGGCCCACTGCCCTGCCTTCTCTGGATCGCCGAAGTTGTTGAGGACCTTGGCGACATCGTCGGAGACGTGTCCCAGATCGCGTTCGTGCACGCCCATTGTCAGCTCGATCGTCGGCTGGATGTTGTAGTGAGTGACCTCAGTGGCGACCTGAAGGCGATCGACCTCGACGACATTCCGCAACGGGACCGGCCGGTTCTGCACCGGACTGGTGATCGGAATATTCAGCAACGTCTCCATCGACTTGATGTCTTGCTCGGGGTAGGAAACACCCACGAAGTACTGATTCTTGCTCTTGGGGTCGATCCAGAAGTTGTGCTTGTCGAACTGGATGCTCGAGTTGAGCGCGGCGATGATGGCCTTCATCACGTCGGCCTGCGTCAAGCCAAGCTGCGCTGACTTGGCCCGATCGACCTTGACGAGATACTCTGGATAATCGAGCCGCTGGATGATTCGGGCATCCACCACACCCTCGATCTTGGAGACATCATTGCGGATCAGGGTGGCGATCTGATGCGCGATCTTCTGATCCTTGGCGGTAACGCGAATGCTGATGGGTGTCGATTTACCCTCGTTCATGGCTGAGCGAACCATCCCACCCGCGTCAAAGGCGAACTCCAGGTTGCTGAATTCCGAGTTGCGGGCGAACCCCTCGCGGAGCTCGGCCACATATTCCTGGGCGGATTTCTTTCGTTCGCTCGTGAGCTGGATCTTCACCACGGCGTCCATCGGGCCGGCGTTGGGCGTGTAAGCCGCCGACCAGTCCGAAGTGACGCCCAGCTCCGAGAGCACCAGTTGCAGATCTTCCTTGTCGATCACCTTGCGGACGAAGTTCTCCACCAAGGCGATTTGCTTCTCCGTTTCCTCGATCCGCAGGCCCGAGGGGGCCCGGACGTAGATCTCGAAGGAACCCGCGTCAACTTCGGGGAAGAATTCCTTGCGGAGGACCGGCCAGAGGAAAACGATGGTCACCGCCAGCAAACTGAAGCCGATGGCAACGGTCAGGATTCGATTTCGCAAGACGACGTCGAGCCCCTTGACGTAATACTGGCAATGCCGGTCTCGATCATCTGCTCCCAGCGATGGAACGCGCGCTTGACGATGTTGCCCCGAGGTGTGTGACCGTTGCCATTGATCTGGAACGATTCCGCCTCGGCGGGGTTCGTGGCAACCTCCTTGCTTCCATCAGGGCCATGCCCGCCAGTCTCGGAGACGTGCTCGTCGCCACCGTGCCCAGCGTGCGGCTTGAGCCAGTACGCCGAGCAGGCCGGCACCAGCGTTCGCGACAGAAAGTACGCGGCGATCATCGAGAATGCCACCGCCATGGCCATGGGCTTGAACAGGAACTGGCCCAGACCGGGGGTCAGCACCAGCGGCGAGAGGACCAGGAAGGTACAGAGCGTGGAGACGAGCTCGGGCATGGCCACCTCGCTGGCGCCGAGGAAGGCCGCCTCCCGAGGGGTCACCCCCATACCCAGATGGCGGTGTGTGTTCTCGAGACAGATGATGGCGCTGTCGATCATCGGCCCGATCGCCAGTGTCATCCCCGCCAGGGTCATCGTGTTGATGGTCTGACCCGTGAAGTAGAGCGCAGCGAGACATGCCAGGCAGGAGATCGGCAGCGTCATGATCGCGATGCCGGTCATCCGCCACTCGCCCAGGAACATCAGGATGACCAGCGAGCAGAGGATGGCTCCCAGCACGCCCTCCTGGACCAGCGCCTCGATCGACTTCTGCACGTAGACCGACTGGTCCATCACCAGCTTGAGGTTGATCCCGCTCCGCGTCAGCTTGCCCTCCATCTCCCTCAGCGAATCACTCAGGTTCTGCACCACTCGGAGCGTGCTGGCTCCAAGCTGGCGGTAGACCGGAATGTAGACTTCCCGCTTGCCGTCAACCCGCACGACGTTCGTCTGGATGTAATTCGCATCCTTGGGCGTGGCCACGTCCTTGAGGTAGGTCGCGTTCCCCTCCTCGATCCGGACGGGGATATCGCCCATGTCCTCGACCTTCTCGTACATCGAATTGGAGTCGATGACGTAATCGAGGTCGCCGAACTTGGCGTCGCCGGTCGGCAGGAAGACATTGCCGGCATTCAGCGCGGTCAAGACATCCTGCGGCGAGAGGTTCCGAGCCTGCATTTGCTGGCGATCCAGGTAGGCCATCACGGCCCGGATCTTGCCGCCGTAAACGACCGGCGCCACCGCGCCGGGCTGCCCCATGATCATGTTCCGGACTTCATAGCGGCCCACGTCGTAGAGGACCGACTCGTTGTTCGCCGGATCGTCGCTGTCGAGGGCCACCACGCACACCGGAGTGGTCGAGGTGGGGTCAAATGGCAGTACCACCGGCGGCAGGGTTCCCGGTGGAAGATTCGGGATCGCTGCCAGAGCCAGTGAATTCACCTGAGTCAGCGCACCGTTGGGGTCGACGTCCCCCTGAAAGTAGTTGCGAACGATGCTGGCCCCGAGGATCGACCGCGACTCCTGCCGGGCCATGCCGTTGGCCTGGCCGGTCCACCGCTCCATCCGGTTGGTGATATCGTGCGCGATGCTGCTGGCCGACATGCCGTTGTAGAACGTCAGCGTCTGAACGGCCGGACTCTTGAACACGGGAAGTATGTCGATCGGAATCAACGTGATGCTGAGCACCCCGAGCACGATCAAGGTCAGCGACATGACCGTGACCGCATAGGGATTGCCCAGCGATGCTCGAATCAATCCATTCATATGCGAACCCCTCAAGAAACGAATGAGATGTATGAGAACCAGGGCCCGGGCTCGAACATGAAGTGAGCGAGCGGCCCGCGATTCATTCAGAGACCGAGAGACGGTGAAGGGTTTCGCGGAGAGCTAGCAGCGAAGCGGGTGGCAAGGCAGCGTGGGGGATGACCGATGCGGCGGCGGTACTACCGGACATCCCCGAGGGGTTGAGGATGCTCCGTGTCGAATGACGATGGCCGGCCCCCGGTCGCGGTGCGCGGTATCACGTTGCTCGGTCTGACCGATGCTCGCTCCCGGATGAAAGATCCGGAGCCGCTGGGGCTTGAGTGGAAGCTGACTGAGTGAACGATTGAGCGACGGATGGGCCGACCCCGTGACGGGCAGAGGCCGCGCCGGGAAGCAGCTAAGACGAGCCGCCCAGCAGCAGCACCATGGCCAAGCGAAGACTGGATCGAGATCTTGCCATAAATTGACACCCGGGAGTCGCTTCTCTCCATCGATCCATCCTATCCGCGTTTTCCAGGCTGTCAACGACAGACGCCGATGCCACCGAGTAGAAGATCATGAATTCTTCTCAATGATTTGGATCGCTCTGCTGGCCAGCCGCAGAACGGCCGATCGTGATCAGTCTGAGCGAGGGCGGGCGAGGGCGGCGGGGCGTCAAGGTTTCTCCCAGGCGGCACGACCGCAACATGCGCAGTCGCTGATCCGGTGGATTCCGCCAGATTGTTCTCTGCTCCCCGCGTTGTCGTCAAGTCCGCCATTTTTTCGAGACGATCTAGGATAGCTGGAAGGGTAGGATGCCCTTCAGGTCGGGTTGCGGCAGGGAGGCCCCCATGAAATGGATCCGGAAGATCATTCCGGCGCTCGCGATCGCCGCGGCGCTGCCCGTGATGGCGATGGAGCGACGTGTCCTGGCCCAGGCGCCCAGGCCGGCGGACCGAGCCGGCGGGGAGCGGATTCCCGAGGCCTTGCCTCCGCAGGAGAAGGGGGAGCGCCCCCGCGAGAAGAGTGAGACCGGGCCGGCCATCGCCCTTCCCGTTCCTGTATCCCCGCCCACCATCTTGCGTCCCGAGATTCAGCCGATCGACCTGGATACGGCGCTGCGGCTGGCTGGAGTGCAGAATCCCGAGTTGAACCTGGCCCGCCAGCGAGTGCTGGAGTCCGTGGCCCTGAGGCAGCTCGCCGCGGCCCGGTTTCTCCCCTCGATCAATCCGGGCATGAACTACGACACTCATACCGGCAACCTCCAGCAATCCAACGGCAATATCCTGTCGGTCAACCGGAGCGCCGTTTACCTGGGTGCAGGCAGCATGGCAGTGGCCGCCGGCACGGTGAACATTCCGGGCGTCTTCCTGGGCGGCAACACGGCGGTGGGAATCTTCGGTTACCTGGAGAGCCGGCAGTTCGTGCGGCAGCGTGAGTTCGAAAACATCGCAGTCCGCAATCAGGTTTTCCTTCAAGTGGCTCTGGCCTACAGCGAGCTGCTCCGGGCCGAGGGCAGGCACGCCGTGGCCCTTCAGGCACGCGAGGAAGCCCGGGCGATCGCCCGGCTGACTGCCGACTATGCCGAGACCGGTCAAGGCCGCTACGCAGACGCCAACCGTGCTGCCACCGAGCTGCAACGCCGCGAATCGTATATCAAGCAGGTAGAATCGGAGCTCATCACGGCGTCGGCGCGGCTTTGCCAGCTTCTGAACCTTGATCCGTCGATCCGGCTCCATCCGACCGACGCCTACGTGGTCCCACATCCGCTGGTCCCTGACCCGATTCCGGTCGCGGAGCTGATCGCCCTGGGATTGCTTCGTCGTCCCGAGCTGGGAGCCCAGCGGGCCTCGGTCATACAGGGACTATTGTTGCTGGACGGCGCCAAGGCGCTGCCCTTCTCGCCCACGGTCTTCATCGGCTTCAGCGCGGGCGGGTTCGGCGGTGGCAGCAACCTGGTCCGGCCGATCTTCGGAGGCGTTCGGCGGCCGGACGGATTTCGATGCCGCCGCTTTCTGGACGATTCAGAACCTGGGCGTCGGCAATCTCGCGCTGATCCGAGCCGCCAACGCAAACCTCCAGGTCAGGCGGTTCGAGCAGATCGAGATGCTCAACCTGGTGCGGGCTCAGGTGGCGGAGGCGTATGCCAAGACCCATGCGCGATACGCCCAGATCGAGACCAACGAGTCGGCGATCAAGTCCGGGCTTCTCTCGTTTACCCAGGATCTCACGCGGATCAGATACCGTTCGCGAGACGTCCTGCCGATCGAGTTGCTCGACAGCTTCCGGCTGATGGCCGGAGCGCGAATCGATTACATCGACGCGATCGTCGACTACAACCGCGCGCAGTTCGAGCTCTACGTCGCCTTGGGACAGCCCCCGGCCAACGCCCTGGCGCGCCCTGTCCCAACGCAGGGGGTCTCTCCCAGCGGTGTCACCGGCGCCAACCCACGTGCGGGGAATCAGCCAGCGGCTGGAGCCACGACCGGTCGTTGAGTCAAGGGTCATCAAGGACCAGAGAAGGAACTTGGCCATGCGTCGGAGTGCACGCTCCAGCAACCGACCCGGTCGAAATCGGATCATCAGGATCGCGGTCTACCTGTCAACCGGTGCCGTGGTCCTGGCTTCCGGATGCGCGACGCAACGGGTGTCCCGAGCGCTCGAGGGAGGCACTCCCACGGCGATCGGAGCCCGGAGTCCGTCGTCGAGCCCTGCCAGTCCCGCCCCAGATCCTGCTCTCGGGCTGCGCCTCGACGGAAACCCAACGACCACCCACACCGACACCGGCCGGCGGCGATGACCGGAATGCGCTCGCCGCCGAAACCAGGAGCAACGATCTCCAGGCGGCCGTGCCCTCCCCGCCTTTGATCCCACCCCCGGCTGCGGAATACCCCATCGACCTCTCCACGGCCTTGCGGCTGGCCGAGGCCGAGAACCCAACGATCGCCGCTGCCCGTGCGCGGATCATCGAGTCGCTGGCGCTGCAAACCCAGGCCCGGGCGATCCTCTTGCCCTCGCTCAATGCCGGGACCAACTTCCACCTGCACACAGGGAACCTCCAGCGGTCATCCGGCCGGATCCTGAATCTCACGGAGCAGTCGCTGTACGTGGGTGGCGGCGCGCTGGCGTTCGCCGCCGGCACGGTCGAAGTTCCTGCCGTCAACATCATCGGCACGTTGACCGAGGCCTGGTTCGAACCTCTGGCGGCTCATCAGCGCGTGATCGGGACCAGCTTCACAGCCCTGGCCACCGCCAACGAGATCCTCCTCGATGTGGCGCTCCTCCATCTCGAATTGCTCGCCAACCAGGAGATCCTTGACCTCCAGCGCCTGACCGAGCGCCAGAGCCACGACCTTGCGGTGATCGTCAACGGCTTCGCGGTCGCCGGGGAACGGCGAACCGCAGACGCCAATCGCGCACAGGCCGACTGGAAGCTGCGCCGGGCCGCCGTCCAGCGCGCCGAGGAGTCCGTCGCGGTCACCGCGGCCCGGCTGGCCAACCGGCTCAATCTCGATCCCTCCGTCCGCCTCCGCCCCGAGGGAGGAGAACTCGTCCCGATCGACCTGATCGCGCTGGACACCCCCAACTTCGACCTCATCCAGTATGCCCTGCGTCAGAGGCCCGATCTGGCTGCACGAAGCGCAGCAGTCGCGCGGGCCGAGGTCCATTACCACGAGGAGCTGGCACGCCCCTGGCTCCCCACGGTCTGGCTGGGGTACAGCGGCGGCGTCTTCGGGGGCGGGAGCAACGTCATCCCTCCCTTGATGGCTCATTTCGGCGGCCGTTCCGACTTCGACGTGCGGGTTTTCTGGACTCTCATGAACCTGGGTGCCGGCAATCTCTCGCTCCAGAACCGCCGCTATGCGAACCTCGGTGAAGCCGAAGCCCAGCGCGTTCGCACGATCAACCAGGTGCGGCAAGAGATCACCTCGGCACGAGCCGAGGCACTCGCCGCGCGCGATCAGATTGAGATCACCAGGAGTGAGTTGGCTTCCGCGGAGAACGGGCTCCGCGAGGACACGCGAGCGCAGCCGCAATAACCTGGGCCGGCCGATCGAGGTCCTCAACAGCCTGAACCTCGTGGGCGGTGCCCGGGTGAACGTGATCCAGGCCCTGCTGCGGTACGATCAGGCCCAGTTCCGCTTGTACGTCGCCCTCGGCTCGCCGCCGCCGCTGATGAATCCGCCTCGTGACGACCTTCCCCCTCCCCCAGTGACCACACCGCTTCGTGGACCACTCTCCGTGAACGGGCACCCGCTCGCGCTGGGGTTCGAGTGAGAGGCAAGGTCCCGGCTCAGAAGAACACCTGGAACCGAAGCCAGAAAAGATCTCGTGTTGGACCGAACTTGTTGGGTGCGATCACCACGGGGCTGCCGAACTCGGAGTGCTGCCAGTCGAGGAAGACCCTCGTGTAGAAGTTCAGATACCAGTTGAAACCGACATCCGTCGCCCAGGCGTGGTTGCTCCAGAGATTCGGATCGGCAAAGCCTGCCGTGAAAACCTCCTTGCCGAACTCGAGCGAGCTGAAGCGGCCAAAAACCTCCCACGCGCCAGGAGCCCACTTGCCTTTGGCAAAGCTGAAGTCCCGCCTCGGCTTGACCACGTTCACACGCCGCGTGATCTCTTCGCCCGTCAGGAAGTACGACGCCGAGACCGTGTAGCCATTGTAGGGGATGTACGTGTTCGTCTTGCTGCCGGTCAGGGCGTAACCGGCCACGCCCCCGCCATATTCGGCGAGCACCATCAAGCTCTTGTAAAACCAGACCATGTGCCCCGCCCATTGGTTGCGCTGGCCTTGTTCGACGACGTTGTTATTGAAGGCGAGAAACGTGGGAGAGAGTGATTCCACCGTTGGATTATTCGACGCAGAAGTCTCATCGTTGGCCGTCGTGAGGATGGGAGGCTGTGTCGGGTTGTTCTGGTAGCCGACA
This sequence comes from uncultured Planctomycetaceae bacterium, assembly GCA_963816015.1. Lineage (GTDB taxonomy): Bacteria > Planctomycetota > Planctomycetia > Isosphaerales > Isosphaeraceae > Aquisphaera. Next base: position 3,140 of record CAWFJM010000049.1, on the reverse strand, counting down.
TCGAATGATCCGCCTATATTGAGATAATTCAATGCCTTGAGACTCTCGGATTTCAGGAAGGGACGCGAATTGACATACCCGATGAAGTCTTTGGCGCTGTTGAAGTCTCCAAACGACCGGCGAGGGCCGTTGAAGATCCCCGTGGCATATCCCAGTCGTCCTTCGTAGAGCTCGCCCAGCGCCATGACGCCCTCCTGCCGATTCGCAGCCAGGTTGCCTGCGTACATCGATCGCTCGGGTGCGATCAGGTCACCTTCGGCGATCGAGTAGTACTCGTAGAGATAAGGGGTTTTCATTCGCCCGGCACGGAACCGAAGCCGCTCATCGATCCGGTAGGAAATGAACGCGTCGAGGAGGTCGAGCGATCCGTAGCCGCGGTTGATCACGGTGAAGAACTCGACGTTGCGGGTCGCACGACCGGTGAAGTACCACCGCTGGCGAGGGATGAAGAACTGGGACTTGAGGAGTCCTTCCTGTCCCACTGGAAACCCGCGATACTCCGCCTGGGTCAGGTTGTGGAACGTCAATTTGAACTCTTCGTCGGGTGAGGAGAGTTCCAGTCCCTCGGCGAATTCCACCTTGGCGAGGCGACGTGGCACCTTCTCCTCGCCCCGCAGTGCAGTCTCGGGTGGAAAGACGCGTCCTTCCGTCCCCTGAGCGCCGATGCCGGCCGCCGATCGGCGGCTGACTCCCACCTGTGCCCCCTGGAGGCCTCCGCCGGTCATCGCAGACGGCGTGGGGGCCAGCCCTGCTTCTCCGGCGAACGCCCCCCGCCGCTCGAGACCCTCGGCTCCCGAAATCGGAGGTGGGCCCGGCGCGGTCCGACCGCCCATTCCCTGGGCGCCAAGGCCTTCTCTTATGGTTCGATCTGGCGGCTCCTGGTACTCGACCGCTCCTACGCGACTCGCCGGACGCGTGGTTCCCGACGTCGCCCGACCAGGATCGACGCCCCGGCCCGTAACGACCCTGTGATTCAGGTCGTCATACTTCTTCAAGAGCAGGTCATACTGCCCCTGGATCTTCTGGTTCGCCTCCTCCATCCGCCGGTACGCCTCTTCCATTCGCCGCAGCCGGTCTTCGAGCGAAGAGCTTGCCCCGCTCGCAGGAGGGGTCGCAGGCGGCGTGGGAGGCGATGACGCGGTGCGGCTGGGCGCGGCACCGGGAGAGGTCTGCCCGAGCGTCACCTTGGTGATGGAGCCGATGAGCCCCATCACCACGCACAGGCACCGGACCCCGAACCATCGATGATCTCTGATGATATCCGTCATCTGGATTTCGTGTTGGTTCCCGTTTCGCGGCTTCGTGAGATGCCGGGACGCGTCTGGACCAGGGACGCATCCAGGGCCTGGTGTGGCTCACGAGGCGAAGTACGGCACACAGGCGATCGCCGATCACCTCCTCGTTTATCGTCGAGGAAGAAGGGGGAGTTGAAGGATTCTCGCGATCGGGCGAAATGCGCGGGCAGGACTACCGGCTTCAGGCGATCAGAATGGACAAGGGAGGGCGGAGGAAAACGTGATACTGGGCCGCCTTGGAAGAGCACACTCGATAGGCAACCATAAATCGTTTTTAGGATGCCAGAGAGATCCGGTCACACCGCGTTTGCCCTGGGCTGCTCGAAGTCCAGATGGCTCTTGAACTTGGATGGCCTTCGTCCCGCCTGGCGCGGATTAATTATCCCCAATTTTGCGTGGGAGACGTTCACTTTCTGAGTAGTTCCCCGAATGATATACAGTAGCCAGGTCGCATTCCTTTTCATGATTGAATGATGGAGATTGGGATCGTGAGCTCGAACGGAACTGGTTTGATGATCTGCCCGAGGGCACGATCATGGATTGGTGAACGGACCGGCGCCACGAGCGCAATGGTCTTTTTTGCAGCCTTCGCTCTGAGTGTAGCCTTGACCCTTCCGGCGCTTGGCGATGAATCGTGGGTCGGCAAACGCGTGATCCAAACGGATCGCGACTTCGATCTCCGGGTGGGCTCGAAGGTTGTCGACCGCCCGACGTCGGTGCAGATCTACCGGGTTGAAGAGGTCAACGGCACGTGGCTCTGGCTCCAGGCTGAAGACTCCAACCTGAAGGGATGGGCCAAAGTCGACCAGGTCGTCGCGCTTGATCAGGCAATCGCGTTCTTCTCAGGTGAGATTCATGCGAACCGTGACAACCCCCTTCCCTACGTTCTTCGTGCCAAGGTCTGGGAGACCAGGAACGAGCTGGACATCGCGCTTGGGGATCTCGATGATGCCATCCGGCTCGACCCGACGCGTGCCTGGGTTTACAACTGGCGAGGAATCTTGTGGAGAGAGAAGAAAGCGTACGATAAGGCCATTGCCGACCACACACAAGCCATCAACCTCGAGCCAAGCAATGCTCTGTCTTACGTGAATCGAGGGCTCGTCTACGTCGACCAGCAAGATTACGACAAGGCGATAGCGGACTTCAACCAAGCCATTCGTCTCGACCCCGAAAATGCCAGGAACTTCAACAAGAGAGGTTGGGCGTGGTACTGCAAGGATGATTACGATAAGGCTATCTCGGATTACACGCAAGCGATCGGCCTCGACCCGCAGCTCGAAGACGCCTTCACCAACAGGGGCATGGCATGGTTCGCCAAACAAGAGTATGACAAAGCCGTCAAGGATTACACGGTGGCCTTGCAGCTCGATCCCAATGACCCCTTCGCCTACAACGATCGGGGCTGGGCCTGGCAGGGAAAGAGGGAGTACGACAAGGCGATTGCCGATTTCGACCAGGCCTTGCGCTCCGCCCCGAGTTTGCTCGAGCCTACACCAACCGGGGTATCGCCTGGGCCGCAAAGAAGGACTTCGACAAGGCAATCGAAGACTTCGAGAGGGCCCTCAAGATTGACCCCCAGAGGGCACGCCCCCACACAAGCCGGGGTATCGCCCTGATGGCCAAGGGCCAGTATGACCGGGCCATCGCCGATTTCGACCGGGCGATCCAGCTCGATCCCAAGGCGAACTGGCCCCGCTACAACCGGTTGGTGGCCTATCTGACCTCGGGCCGCCAGGAGGCGCAGGTGGAAGCCGGGAAACTGCTCGCGGAGACGGGCTGGGACGACGAACTGGCCATTCACACCGCGCTAATCGGCCACTTTGCCGCGACTCGAAATGGTCA
>CAWFJM010000048.1:0-39744 GCA_963816015.1 uncultured Planctomycetaceae bacterium | reverse complement strand
GAGAGAATTGGGCCGAATTAACCTAGTCAGGCGTCAAACCGAAACGCTGCTGTGTCAAGATGCGTCGAGACAGGAGGATATGCGACGACGGCCAACGTCCAACTTGAGCCCGAAGCTCAGGAATTTGCTCAGTCCACCGCGAATCCGCCTTACGTCTACGACCTCGGCCGCGAGAAGGGACGTCAGGTCCGGGACCAAGTCCAATCGGGCCCGATTGCCAAGCTACCCGTCGGGTCTGTCCCTACCAGCCAGACCTGCGCCGCTCCCGACCTCCTGGAGAGTGACGGATGGACATCAAATCGGTCCTGTCGGGCACCATCGGTGCCGATGCCTTCGAGGTGCCGTTCGGCGGGCACCTCCTGCTCGAGCGCCCCTTGTTCAACAAGGGGACCGCGTTCACCAGAGAGGAACGGCGCGCGTTCGGCCTGCTCGGCCTGCTGCCGCCGACCGAAGAGACGCTGGACGAGCAGGCAGCTCGGGCGTTCGAGGCTTACAGTGCGAAGCGGACCGACCTCGAGCGGCACATCTACCTGCGTCAGCTCCAGGACACGAACGAGACCTTGTTCTACCGGCTCCTGCTCGACCACCTGGCCGAGATGATGCCGATCGTCTACACGCCGACGGTCGGCCTCGCCTGCGAGCAGTTCAGCCACATCTTCCGCCGCCCGCGCGGCCTGTTCATCGCCTACCCGGAGCGCGACGACATCGATGAGATCCTGGAGAATGCCGCCTCGCCGCAGGTCGAGGTGATCGTCGTCACCGACGGCGAGCGCATCCTCGGGCTGGGCGACCAGGGCGCCGGGGGCATGGGCATCCCGATCGGCAAGCTCTCGCTCTACACGGCGTGCGGCGGCATCCACCCGGCCACGACGCTGCCGATCCTGCTCGACGTCGGCACGAACAACCGGGAGCGGCTCGACGACCCGCTCTACGTCGGCTGGCGGCACGAGCGGATCGCCGGGGACGAGTACGACGCCTTCATCGACGCCTTCGTCGCCGCGGTGATGAGGAAGTTCCCCGGGGTCCTGCTCCAGTGGGAGGACTTCGCCCAGGCCCATGCCGGCCCCATCCTCGACCGCTACCGCGACCGGCTCTGCACTTTCAACGACGACATCCAGGGCACCGCGGCGGTGACGACCGGCACCTTGCTCGCGGCGGTGGCCGTCGCCGGCGGGCGGCTCCGCGACCAGCGGGTCGCCATCCTCGGCGCCGGCTCGGCCGGCTGCGGGATCGCCGAGCAACTGGTCGCGGCCATGGTCGAGGAAGGCCTGGCCGAGCGGGAGGCCCGCTCCCGCTTCTTCCTCATCGACCGCCCGGGTCTGCTGCACGACGGGCTGGCCGGCCTGAGGCCGTTCCAGCAGAGGTTCGCCCAGCCGAAGGATCGGGTCCTCGGCTGGCGCACGGGGCCCGGGGAGGCCATCGGCCTGCTCGAGGTGGTGCGGAACGCCCGCCCGACGATCCTGATCGGCGCCTCGGGCCAGCCGGGGACCTTCACCGAAGAGATCGTCCGGGCGATGGCCGAACACGTCGACCGGCCGATCATCTTCCCGCTCTCGAACCCGACCTCGCGGGCCGAGGCGACCCCGGCCGACCTGATCGCCTGGACCGACGGCCGGGCCCTGATCGCGACCGGCAGCCCGTTCGACGACGTCTCGTACGGCGGCCGCCGGTTCCCGATCGCCCAGTGCAACAACAGCTATATCTTCCCCGGGCTGGGCCTGGGCGTCCTCGCGGCGGGGGCCAGGCGCGTGAGCGACGCCATGTTCATGGCGGCGGCGCGCGCCCTGGCCGATTGCTCGCCGGCGAGTCATGACCCGGCAGGCTCGCTGCTGCCCCCGCTGTCGGAATCGCGCCGGGTCTCGCGCGCGATCGCCCTGGCCGTCGCCGCCGCGGCCCAGCGCGACGGGCTCGCCGCGGCCTGCCCGCCCGAGGAACTCGAGCGGCTCGTCGACGCGAAGATCTGGCAGCCGCGCTACCTGCCGATGAGGCCGAAACTGGATTAAGCCGAAGTGTCCGACGAGAGAGGACGCAAGAATCGTTCACGCAGCGCCTGTACGAAAGGCCGATAGTTATCGTGATAATCGGGATAGTCCCGGCTCGGTCGAAACCCTCAGACTTTGCCGGACCGTTCAGGATTGACAGGTATCCGTCCACAGGATGTGGAGGAGATGATGCGTCGGAGACGCTGTCGTCCTGTCTGTTGCCGATCGCGCTGTGGGCGTTGCTGGTCGGCCGCGACGTGGCCGGCGCAGACGTCTTCACTACCTCCCGCGATCGAGGAACAGCCGGCAGCATCACCCCTGGCACGACAGTCGCCGCTTGCCGCACCCTCGGACCTATTTGCCAGATCCGCTCCTCCTGCTCCAGAACCGATCCCGGGCCCAGCCGGCGTGGGATTGGCCATGGGTGGAATGGATGCACTCGTGCCGGATTGCTTGCCGATCAACCTCGCGACCGCACTTCAACTCGCCGGGGTGCGGCCGCTCGACATTGCCACGGCAACGAAGCAGGTCGAGCAGGCGCTCGCCCTCCAGCTTCAGGCCAAGGCCCTCTGGATTCCCAGCCTCAACGCGGGCGTCGATTACTTCCGGCACGACGGCGTCCAGCAAGATTTCTTAACAGGTCCAAATTTCCGGAAGGGGATCCAGACCTTCTTCGTCGGCGGCGGGCCAAGCCTGTTCGTCGGGCTCACCGACGCGATCTTCTCCCCGCTCGCGGCTCGCCGGGTGGTCGCCTCGCGGGGGGCCGATCTTCAGACCGCCCGGAACGATGCCCTGTTCGCAGTCACCCAGGCCTTCTTCGACCTCCAGGCGGCGCGGGGGAGGCTGCTCGGTCTCCGGGCGTCGATCGTGCGCGCCGAGCTGCTCGTGAACTTCACCAAGGGACTGGCTCCGAGCCTCATCCCTCCTCTGGAAATCAACCGAGCGAAAACCGAACTGCAGAGCCTGAGGCAGACCCAGCAGCTAGCAATCCGCGACTGGCGGGTTGCCAGCGCTCGCCTGGCGGAAGTCCTCCTGCTCGACCCGTCCACGCTGCTCGAGCCGATCGAGCCGCCGTTTCTGCAAGTCACCCTCGTCCCGGCCGCGCGGTCCGCCGGCGAGCTCGTCCCAATTGCAATGAACAATCGCCCCGAGATCGCCTCGCGGCGCGAGCTGGTCGAAGCGGCGGAGCAGCTTCTGCGGCAGGAGAAGAAGCGCCCGCTCCTGCCTAACCTGATCGTCACCAGCCCGGCCACGGCCACGGGGTTGCTCGCCGCCGGCAACCTGTCCGCCGGCGCGAACCAGTCGCTGGGCTCAAACGGTTCCCGCTTCGACGTAGCGGTCGCCGCGGTCTGGCAGTTGCAGAACGGAGGGCTCGGAAACGTGGGCCGGATCCGGCAGCGGCGAGCCGAGCAGGACGTGGCGGCAATCGAGCTGACGCGAACCGTCTTCCGCGTCAAGTCCGAGGTCTCCCAGGCCGTTGCCCGGCTACAGACAGCCCGAGTCCGCGTGGTGGAGACCGACGAGGAAGTCCGCCAGGCGATCGAGTCGGCCGACAAGAACTTCATTGGTCTTCGCGAGACGACCCGCCCTGCCGGTGAGCTGCTCCGCCTGGTTGTCCGCCCGCAGGAAGTCGTGCAGGCGATCGAGGCGTTGAATGTCGCCTATCAGCAATACGCGACCGCCGTCAATGAGTATAATGCGGCCCAGTTCGAGGTCTACCGAGCCCTTGGCCAGCCGGCCCAGTGGGTGACCTCCCAGGCGATCGCCACTGCCGGCTCCCGCCTTCGAGTGTTCCGAATCCGCCTCCCGCGGCCGAGACAGGAGTGACCTCATCCGGCCCGCGCTGGAGCTGGCCCGGTGGATGTGGCAAGGGCGCGATCAACAACCACGGCAAGACGTTACCATTGCCTAGCACTAAATCTGGCCCTGCGACCTGACTAGAGTCGCATCGGCAGCCCCATTCGCGCATGGATGCAGGTCGCATCGCCTGTGGATCGGTACGCCAAGACCCGCCACGCGACGGCTTCGATGAACCCCATTGTCTTCGCACTCCGCCGGCCCATCACCGTGATGATGCTGGTGCTCGCGCTGGGATTGGGCGGTGCTTACAGCATCGTTCAGATGCCGAAGGACATCTTTCCGTCGCTCAATCAGCCCATCCTCTACGTCATCCACAACTACGGCGGGATGGACCCCAAGCAGATCGAGGGCCTGATCACCAACTCAGTACGAGCTGTTCTTTCAGTACATCAACAACCTGGAGCACGTCGAGTCGCGGTCGATCCAGAGCATGGTGATGCTCAAGCTGTTCTTCCAGCCCGGGACCGACATGGCCGAGGCAACGGCCCAGACGGTCGCCTACAGCAACCGTGCGCTGTCGATCATGCCGGTCGGGTCACTGCCGCCCTATGTGCTCCGGCTCGACGCGGGCAGCCTGCCGGTCGGCTACCTCGTCTTCGAGAGCCCGAGCCGCTCCGTCGGCGAGCTTCAAGGACCTGGCGCTGTATCCGCGTCCGGCCGATGTTCTCCGGCCTGGCGGGCATCTCGTCGCCGCCGCCGTTCGGCGGCAACATCCGCACGATCGTCGTCAACGTCGACCCCGACCGGCTCCGCTCCTACAACCTCTCGCCCCAGGACGTCGTGGATGCGATCGACCGCGGCAACTTCATCAGCCCCTCCGGCAACGTGACGATCAAGGACCAGATGACCGTCGTGCCGGCCAATACGATGGTCATGGACCCCTCAGGAGCTGCGCAACGTCCCGCTCAAGCTGGGGCAAAACGTCTACATTCGTGATGTCGGCACGGTGGCCGACGCGACCGACATCCCCGTCGGCTATGCTCTGGTCAACGGCCGCAAGTCGGTCTATCTGCCGGTGGTCAAGCAGGCCTCCGCCTCGACGCTCACGGTGGTCAATGCCGTCAAGCAGAACCTGCCACGATTCCAGGCGGCCCTTCCCGACGACGTCAAGGTCTCCTACGAGTTCGACGAGTCGCCGATCGTTTATCGCGCCATCGAGAGCGTGGGCGTCGAAGGGGCGCTGGGCGCCGGATTGACCGGGCTGATGGTGCTCTCTGTTCCTGCGCGACCTGCGGGCCGTGATCATCGTCGTCCTCAACATCCCGCTGGCCCTTCTGGGATCGATTGTCATTCTGAATCTGACAGGGAACACGATCAACATCATGACCCTGGGCGGCCTGGCTCTGGCCATCGGCATCCTCGTCGACGAGGCGACCGTCGAGATCGAGAACATCCACACCCAGATGGAGCACACCCCGTCGATGTCGCGCGCCGTTCGCCAGGGGAACATGGAGACGGCGGTCCCACGTCTCCTGGCGCTCTTGTGCATCCTCTCGGTGTTCATCCCGTCGTTCATCATGCAGGGGGCGGTGCGCGCGCTGTTCGTGCCGCTGTCGCTGGCCGTCGGCGGAGCGATGATCACGTCGTATCTGCTCTCCAGCACGTTCGTGCCGGTCCTCTCCGTCTGGCTGCTGGAGAACCGCCACGGGACACACGGCCACGCCGAAGGTCCGAGGCACGGCCGGGTCTTTTCACGCGGTTCCAGAACCGGTACGAGAGCGTGGTGTCCTGGACGGTCGCGCACCGCCGCAAGGTGGTGCTGGCCTATCTGATCGTGACCGGCGCCGTCGTGGTCGTCGTGGGAAGTCAACTGGGCCGCGAGCTCTTCCCGAGAGTCGACACCGGCCAGTTCCAGCTTCGCGTCCGGCCGCCCCAGGGCACCCATTACGAGCTGACCCGGCAAGTGGCGCAGAAGACGCTCGACGTGATCGCCGAGGAGGCCGGGCCCGACAAGGTCGACATCACGATGGGCTACGCCGGGGCGAACCCGCCGCAGTTCACCATCAACATGGCCTACCTCTGGAGCCGGGGCCCGGATGACAGCCTGCTCCGCATCGGCCTGCGCGAGGGGAGCAAGGTCGACATCTTCGAGCTGCAAGAGAGGCTGCGCAAGGCGCTGCCGGAGAAGGTCGGCGGCTGGTTCCGACAGGAGCTGCTGCGCCTGGGCGTCGCGCCCGACCTGGCCGACCAGCGCGTCGGCGACCTGATCTTTGCCTTCGAGCCGGGCGACCTGATCTCCGAGACGATGAGCCTGGGCGCCCCCGCGCCCATCGAGGTCGTCACCAGCGGACGCAACATGGCCGACTCCAGCAATTACATGGACAAGCTCCGCGAGCAGTTCGACGGGATCGGGTCGCTCCGCGACGTGCAGGTCCAGCAGTCCCTCCACTACCCGACCGTCCAGGTCACGCTTGACCGCGAGCGGGCCGGCCTCAGCGGTGTGACCGCGCGCGACCTCGGCCAGTCGCTGATCGCGGCCACCTACTCCAGCCGCTACACCACGCGGATTTACTGGCGCGACGAGATCAGCGGCAATTCGTACCAGGTGCAGGTGCAGGTCCCACAGCCCAAGATGACCGAGGCCACCGACGTCGAGCTCGTGCCGCTGACGACCCAGAGCCAACCGCCAGCAGGCGGCGAAGGTCGCCGATTCCCCCTCCAACCCCACGCCGCCGCTCTTGATCCGCGACGTGGCTCGGGTCATGCGCGGCGAGATGCCGGGCGAGGTCGACCGCTACAACATGAGGCGCTACCTGAGCCTGACGGCCAACATCGAAGGAGAAGACCTCGGCCGCGTCATCGATCGGCTGGACGCTGCGATCGCACGCGCCGGCACTCCACCCAAGGGCGTCGAGGTCGACCTGCGCGGGCAGGTCCGGCCCATGAAGGAGATGTTCCAGAGCCTGGCGATCGGCCTGGCCGTCGCCGTGGTCGTCATCCTGATCATGCTCACGGCCTACTTCCAGTCTCCTCTACTGGCCCTCTCGGCCGTGGCCTCCGTGCCGGCTGTGCTCTGCGGCGTCGTGCTGATTCTCTGGATCACGCGGACGACCTTGAATATCGAGTCGTTCATGGGGTCGATCATGGCCGTCGGCGTCGCGGTCTCCAACGCGATCATGCTGGTCAGCTTCGGCGACCGCCATCGCCGCGAGGAGGGGATGCCGGCCGACCGCGCGGCGATCACCGCGGCCAAGGGCCGGCTCCGCCCGATCATCATGACCGGCTGCGCCATGATCGCGGGGATGATCCCCATGTCGCTGGCCCTCGAGGAAGGGAGCGAACAGAACGCACCGCTCGGCCGGGCCGTGATCGGCGGCATGGCCCTGGCGACTTTCGCCACGCTGCTGGTCCTGCCGGCCGTCTTCACGCTCCTGCTGGGCCGTTCCTCCAACCATGTCCCCCTCGCTCGACCCGGACGACCCTGCAAGTGCGCACTACGACCCAGTCCGCGCCGACGGCCACACCGCCGACGGCCGCCCCGCCGACGGCCGCCCGTCCACCGAGCCGCGCCACGCGTCCCTACCGAAACCGGAGGATACACCCCGTGCCGACGCCAACACCTGAGCTGAGAATGTCGCGGGTCCGTCGATCCGTCCGGAAAGGCCCGCCGCTCGTCGCCCTGTCCCTCTTACTGTTGGCCGGCTGCGGGCACACCGATCGGAGCGGGACGTCGGCGAACCGCAAGGCCGCCGGGTCCGAGGGCGAGGAGGGCAAGACCGCCGGGATCTCGGTCATTCATCCCCAGCGGCGCGACATCCGGATGACGGTCGTCCAGCCCGGGACAATCGAGGCCTTCGAGACGGCACCGATTTATTCCCGGATCTCCGGCTACGTCCAGAAATACCGCTTCAACATCGGCGACCGGGTCAAGGCGGGAGCCATCCTGCTCGACATGTGGATCCCCGACCTTGTCGAGCAGCTCGCACAGAAGACCGCGGCGGTGAAGCGGGCCCAGGTCCAGATTCGCGTGACCGAGAGCGCCCTCCGGGCCGCCGACGCCAGGCTCGAGACTGCCAAGGCGCGGGTCATCTCGGCTGAAGCCGGCGTCAAGCGGGCCCAGGCCAGCTACACCCGATGGGAATCGGAATACAAACGGCTCGAGCTACTGGTCACCCAGCGCGTTCTCGACGTGCAGGTGCGCGACGAGACGTATCGCCAGTTCGAAGAGGCCGCCGCAGCCCGCGATCAGGCAACCGCGATGGTCTCCGAGATGAACTCCGCGCGCGACCAGGCGACCGCCGATCGCGATCGAGCCCGGGTCGATGTCGAGGCAGCCCGCGCCGACCTCGAGGTGGCCAGGGCCGACGAGCGAGAGGCCCGGGTCGTCGTCGAGTACGGCCAGATCAAGGCTCCTTTTGACGGCGTGATCACCCAGCGCAACGTCAGCCCGGGTGACTATCTCCAGCCCGGCGGCGGGTCCAATGGCCGTCCCCTGTTCGTGCTCGAGCAAATCGACCCGGTCCGTGTGTTCGTCGGCGTGCCCGAACTGGCCTCGTTCTTCATCCACGAGAACGACACGGCGCTCATCCGCTTTCAGGCGCTCGCGGGGGCCACCCGCGAGGGCAAGGTCGTCCGTTCGGGCTTTTCGCTCAACCCGTCCACGCGCACACTTCAGACCGAGATCGACATTCCGAACTCCGACGGCCACCTTCGACCGGGCTGGTACGTCACCGTCAGCATCACCATCGACCGCAAGCAGGTCTGGACCCTTCCCTCCAATGCCATCGGATTCCAGGGGCAGCGGAACTTCGTCTACCTCCAGATCAATGGCAAACCTGTCCGCACCCCGGTCATCATCGGCCCGTCCGACGACACGCACACCCAGGTCCTCAAGAAGTACTCGTCCGTCTTTGATACCAACGCCTGGCCGTTCTTCGATGGCACGGAAGACGTTCTGGCGGGTAACCTCGACGTCCTCGCCGAGGGGCAGCCGGCGACCGCGGAGGGTGGACAGCATTGAACGATCATCCTCGATAACCCCACCGCGCTCCTTGTGCCAACATCGTGAAGTGAACCATCCAGTCAGAGAGGAGTAAGCCTATGACCCAGCCGGAAGGGGCACAGACCGGAGCCCGGCTTCTCGTCCGGTGTCTGGAGGCCCAGGGGGTGCCATTCGTCTTCGGCATCCCCGGCGGCGCGGTCTCGGCCATCCTGGAGGCGATGGCCGACGCGGGGCCGCGGTTCGTCACCGTGCGACACGAGACCGCCGGGGCGTTCATGGCCCATGCGTACGGCCGCTGCACCGGTAAGCCGGGTGTCGTGCTCACGACCTCCGGGCCGGGCCTGATCAACGCCGTCTGCGGCGTCGCCACCGCCCAGGCCGACCGCGACCCGGTCGTGGCGATCACGGGCCAGGTCCCTCGGACGATGCGGTTCGAGTCGTACCACCAAAGGACCGCAATGGCTGCGTGAGCGGTTCACTGATCGTCGTCCGAAGCACGAGCGAGAGGATTGACCTCTGGATCCCTCATTCGCGCTTTGGGTCAGTTTGACAAATCGCCCGCTCGACAGGTGCGCTACAATGGGTCAACTGTTCGGGCAAAGGCCCGGCCGTTCCACGATGACTGCACGAGAGGAGACGCCATGTCGGAACTTTCGCGACGGGGATTCATCGGCTCGGCCGCTGTGGCGGCGAGCCTGGTCGAGTCGACCGGGGGCGCACATCAGGAAACAGAGTCCGCTTGTGCGACGGCACAAGCCCGGCTCGCCCTGGCTCGTGCGGCCCTGGAGGCTGTCCGCGCAAACGTTGGCCGTGGGCAATTCAGCCCGGGAGAACGCGACCCGATCTGGATCTGGTCGCGACGACGGCTGGAGGCCCGGTTGGAGCTGGGCAAGACGAAGCCCGACCGAGTCGCCGCCGCGCAAGAACACCTCGACGAGATGAAGGGGGTGGAGCAGCTCATCATCCGGATGCTCCAGGCCGGTCAGGTTGATCGCCTGGTCAAGATGGAAGCCGAATATCGCCGGCTGGAGGCGGAGTCCTGGCTGGAGCGCGAGAAAATGTCCAGAGCATAGACTTGCAGGCGACCCTCCTTCGACCACGGGGGCGTGGTACTGGGAAGACTCGCGCGGTGTGGAGGTTCAACGTCGGACATCCCTGGTTCCTTCTGATCCCACTTGGACGGTCAAGATACCGATCCACAAGCCCGGTCATACCGCCCGGTTCGCGCGGTGGCATGTCACCCCGCCACGGTCCTCATCAATGACAACCACGATTCTCCCATGGTTGGAATTTGCAGTTGGTCTGTTGATTTGGTGCGGCGTCTTGTGGGACGGGTTCGCAACCATCATCCTGCCTCGCACCGTGGCCCCGATGCGACGTGTGTCCGGAAGGTTCTACTGGTGGAGCTGGTTGCTCTGGGCCGCAGTGGGCCGCAGGATCCGGCAGCCGGAGCTGCGTTTGAGCTTCCTCGCCGTCTACGGCCCCCTCTCGGTCGTGCTCCTGCTCGTGCTATGGGCGGTGCTGATGATCGTCGCTTTCGCGCTGATCTATCAGGGGCTGGGGTCGCGATTCCAGGCGGCGGCTGGATCGGTTGGCTTTGGCACGCTCCTCTACATGAGCGCGTCAACCTTCCTGACGCTCGGGCTGGGTGATGTAACCTCTCCGGACACGATCGCCCGGTTGTTCATCCTCCTCGAGGCCGGGTCTGGCTACATCTTCCTGGTGCTGATCATTACGTACATGCCCGTCCTGGAACAAGCTTACGGGGCGCGTGAGGTCGGTAACATGCTGATCCACTCGCGAGCCGGCCGCCCGCCCAGCGCGATCAAGCTCCTGCACCGTTACTCTGGCACCGACCGCTCCGAGATTCTACGGGGCAATCTGCGCGAGGCCGAGCGCTGGATGGCCGAGATCCTCCAGACCCATCTCTCCCATCCCGTGCTGGCGTTTTACCGGGCGCACCACTGGGGCCGATCGTGGTTAGTCTCTCTGACAACGATCCTCGACAGCTCCGCCCTGCTGATCGCGACCGGCGATGGACAGGTGGTGGCGCAGGCGAGGATCACTTACCGCATGGGGCTAAGCTTGCTCAAGGATCTGACAGATGCCCTGAGTATTACGGTCGATCCGAAGTGCCGGATCAGGTTGACCGAGGCCGACTTGCCTACTCTCCGCGCCGCCTTGAAGGTTTCGGGGCTCACATTGACCCTGAGGCCGGGGGCGTCCAATCAGCTCCTCCGGCTCGTTCGTCAGTATGATGTCTATCTCTTCGCCCTGTCCGCATGGCTGGTGATTCCCCTGCCTTCGTGGATCTCGACAATCGATGGAGGTCAAGAGGCAGAAGCTTGGGAGGGACCGTGAGCTCGCAGGAATCTAGCTGCCGTCGGTTCCATGTCTCAGGGACGGGTGACCCGATCCGGCCGACAGACAGGCCGACGATGCCCGGGAGGGTCGTCGTCATGATCCTCGACCTGATTAACTATGAGAAACTGCTCCTTTCGCCTTACAAGTTCTACGACCTCCACATCGGCGGGCCGCGCCGGCCGGGTCCTTCGACATCGCCTCGTTCCGCCCCGAGCTGTTCGGGCTCGACCGCAGCGCCACCGTCATCCCCGAGGAGCTGCTGGGGATCCTCCCGAAGCAGCGGGCGATCCCCGGCCGCACTACAGTGTTTCAGTTACGGTCGACGGGACATCGAAGATTTCGGGAGATCGTGTCGGCCGTTGATGGTATATGTGGCGGCGAGTGCCAATGACCACGCAGGCCATTGGTCGCGGCGGCGAGGCTCGCGACCAGGCGAGGACCGACCGACGCTGTTTCACCTCCGACCCCCGAGGATGCCATGGCGCTGCAATATGGTTACGTGAAATGCAAGGTGATCTCGGACCCGCACTTGAAACCCACTCGCCGTCGTCAGGAGACCCAGTACCACCTGCACGCGACGCTCCTGGTTGAATCGGACCAGGGGAGCCAGAGGTGGGACACGGCGATCAACGTGGGAACCGATGACTCGGATGACTTGCTCAAGTACAGGCTCATCTTCGACTTCCGCCACGCGATCCGGGACGCGCTCACGGCGGCGGACGCGGGATTCCACGACCTCACCGGAACGTCCGCTCTCCCTGCGCTCGATTTTCTCCGCTCTGACCTCCTGGCCGAGACGGGGCGATGGCGCGAGAGCGACGTCCTGGACGGAAGCGGGATGGGCGAGCCGGCCGCGTCCCTGGCTCGACTCCTTCGCCAGGCTCATTCCAGTAAGGCCGACGTCTACATTTTCGGTCGCACCTATCAAGGGGGAGACCTGGGCATTCACGACGTCCACATGAACCAGGGCTCCTCGGGATCGTTCGTGAACAATGGCCGCGACGACCACAACGACCACAACGACGTCTGGCAGGACGGCGCGGTGCTGATCGATCTCGGCGACGGCCGATGGGCGGGCTACTTCACCGCCTTCACGCAGCAGACCGTCCCCACCGATAAGCTGGGGAACCCCACGGACGATGCGCATCCCATCGAGGACACCGACCCCGGCAGCCTCGCCAGCCAGCGGCCGTAGAGTAAAAAGGCTCGAGCTCACCGCCGAGTGGCCGGAGAGGAGGCCGAGGAGGCCAGAAACGCCTCGCGGTGAGTCGAGTCGGGGAACCAGTACCGCCGGCCCTCGCGACTCAGCTCGATCCTGGGATCGCCCCGCACAAGAACCCCGTTCTGGGTGATGCAGTGCGGGCAGAAGCCCTGCTCGGCGACATCGAGGGCCGCATAGCGGGCCGGCTCCTCGAGAAAGCGACGGCGGTCCTCGTCCGTGGCGCAGAGGAAAAGGTGGTTCTGGAAGAGCACTCCGTACCTGGGATCACCGGGTTGCGCCGTCCCCCGGTCAAGCTGGCTCACCGGGCAGTTACCTTGATTCACGGGCACGTACCGCTCGGGGTCGCGGCGAAAGAGATTGAAGGTGACCAGGTTGGCAAACCGGTAGAGCCTCCCCTCGTGCGTCACGGTGTACTCGGACTGGCCCTGAACCAGGCGCTTGTCCGAGACCAGGCTGACCGGACAGAACCCCGAGAGGGCGACCTGTGACTCGGTCTTGGTCCTGGTCCTGACCGGGGCGGCTCCGTCTTGCGTCCCCTTGGGACGGGGGGCGTCCTTCTCGCCGTCCTTCGCCAAGGCAAGCGTGCCCCGGGCCCCATGACGTGAGAGCGAGTCGGCCAGAAGCACGTCCAGTTCGCTGGGCCCGAGATAGCCCTGGCGAACAGCGAGCACCTCGCGAGAGGGGGCAACGATCACCGTGGCGGGAAGCCCCGAGAGTTCGAAATTGAGCGCTAGCTCCTCGTTCACGTCGGCGCGAAGCTTCACCGGCACGAACGATTGCTGGGCGTGCCCGCGGATCGCCGGGTGCGAGAAGGAGTCTTGCTCCATCCGCGTGCAGTTCGGGCACCAGGGGGCGGTGAACTGAAGCCAGAGGAGCTGATTTCGCGTCCGGGCTTCCTCCAGGCGCGCGCATAGTCCGTGCGCCAGGAGATCGACTCCGGGTCGTCGTCCGATGCGACGGTCGGTCCCAGGGCCCATCCCATAAGAATAAGAATCGCAGACGTACCGGTGGCGGCCCGGTGCATCCGGGATCGATGAGAGCTCATTATGCATCTCCCTCAATCGTCGGCCAACGTGTGTTGTAGTGATTGAGTGTGCGTCCAAGAATTGGACACAGTCCGTCCGTGGAGATGCCACCCTTGAAGATCGAGCGGTGCCAAGCCATTGGCGTGCGTGCGAACCTGCTGGTCCAGGCAAGGTATCGGCGCATCGAGGTCCGTTCTTCAGCCATCCAGACGGTGTGATCGGCCAGAACTCGGATGCTCTCCGGTTCAATTCAGACCACCGCCCCGACCCGCGAAACCGTGAGGATCGCACCCCGGGCGGTTCCGCGAGATGGGTGTGTCGGGCGCGACGGTGAGGTCGGCTCAGGGATGGAGCTGGCGGTGACGGAGAGTCACCGGGGGTTGAAGGATCTCGGACAGCAGCGCGATCTCGCGGAGCTTACTGGGCGAGGCCAGCATCTTCCGAATCTCGGCGCCGGTCAGGGTTGGCTGGACCATGTTGCTTTGCCAGTTGCCAACTTGCGAGGCCACCGGAGACTGGGAAAGTGGTACGAAGAGAGAGCCGAGCGGCGAGTTGAGAGGCGTGAGCTCCAGCGGCTTCGTTCGCTGTTTGGCCAAGGATTGGTTGACCTGATCCGAGAGTGCGCGATGCGTCTCCGGCTCCGACCTGGCCTGGGAGGCAAGTCCGCCGGGGGCAGTCCGCGATCGGCCCCCCCGGCGTTGCTGGCCGCCCCGCGTGGGCCGCGAACCCGACGGTGAGGGGGAGGCTCCTGGCAGCGGCGGGGTTGCGGAGGGACGTGTTGCCCCGCCGCGCCGGGGCCGTTCTCGATGTAGACGATCGCGTCATCCATGCCGCCGGTCAACGGGCGCTGGGGTGTGCGCTCGCGCGGAGGCTGCAAGGCACCGAAGTCGAGACGGCCCTCAGGCCGCTCGGCCCGGAGCGCGGCAGCCTCGGGCTGGGGTGGTGGGGCTCCAGGGCCAGGAGGGCGCGGCGCGGCCTGGCCGGCGGCGCGGTTCTGCGGCCGGACTCCCCCGGGGCCGGGCGGGCGCCCCGGGCGAGGAGGAAGCGGCTGGGCGTCGCGATTCAGGAGCGAGGTCAACGCCCAGATGGCCAGAAAGGTCAGCGGCACGATGAACTGGATCAGGATCTCGAATCTCATGCGAACCTCTCACCTTTCGCCGCCATGCCGGCTTGCTCCCCACCGATCGAAGGGTGGTCAACAACGGCTCACTGCGGCAACGCGGCCGGCTCGCGCCGGGTGGCGTTGCCGGTGCCGGCGATCGAGCTTCTCATCTCGGTATCCGCTTGAATATTGCGGAGCTGGTAATACTCGGCGATGCCCAGGTTGCCCTTGCGGAAGGCCTCGGCAATGGCCATGGGGATCTCGGCCTCGGCCTGGACGACCTTGGCGCGGTTCTCCTGGACGTGGGCGAGCATCTCCTGTTCCTTGGCCGCACCGAAGGCCCGGCGCTCCTCGGCCTTGGCCCGTGCCACCCTGGTATCGGCCTCGGCGCGGAGAGCCTGAAGGTTGGCGCCGATGTTGTCACCCACGTCGATGTCGGCGATGTCGATCGACAGGATCTCGTACGCCGTGCCCGCATCCAGCCCTTTCTCAAGGACGCGTTTGGAGATCGAATCGGGCTTCTCGAGCACCATCTCGTGGGTGTCGGCCGAGCCGATCGCGTTGACGATGCCCTCACCGACCCGGGCGATGATCGTCTCGTCCGTGGCGCCGCCGACCAGGCGGTCCAGGTTGGTCCGCACCGTGACCTTGGCCTTCACCTTGAGCTGGATCCCGTTCTTGGCCACGCCGTCGATCGTGAGCCGTCCCTGCGACGGATCGGGGCAGGGAATGACCTTCGGATTGACACTGGTCTGCACAGCCTCCAGCACGTTCCGGCCAGCCAGGTCGATCGCGGCGGCCCGCTTGTACGACAGGGGGATATCCGCACGGTTGGCCGCGATCAGGGCCCGCACGACATTGGGCACGTTGCCCCCGGCGAGGTAATGGGCCTCGAGCGCTCGCGTCGTCACCCCGTCCTTGTCCGACAGACCGGACTGGTAGGCCATGATCTTGGACCGGACGATGATGTTCGGATTCACCTTGCGAAACGTCATGCCGATCAGGTCCAAGATGCTGACGCTCGCATGTGTCAAATAGGCCTGGACCCAGAGGTTGAAGTACTTAGCCACAAAAATGCAGAGCATCAGGGCGATAGCGCCGACCACGATGATCAAAAAAATGAAGTAGGTTGACCATGCGGAGTTGCCCGCAGCAGCCTGAGCGAAGAGCGTGGCACTCATGGAGCGTCCTCGTAGGTGGAGACCGCCTCGGCGGTCACGGTTGTCGTCGTGGCCATGGGAGAAGGCCCCGTCACGGGCCATGAATCATCATCGCCTCTGCGCCATTCTTCCCGCGGAGCCGGCAGGGAATCAAGCATCCCCCGGACGACGAGCTGGCCGGAGCGTATCCGCAGGGCGCGAACTGGGGAGTCGGCTGGGAGGAATCCCTCCTCGGCAAGGGCATCCACCCGCCGGCCGCTGATCTCGACGTGACCGCAGGGCCGCAGCGGAGTCAGCGATCGACCCACCTGCCCCACCAGTTCCTCGAGATGATGGTCGGCATGAGAGACTCCGATCTCCTCGGGCGCGGGAGGTCTTAGGAAAAACCTCCGGCCCAGGGGCGTTCGTGACCAAAGGGAGAAGGCCAGCGAGGCCGTCAGCGGCAAGGCCACAAGGTCGATCAGCATGAAGGCCGCCAAAAGACCAACCGACTGTTGAAACGCATACCAGAGGCACAAGACCAGGCAGGCGATGGAGGAAAGGCCGATGAACCCACCCGAGGGAATGAAAACCTCGAGAATCAGGAGCAAGAGCCCGAGCGCCAGGAAGACCGAAGGCCAGAACATGACACTCACCCGATCCCCCCTTTTCGCACGGCCATCACGGAGGACTTGCCGCAACAAGTCTAGTCTAATCGATCCAGCTTACCGATCGCCAATCGGATTCGTGGTCGATGCCGAAATCGCTGGCCGATCTGGAGGGGGGAACGATGGGCAGCGATCGTGCTCTGCTCGCTTGCGTGGGGGGCCGGCGGCCGGAGCACCCCGGGGGGCCGGCAGGACCTCAGACTACCTTCTTCACGATCACCCTCGTTCCCTGCACGTCGATGACCTCCACGAGCGAGTCGGGCTCGACGTAATAGCTGTCGGCGGTGACGTCGAGCAGTTGGTTGCCAAACCGGGCTTTCCCGGTCGGCCGGAGGGGTGAGGTGGTGCGACCGGTCTCGCCCACCAGGAAGGCAAGCGATTCATAGCCTTCCATGGGCGGCTTGTACGAGGGGTCGTCGGACTCGACTCCGGTCCAAGGCTCGGGCTGGAGGACCAATCGATTGAGAAGCGGAATGGATGGTAAATAGCGCGCCAGGGCCACAGCTCCTCCGGCAACAGCAACCAGGGCCAGGATGAGCTGGAGCAGCGTGTATCCCATTTCCCGGTATTCGTAATCCTGAGTCGGCCAGACGAAGGTGTGGCTGGCCATCACGATGCTGCAGAGCATGAGCAGGATGCCCGACATGCCGAAGATGCCGAATCCGGGGAAGACAAAGAGCTCGAGCCCCAGGCAGACCATGCCAACGAGGAAGAGGATGATCTCGAGCTGGTCGGCGGTGCCGCTGAGGTAATGGCTCCAGAAGAACAGGAGGAAGGCCAGAGCCGAGGTGATGGCGGGCAGGCCGATGCCCGGCAGCTTGAGCTCGATCACCAGCATGAAGAGGCCGACGAACAGGAGGAGCCAGCTCACGTAGGGATCGGTCAGGACCGTGACCAGGGAATCGACCCAGGTCGGTCCGTCGACGCGGATCAGCTTGCCGCGCAGCCCATACAGTCCTTTGAGCTCCTCCTCGTTATTGACGACCTGCCCGAGTCCAAAGGACGCGGCCTCGTCGCCGGTGAGAACCAGCGTATTCCCGGACTTCTTCCGGACCTCGATGCCCTGGAACCGGGCCCGGTCGGCCTCGGCCTCCTCTCGGAGCAGCAACCGCACGGCGCCGGTGTTCTGGTCGCGGGCCTCGACCAACTCGGTGGCGGGATCGACCATGGCCCGGGCGACTGCCTCGGGGTGGCCGCGCTTGCCGGCCAGGAACGCGGCCTTCTTGGTGAGAACTTGCACCTGGGCTTCGCGCAGGTCCTCAAGGCGGTTATTGCGGCCTACGATGATCTGCCGGATCTCGCCCATCCGGGCCGTTTTCTTGAAGATGATGTCCCGGCAGGCCAGAGGAAGAAGGGCTGCGACCCCAAGGGCCCGGTCATCGATGTACGCCACCGTCTTCATGTCACTGATCGACGCGATCTGATCGGCAATGCTGTCGGCGGCCAAGTCCAGGCCACCGGGACTGTCGATCTGGAAGAAAACGAGATTGACTCGCTCCTGTCGAGCCTGATCGATCCGGCGGGCGAGATACCCGACCTTGACCGAGTCGAGCGGCCCGCTGATCTTGATCCAGATGGGGTTGATCGCCTGGCCCAGTGTGGGATCCTCGACGGAGGACTGGCCCCCGATCTGGTAAATGTGAGCGACTTCGGTGGGGTTCTCGGCCAGGGCCTTGCAGAAGCCCTCCGCGCGGGCTCGCACGGCGGTCAGAACGCCCCGCTGGCCCCCTTCCCAGGCGGGCTGCTCGCCGATTACCTGGTTCCCCTTGCGGAACTCCTCGAGGTTCTCAGCCATCACGTAGTGCAGCGTCTTGTCGGCCGTTCGAACCAGCCGGAGGTCGGCGTCGCGATCGAGCATTCCCAGCAAGAAATCGGGGTCGCGGGTCTTCCGCAAGGCCAGGAACCGCACCGGTTCGCGAAAGGCGGGATCGAAGGTCTGATTCTCCGGGGTGATCGGGCCCAGCGACGAGCTGCCCGCCATTACGATCTCGGTGCAGGCGATCACGGGGAGAACGGCATACCCCTTCAGCGGCTGGGGCACGTAGGCCACGGTCAGCCTGGCTCCGCCGAGCTCCCTGGAAATCAGGTTCGCCAGATCGAACGAGGCGCCGAAATCGCTGGATCCCGGGGCGGTCTCCCCGGGAAGGAACTCGAACACGAGAATCGGACTCTTACCCCTGGCTTCCCCCGCGTTTTTGTCCACCAGTTGACGGGTGGCGGCCCGGATGTGCTGGATAATCTCGTTGGTGATCGGTTCCGTGATGGTGAAGAACTGACCGGGCGTGGTCTCAGGGACGGTCGGCGTCTGGGCGCAAGCCGACCCGATCGGAACGGCGAGAAGTAGCCCGAGGATCAGCCAGGTGGCCGGTCCGTGACGCACAGCACTGGAGCGAATCATGGCAGTCGGACCCCTCCGAGAGTCAGACGCGACGCTGGCTCCATACCCATTCTGAATCAGGCGTCAAGCCGCCCCTTCCCAGCAAAGAACCACATGGAGCCCGATCGAATTCTGGGGTCAGGCGCTGAACTTGCAGACGGGTGGAATTGAGTCGCCGGTCGCGCTGATTATAGGCTTGGCCGGAGGGGCCGTCAAACCGCGACGCGGACCGACCCGGTCGCCGCCCGCTCGAAAGGCGAGTGGCGGCGGGCCAAGTCTTCTGGACCAGCGGGGCAGGACCTTCGGGCCGGTCGCCTGGATTCAATGCCGTTCGATTCCATCCAGCCTCGGGCGAGCGGCGGCAGGGTCTCCCGCGGCATCGCGCCTGGTCCGGGCCATGCCGGGGCGGGGCCGCTCCTCGCCGGTGGGGTTGCGGACGATCTTCCAGGGCGGGCCCAGGGGCTTGCCCTCGAAGTTCTTGTCATTCACCTGTCGGTTGGGGTACATCGGCCCCAGTCGGAAGTCCTTCTTGCTCTTGCCGTCGGGGGAGAGCATGATGATCCGGATCGGCAGCAAGTACTTGCGGTCGAGGTTGACATAGGCCAGGCTGAAGCTTTCCTGGTCTTCCTTCAGCTTCGGCTTGATGCAGGCCCCGTAGGACTTTTCGTCCTCGCTCATCAAGGTCATCTGATACCGCTGCCTGGCGTCATCGGCTCGCATGTTGAAGAGGAAAGGCAACGGCCCCTCCTCGATGGCCTTCTTTTGCTTGTTCTTCTCCAGGGGGAAGACGAAGATCTGCTGGGTGTCGCTGCGGTACTGCCAGACCTCGTTGCCGGTGCAGATGATCCGCTCATAAGGCTCGGAGACGAATTTGTTCTTCTGGGGATCCTTGATCGGCTTCTTCTTGTCGTCCTGCTTGATCTTGTTGAAGTCGATGAAGGCCAGGTTGGGGCTCTTGAACAGGGCCCGACCCTCGTAATACTCCAGGTCGCCCCAGGCCGGGGTATCGTCGATCCGGAGAATCGTCACGTCGAGGGTCTTCAGCCTGGAGCTCTGCTGTTCCCACTGTGTCAGAAGCCAATCCATCTTGGCGGGATTGATGGGCTTGGCGGGTTGCGCGGTCTGCCGGGGGGCCGGCCGCTCCGCCGGTGCGGGGGCGGCCTGAACTGCGGCCCCGTCCCGCTCGGGCGCCTGGCCAAAGGAAGCGGAAACAGCAGCGGCCCAGATCGCCAGGGCCTGCGCCACCATGATCGTCATTCGCCGTCGCATGGGCAATCGACCTCCGTGTTGCTTGCCCGGGCCCAGAAGGCCCGTCGTTTCCCGGATCCGCGGGGTTTGCCGCGAAGCCCACGATCCGCGCGGGGCACCCTACCAAACTTGGGCTCTTCTCACCAGAGCATCCCCCGCCCCGCCAGGGGCATATCCAGACCGCTCTGACGGCTTGCCTTGCACTCACGACACCGGCCTGGCCGGCATTGTCCTCCTGGTCCGCTGCCTCTCGCTTCCCGGAGGAAGACCTTCCAGCGGCCGTCCCACCCGGGACCATCTCACCCCGTTCGCCCTGGGCAGTCCGCTGTCCATTTTACAAGCGATCGGGCGTGAAAAGCGTGCGGCGGCGTCTCGTCCGGACCCGCCGTGATGACCGTACCCGACGCCGAAAGCCAGAATCAGAAATTGGTTACAGAGAGCCTCCGGTTAATGGCGCGGGATTTGCATGGGATTGCTGATCGTTCCTTGAGACGGCCTCTCCAGCCTGGTGAGCCCGACCCTGGAGTACGCAGGTTTTTAGACTGGAGGATTTCGGAAATGCATCCTCAACCGATTCGCGAGATCGCGCCGCCTGCCTGGCCGCTGCCGCTGATTACCGATCCGCCGAGGAGTCCGCGGCACCTCGCTTGATTTCGTCGGCATGCAGTCGGAGAATAGCGCGGCGCGTTCGTTTCTTCCGCCGCCTCCTTCCGCCGACGGATTTCCGCGAGTTCATGGCCAATCTGGACTGTCCCAAGCTTCGTTCCCTGCCGGCTCAGCGGTTCGACCATGACGGTCAGTCCTACGCCCTGATCCATGATCCCACGGGGGCGTTCACCAGTCCCGTTCTGATCCCCCTGGACGCGTTCGTCCACATCTGCCGGCATTTTGACGGCGAGGTCACGCTGGCCGAGATTCGTGCTCGCGTACAGCGCGAGACGGGGCAGCAGGTGCCTGCAGAGATCCTGGTGCGGCTGGTGACGCAGCTTGACCAGGCCATGGTGCTCGACGGGCCGACCTTCGCGTCCTTCCAGGACTCGTTTCGCCTGTCGTCGGAGCGTCCCCCGGCGCTGGCCGGCCGGTCGTATGCCGCGGGCGATGGAGAGCTGCGGGCCCAGCTCATGCAGTACTTCGCGGCCGCAGGGGCGACGGGCCCCCCCGCGATCGGTGGGCCAGCTCGGTCCCGGCGAATCCGGGGCGTTCTCAGCCCGCACATCGATTTCCGGAGGGGCGGCCCCGTCTACACCTGGTCGTACAAGGAGCTGGCCGAGCAGGCGGACGTTGACACGTTCGTGATCCTGGGAGTCGCCCATCAGTACTGCCGTCGCAAGTTCGCGCTGACCTTCAAGGATTTCGCAACCCCGCTGGGCGTCGTCCGCACCGATCGCCACTACGTGGAAAGGATTGCCCGGCTGGCCGGCTCAGGGCTCTTCGACGATGAGCTGGTACACAGGGCCGAACACTCGATCGAGTTTCAAGTAGTGTTTCTTCAGTACGTGCTCGGAAAGGAACGGAGCTTCTCCATCGTGCCGATCCTTGTCGGGTCATTCCAGGACCACCTGGAGCGGGGGATGGACCCGATCGACGACCCCGAAGTGCGGGGGTTCGTGGACGCCCTGAGAGTGGCGGAGACGGAGAGCGGCAAGAGGGTGGTTTACATCGGCGGGATCGATCTTTGCCATGTCGGACCCGAGTTCGGCGACCCTGAGCCGGTGGACAACGACTTGCAGGAGACGGTTCGCCGCTTCGATCGCGAGATGCTCGAGCACGCGGCAGCCGGCGAACCGGCGCGGTGGTTTCATACGGCGGCCAGCGTGGCGAATCGCTGGCGGGTCTGTGGACTGGCCGCCACCTACACGCTGCTGCACGCCATCGGACCGGCGCAGGGGCGTCTCCTCAAGTACGACCAGGCCCTCGACGATCGACGGACCTGCTGCGTCAGCTTCGCCAGCATGGTGTTTCACTCCCTCGACGGCTCGCCCCGGGCAGAGCAGATTTCTTCCGATGCACACCCAAACGCATGATGATTTACCATCACCTCCCACCGGTGGACCGGCCCCCGGCGTTCCCCGTTGCCAGCCCCCCGCCGACCTAGGCAGTGAGGTCTTGCGGTATGACAGCGGCGCAGAGGTTGGAGAGTGGTCGGGCCCGCGGTACCGCATGACCTACCGCGTTCTGGGCGACGGACCGCCCCTGATATGGTTGCCGGGAATCGCCTCGACCTACCGCGTCTACAGCCTGGTCTTGAATCGCCTGGCCGAGCGCTTCCAGACGATCCAGTACGAATATCCCGGCGACCGCGAGGGCGATGGTGCGCGGCTGGGGCGGATCCGCCACGACGACCTGGTTGACGACCTTTTCGGGCTGATCGACCACCTCCGGCTGGGCCGTCTCTTCCTGGCGGGTATCTCCTTCGGCTCGACGGTCGCCCTGAAAGCCCTGGACTGCGAACCGCGGCGGTTTCCTCGCGCCGTGGTGCAAGGTGCCTTTGCGCACCGGCGGTTCACGCCCTGCGGAGCGGCTTGCCCTGTTCCTGGGACGGCGGATTCCCGGTACCGCTGCGAGATTGCCGTTCCGGGAGAAGGTCCTCGAGCACAACTCCCGGATGGATTTCCCCCGGATCATCGAGGATCGGTGGCCGTTCTACCTGGAGCAAAACAGCCTGACACCGATCAAGGCCCTGGCCCATCGCACCTCGCTGGTGGCGCGTCTCGACCTCCGGCCGACCCTCGCTCGCATCGGGTCCGATCTCCTGCTGATCCAGGGGCGGGAAGATCGGATCGTACCGGAACGCTACTTCGAGGAGCTCAAGATTTTGCTTCCGCACTCGGAGAGCCTGGTCCTGCCCACTGTCGGCCATATCCCCCACCTGACGCATGCCGAGATGCTGGCCCGGGCGATCGGTGACTGGCTCCTGCCCTGCAATCCAGAGGAATGCCCCCGTGAGACCGCAGAGGCTTCCTCCGGATGCGCCGCGGGCAGGGAGGTAGCGGCTCAGGGCCGGGTGGCAACTGGAGCCGACCCAGGCGGTGATCCGGAGCCGCGGTCCACGGGGACATCTTGACGCCCGCTGACACAGATTCGCGATTTCACGTCGATGGCGAAAAGGGGATCCGGGGGATACAATGCCGAATCATGATCGCATCAATGAGGGGATCAATTGGCGGTTTTCTCTCTTGCTTCAGGGACCGGGGCGGTGAGCAACGCGGCATCCAAGTTGGTAATTCTTGGAATCGGTGATGATGGTCTGCCCGGGCTGACCGGCTCGGCCCGCCGGACCCTGGCGGAAGCGGACCTGATCCTGGGCACGCCTTCATCGCTCAGGTTGCTCGAGGAATTGCCGGCACAGAAGGTCGTGCTCGAGCCCGAGATGCCGGCCGCGCTGCGGCAGGTCAGTGAGGCGC
Source organism: uncultured Planctomycetaceae bacterium (assembly GCA_963816015.1). Lineage (GTDB taxonomy): Bacteria > Planctomycetota > Planctomycetia > Isosphaerales > Isosphaeraceae > Aquisphaera. Next base: position 16,411 of record CAWFJM010000048.1, on the reverse strand, counting down.
TCGATGCTCGCAAGCCGGTCCTGGTCAGCAGCGGCGACCCGCTCTTTTACGGCGTCGCGCGGTATCTTGCGCCCGCTTGGGCAAGGAAAGCTTCGAGGTCCTGCCTCACGTCAGCAGCATGCAGCTTGCCTTTGCCCGAGTCAAGGAAAGCTGGGACGACGCCTACCTGACGAACCTGTCCGGCCGTCCCATCGAGGCCGTTGTCGATCGGATTCGCACGGCCGAGAAGGTGGGGCTCTTTTCCAGCGACGAGCTGCCGCCGTCCCGGGTGGCCCGCGAGCTTCTTGACCGGGGCATCGACTATTTCCGAGCGTACGTGTGCGAGAACCTGGGTTCGCCTGACGAACGGGTGACCCAGGCGGAACTTGCCGACCTGGCCACGATGGAGTTCCACGTCCTTAACGTGCTGATCCTGGTCCGCAAGCCGAACCGCCCTGACCGTGCCAGCCGGGCCGGCCGACACCGCCTCTTCGGCAACCCGGACGATGCCTTTGCCCAGGCGCTCCCCGGCGCGGGCTGATCACTCAGGCGGAGGTCCGCGCCATCGCGCTGGCCCAGCTCGACATCCGTGCCACGAGCACGGTCTGGGACATCGGAGCCGGCTCGGGGTCGGTGGCGATCGAGGCCGCCCAACTGGCGCACCTGGGAATGGTTTACGCGATCGAGCACGAGCCCGCCGACATCGCGCTGATCCAGGCCAACGCCGAGTCGTTCGGAGTTCCCAATGTGCGCACGGTGCTGGGCAAGGCCCCCGAGGTGCTGGCCGGCTTGCCGGAGCCGGACGCGGTGTTCGTGGGGGGCACGGGGCGTCAGGCCGACCTGGTCTTAAGTGCGGCCTATGATCGGCTCTGCCCCGGCGGCAGCCTGGCGATCAATGTGGCGACGATCGAGGGTCTGGCATCGGCCCACCAGACCCTGAAGGGCCTGGCAGGCCAGGTCCTCGTCTGGAACGTCAGCATCGCCCGGGGGATCGATCAGATGGACCGTCTCCGCTTCGAGGCGGTCCCGCCGACGTTTCTCCTTGTGGCTCGCAAGCAGGATCTGCCCGATGATTGAGCGGCCCTCCGACATCGACGCGGAACGGCCGGAAGTGGCCGGTGCCTGGATTGTGACCGGTGATCCGGGGAATCTCCCCGGCGGCCTCATCCGTCGAGGAAAACCAGGAGGCAGCACCCTTGAGGGTGCGCGAGCCGCCGCCCTATCATCGTAAGTTCATGGTTGAGGGTTTTGCGGCCATAGCCAGGGGTGGGCCATCGCATGACCGAGCCGGGTGACCAGGAACTCGACCTGATCGCAGTCGGAGCTCATCCCGACGACGTCGAGATTGCCTGCGGCGGGACGCTGGCCCGTCTGGTTCGCAAGGGTTATTCGGTGGGCATCGTCGACCTGACCGACGGTGAGCCGACCCCCCATTCGCCCGGGCCAGACGTCCGCCTGGCCGAGGCGGAGCAGGCGGCCGGGATCCTGGGCGTGACGGTGCGGATCAACTTGAACCTTCCCAATCGAAGGCTCTTCGATTCGTTCGAGTGCCGGGTGGCCCTGGCCAAGGTGTTCCGCCGGTTCCGCCCCAAGGTTGTGCTCGGGTTCGGTGGCAAGACGGTGCTCGCCTCACCCGATCACTACCAGGCCATGCTGATCACCGACGCCGCCGTCTTCTACAGCCGCCTCACCAAGTGGGACGAGCATTTCGACGGCCTCGCCCCGCACGTGATCTCGAATCAATTGAGTTTCCCCATCGCCCTTCATGGGTTAGACTTGCCGGAGGCTTCGGGTTATATCGTGGCCGACATCAGCCCGACTCTCGAGGTGAAGCTGGAAGCGATCCGGGCGTACCAGACCCAGTTTCCCGCGAGCAAGGCGGGACTTTTCCGGGCGGTCGAGACCATGAATCGTTATCACGGCTTGACGGCGGGCTTCGAGGCGGGCGAACTGTTCTTGACTTATCGTTCTGTGGGAGTCGACGACCTGATGCGATGGGCGAGCCCGGCGCATGCCCGCACCTGAGGCTCGCGTTCGCCGCGGTCAGTCGTGAACTTTAGTGATCTTCCTGGTTTCTGACTCATCGAGGATTCACGAGGTGCAGACACGGTCGAGAGTGAGACAAGGAGCCCGGCCCCTGGCAGGCTCGACGTTGGGTACTCGTGTGTTCTGCCCCCGGGGTTCGGCCCGATAGAAGAAGGCGGTCGTGGTGTGCTGGCAATCGCGATTCAGATCCTGGTGGAATCGGCTATGGGGTCGGCATCAGGCCCGCAACGACCTCGATTCGACCGACGAGTTTGCCACCCTTCCCTCCCTCACGTTGCTGCCGGGCCAGTTGAAGCTGAAAGTGGGTGTTGTTTCGGTCCGGGGTAACTACCGCGAGCACAACGAAGACAATTACTTCGTGCCCGGCCGGTGTCCAGTGGTCCCCGACCATTCGGACGGCAGCGGCGAGATGCCGGCGATGACCCTGGAGACCTCGAACCTCTTCATTGTCGCCGACGGCATGGGCGGTCAGCAGGCCGGCGAGAAGGCCAGCCTCATGGCCGTCGAGTTGATCCCCAGGGCCATCACCAGGCGGCTTAATGTGGCCGAGAGGGAACCTCGCCATATCCAGGAGGCGATCCGCGAGGCGGTGGCCGAGGTCAACTCGGAGATTCTCGGGAGCTCTGGGCTGGTCACCGAATACTCGAACATGGGGACGACCGTGGTCCTGGCTCAGTTCCGCCAGGATCGGGTCTATGTCGCGGGAATCGGCGACTCGCGGGCCTACCGGCTGCGGGAGAACCATCTCGAGCAGCTAACCAAGGACCACTCGCTGGCCGATGCCCTGGTCGACGCGGGGACGATCACCCGGGAGGAGCTCCCGACCCACAAGTTCAAGAACGTCCTTTACCTCTACCTGGGAAGCAAGGACGCGCGGAGCGGCCCGGAAGACTTCCGCGTCCTGGACGTCCGCCTCGGGGACCGGTTTTTGCTGGCCAGCGACGGCCTCACCGGCGTGGTGCCCGATAGCGAGCTGGCGAAGGTCCTGAGCACGGTGAACGACCCCCAGCAGGCGGCCGTGATGCTGAAGGACCTGGCCCTGCTTAGCGACTCCAAGGACAACGTCACCTGCCTTGTCATCCACGTGGTGGCAGAGAATGCCCCTGCACCCGCCGCGCCATGAGGAGCGCCGGGGCGAGGAGAGCCGGGCCTCGCATCGACGCACGAGTTGACCTCGTTGCCGCGGACCGGCGTCCCCTCCTGGCCGCTCGATCATCCTTCTGGCGAGGCCCTCACCTCCCCTCCTGTCGAGCCTCGACGGCCGTACTTGTTGGTTGCGATGCGGCCGAGCAAAGGTGACCCGGAACATGCTCCCCCTCGACGAGTTCCTGGAGATCGTCGCCGCGTCGGGCCTGGTCCCGGCAGTCGAACTGTCCCAGGCCCGCGCCGGGCTCGACGCGGAGCCGAGCTGCGATGCCTCGATCCGGTTGGCTCGCAAGCTCGTGCAGCAGGGCTTTCTCACGGCCTACCAGGCCCGCAAGCTGCTGGCGGGAGCCACCCGGGGCTTCTTCCTCGGAGGCTACCGCATCCTTCGTCCCCTGGGTGAAGGCGGGATGGGCAAGGTCTTCCTTGCGGTCAACGAGCAGACCTTCGACAAGGTCGCCATCAAGGTGCTCCCCCGCGCAAGGCTCAGGAAGAAGCGGGCTGCCTGGTCCGGTTTCGCCGCGAAATGGAGCTGTCCCAGCGGTGCGATCATCCCAACGTGGCTCGCACGCTGGCCGTGGGCACCGAGGGCGATGTCCATTTCATGGTCCTCGAGTACATCCCGGGGATGAGCCTCTTCGACATGGTCAAGAGCGAGGGTTACGGACCGCTCCGGGTCACGGATGCGGCCCGGCTCTTCGTCAAGGTCGTCGACGGCCTTGAGGCGGCCCACAAGGCGGGCCTGGTCCATCGCGACATCAAGCCCTCGAACATCATGATCACGCCTGACGGCAACGCCAAGATCCTCGACCTCGGCCTGGCCCGGGCGCTGGGCGAGGAGAGGGGAATCACCCGGGCCAACACCGTGCTAGGAACGCTCGACTACGCCAGTCCCGAGCAGCTCAGCGACGCTTCGAAGGCCGACGTGAGGAGCGACCTCTACAACACCGTCGGCTGCTCTCTCTACTTCACGGTCACGGGCCGGCCTCCGTTCGAGGGGGGAGACATGATCAACAAGATCTTCCGCCAGCGGCTGGACGACCCCGAGCCGCTCGAGAAGATCGTCCGGGGCGTTCCCGCTGCCTTTGCCGCGCTGGTCCGTAAGCTCATGGCCAAGAAGCCCGAGGAACGATACCAGACCTGCGCGGAGCTGAGGGCCAACCTGGTCCGCTGGACCGACCCCGCCCGCCTCCGCGCGATCCTGGGAGCGGAGGCCGAGGCCGCTCGGTCGTTTCATCCCCCCTCCACCGCTTGCGGACGAGGACTTGCGGCTCCTCTCGATGGCCGATGATTCCAGCCCGAGCGTCCTCTCGCTCCGCGACCTCGGCGACGCCGAGCCATCCCACGCCTCCCGCTACCGCTCTCCCCTGCCCCCGCTTCCCGCCGCGGTGCGGCCGCGAGCCGCCCCCGACCCACGGCAATCCCGAATCAGCGGCGACGCCCGCTGGCTGCTCCACTTCTCCCTGATCGTCCTCGGGCTGGGCCTCGTCGCCATCCTGATGATCGCCTCGCTGCTGCGGGGATAGAGCCGTGTCACGATCGCTCCGGCACCTCAAACCGAGTCGCGGTGGCCGCCCCGTTGCCTCCTCAGACCCGATTGATCCGCGTAGATCGGCCCGCGGCTGCACAGTCCCCGTCGGTTCCGCAGAGCACAAGTGAGCCCTCCCAACACGCGTGGTCATGACAGACTTCGCGGAATTGCACAGATGACCAGTTGCTTGGACGCGGCTCAGGAACAACAATTTCGGAGCAAGTTCCAGCAACGCCTTCGGCAATTCGCGGAGGGGATGTCCCCCGGGCGTCGACGCGGTACGGGAGCGAGAAGAGAATCAGGCCGATGATCCCGCGGCGAACCGAACGCGCGGCTCCCAGATGGAAACCTCATGACGGCGACTCGAACTCGACGCCAGCTCCACGTACCTCCGTTGTTGAAACCAACGGCGCTCCGCGCTGCATTGTCAATCGCGTTACTCGCCGCCGCTGCCGGCGCCTTCTGGTGGTTTCGAGATCGGGGGAGACCTGACGGGAATCGCACGCCGGGTGGCAACTCGAAAGCGCCCGCCTCTCAGGTCAAGGATCGCGAACCTCGGTTTGGCGAGTCGCCTGGCCCGATCCTTCTTGACGCCGAGCAACAGCAGGCCGTCGGACTGAAGACCGCCAGGGCGTCGTCGGGGACCCGCCGGAACTTCATCACGGCGCCAGGGCGCGTGGCTCCGAACGAGACCCAGTTCGCCTACATCACGCCGAGGGCGTCCGGGGTCGTCCGCTCGGTGGCGGCTCGCCTGGGCCAGGAGGTCAAGGCTGGTGATCTACTGGCGACGATCGACAGCCCGATCGTGGGTGACGCCCGGCTCGATCTCTACACCCGGCTCCAGGCACTCGACCTTGCAACGGCTCAGGCGGAGTGGCAAGAAACGATCTACCGCAACACGCTGGATCTGGTGGAACGGCTCAAGAAAGGCGAGGCTCCGCAGCAGATCCATGACGCCTTCACCGACAGAGCCGTCGGCGAGAATCGTGAGAAGCTGATGACGGCTTACGCTCAGTATCGTCTGGCCATGGCCACGATGGAACGGAACCGGGAGCTCTACGCCCAGAAGCTGATCACGCCCAAGCAATTCCAGCAGGTCAACGCGGATTACGAGGTGGCCCAGGCCACCTATCAGAGCCTGATGGACCAGATGGGCTTCGAAACGCGCCTGGCCAACACGCGGGCCCGGCAAGCCAGAAGACAGGCCGAGACGGCGGTGCGGGCCGCTCAGGAGCGTCTGCGGATTCTCGGCGTCAAGCCGGATGGCACGGAGCCTCAGGTCGAACACGGCAAGGTTCTCGGTGTCAAGCCGGACGGGACACTCCGCGCTTCGGAAGCCGGGGCGGCCCCCGTCACCGAGAAGCCCGAGACCGTGCTGCCGACCGAGAAGCAGCGGGGAATGGTGGCCGTCGAACCGGTCGGCGCTCCAGCCGATCCGGCGACGCTCAGCGGGGACGCCCCGGTATCCTCCTACTCGATCTGGGCACCATTCGACGGCGTCATTCTCGACCGCGAGATGATCGTGCCTGGAGTGGCTGTTGATTCAACGCATCGCATCTTCACGCTCGCCAACCTCTCGACGGTCTACGTCGAGGCAAACATCCACGAACATGACTTCAACGCACTCGCGGAAAGTCAAGCCGCGGCGATCCAGTTCCGAACTCCAGCCTACCCCGGCCGGGTCTTCGAGGGAGAGGTGATCTATTCGGGAGATCTCGTCGAGGAGACCAGCAGGACGGTCAAGCTTCTGGCGCGGGCCTCGAACCCCAATCGGTTGCTCAAACCGGGCATGTTCGTGAGTGTCGGGATCATGAGCTCGCGGGTCAGCGAAGGCATTGTGCTGCCTGCGTCAGCGGTCGTGACCCAGGGAAACCGCACCTTCGTCTTCGTCCAGAGCCAGCCGGGTGTGTTTCTCCAGCGCGAGGTCAAGGCCGAGGCCGTCGGGAATGAGAGCATCGCGGTGCTCAGCGGCCTGGCCCCGACGGAGCTGGTGGTGGTCCAGGGAGCCTTCACGCTGAAATCGCTGGCCTCGCATCGTTCCAGAGCTGAGCATTGACGCCGCGGGGCAGGAGGCGCCTTCCTTGTTCGATTACCTGATCGACGCCTCGCTCAAACAGCGGGGATTGATGTTGCTCCTGATGCTGGGTCTCGCCGGCTCGGGCATCGTCTCCTTGCTGAACCTGCCGATCGATGCCGTCCCCGACATCACCAACACGCAGGTCATGGCGCTCACCAGCGCCCCTGCGCTGGGCCCGCAGGAAGTCGAGCAGTTCATCACGATCCCGGTCGAGAACGCCATGAACGGCATCCCTTCCATCAAGGAAGTCCGCTCGTTCTCCCAGTTAGGCATCTCGGGTGTGACGATCATCTTCGAGGATGGCACCGACATCTACTGGGCCCGCCAGCAGGTCAGCGAGCGACTGGTTCAGGTGCGCGCCGATATTCCCGAGGAATTTGGTCAGCCCGAGATGGGGCCGATCGCGACCGGCCTGGGGGAGATCTACCAGTTCGAGCTGCGGAACGCTCCGGACTGCTCCGAGCCGCGATCGCTCATGGAGCTGAGGACCATTCTCGACTGGGACGTTGCCCGCCGGCTCAAGAGCGTGCCGGGCGTCGTCGAGGTGAACGCCCTGGGAGGCGAGCTCAAGACGTACGAGGTGGAGCTCGACCCCGATCGGCTGCAGGCCCGGGGGATCTCCCTGAACCAGGTGTTCGAGGCGATCCGTCGGAACAACGTCAATGCCGGCGGGGGCTACATCCAGAAGCCCAATGGCGAGCTTCGCGTCATTCGCGGCGTGGGTCTGATCAGCAAGCTCCAGGACCTGGAGTCCGTGATCCTCGAGACGACTCCGGGTGGCACGCCGATCTTCGCGCGGGACGTGGGCACCGTCCGCTTCGCCCCCATGATCCGCCAGGGCGCCGCGACCCGTGACGGACGAGGCGAGGCCGTCACCGCCATCGTCTACCTGCTCGCGGGCGAGAACGGGCGCGTCGTGGTCGACCGCCTCAAGGAGAAGGTGAGGGAGATCGAAAAGGTCTTGCCTGAAGGGGTGATCATCGACGCCTACTACGACCGGAGCACCCTCATCGAGAAGACGATCGGAACGGTTGCGCGGAATCTTGCGGAGGGTGGAGTTCTCGTCATCGTGGTCCTGCTTGTGCTGCTGGGAAACTTGAGAGCCGCACTGATCGTCGCCACGGCGATTCCGCTCTCCATGCTCTTCGCCGGAGACCTGATGCTGGCTTACGGCATTGCCGGCAGCCTGATGAGCCTGGGCGCCATCGACTTCGGCCTGATCGTGGACAGCGCCGTGATCGTCGTCGAGAACTGTGTCAGCCGCCTGTCCCATGCAGCCCCCGGAGCGGACGCCCGCGAGGTCATCCGCCAGGCGACGCGAGAGGTCCGTCGGCCGGTGGTCTACGGCGTGGCGATCATCACCATGGTCCACCTGCCGATCCTCGCTCTGGAAGGGGTCGAGGGCAAGATGTTCCGGCCCATGGCTCTGACGGTCATCTTCGCCCTGACGGGCTCCCTCCTGCTCTCGCTCACGGCCACCCCCGTTCTGGCGTCTTTCTTCCTCAAGCCCGGAATGTCGGAGCGCGACACCCTGCCGATCCGCTGGGCCAAGCGGCTCTACGAGCCGATCTTGAGGCGTGTGCTGCCCCACCCCGTGGGCGTGGCGCTCGCGGCCCTGGCCGCCTTTGTCCTCTGCATTCCCGTGGCGCTGCAGCTCGGCGGCGAGTTTATTCCCCAGCTCGACGAGGGAGATCTGGTGATCGCCCAGACCCGTCCCCCCAGCGCCTCGCTTGACGAGGCGATCGCCAACTCCACCCGGCTGGAAAAGGCACTTCGTCAGGAGTTCCCCGGCGAGATCCGCACCGTGGTCAGCCGGATCGGCCGACCCGAGATCGGGCTCGAGGCCGCGGGGGTGAACCTGACCGATACCTGGGTCCTCCTCAGGGAGCCAGACGCCTGGACCAGGGCTCGCTCGAAGGATGAGCTGATCGACCAGATCGACGGCCTCTGCAAGCGAGTCATCCCGGGCACCTTCTACAGCTTCAGCCAGCCGATCGAGCTCCGGTTCAACGAGCTGCTCTCCGGGGTCCGCGCCGATCTTGGCATCGGGATCTATGGCGACGACCTCGAGGTTCTCCAGGAACTGGCCGCCGCGGTCTCGAAGGTTCTCGAGTCGATCCCGGGGTCGACCGGCGTGAAGGCACAGGTCCTCGGTGGGTTGCCCTTCCTGCGCATCCAGATCGACCGCCAGCGCATCGCCCGCTATCAGATCAGCGCCGCGGACGTGCTGGACGCGGTCGCCGCTCTGGGCGGAAAAGTCGTCGGCCAGGTGGTGGAAGGCCAGAGGCGATTCGCGCTCCAGGTTCGCTTCGGCCGTCGCTACCGGAATGACCTCGAGACCATCAGCACACTCAAGATCGCCGACCCCCAGGGCCGGATGATCCCGCTGGAAGACCTGGCCGAGCTCAGCCTGGAGGACGACACCTACGAGATCTGGCGGAAAGACCGCCAGCGCAGGATCATGGTGCAATCGAACGTCCGGGGCCGCGACCTGGCGGGCTTCGTCGCCGAGGCCCAGCGGCGAGTGGCCGCCGAGGTAACGCTGCTCCGAGGGTACACCATGGAGTGGGGAGGAACCTTCGAGAACCTCCAGTCGGCCACCCGGCGACTGGCCCTCGTCGTGCCCCTTGCCCTGGCCCTGATCTTCCTGCTCCTCTACTCCACCTTCCAGTCGGTGAAGCTTGGCACGTTGATCTTCCTGTCCGTGCCGCTCGGGGCGATCGGCGGCGTGCTCGCGTTGTGGGTTCGCGGACTCAACTTCAGCATTTCCGCGGGTGTCGGATTCATCGCGCTGTCGGGAGTCGCGGTCCTGGACGGCCTGGTGCTCGTCGTGGCGATCCGGCAACTGATCGAGGAGGGCGTCGCCGGCCGGGACGCGGTCCTCCGGGCCTCCATAGCCCGGTTGCGGCCGATCCTGATGACGGGGCTCGTCGCCAGCCTGGGGTTCGTGCCCATGGCGTTCTCTCACGGAGCCGGAGCCGAGGTTCAGCGCCCGCTCGCCACGGTCGTGATAGGCGGACTGCTCTCCAGCATGCTCCTCAAGCTCGTGGTCCTGCCGGCGATCTACCCCTGGTTCGATCCGGGCCTCCCGGCGACTGACGCCGAGCGCGACGGTGACGGACCCGGGTGACGGACTCAGGGAAGCAGACGTTGTCCCACCGCAGTATTCAGCGCCAGCATGCTTCGCCGGTGCCGCACTAGCAGGTCGCGGTACTGTCGCGAAGCCTCGTTGAACTCGCGCTGGGCGTTGAGGTAGACGATCGCCTCTTCCTCTCCTTGCATGTAAAGCCGGTAAGCATCGCCGCGGGCCCGGCCCGCCGCCGGCAAGAGCCTCTCCTCGATTCGCTTGACAGCCGCCCGCGTCATCAGGTATTCGCGGAGAGCGCGGTGAACCTCGCTCTCGACCTGCTGCTCGCGCTCGGCAAGCTCCACCCTGGATTGCGAGACGTTGATCCGTGCCCGCTCGATGTTGCCCTGATTGCGATTGTAAAGCGGCAGGGGCACCGTCACGCCCAGCGCCCATGACGTCGCGCTCTGGCGGTCGAACGGAACGTTGTTCTGAAAGGTGTAGGGCTGGTACAGCAGGTAGAGGTCGGACATCCGATTGGCCTGGGCGAGCCGCACATCGCCCTCGGCCCGCAGGATCGCCAGCCGGTAGGCCGCCACGTCGGGACGACAATCCAGGGCCATCCGGACCAGTGAGTCCATCGGGGGCGGGGGCGGATAAACATCGCGGATCGAGCTCCGCAACTGGACTGCCTCGGCCTCATTCGCAGGCAGGTTCAGAAGGACCCCCAGATTCCGTTTGGCGGTGCGAAGCGACTCCTCAGCATCCATCACCTCCACCTCAGCAGCCTCGAAGAGTGCCTCGATCCGGCTGACATCGGCGATCGTGCGCGATCCCTTCTCGTACATCCTTCTCGTTCGGTCGAGCAGCACCGCCAGCCCGTCGCGCACGGCGATCGCGAACCGGATGGTCTCGCGGGCGCCGAGGATGGCGGTGTAGGCCGTGTAGAGGTTGTCAATCTGGAGCCGGACGGCATCCTGATACTGGGCCTCGAGCACTCGCCTGGCACGACGCGCAACCAACGTTCGCGCCCTCCGCTTGTGAGTCACGTCAAGCGGGTAAGTGATGTTGACGTCGTACTGGAGCGGGCCGCCCGGCCGCTCCCGAGAATAGCTGCCATAAGGGATGAGCTGGCTGTCGGCGTAAAGCAGCGGGTTGGCGCGGAGGCTGGCGGTCAGGATATCGGCATCGGCCTGGGGCAGCTCGAACGATCGGGCTCGAATCCCCAGGTTCTCGTGGACCAGCCGTTCGATGGCCTGGTCCAGAGTCAAACCACCAGCGGGTCCCTCGTCCTCGCGGCCCGACGGCAGGGCCAGAGGCCCGTACGAGGGAATCTCGCCGGGTAAGAGGATCGCGGGGGCCGTGATCCGCTCCTGTTCGGGAACCCCCACCGGACGTTGTCCCGGCTCGTTGATTCCCGAGGGCACCCGTGGAACCGACGGCCCCACGCGGCCGCTCACGGGCTCATCCGCTCCCGGGGTGGCGAATTGCAGGCCCGAGGAGTCACCCAGCGAGGGCCCGAGGGAAGAAGGTTGCCTTCCGGGAGGCGCAGCGGTCTCGATCGGAACGGATGGTCCCTGAGCCCACGACGCAGTGGCGCCGAAAAGCAGGCAGAAACCGATCAACGGGCTTCTCGGATTGACGGTGTTCCGCATCCGTCGGTTTCCCTCGCCGGAATGGAGTTGTAGAGGTCCGAGGCTCCGAGGAGGTTGGCTGCGGACGCAGTGGCCTCGTTCCTTCCCGTCAGCAAGCTCGCAGCCGGCTGCAGGCCGTCCGGTCCTCACCGAGCTTTCCCCTTTCATCGGATTCATGATGACGCGAGCAACGACCGGATCTCGCGGATCGTCCGGCGCACGGCTTACAGGCGGAAAAACCCGCAGACTCGGCGCAAGCAGGCGCTTGCCATGTCCTCTTGCCCGGGCGATCGTCCAGGTTCACAATGATCTGCAGTTCACCCGCGGCGGGTGGCAGCTCCATGCTGGAGGGACCGGGACCTTGGCGACCAGGCGCGATGATTGCGATCAGGAGGCGCTGGGACGGTTTCTCCCCGCAGTCGCTTCCTGGTTCAAGGACACCCTGGGAGAGCCGACGCCCCCCCAGCGGATGGGCTGGCCCGCGATCGCAGCCGGTCAGAACACGCTGATCGTGGCGCCCACGGGCTCGGGGAAAACGCTGGCGGCGTTCCTGGCGGCGATGGATCTGCTCTGGAGAACACCCCGGCGGCTTCCGGGCGTGCGGATCCTCTACGTCTCTCCGCTCAAGGCCCTCAATGAAGACATCCGCCGCAACCTGGACATCCCGCTCGCGGGCATCCTGGAACGCGCCCGGCAACTCGGCTCCCCCTTGAGCCCGCTTCAGGTGGCCGTGCGGAGCGGCGACACCCCGGCCCGCGACCGTGCCCGGATCGTGCGGAAACCGCCCGACATCCTGATCACGACGCCCGAATCGCTCCACCTCATGCTCACCAGCCGGGCGCGCGAGGTCCTGCGGAGCGTTTCTCACGTCATCGTCGATGAGATCCACTCGGTCTGCGGCAACAAGCGCGGCGTGTTCCTGGCCCTCTTGCTGGAGCGTCTCGAGGCGATCTCCCCATCCTCCTTCGTGCGGATCGGCCTGTCGGCGACCCAGCGGCCGCTGGATGAGGTGGCCCGCTACCTGGGGGGACAGCGGGCGGTTGGCATGGTGCCCGGCGAGCGGCGATTCGAGCCCCGCCCGGTCACCATCATCGACGCCGGTCGGCGCAAGACCATGGATCTTCAGGTCCTCTGGCCCGGCCCCGACGAGGGCAGGTTCCTGGGGCCGCCAGGAACGATATGGCCGGCCATCGAAGAGCGGATCATGAGCCTGGCGAGCAGCCATCGTTCGACAATCATCTTCGCCAACAACCGCCGGACGGTGGAGAAACTGACCGCCCGGCTCAACGAGGGCGTCGAATCGACCCGGCAGTACGACGATGATTCCGAACCCACGTCGACCTGCTTTCGCGCCCATCACGGCAGCTTGAGCCTGGAGGAGCGGCGAGGGGCCGAAGAGGAGCTCAAGCGTGGGGCGCTCACGGGCGTCGTCGCGACGGCCTCACTCGAACTCGGAATCGACATGGGAGACGTCGACCTGGTCTGCCAGGTGGAGTCGCCTGGGAACGTGGCGCGCGGGCTGCAGCGGGTCGGCCGGGCCGGGCATGTGGTCCATGGGGTCAGCAAGGGGCGGCTGATCGCCAAGACCCCCGCGGACCTGCTGGAGACGGCGGCCCTGGCCCGGGCCATGGTACAGGGGAACATCGAGGAGCTCCGTGTCCCTCGCGGCTGCCTGGACGTGCTTGCCCAGCAGGTGGTGGCCTGCGTGGCCATGGACCGCTGGAGTGCACCCGAGCTCTTCGAGCTGGTGCGCAGAGCCTACCCGTTCCAGGACCTTTCCGCCGAGGCGTTCGAGCGCGTGCTCTGCCTCGTCTCGGGCAGGTTCCCTACCGGATCGCTGCGCGATTTGCGAGCCCGGGTCGTCTGGGACCGGATTCACAACAGCCTTGCGGCCTTGCCGGGCTCGGCGCGGCTGGCGCTGGTGGGCGGGGGAACGATCCCCGACACCGGCCAGTACCCTGTGGTCCTGGGCGAGGACGGCCCGCGCCTGGGCGAGCTCGACGAGGAATTCGTCTTCGAGCGCCGCGTCGGCGAGACCTTCGCGCTGGGGAACAACATCTGGCGGATCGAAGCCATCGAAGCCCATCGCGTGGTGGTCGGCCCGGCTTCCGGGCAGAATGCGGTGATGCCGTTCTGGCGCGGCGAGGCGACGCCGCGCTCGCCCGAACTCGGGCAGGCCGTGGGCGAGCTCTGCCGCGAGATCGTCGCCCGGACCGGCGACCCCGAGCTGCCCGGCTGGCTCGAGGAGGAATACCAGCTCGAGCCGCGCGCAGCCCGGCAGTTGATCCGCCATGTCACCCGCCAGCAGCGCGTGGCCGGGGTGGTGCCCGATGACCGGACGATCCTGGTCGAGACCTTCCGCGACCCGGCGGGTGAGCTTGGCCTGGCCGTGCTCTCGCCCTTCGGCGGCCGGATCCACCAGGCCTTGAAGCTCGCCCTGCTGGGCCGGATCCGCCGGCGGCTGGGCATCCAGGCCTCGTGCCTGCACGGTGACGAGGGACTGCTCATTCGGCTGCCGCAGATCGAGGAGCCCCCGCTGACGCTTCTCGACGGGCTGACCGCCGACGAGGCCGAGGAGCTGATTCGCCTGGAGCTGCCCGAGACGGCACTTTACGGCCTGCGGTTTCGCCAGAACGCGGCACGTGCGCTCTTGATGCCCCGGCCCGACCCTTCGAAGCGGACCCCGCTCTGGCTCCAGCGGCTGCGGGCCAAGGACCTGCTCCAGGTCGTGGGCAAGTTCCCCGATTTCCCCATCGTCGTCGAGACCTTCCGCGAGTGCCTGGACCACGACCTCGAGCTGCCCCGGCTCCGGGCGCTGCTCGACGACATCGGCAAGGGAACGATCCAGGTCGTCACAAGGCAGGCCGAGATCGCCTCGCCGTTCGCCTCGGAGCTGATCTTCCAGTTCACTCCACTCTATCTTTACCAGTGGGACGAGCCGCGCCGGGGCGACCTGCGGTCCGCGGAGCCGGCCGTTGATGAAGGTCTGCTCGACTCCCTGCTCCAGTCTCCCGACGGTGGCCGGCTGCTCGATCCCCAGGCGGTGGGGCGTGTCGAGAGCCGCCTTCGCCGTCGTGGCCATGCGCCACGGACCGCGGAGGAGATGGCCGAGACCCTTCGAACGCTGGGCGACCTGGCGGCCAGCGATCTGTTCGGCGCGATGGACCATTTCCTCAAGGAGCTTGAGGCCCAGGGCCGGGCGATCATCATCCGGTTGCCCGGGACCGCCGAGCCCCTCCGCTGGATCTCGGCCGAAGCCGAGGAAGAGGCCCTCTACCGCCGGGCCTTCGACCCTGCCGGCGAGCCCGATCTCGACGCGCTCGATGCGATCGTCAGACGTTACTTGCACACTCATGCGTTGATCGGTCTGGGCGAGCTGACCGCGCGCTACCCGATCGCGCCCGAGCTGGCCTCCGAGCTGCTCGAGCGGTGGGTCGAGGCGGGCGAGGTGATCCGGCTGGCTCCGGCGGGCGAGGAGGCCGCCGCGAGGTGGGCCGAGCGAGAGAACCTCGCGGAGGTGCATCGCCTGAGCGTGGCGATCCGCCGCCGTGAGACCGTTGCCGTCGCTCCGGAGATCTTCGCCGACTTTCTCGTCCGCCGGCAGCACCTTCACGCGGCGACCCGGCTCGACGGGACCGCCGGCCTCGAGCAGGCCCTCGAGCTGCTCCAAGGCTTCGCGGCGGCTCCCGCGTTCTGGGAAAGCGAGCTCCTCTTTCGTCGCGTTCGCGGCTATCGCTCCGGCTGGCTCGACGACCTGCTGGCGGCCGGCTCGTGGCTCTGGCGGGCGGCGGCCGACGGGCGGAATGAGCCCCTCGTCGCCCTGGTACCCCGCGGGTTCACCGGCTCCTGGCCCGACGATCCGGAACGGCCGGAAGTGACCGAGGCGGAGCGGAAGGTGCTCGACATCCTGACGGTTCGCGGAGCCAGCTTCGCAACCGACCTGGCGCGGATGTCGGGTCTGGAACCGAGCCGGCTGCGGCATGCCCTTCGGGAGCTCATGCTCCGGGGGTGCGTGACCAATGATCGGTTCGATCCGCTTCGCCCCGGCGCCTTCGAGATGCTCGACGCCCTGGCCGAGGCCTCCGAGACTCGCGCCGGGCGGTCGCGCAGAGCCCGGCCGCGGCGGGTCAATCCGAGCCATCCCGAGGGACGATGGTCGGTGCTGGAGCCCTCGGACGAGGACGGCGAGGCCCGGAGACTGGACTGGATCGACGTCCTGCTCGACCGCTACGGCGTGCTGAGCCGGGAGGTGATGGCACTCGACCCCTGGGCGCCTCCCTGGGCCGAGCTTGCTCCGCTGCTGGCCCGAGCCGAGCTGAGGGGCGAGCTCCGCCGAGGTTACTTCGTGGAGGGTCTCTCTGGAGTGCAATACGCCACCGGAGACGCTGCCGAGGGGCTGGCCGCGCTGGCGGGAACGACGGCGCCGGCCTCGGGGGACGTACTGCTGGCCGCCGGCGATCCGGCCAATCTCTACGGCACCGGCGCTCCCCTCGACATTCCCCTGCTCGAGGGGGGTACAGCGCGGCTCAGCCGAATCCCGGGGAATTACCTGGTCGTCAAGCATGGCCGGCCGGTGCTGGTCATCGAAGCCCACGGCAAGCGGCTCACCGGCCTGGCCTCCGCCTCCGGGCCCGAGATCCGCGAGGCTCTCCGCCACGTCGTCGAGCTGGCCGGGCCCCAGCGGCAGGTTCTCAAGGTCGAGACCTACAACGGAGAACCGGCTCTGGCCAGTGTCGTCGCCGACCGCCTGACCGAGCTGGGCTTCGTTCGCGACTACCCGGGGATGACCTATTACGCAGCATGGGCCTCACACGACAAAACTCCCCCCAAAGTCGCGGCCAGAACGGAGAGCCCGCCGCCGACGGAAACACCGCTTGACTCGCCTTCTGATCACCACTGGGTTCGTTCGTCGTCTCCTCAACGAACCCATCGGA
>CAWFJM010000047.1:0-108877 GCA_963816015.1 uncultured Planctomycetaceae bacterium | reverse complement strand
CGTCCAGGTCGGGGACCACTTCGTAGAAGAGTAGGTAATGCACGTTCGATCCCGGCCTGCATTCGCTCTTCCCCGGGCTCGGGGGTCAGGCAGGGCGGATCACTGACTTGAGACAGTGTGGCCGGCGCTCTCCTTGGCTTCCGCCTTGATCTTCTTCGGGGCCTCGCCTCCCTGGGCAAACTGCCAGCCCAGGCGGTATGCGGAGCGGGCGACGCGGGCCGCCTTCTCCAGGTCGGCCTTCTCGAAATCGTCGGTCGGCCGGTGGTAGTCGGCATGAACGCCCGCGAAGAAGAAGATGACGGGAATGCCCTTGCTGGCGAAGCTGGAACTGTCCGTCCGGAAGAAGAAATCGTCGGCGTCGAAGACGGCCTCCATCCCCTCGGCCTTGCACGAGGCCTGGGCGGCGGGGATCAGCGAGTTGTACTCGCCGTGCCTGGGCGACGGGGTGAGGCCGATCTTCTTCGGGTCGTTGCGGCTCACCATGTCGAGGTTGATGTCGGCCACGATCTTGTGGTCGGCGGGCAGGCTTGCGTGGTCGGCGAACCAGTGGCTGCCCAGGAGTCCCTTCTCCTCGCCCGAGACCCAGAGGAAGGCCACGCTCCGCGCCGGCCTTGGCCCCTGACCGAAGGCCTGGGCGATCTCCAGCAGCGAGCTCGTGCCCGAGGCGTTGTCGTCCGAACCGTTGAAGATCTCGCCCCTGTCATTGACCCCGACATGATCGTAGTGGCGCTGAAGACGATGACTTCCTTCTTCCGCTCCGGGTCGGAGCCGGGAAAGAAGCCGACAACGTTGCGATCGGTCCGGGATTCCTGACGAGCCGCATAGCGAAACCGAACGCGGAGACCGCCCCCCGTGATCCGGTGCGGCTTGCTGTCGGCGGCCAGGCCGAGAGCCTCGACGAGTACATCCCGCACCGGGTCGGACAGCCGGAGCGCGGGAAGGTCCGCCGGCTCGGGGCCAAGGGTCATTCTCGGCCTTCCAAAGCCGAGGTTGGCCCCGCTGAACGGGACCTGAGGAGCAGGCGACTGGTGGCCCGGAGGCTGGATCACCACCACGCCGAGCGCGCCGTGCCGACGCGCTGCGTCCCGCTTGGCGAACGGGCTGAAGACCGGGGCTGCGCGGGGTTGCCCGGGGAATCCTCGGGCTCGTCGGGCTGGCCGTCGTAAACGAGGACGAACTGGTTCTTGACATCCAGGTTCTCGTAGTCGTTGATCTTCTTCTCGGGATTGACCCGGCCGTAGCCGGCGAACACCACGGGGGCCTCGAACTCCCCGGGAAGAATCCCATGCGGGTACAGGATGTACTCGGCTCCGAGCTTGCAGGGGATCACCCGCCTGGAGCCGTTGAACTCCAGGATCAAGCCGAGCTCGGTGCCTTCTTCCAGAGGTGTGACGACCTCCAGCGGGAAGCTCTGAAAATAGGTGGGGCCATGACCGTCCCGTTCACCCAGCGGCTCTGCTCCCGCCCCGAACAGGTGGGCGGCCAGGTACTCGCCCGCCAGACGGCTCTCCGGCGTGGCCGTGTCACGCCCCTTCATCAGGTCCGACGCCAGGAACCGAAGGTGTCCACCGATCTCCTTCGCCGTGATCGACTTCACCGCCTCGGGCACGGCCACGGCCTGGGCCGAGGGATCCACGGCCCCGGCGGGCCCGGAACTCACAAGGAACAAGACGCAGGAGAGGGTCAGCAGGAGCCTTTTCATGGACGATTCCTGAACGCGGACCAGGCGGTGAACCAGACGCCTGGCCCATCTTAACCGTCCCTCGGGCAGGGGAGTAGGCGGTGAAGTCGTGATCCGGAACGAAACCTCAGCCTTCGGGCTAGCGGAACTTCCGGAGGGCCTCCTCATAGGCCTGGTCGAACACGGCAATGTCCTCGAACACGTAGTCGAGATAGCCTCGCTGGATCTCGATCACTCGATCAGGTCGATCGGGTGATAGCCCCCGTTTTGAGCCCCCTTCCCGCCGGAAAGGTCTCCGTGGACCTAGGTCCTTATTGTTAATATAGACAAAGAGAGTACGAAGAAGGCAAGCGATCTCGCGGACGCTCGCCTAGGGTCCGTTACCGTCGCATGTCTTCGCAGGGAAACGCTGTATTACCGAAGACAAAACGGTAGAAAACGGTAGTGTTGATGAGGTGGAAACCGTCAACGTGACGAGTATAGATGTGTCTCCAGACGCCTCGCGGACTGACCAGCCGGGGCGGTGTTTCCTATCTCCTCTATTCAAATCACCATGTCCCTCGTGCCCCCAGAATTACGTATGGTGTCCCCGGAACTCCTCCCAGAATTGCTATGGTGTCCCCGGGAACTCCTCCGACAACGAAGATCGAGCATTCAGAGCGAGGACTGAACAATATGCCGGCACGTAATTAGTAGTGGCTTGACCCGGTCGTTCGTGGAGTCGCAAGTCGAGAAGGAAGGCCGTTCCCGGATTGGGAGCCGCTTTCCCGTTGGGTCACGATGTGCACCGTGCAATGGGCCAGGTGCTCGGCGGTTGCTGGCGGCATGCCACTCCCCAGACTCAGGGTCACGGGAATGCTCAGTCGCCATCCCCGTTGCGAAGCGCGTTACAAGTCAAAACCGAACTTTAAATCCTGAAAAGGCTTTTTCGGGCGGCCTTGGCCGGGTCGCGCAGGAACTCGTGAGCGGTTACGGTCACATCAGCCCCGAATTCCTCATCGATGAATCTGTTGCCAATTCGGATGTCGAACGCGCTGAGATGCTCGACCATCTTGCGCGTCTAGGACGTCACAAAGTCCGATGGACAGGAGGATGAACCCGGGCAGCTCGACACCGGGCAGATTGTAGAATTTCGCGGCAACCTCTAACACTTGCATGGCATATTCGCCGTGAGGTCGAAACGAATCGAAGGCTTGGTGGGTGGCTCGCTCCCTCCGCTTGCGCCGCATGTCGGGGTTGCTCAGCGTCTCCATCGTGCATTCCATGGCGAACACGTGCCCTTTGGCGCTCAGGCTGCAACAGCCGGCCGCGGCAGACTCGGTGCTGATTCCGACGAGTTTTCTTTTCTTGGCGAAAGCCCCGCCGGGCATCTTTTGCATGAGTCCGGAGATATTTCGGAATTGAATAAATTCAACGAATCATAGCATAATTTCGGTCCGCACAGATCCCGCCAGGGATAGACCGGAATGACGGATGCCCAGCGGAGCGGCAATCCCCTCGGACCCGGCTCCTCGGCCAGGGACCGCTGCAACCCGGCCTTCTCGCCTAGGCGAAGGCGGATTTCGGCCAATTGATGAGCCGCCCGCTTGATATCCACTGCGACTACTCGCGCCGCTGTTCCTCAATGCGGCCTCGCCGTTGGAGGAGGTAGCTGATCCGGTCGATCTTGGCGTAATAGAAGCGGTCGCCCTGACTCCCGGTTCTTTCATAGATGTATCCGTCGACCGCGTGAGGAGCTTCCGGGCTTTCGTCCACGCGAATGACGGCCAAGGCCATCCCGGCATCGCTGGGGGTTGTCGATGATCGTGCTGATTTGCGGCCGGACCGGAGGATAGATGTTGTCACGGCACATGGCCGTGATTCGTTCCTCGATGCCGGGTGTTCTCTTCATCCCCTTTGGCGGCCACACCGGTTTGTTGGTGACCTTGTCGGCTTCAATCCCGAAAACGATGAGGCCGCCCAGGGAATTGGCGAACGCGGCGACGAGCTTGTGCAGCTTGCTCGGGATTTCGGCCTTGTAATCAAGCGCGAGTCCCTCCGCGTGCCCTTGCTGGCAGAAATCTTCGATGTCCTCGAACGTGACAAGCTCCATCGGCTTGTGCCAAAGGCTCATGATCCCGCTCCTCGACGTCGGCTCAAAGCGTCCAATGTCCGATGCGCAGGAAATCCTCGATCCCGCAGGCGGTTACGATCCCGATCGTCCGAACGTAATCGGTGTATAATGCGTCGATCAGAAGATCATCATAGGAGGAATTCTTTGAAATCGTGGAAGAGAATGTTTCAATCCTGGTGACTGCGGACAACAGAGATCGTCGGTGTCAGATCATTTTTCGACCCAAGTTGATCTGACACCGTGCCATTCGCTTTCGCGTGCCGCCGAGATCAAAGCTCGATTCAGGCTGGCCCGCAGGCGTGTTGATCCGTGGGGGAAAGCTAGCGCTGGGCTTCCGAGCACTTCTTGCAGCGGAAGGACCGCTTGCGGACCTGGCCGCCGCAGCGGATACAGCGATGGTACTTCTTCTGGCGGGACTTGTTCTTCCTGGGACGCAATGGCACGTGGCACCTCGCACTCTGGCAAAACGTGAGCGGTTGACCGGCCAACCGGTCGTTGATGTCCGATGACGACCGGCAGGCAGTGCCGGTTTCGAGACCAGTCAGTGTAATCGCTCGCCTGCACGTTCGGCCAGAGCGATCGGCGGCTCAGTCCCAGATCGTCCGGGCCCAGGTGAAGGCCCGCCAGTGGATCCAGCAGAGCCCGGCGACCAGGGCCCCGAAGATCACCCCAGTCTGCCGCGGGGCACGATCAAGGACGTGGCCGATCATATCGACCACATTGTCAAGGTTGCCGGGATCGACCACGTCGGAATCGGTTCCGACTTCGACGGCATCACCCGCTGGCCCGAGGGACTGGAAGATGTCTCCTCGTACCTCCGGCTCACCGAGGAGCTGCTCCGCCGGGGCTACTCAGAGACCGACGTGCACAAGATCCTGGGCGGCAACGTGCTGCGGGCCTTTCGCCAGGCCGGGAACGTGGCCCGGCGGCTCCAGGCGAGCACGCCGCCGGAGGTTGATGACATCCCGGCCGAAGAGGGACGATTGACGCGATCAGAGCGTCTTCAGATACTCGATGAGGCTGGCCCGCTCCGGGTCACTCAGCTTGTCGCCGAAGGTATGCCCGCCGTTGCCCAGGCCGAACCGTGATGTGTCGTAGATGAAGTGGGCCTCGTGAAGGGACCGCTTCGTCGAGGCGAGCTCCTGGGCGCTCACCCTCCGGAATGTCCAGCCGACGTTCTGCTGGTCGTAGTGCTCGAAGTCCGTCGAAGGAGGGCGGGTGAACCGATCCGGGCGCGTCGATGAGTCGAGCAGAGCGTGGAGCGTGGGTACCGACCCGTTGTGGAGGTAGGGTGCCGTGGCCCAGATGCCGTCGAGGGGCGGGGCCTGGTAGCCGATGCGCCGGGCGGTCACGGGGTATTGCTCGCCGAACCAGGTGGCGTTGTAGTGCTCGACGGCCCGGTCCGAGATGCCCAGCGACCGTGCCGGGTCGGTCCCGATCACGTCCAGGGGCACGATCTTGCTGGGATAGGAGGGGTTCGCTCCGTAGGTGCCGTGGCAGCGGGCACAGGTCTTCTCGAAGACCGCCTCGCCGCGCTCGGCCTTCACGGCGTCGATCGGGAAGGGGTACTTCGGGGGCTCGAGGCTCAGGAGATAGGCCTGGATGTCCCGGAAGGTGGGCTCCAGCGCCTTGAACTCGGCGAGGGTCTTCTCGCCGAGCAGGAACTGCATGTTCGCCCGGACCGAGGCGGCCGGGGTCCGGCCGTCGTAGTACATCGTCTTCTTGTGCTTGAGGTTCCACCAGGGAGGGGCATCGAGCTCGGGGAGGTTGGCACCGAGCGGGAGCGGGAAACTTCCGCGGGGAGAGGTCCGGGTTGCGAACGCTGAGGAGGACCACGGCCATCATGCCGGCGTTGGTCGTGCCCCGGGCCGTGCTGATCGTGAAGGGGACCAGCGGCCGCCGCCGGCCGTCCGCCCGGAAGAGATCGGAGAACAGCAGGTCGTAATCCACCTGGGTGTTTCCCAGCCCCACGTAGCTCTTCCCCCCGATCGAGCCGCCGTGACAGGCCATGCAGTCCACCTGGATGCCGGTCTTCGTCCCGTCGGGCGTTCCTTGACCAGCGCAGCCCCATGGGCAGCCCGTCGTTGGGATAAGGGGCGGTGTGCAGGCCGTAGTGGCGAGCGAAGGCCCGGGCATAGCCTTCCGGATCTTTCTCCGGATCCGGGGCAGGGGTGTCCCAGAGTTTTCCGGCGTTGCGGTAGGCGTCGATGCTCCACTCCGCCTTCAGGTAGCTGTGCTGCAAGAGCGCACTGCGGCCGCGCTCGGCAGCCGTGACCGGAGCCTCGGAGGGCGCTGAATCTGCCCACATGGCGGCCGCCGGCCAGGCATCCGCCCAGAAGGATGAAGCCGGCCAGAGCCGGCCAGCACGTCGTGAACCGTGAGTGCACGCGCATGGTTCCACGTCTCTGCAAGATCTCAGCTCGCATGAGAGCTCTTGGGCGAAAACGCTACCCATCATTTTATAGACAGACCGGCGCACGATCGGAAACTGCACCGCTCGCCGAGCCTGATGTGGACAGGCGAACCAGTGGTGTTGCGTCATCTGGAAATCTGGATCGTTTGTACGCGAGTCCATCGACATCGCGGTGGGAGGTGGCTAGAATTGGCCAGTCATGGAGTCTTCACGAAAGACGGGGAAAAGCAGGATGGGGCACGGCAGGGAGGCCGTGCCTCACCGCTCGACTGACCGGACCGGCCAGACGTGCGAGGAGACACGCATGGGACCCGCCGAGATCGTAGCCAGCCTGAAGGAGCTCTGTGCTGAGAAGGGACCGCGGATCAGCACCGAGGACATCGTCGCCTGGGTCGATCGGCTCGGGGGCTTCGAGAGCCCTGCCGAGCTCGTCCGTTTGCCAAGAAGATGAAGGCCAGGCAGTACGCGCGGATGCTCGAGTTCGAGGACGAGGAATCGGGCCTGAAGATCAAGCGGCTGTGGAGCTTCTACGATCCCCGGCGGGCCCGGCGGTTCTACATGGACATCCTCGAGATGCCCGATGAGCAGCGGACCCGCCTGATCCGCCAGTATGCTCGGTTCCTCAAGCAGCTTCGCGGTGTCCGCAAAGCGATGGCCGACTATTTCGCGGGCCAGAGGTTCTTCGACTTCTATCCCGGCGGCGAGGAGGCCGACGAGCAGCAGGAGGAAGTCAGCTCCAAGGCCAGACGGCGGTAGCCAGCCCGGCGATGTCATTTTGCCTAGGTCATGCCCTCGGAGCCGGCTCGGTGATGCCCCGCCCGGTCCCTCTGGGCCCCTCTTGACCGGATGGCTGGCGGCTCGGGACAATACCACTCTTCCTTTCGAGCCGACACTCGAGCCGCCCCGCGAGGTTTGACGCGATCACCATCGAGACGAGGAATTGCCTGCCCATGACATCGAGCGAGGCTGAGGCCGCGAATGATTCCGTGCGCGCGACGATCCCCCTCCGCGGGTTGAGCGAAGTGCCCGACCACCTGGGCCGGTTCGGCGCTTTCGGCGGCCGGTTCGTGCCCGAAACGCTGATGGATGCGCTCAATCAACTGGCCGAGGAGTACGAGAAGGCCAAGGTCGATCCCGAGTTCCAGGCCAGGCTCAACGATCTCCTGAAGGACTACGTCGGCCGGCCCTCGCCGCTTTACCTGGCCGAGCGGCTGACCGGGTTTGCCGGCGGCGCACAGATCTATCTCAAGCGCGAAGACCTGAACCACACCGGTGCCCACAAGATCAACAATGCGATTGGCCAGGTGATGCTGGCCCAGCGGATGGGCAAGACCCGGGTGATCGCCGAGACCGGGGCGGGGCAGCACGGTGTCGCCACGGCCACGGCGTGCGCCCTGTTCGGCCTGGAGTGCACGGTTTACATGGGCGAGGAGGACATTCGCCGCCAGAAGCTGAACGTCTTCAACATGAAGACCATGGGCGCGAAGGTCGTGCCGGTGACCACGGGCTCGAGGACCCTCCGCGATGCGACCAACGAGGCGATGCGCGACTGGATGGGATCGTCGAAGGAAACGCACTACACGATCGGCAGCGTGGTCGGGCCCCATCCGTTTCCGATGATCGTCCGCGACTTCCAGTCGGTGATCGGCCGCGAGACGCGGCAGCAGTTCCTGGAGCGGCTGAACCGGCTGCCGGACCTGGTGGTCGCCTGCGTGGGGGGCGGGTCGAACGCGGCGGGAATCTTTTATCCGTTCATCGAGGACGTCGAGGTCGAGCTGGTCGGCGCCGAGGCCGGCGGCCGGGGGCTGAGGCCCGGCGAGCATGCCTCGAGCCTGACCCAGGGCCAGCCGGGCGTGCTCCACGGCAGCTTCAGCTACGTGCTCCAGGACGAGGACGGCCAGACCCAGAACGTGCATTCGATCTCCGCCGGCCTCGACTATCCGGGCGTCGGGCCGGAGCACAGCTACTGGAAGGACAAGGGGCGAGTCCGGTACGAGAACATCACCGACAACGAGGCGCTCGACGCCTACCACACGACCGCCCGCCTCGAAGGGATCCTGCCCGCCCTCGAATCGAGCCACGCCCTGGCCCAGGCGTTCAAGGAGGCCCGCCGCCTCGGTCCCGGCAAGGTCCTGGTCGTCTGCCTTTCCGGCCGCGGCGACAAGGACGCGTACGAGGTTGCCCGGCTCCGAGGGGAGCCGATCTGAATCCCAATGAATTCCATGAACCGCATCGACGCTCTCTTTCTCCCGGCTCAAGCATGAACATCGGCACGCCCTCATGCCGTTCGTCACGGCGGGCGATCCCGACCTGGCGACCACGGCGGTCCTGATCAACGAGCTGGTCCAGCGCGGGGCGGACATGGTCGAGATCGGGATCCCTTACTCGGACCCGATCGCCGACGGACCGGTCATCGCCGCAAGCTATCACCGCGCCCTGGAACGCGGGGTCAAGGTGGCTCATATCTTCCAGACGCTGCGCACGCTCCGCGCCGAGGGCTCGGCGAAGCTGAACGCCACGCCGCTGGTCTCCATGGTCTCGTATGCGATCATCCACCGGCTGGGAGTGGAGCGGTACCTCAACGAGGCGGCCACCGCCGGGCTCGACGGCCTGATCGTGCCCGACTTGCCGGTCGAGGAATCCGAGTCCTTGATGAACAAGGCCACGATGCGCGGGTTGAAGCTGATCCAGCTCATCACCCCCACCACGCCCCGCGACCGGGCCATCGAGATCGCCCGGCTGACCACGGGGTTCATCTACTACGTGTCGGTGGCCGGGATCACCGGCGAGCGCAAGAGCTTGCCCGTGGACCTGGTGGACAACGTGAACTGGCTGCGCACCCAGACCGACCTTCCCATCTGCATCGGCTTCGGCATCGGCTCGCCCGAGCAGGTCAGGGAGCTTGCCCCGGTGGCCGACGGCCTGATCGTCGGCAGCGCCCTGGTGCGGCGGCTCGCCGAGGCGGTGAACCGTCCGCGAAGCGAGGTGGTCAAGGAGATTGGCCAGTTCGTCGGCGAGCTGGCCGCGGCCCTTCCGGACCGCGAGCGTTCCTGAGCCTCGATCAGCGTCCCTCACCGCGGTCCTCGCTCATCACCAGCCATCTTGGCTATAATCTCGGCCGGGTGCTTGCCATGACGTGGTGCAGGCGGCTTTCCCGGTTTCGGGCCGAGCGACCTTGATGTTTGATCCCTGGCTCAAGCAGACGAGGGAGAACCGCGAGGATCCTCTCGGGGATGAGACCGTCGAGGCGACCTGGCCAGGCTCGCCGCCCGACGGTGCGAGAGTTCCCCCGCGGATCGGCCGTTACCGGGTGGAGCGGCTCCTGGGGCAGGGGGGCTTCGGGCTGGTCTACCTGGCCTGCAATGAGCAGTTGTAGCGATGCGTGGCAGTCAAGGTGCCCCACGGCCGGCTGATGTCGCGGCAAGAGGATGCCGAGCTCTATCTCGCGGAGGCCCGCAACGTTGCCAGCCTGGACCATCCCCACATCGTTCCAGTCTACGATGTGGGCGGCACTGACTATTATCCCTGCTTCGTCGTCTCGAAGTTCATCGACGGACAGACCCCTGCTGCCAGGCACCCCCGGGGGCGATGCACCTGGAGGCAGGCGTCCGAGCTGGTGGAAACCGTGGCCGAGGCCCTGCACCACGCGCACAAGCAGGGGCTGGTTCATCGACGAGCGGGCAACATCCTGCTCGATCCGACCGGGAAGCCCTTTGTCGTCGATTTCGGCCTGGCATTGAGGGAGCAGGACGTGGAAGGGCCCACGCCAACGCAAACCCATGGAAAAAAGCTTCTAACCGGAAGGGTCCCCAATAGCGGCTCCATGAGAAACCCAGGGACTGCCGGAACCAGCCGACGGGAGCACGCCTCACCGCAAGGGTCCACGTTATGCCGGCACGCCGCACTACATGAGCCCCGAGCAGGCCTGGGGCGAGGGGCACCGGGTCGACGGCCGGTCCGACGTCTTCAGCCTGGGAGTGGTCTTCTACGAGCTGCTGACCGGCTGGCTCCCATTCTAGGCCGAGATCCAGGAGAGCGCTGATGGAGCAGTTCACTGGACAAGAAGCCAGCGCGCCACCCCGCGGCAGGTCGATGAGCAGATCCCACGGGAGGTGGACCGGATCTGCCTGAAGGTTCTGGCCAAGCGGGCCTCGGTCATCGCCGTTACCTCGACGGCCAGAGACATGGCCGACGATCTCCGGTTCTTCCTGGCCGGCCAGCCGGATGGGTCTCTGCCGGCTGGTGGCAGCCACTTCAGTGCTACCCGCGTTACCCGCCTCGGGCCTGCCGGCTGGCTGACCCGCAAGCAGCGCGAGACCCGCACTGGACGCGCCGAGCTCCAGCTGGAAGAACGCTCGCGGCTCTGGTCCTCCAAGTCCGAAAACCGATTCCTTCCCTCGATCTGGGAATGGGCCAACTTCCGGCTCATGACCAGCAAGAGCGGCTGGACTGAATCCCAGCGAGAGATGATGAAGAGGGCGGGGCGAATGCACAGGCAGGATCACCCCTGGCCGCACTGAGCCTGATCGCTCTGGTGGTTCTGGGCGTCGTCGAGGCTCGTGTCAGTCTGCGGGCTTCGGGGCTGGTCGGGTCGCTCAGGACCGCGCGCAACGTCCGAGGTCCCCTCCGATCATCAAGCAGCTCGACGGGCTGCGCCACTGCTGGCCGCGATCTCCGAGCTTCGCCCGGGTGCTGCGGGAATCGAGCTTGTCCAAGCTCGCTAGAGCATCTCCACGCGAGCACGACCCGTCTTGCTGACGACCCGTCTCAGATCGATTACCTGACCGACAGTTTGCTCTCCGCAACGACAACCGAGCTGCCCGTTCTGCGCGAGTTGCTGCATACCCCACCAATCGAAACTGGCGTCCCGGCTCTGGTCGGTGCTCGATTCAGCGAAGCCCGGCGAAGGGCCCCTGCTTCCGGCCGCACAGCCGCCCTGGCCCTGTTTGCTCCAGAAGACCCCAGGTGGACCCGGTGCGCCGAGAAGATCGCAGAGGCACTCGTGCAGAGTCCCCTGTTCCTCGGATCCTGGCCGAGCTGTTCCGGCCTGCTCAGGCGGCGCTCCGTAGCACCCCTGGCCGCCATCCTGCGCGACCGCAACCCGCTTCGAAAGAGAGCGAGCTGGCCGCGACCCTGCTTTCGGATTACATCAGTACTCAACCCGACCCCCTGGCCGATCTTCCGATAGATGCCGACCCGACCCCGTTTGCACTGCTTCTTTCAGTCGCCCATCACGCAATCCCCCCCACACCATCACTCTGGCTGAAGCACTACCGTGTTCAATCAACGCGGACGCCGGGCATGCCCTGCGGCAGCCTGCTGCCCAACGATCTGGGGCTCTTCGACATGCTGGGAAACCTATACGAGTGGTGCCAGGACCGCCAGGAGGAGTACAAGCCCGGGTCGATGGCGTGATCGTCGACCAGCTCAGCAAGCCGGCGCCGCTTGTCCAGACAAACTGGTACATCCTTCGGGGCGGAGGCTAAGTCGATGTCGCGTGCCACCTCCGCTCGGCCCAGAGGATCTGGAATTACCCCCACAACCGCCTG
The DNA here is from genome assembly GCA_963816015.1 of uncultured Planctomycetaceae bacterium. Taxonomy (GTDB): domain Bacteria; phylum Planctomycetota; class Planctomycetia; order Isosphaerales; family Isosphaeraceae; genus Aquisphaera. Next base: position 97,121 of record CAWFJM010000047.1, on the reverse strand, counting down.
GGCTCCTCCGGTTTCCGCATCGCCCGCACACTTCCTTGACGCTCAGGCGGGCGGCCGATCGGAGGGGGAAGAGCCGCGGCCCTCGTCAAACCTCATAGCTGGCGTGGAGCTCGGGCATCTGGACGGGGTTCTTGACATGGGGCTGGAGGAGGGGAGCCAGCGATTCCATGGACTCGGGCTCGCCGTGGACGAGGAAGCCGTGCTCGATGTTGCCCCCGGTCTGCTCGTACCACCAGGCCAGGTCGTTGCGGTCGCCGTGGCCGGAGAAGCCGTCGAGGACGTAGACGGCGGCGTTCAGGTCGTACCACTGGTCGAGGATCTGAACCCGCTCGACCCCCTCGGAGATCTGCCTGCCCAGCGTTCCCTCGGCCTGAAAGCTGACGATCACGATGGCATTGTCGGGGTCGGAGACGACGTGCCGGAGATGATGGCGAATCCGCCCCGCCTCGCACATGCCGGAGGATGAGATGATGATCATCGGACCCCTCATGTGATTGAGCCGGCGGGAGTCTTCCCAGGACTGACAGAACTCCACGAACCTGGAACCGAAGTAAAGCGGATCCCTCTCCATGACGGTGCGGGCGTGGGGGGTGTACGCTTCGGGGTGGTCGCGGTGGATCTCGGTCAGGCGGTTGGCCAGGGGGCTATCCACATAAATGGGGATCGGCCGCACCTTGTGGACCGCGAAGAGTTCCTGAAGGCAGTAGACCATCCGCTGGGTTCGACCCAGGCTGAATGCCGGGATGACCACCTTGCTCTGGAGTCGAGTGGCCCGGGCGACGATGGCGTGAAGCTGCTTCATCAGGCGATCGTAGGAGTCGAGCTCGCGATTGCCGTAGGTGCTCTCCGAGACCAGGATATCGATGCTCTGGACCAGGGACGGGTCGGGGAGTAGGCTGGTGCTCCGCCGTCCCAGGTCGCCGGTGAAGACGAACCGCCGGCTCTTGCCCTTTTCGGTGAAATCGAGCTGGACGATCGCCGAACCCAGGATGTGCCCTGCGTCCAGGTATGTGAGACAGACACCCGGAACGATTTCGCGCGGCTCGTTGTAGCCAACCCGGTTGAACCGCTCGACGACCCACTCGACGTCCAGGAGGTCGAACAAGGGCTCGGGGCCTCGATGTAGGGATGGCGGAGATGAGCGTTGCGCACATCCTCGCGCTGGATCCGTGCGCTGTCGCGGAGCATGACGCTGGTGATATCAGCCGTGGCGGGTGTGACGTAGATCGGACCGTTGTACCCCGCCCTGACCAGGCAAGGGAGCCGGCCGATATGGTCGTTGTGGGCGTGCGAGACGATGACCGCATGGAGCGTTCGGGGGTCGAATGTGAGCAGTCGATTGGGGCTGCTGGGGTCGATCCGCTCGGAGTCGAAGAGACCGCAATCGAGCAGCAACCGGTGCGAGCCGATCTCCAGTAAATGGGCGCTACCGGTGATCTGCCGGGCCGCTCCGTGGAACGTGATTCGCAACCAACACCCTCCCGTCGTGCACGCGTTCCATGACCCTCAACCGGGCTGGATCGGTTGCGTGCTCACCCTCGTCTGGTCTCGTCCCTGGACCGACCCGATGGTCTTCCCGCCTCCGGGTGGTGGGGCATGGTTCCTTGAACCATCGATTCTCTAGCCATTACGTGACTTCATCATGCCAGGAACCGGAAAACGCTTCAAGTCGATCACCCGATCGCAAACGTGGGAGCCGTCGTGAGTACGGGCAAAACCGGTGGCATGAGGCAGGGGGCGCCACCGCCGGATCGTGGATTGTTACGGGCCTTCCCAACCGGGCTCAGCCTTCCCGGTCACACGTCGAATCCCCGCGGGTCACTTGAGGAAAAACTCTCGTTGAACATATCCAGAGTTCGGCGTAGAATTTGCTGAGAGTCATCCGACAGTGTGTTTTCACATCATGGTCACACCGCTTCTGAGCTGTTCCCTGTTGCTTCATGGCTCGAGTTCGTTCCCATGGGTGAGGAGCGCCCTGGATGAAAACGTCACGCATGATCCCCGAGTCCCATCCCCTTCACCGCCTGTTTCGGGGCTTGACCGAAACCACCTTCATGGCCGAGCTGGGAATTGGCGACCCCACGCTGGTCGGCTACGTGGCGGAGCTGCTAGCCAGCTTTGTGCCGAGCGAATCGGTCTGGCGGATCCGCGACCAGCACGGGCAGCCGCTGGCTCAGGTCACCCGGATGGTCGCCGAGGCCGAAGCGGCCGGAGACGAGAAACGGCGGAGCGAGTGTCATCGCCACGTCGGCGACTACACGCTCTTCTGGACAGGAGTGTATCCCGAGGCCCTTGCCAGGCTTCAGGGGGCCACCTCGCCCGACTGCCTGATCAGCTACCAGCAGCAGGGCAAGCGGTCTTACTACCTGGCCAGCACCCTGACGGCCGCCGGCGATCACCGCCCCGTCCTGAGACGACTGAGCGATCAGTTTGAGCTTTGCGCCTTCGGGCTATCCCGGGTCCGCCGCGAGTGGGAGAAGATCGAGACCGATGGCACGTCTTCTCCCGGCGCCACCAGGCCGAAGTGGGCCTGATCGGCACTTGCCTTGGATCGATGCTCGTGTGCTCAAATCGTCGGCAAGGCCTCCCCCGGGAAAGTCGAGCGGGGGGAGTGTTGTTTCCCTAAGGTGCTGCGTACAATGACTCCGACATTTCGGACGGGGTCGAGACTCCCGGCGGATTCGATCGCGCTCCGAGGCTTGCCTTGATCTGAGCCCACGACCATGGTACTACCCCTCGGCGACCTGGAACGTACGCGGATCACGCCCTATGTCACTTATGGCCTGATTGCCATCAACGTCGTGATGTTCTTGTTCCAGGAAAGCCGGGGCGATCGGTTCACGATGGCCTTCGCGTGCACGCCGTGGGAGGTCACACACGGCGAGGATATCGATCAGCCGCTGGAGGTCAGGCCGCCGACCGTGGTCCGAATGCGTGACCCGCGCGACCCGACCGGCCGACGGATCATCCGGGTCGAACGCCCGGCCGTAGAGATCCCTCATGCACCCACGCCGATCCCGACCTGGATGACCCTCTTCACGGCCATGTTCCTGCACGGTGGATGGATGCACCTTCTGGGCAACATGCTTTACCTCTGGATCGTCGGCGACAACGTGGAAGAGGTGCTTGGCCCGGTCCGCTATCTCCTCGTGTACCTGGCCTGCGGCCTGGCGGTGCGCTGGCCCAGATTGCCGCCAGTCCGAATTCGATGATCCCGACCCTGGGGGCTTCAGGAGCCATCGCCGGCATCATGGGGGCCTACGTCATCTGGTTCCCGCACTACCAGATGCGCGTCCTGGTCTTCCGCTTCATCACCGTGCTGCCGGCCGTGATCGTGATCGGCGGCTGGATCGTCCTCCAGGTCATCTCGGGGGCCGGTTCCTTCAGCAAAACGGGCGAATCGGGGGGTGTTGCCTACCTCGCCCACGTTGGCGGGGCAGTCACCGGGATCTTCGTCGCCTTCCTGTTCTACCAGCGCGCCCAGTACATCAAGGCCCGCGACGCTCACGATCGGGGCTGGTCTCCCGCTCGCCGGGATGAGTACGCCTAGCCAGCCTGTCCTCCCCATGATCGCCCGCAAACTCACCCCAGCTTCCGAGGGTCGACGCAACTCGCCGGCGCATGTTATAGTTAAACGCTCCGCAGCACTGCGGGGCCGGGCGGCTTGCCGCCGCTTCCGCATGCCTGGGAGAGAGCCACGACGCCTGGAGAGCCTGAGACCATGTGTGGCATTGCCGGCGCAATCGATCTGAGAGGTCAACGCGAGTTTCCCGCAGCGCGGCTCCTGGCGATGACCGGCGCGATCGCCCATCGCGGACCGGACGACGAGCATCATCCACATTGAGCCGGGCCTGGCCCTGGGGGCGCGGCGGCTCTCGATCGTGGACCTTTCGGGAGGCCGTCAGCCTCTGTGCAATGAAGACGGGTCGGTCTGGGTCACCCAGAACGGCGAGATCTTCGAGTATCCCGAGCTGCAGCAAGAGCTTCTGGCGCGCGGTCACACCCTGTCCACCCGCTGCGACACGGAGCTCTGGGTGCATCTTTACGAGGATCTCCGCGAACGGATGTTCACGAAGACCCGGGGCCAGTTCGCCGTGGCCCTGTGGGACCGCAAGGCGCGGACGCTGATCCTGGGCCGGGACCGGGTCGGGATCTGCCCGCTGCATTACGCCGAGGTCGACGGCTGGCTGCTCTGGGGCTCGGAGATCAAGGCGCTGCTCTCCTCGGGAATGATCGAGGCGCGGCCCGACCGCAAGGGGATCGACCTCTTCTTCAACACGTTCTGCGCGGGGACCTCGCGCACGTTCTTCGAGGGGATCAAGATGATTCCCCCGGGGCACTACCTGGTGGTGCGCGACGGCCGGATCGAGCTCAAACAGTACTGGGACCTGGATTTCCCCGATGCCGGGGCCGAGCGCCGGCTCGCTGATCCCACCCCGCTGGTCGACGAGCTGGAGCACCTGATGCGCCAGGCCGTCGAGCGCCGGCTCCGAGGCGACGTGCCGGTGGTCAGCTACATCAGCGGCGGCCTGGATTCCACCGTCGTGCTGGGTTTGAGCTCCCGCGAGCGGGGCTACGCGGTTCCCTCGTTCACGATCGGGCTGGACCGGGCGGGGCCCGACGAGCGGTCGCACGCCACCGAGTCCGCCGAGGCCCTCGGCTCGCGATTGACGACGGTGACCTTGAACCGGGCCGATATCGTCAACGCCTACCCTGACCTGATCCGCGCGGCCGAGGGGCCGGTGATGGACTCGGCCTGCGCCTGCCTGATGCGGCTGGCCGGTGCGGTGCACCAGCAAGGCTACAAGGTCGTGCTGACGGGCGAGGGAGCCGACGAGGCGCTGGCGGGCTATGCCTGGTTCAAGACGCAGAAGATTCGCGACGTCCTCCGCCGCAAGTTCGGCAACACCGTGCCGTCGGCCATCCGCAGCCTGGTCCTCGGCCTGATGGGCGGAGACCGCGCCCACCTGCCCGAGCGCTTCCCGCTTCAGGGCGTCCGCACCGCCCAGCAGGACCTCCAGGACCTGCTTTCGCAGGCGCGCACCTTCCTCTACTCCGGCGACATGTGGAGGCAGCTCGACGGCCATTCCGCCTACGACGACATGGGGATCAACCACGACCGGTTCACGAGGTGGGCCCCGCTCAACCAGTCGCTGTATGTCGGCTACAAGGTGATGCTGGCGGGCCTCCTGCTCAACGGCAAGGGGGACCGCGTGGCCATGAACTCGTCGGTCGAGGGGCGCTACCCGCTGCTGGATGATGACGTGATCTCGTTCTGCTGCTCGATCGCGCCGGAGTACAAGCTGCACGGGTTCACCGACAAGTGGATCCTCCGCCAGGTCGCCGCGCGGACGCTCCCGGCCCGGATCGCGAACCGCCCCAAGACGATGTTTCGCGCCAGCCGTTCCGAGGCGTTCCTCGACAAGAGCCGCCCGGCCTGGGTCGATCAGCTCCTCAGCCGCGAGGCTCTCGAGGCGACCGGCTACTTCAACCCCGACGGCGTGCTCCGCGAGCGTGCCGCGCAGGCCCGCTATCCCCGGCTCACGCCCAGGCGGGCGATCATGGACCTGAGCCTGACCTGCGTCGTCGCCACGCAGCTCTGGCACCACACCTTCTTCGGCGGCGGCCTCTGCGATCTGCCAGCCTGGACGCCCACGCCGCTGCGCGAGCCCTACGCGAGCAGCCTGAATGTCTGCGCTCCGCTGGAGGCAAGCTGCACAGCTCCGAGCTGAAGGAACTCAGCGGGCGAGCGCGAATCACTTCACCCTGCTCGTCTCCCGGTCGCTCCCCTGATCGCTGAATGGCCGTCGCAAGCAACCCGCTGCAAGATCGTAATGGCCTGTGTCGGTCCGGCCATGTAGGTTGCTGATTGAGCGTCAATGGTTATCGCCGGTTTCTACCTCGGCGACCAGACTCCGGCCACCCGGGGGCTCGACCTCAAGAAACCTGGCCCGGGCAGGCATGGCCGTTTCCCCAGGGACACTCTCGTGCTATGGTCCAAGAGAGGTGCATTCCTTCAACTTCACAGGTGCACGATCATGAGAACACAGATCCTCTGGACCAGCCTTATCCTCGGAGGCGGAGGCCTTGCCCTGGGCCAGGAAGGAACACCGGCGGTCGTCCCCGGCCGGGCAGCCGGCGACTGCCGAGGCGAAGCCCTCCCCCGACGAACAGGCCATTCGCGCGGCCGATGACGCCTTCGTTCAAGAGTACAACAAGGGAGAGACCAAGGCCCTGATCGGGAGGTTCACCGAAGATGCAGAGGTTGTCGAGGCCGACGGTGCGCGGTACCGGGGGCGTCCCCTGATCGAGCAGCGGCTGGCCGAAACCTTCGCCGCCAGCCCTGGAATGAAGCTCCAGATCCAGGCCGAGTCCATCCAGTTCCTCAGCCCCGAGGTCGTCAAGGAAGAAGGTCAAACCACGGTCTCGCCGGTCCGGGGAGCCGCGGAGACCCGGCGGCACACGGCGCTTCTGGTCAAGCGGGACGGCCGCTGGCTGATCTCGAGCATCCGCGAGGAGCTGGAGCCGCTGGTGCCCCCGCACGAACGGCTCAAGGACCTGGACTGGCTGATCGGCGAATGGATCGACCAGGGGCCCGACGCCCATGTCCGGGTGTCGTGCCGGTGGTCGGAGGACGGCAATTTCCTGGTCCGGACCTTCGCCGTGAAGGTGCAGGGCAAGCCGGCGATGACGGTACATCAGCGGATCGGCTGGGACCCGCTGGCGCGACAGTTCCGCTCGTGGGAGTTCGACTCCGAGGGGGGCTACGGCGAAGGAAGATGGAGCCGGGACGGCAATCGCTGGGTGATCAAGCACACCGGCGTCCGGCCCGAGGGAGTGACTGCCTCGGCCACCCACATCATGTCGCGAGAGCGGCCCGACCTCGTGCGCTGGATCTCGATCGACCGGGTCGTGGGCGATGAGAGCGTCCCGCAGGATCAAAGCTTCGTCATGGTCCGCGTTCCCCCGCCACCCCAATCGCCGTCCTCCGCGCAGCCGGCCACTCCCCCAACACCCAAAGAGACAAGGAGCCCCCGATGATCCGCAACATCAGGCTCGTGGCGCTCGCCGCGTTGTTCGCGCTTCTCCTGCCCAGCCGGCAGATCTCGGCTTACCACGGTTTTGGCGGCGGCGGCTTCCGGGGCGGCGGCTTTGGCGGTGGTGGCTTCCGGGGCGGCGGCTTTGGCGGTGGTGGCTTCCGGGGCGGCGGCTTCGGCGGCTACGGTGGGGGCTTTCACGGTGGCTATGGAGGCGGCTTTCGCGGAGGATACGGAGGAATGGAATCGTTCGGCCGCACTCCGTCGTTCAGCGCGCCGCACTCGTTCGAATCGTCGAGGGGCTATGGCGGCGGCATGAGCTATGGCAGCCGGGGGGCCTATGAAGGCATGTCGCGGAGGCCAGATCGACTACGGCTCGCGCTCGGGTTCCTACACCACGGCACGCGGCGGGACCGTCGACTACGGTGCCGCGGGAGTCGCCGGCCGGGGCCCTGGTGGCACGACGGCCGGCCGTGGTGTCTACGGGGTGTCTGGCACAACGGCCGGCGGCCGCTCCTACGCGGATGTCGGTCGTGCCGGCGGGGCGGTCGGTCCCTACGGCGGCGCCGTGGGCGGTCGGTCCAACGTGGCTGCCGTCTCGGGACCGAGAGGCACTGCCGTGGCCGGCACCAGGTCTTACGGGGCCTCGGCATACCGGCCTTACGGCTACAACGCCTACGGCGGCTATCACTCGGGCTGGGTCCACGGCTACTGGAACGGGCACGACTACGCCGGCTGGGGCTGGCGCAACCCTTACTGGGGAGCCTGGGGGATGGGCATGGGGCTGGGCATGGGCTGGGGACTGGCCTCCTGGGGCTTCGGCTCGTCGCTTTATGGAATGGGCTACATGCCGTACTCCAACCCCTATTACGACGACTACTACGGCGCGGCTGGCGCCGTGGCCGCTCCGTACAATTACTCTCAGCCGATCGATACCACGAGCGCGCCGGCCGACGAGGCCGTGACCAACCCGGCCATGGCCCTCTTCGACGCCGGCCGCGCGTCGTTCCAGCAGGGGCTCTACACCGACGCCCTCCAGCAGGCGGACTCGGCCCTGGCGAAGCTTCCCGGCGACACGACCTTGCACGAGTTCCGGGCGCTCTGCCTGTTCGCCTTGAAGCGGTACGACGAGGCAGCGGCGGCTCTCTACGCCGTGCTCTCGGTCGGTCCTGGCTGGGACTGGGCGACGCTCGTGGGTCTGTATCCCGACGTCGCGACCTACACCGCGCAACTCCGCGAGCTCGAGGACTATTGCCGGGCGCACAAAGACTCGGCCTCGGCCCGGTTCGTGCTCACCTACCATTACCTGACTCAGGGACACGTCGAGGCGGCGGTGAGCATCCTCAAGGACGTGGTCGCGCTCAAGCCGGGCGATGCCCTCTCGGCCAAGCTGCTCAAGCAGCTTGACACGCCCAAGGAGACGCCCGCTCCCACCGCGCCCGCCCTCGCCCCGGCGCCGACCGAAACGACACCACCCCAGGGGGCCGCGATCGCCGGCACCTGGACCGCCCAGCCGGCCGCCGACACCTCGATCGCCCTGACCATCCAGCCTGCCGGAGACTTCACCTGGCAGGTGACGAGCAAGGGGCAATCGCGGCAATTCTCCGGCAAGTCCACCTACGGCGAGGGGATGCTCACCCTGGTCCAGGACAAGGGCCCCGCACTGGTCGGCCGCGTGGGCTGGAAGGATCCGAGCCACATCACGTTCCAGATCGTCGGCGACGGGCCGGATGACCCGGGACTGCAGTTCGCGAAATGAGGCCATCGAAGCAGGACGAGGCAACGCCATGCTCGACGAGACCCCGAAGCCGATGGACCCGCGGGTCGATCTGGCTCGCAACCGAACGAGCATGGCGGGCTTTCGCACCCAGCTCGCCCTGGACCGGACGACGCTCGCCTGGATCAGAACCACCCTGACCATGGCGAGCTTCGGCTTCGGGATGGTCGCGTTCTTCCGCTCGATACGGCAAGAATCACCAAATGAGGAGACCCTGAAGCTGCATCAGGGCGCGATTCTCTTCGGTACAGCACTCATCATCCTGGGGATCGTCGCCACGGTGCTTGCCGGTCTGTCTCACTGGTTCACGCTGCGGAGGCTGCTGCGCGGAGAATCGCCGGTCCTCTCGCAGTGGCCCCTGAGCATCACCGTCGCCATGCTTTCCGCGGTCCTCGGCCTCGCAGGACTCTGGGCGCTGTTTGCACGTTGACGGTCGCGATCCAGCCGCGGCCCGATCAGACCATGAACTTGCCCAGCATGGAGAGGATGTCGGTCAGACCGATGACAGTGCCCAGCAGGGGAATCATCGGGATCAGCGCCGCGGACACCAGCACGATCAGGGCCTTCTTGTCGAAGGGCAGGAGCTGCATCCGGTTCACATGCTCGAAGACCAGGGCCATGTCCGCGAGCGACGCCACGTCGGGGCTGCCCAGCAGCTTCGCCCGGCTTTCTCCCTGGGCCTTGACCCATTTTTCGTCGAATGCGCGATCGTGCTCCCCGATCAACGCCCCGAAATCGAGCAGCCCCCGGAACCGGCACCGCGCCAGCCGGCCCGTGAACACGAGCAGGGGGGCATGGAGCAAGCCGATGGCCAGGACCACGAACACGATTACGTGATACTTGAGAATGTTGAGCGACGAGCCCCGGTGAATGATCTCGTGGGCGAAGCTGCCCGACAGGACCGCCGAGACGGCCAGCAGCACGATCGCGAAGCTTGCCAGGCCCCAGCCCAGGAACCCCAGGCCGCCAGCCCGGTCGGGGTGGGTCGGGGTAAGCTCGAGGTCCAGCCGCGAAACCCGAAAGAGGAACCTGGACCAGACGAGGAAGACCCAGAGCCAGCGCAAAAGGAAGAAGAACAGGATCGGCAGGCTCACCAGGATGTACCACCAGCCGGCGAGCGTGATCGCCGTCCCCGATCGCTCCCAGGTCGACTCTCCTGAGCCGATCGCGATCACCACCCGCGCCACGATCGCGATCACCAACGCCAGGACCATGCTCACCCCCTCGGCCACGACCGAGTCGCGGAGCCGGAGCGCCTCGACCTTGGCCGCCTCGAACTTGCTCGTCTCCCGCGCGGGCACGATGCTCGACTCGAGGAAGTATCGCGCCTGGACGCGGAGGCCCCGCTCGACGACGATCTCGGCGACTGCCAGGAGGGGGACCACGAACAGGAAGCGGCTGAGGATCACCGGGTCGCGGACCAAGGCCACGGCCACCCGGTCGCCAAAGGCATGACCGGCCGCCAGCGAGAGGAGCACGAGCGGCACCCAGGTCACGAGAATCAGAAGCAAGACCTTCTGGATCCGCCGAGGCCGGTCCGGGTGCCCGAACCCGAGCCGCAGGGCCAGGCGGTACGAGGGGCCGCGACTGACGAGGTCAAATCCCTCTGGGTTCGCCATTGACAGAGCCTCGATGCTCGGAGCCAGACAGACCGGGCGCTGCGGGGGCAATGACGCCCGCCAGGACGTGAATGAGTTTGAAAAGGAGACGCCATACTGTCAACGGGACAGCAGCTCGAGATCAACACGTCCAGCCCTCGACTACCCCATGGTCAGAGCAGGAAGAAAACGCTAGAGTTGGTAACCACGCATCCAGTCAAACCCGGACTTATCGTAGCGCCCATTGGTTCCAGTGCCGAGGATGCCCTCCCTTTCTCTGTCCGAACCGGTGTCTGGGATTACAGTTCGGTGCCGACGCAACAAGGCGCGAAGCCTGAGGTGAGACGTTTTTTTGCGATCGGTGAATCGGATCGGCTCGAGTCTTCTCCACCACCACTCTCTCGGGAGCTTAACGATGGTTCGTTTCATGGGGCGGGCTCTGCTTCTCGGCCTGATTCTCAGCATCTCGGCGGTTTCCGCCCAGGCACAGTACGGCGGCTGGGGTGGTTGGGGCGGCGGTGTCGGTACGGCCCAGGGCAACATGGCACGCGGCGCGGGTGTCGCCATGGCAGGGGCGGGGTATTACAACCAGCAAACCGCCGTGGCCCGCTCGATCAACGCCAACACCGCCATGCAGGTCAACCAGTACATGTACGAGGTCAACAAGACCAACGCCAAGTACTATTACACTAGGTCGGCGAACAAGCAGAAGGAAGCAAGCTCGACAGGCGAGGCGATTTACAAGCGCCTGCACGATAACCCTTCCGGACACGACATCCACACCGGTGACGCACTCAACGTGGTGCTCGACGAGCTGACCAACCCCGCTGTGTACACTCAGGTGGTCACAGGGGCGACCCGGCCCATCGACAGCCAGCTCGTCAAGAACATCGAGTTCGAGTACGCCGCCAACATGATCGCGATCAGCCTGGCCGACTTCAGCGCGCGGGGCGTTCCCGACTACCTGTTGACCACCCCGGACTTCGCGCCCGATCGTGAGGCTCTCAAGGAACTGATTGGCAAGGTCCGGGAAGAGATCGAGAGCAAGGGCCAGGCCTCGGCCGAGTCGCTGGCGAACTGCCGCGTGGCCATCAAGGCTCTGAAAGCCAAGGTCGACAGCCTCCTGCCGCCAGATGCCCCCAACCGGCTCGAGGCCGACAATTTCTTGAAGGCTCTCTTCGGCCTCTCCAAGATGCTCGAGACACCCTCGGTGGCTCAGTTCCTCACGGGGCTGAACAAGGTGGAATCCACGACACTGGGGCACCTGATTGCCTTCATGCACACCTTCAACTTGCGTTTCGGTAGGGCGAAGACGCCGGTGCAGGAGCAAACCTACGATCAGCTCTACCCGCTGCTCGTTGCGGTTCGCGATCAGGCCAAGGCTCCCACTGCGAACCCCTTTACCACCTCGAGCGGCCCGCAGGACCCCAAGAAAGTTTCCAACTATTTCTCAGGGATGCACTACGACCCGAAATACGGCGTCGTGCCCCCGCCCCCGCCCGGCCAGCCTTGATGAGCGGGGTCAGGTGGCCGTGTAAGAGTCGTCTGGCTGGTTTTCAGAGACACGACCGGGGTAGCTGGGGCGGAGTCTGCGACGCCCCGGTGCGCATGCCAAGGCTTCACTCCCCGGGGAGTCGAGTACTCCACCCCAGCCACCCATCCTTGGTTCACCTCGCGAAGAATGGTCAACTGATCTTGACGCGGTCCCAAAGGGCGTCCATCGATCGACTCCGAAAGTCCCTGGCGGTTGTACGAGAGCCTCTCGAATCGGCCTGATCTCGGCCGGCGAATCCGATCCACAGTCTCATGAATCTTGAGCCATGCCCGAGCTTCCCGCATGTCGCGGGCCGGACTTGGGTACGGTGAGGGTATCGATCCCGGAAGGGAAGGGACGAGCATGAAACCGATCTATCCGATGATCGGCCTGGCGCTCTTGGGAGCGTGCCTGAGCGCGCGAGCCCAGGAGGAGAGCAAGCCGGAGCAGGCGACCGCGACGACGGAGGTCGATAGCCGCCGCCCTGGCGGCCTGCACCTGTGCGGGCGACTGGGACGAAGGGAAGGCCGACCAGTGGCGGATCGACCAGGCCAGCGCCCATCAGGAAGCCGCGGCGCAACCTGCTTGAGGCCGGCCAGTTACGTTCGTTGCCTTTGTGCTGGGTGTACGCAGGACCGGTGCGCCGGACACGGAGCTCACCTCATTCGAGTTCGAGCACGACGACGGACTTGGCAGGTAGGTTGACGGTGAAGCCGTCGCCCGTCCGCGTGAAGTCCCGGAACTCCGCAGGCTTGATCGCCTCCGGTGAATCGAACGTGTTGTGCACCTGCATCTCACCGGTGGTCAGCACGCGTCCTGCGAGCGACCTTGGCCGGACGCCCTCGAGCTTACACTGGACTCCCTTCGCGGCGTTCGGGTCAAGGTTACCCAGCGTGACGTGGATCTTGCCTGCCTTGTCGCGCGAGGACGAGACACAGAGCGCAGGGATGGCTTGCTGGCCGAACCGGTAATCTTCTCAAGAATGGCACGCTCCCGAACGTCTTCGACACCCACCCGCCGTCCCAGATCGACGCCAACTTCGGAGGCTGTGCGGGTATCGCCGAGATGCTGCTCCAGAGCCACGCCGGCTCGATCGACCTGCTCCCCGCACTCCCCTCGGCATGGCCGACCGGGCGTGTGAAGGGTCTGCGTGCCCGAGGGGCCTTCGAGGTTGATCTCGCCTGGCAGGGCGGAGCGCTTACCGGGGCTGTGATCCGATCTCGGCTCGGCAATCGGGCCCGGGTCCGCTCCAGGGACAAGGCGGTCGAGTTCGCGACCGAGGCCGGAAAGAGCTACACGCTCGACCCCGGCCTGAAGGTTCCCTCTAGCCGGTCGGCTCCAAGGTCAGCCAGGTGATCCGCATCGAGCCGTAGGTCAACTCGCGAGTGATGTGGAGTCCGGCGGGAACCAGTGATGCGATGCTGACCCTGGTAGGGTGTCGCAGGCTGATCAGGCCTTCCGGGGCCAACGCCTTCGCCGCCAGATCCGCGAGCAGGCGCTGGAGCCGGGTGCGCTCGGGGCCAGGCTCGGTGTGGGCGTAGGGAGGGTCGATGAACGCCAGGTCAAGCAACTCGGCCCCGTCGTTCGTGAGCGCGGAATGACGGATGACCCGGTAGGCGTCGATCGGCAAAACCACGCTCCGCTGGTCGAGGCCGAGCGCGCGAATGTTCTTGTGCAGGTGGAGCAGCGCCCCGCGGTCGCGCTCGACGAAGACGACCCTGCGAGCGCCCCGCGAAAGGCACTCCAGCCCCATGGATCCGGTTCCGGCGAACGCGTCGAGCACGTTCGCTCCGTCCATCCGGTCGCCCAGGGTATCGAAGAGAGACTGCTTGGCCCGGTCGGTGATCGGCCGCGTTGTCTCGGTCAGCGGGGGCAAGATTCTTCGCCCGCCAAATTCGCCGGCAATGATGCGCATCGATGGCTCTGAATTCGGGATTGTCTGCAATGCACACGTGATTGACGTTAAACGGTGATCGATAAACTGTCACAAGCGTTCCCGGAGCGCATTGAACGTCGAGGGCGCGTCCTTGTCGAAGACGAACTGGGCGGGGAGGCCGACGATCCGGCTGGCGCCGAGGGCGAAGAGGGCGCGCTGGCAGGCGGTGAGCTTGCTCGTGGCAACGAGCGCGGTGACACGCCAGCCGGGGCGGCCCCGGTCGTCCCAGACCTCGCCGCGGACGAGGTGCGAGGCGCCCTGGTCGCGAAGGTAGCTGGCGACGGCGGCAGCCGTCTCGGGCCCCGGCGCGGCGGGGCTGCCGACGACTTCGAGGTGGAGCAGGCCCTCGGATCGCCGCACGCCGTCGATGGCGTCGAGCAGGAGGGCGAGGGGGCCGGTCTCACCTTCCGCCACCAGGGCTGAAAGGCTGGGGGCATGGCCGATCAGGCAGGCGGCCGAGTCCAGCACGATGCCGCCGGCGATCTCGCGGAGGCGGTTGTCCTTGAGGGTCGTGCCCGAGCTGGTCAGGTCCACGATGATGTCGGCGATTCCCAGGCTGGGGTGGAGCTCGAGGGCACCTTCGGAGTGGATCAACTGGTAATAATAAATGCCCCACTTGCGGAAGGTACTGGCGCACCAGGGCAGGGTACTTGGTCGAGACCCGAAAGGTCTTGCCGGAGGCCTTGAACTCGGTGGTCAGATCCACCAGGTCCATGATGTGGCCGACGTCGATCCAGCTCTCGGGCACGGCAACGACCAGGCGGCAGCCGCCATAGCCGAGGTCGGGAATGACCACGGTGGCCTGCTCGGCCTCGAAGGCGTGCTCGGCGTAGACGTCCATCCCGGTCACGCCCAGATGGCACCGGCCCTCCTGGACCTGGATCACGATGTCGGTCGGGCGCATGAAGACGACGTGGAACCGGTGCTGGCCGGAGATCGTGGCCTCGTACTGCCGCTCGCTGGCGCGGCGGACCTTGTAGCCGGCCGTCCTGAGCAGCTCGATCACGCCGTCGTAGAGGTGGCCCTTGGAGGGGATGGCCAGGCGAATGGGGTCGATGGTGGGGGTCATGAGCGGTCCCCCCGAAAAACGGCCAGCCGGGTACGCATCTGATCGATCAGCTCCCCCTCGCGAATCGACCGGACGTCGCCGTGCTCGAGGTTCCAGAGCTCGATCGTCCGCCCGACCGTGACCACGTGGCCCAGGCCCCGGGCACGAGCATGCTCGACCGCGGCCTGGAACTCCAGGTCGGAGAGGAGGATCGGAATCTGGATCCGCTCCCGCAGAAACGTCGCCAGGTCGATCGTCGCGGGGGTGACCTCGCCGGGGATCCCGCTTGTGACGAGGTAGCCGCGGGCGACGACCGGGCGGCGTGATTTCCCCTCCGCGCGGGCGTCGAGGACGCTGCGCAACCGTTCGAGGCCGAAGGCGAAGCCTGCGCCCCGGTCGTCGCGGCAGGACCCCAGCACCCGCGCCAGGCCGTCGTAACGGCCTCCGCCGCAGACCTCGACGGGGCCGTCCGGGGTCGGGACGGTCAGCTCGAAGATCATCTGGGTGTAGAAGCCGATCCCTCGCCCGAAACCGAGGTCGAGCTCGATCCGGCCCGGATCGACGCCGTGATGGGCGAGCATCACGAGCAGGGAACGGAGAGCGGCCACCGACTCGGGGGCGAAGGACGCGTAGTCGCGGTCGAGGCGGTCGAGGATCGGCCCCGCCGGCCCCCGGAGCTCGGCCAGGGCGTGCACCTGGCCGCGGAGGCGGTCCAGAGCCTCATGAAGCGAGTGGCCCAGGGCCCACTTGCGCCTCAGTCGCCCGATGATCTCGCGGCCCGAGCGGCGCCCCGTGACGTCAGGGACGAGGTGGCGAAACAGTCGGTCCACCCCGGGATCCTCGACCGGCCCGGCGACCGGCGGCCGTTCCGCCGCGGCATCGGCCGTTCCCAGCCAGCCAGCCAGCCGCTCGAGAGCCGACTCGATGGCGCTGACGCTCTGACCCTCGGCGGCGGCCTCGCTCAGCGATTCAACCAGTGCCGAGGTGGCTGCGGGGGGAAGGCCGCAGCGGCTCAGGAGCTCGAGGATCAGCCCCACGTGGCCCAGCCGGATCGACGCATCGGCAATCCCCAGCGCTCGCACCGACCAGTCGGCCAGCCAGATGACCTCGGCGTCGGCGGCCGGCCCTCCGGTGCCGAGCAGCTCGACGCCGATCTGGGTGAACTCCCTGTCGCGTCCGGGCTCCGGCGTCTGGAACCGGAAAACCGGGCCCGACATGCTCACGCGAAAGGGGAGGGGAGGGCACTGCTCGGCCTCGACGTAGGCCCGCACGATGCTGGCGGTGAGCTCGGGGCGAAGGCAGATCTCGGCCGTGCCCGCGCCGGAGAGCTCGAACAGCTTGGCCACGATCCCCGCGCCGCTCTTCCGCTCGTGGAGATCCGAGAACTCCAGGATCGGCGTCCTCATCGGCTGGTAGCCCGCCCGATGAAACTGCTCGAGCAGGGTCCGTTCCAGCTCAAGCAGCCCGGCGAAGTCGTCGGGCAGCCAGTCCCTCGTGCCGCGCACCAGCCCGATCGGTCGCTCGGCGACCTGGGTCCCGCCCTGGCGCTCGGGCCCCGACGAGTTGGAGCTCATGAGCGCGGTCCCTCCTGCTCGATGATCTCCAGCGCGCTTTTGACCGAGTCTTCCAGGACCGACCAGGCGAGCCCCTTGTCCTCCTGGCGCGAGGTCAGGTTGCGGAGGTTGAAGACCTCGCGGGCCGCCTCGTCGGGGCCCACGATCACGGCCAGCCTGTGCCCCCGGTTGGAGCCGTAGCCCATCTGCTTGCCGATCTGGATCGGCTCGGGATAGATCTCGGCGCCGATGCCAGCATTGCGCAGCCGCGCCGCCATGCGGAACGGGATCACCGGGTCGGTTCCGGGGAAGTTGGCGACCAGCACCGCGGTGGTGGTCCCTGTGGACTTGAGCCATCCCGCCTCGTCCATCAGTGCGAGCAACCGGTCGAGGCCGATCGAGGCCCCGACGCCGGGCAGCCGCCGCGAGGTGAAGAGGCTGGCGAGGTTGTCGTACCGACCGCCCGAGGCGATGCTGCCGAACTTCTCCCAGCCCTTGACCGTGGTCTCGAAGACGATGCCCGTGTAGTAGTCGAGGCCGCGGGCCAGGCCAAGGTCGATGGCGATCCGCTCCTGCGGAATGCCCGCCGCGTCGAGCAGGTCGAGCACGGTGCGGAGGTTGGCGATGCCCTGGCCCGCATGGGCGTTGGCGCCGAGGGCGGCCTCGGCCTCACGAAGCACGTCGACGCCGCCCCGCCCGGTCTCGGCAAACTCGAGCACCCGGCTCGCCTGCTCCAGCGTCAACCCCGCGGCCCCTTCCTCGGGCTGCTTCTGGAGTTCTTCCAGCACCCCCTTCGGGCCGATCTTGGCCAGCTTGTCGAGCGAACGGAGAACCGGCCCGCTCCGTCCGGAAAGGCCCAGCGAGTCGAGCATGCCGTCGAGGATCTTGCGATTGTTGAGCGTGATCGTGAAATCGGGCACTCCGGCGGCGGCCAGGGCAGCGTGGATCACCTGGGCGATCTCGGCGTCGGCCAGCACGCTCTCGGTGCCGATGATGTCGAAATCGCACTGGACGAACTCGCGGAACCGCCCCTTGGCGGGCCGCTCACCCCGGAAGACCGAGCCGATGGCATACCGCTTGAAGGGCACCCCCAGCTCGTCCACGTGCCTGGCGACGAACCGGGCCAGGGGAACGGTGAGGTCGAACCGGAGGGCAAGCTCGCCCGGCGTGCCTCCCTTGTTGGTCACCTCGAAGATCTGCCGCAGGACCTCGTCCGACCCGGCCCCCTTGCCGGTCAGGACCTCCATGCGCTCGATGTGCGGCGTCTCGATCGGCACGAAACCAAAGCTCGAAAATGTCTGGCGGAACGCCGCCAGCATCCGCTCGCGGGGGATCATCACCGCGGGAGGCAGGTCCCGCAGCCCGCTGGCCACGCGGGGGTCGATCATGTACGTCGTGTCCTTAACGATAAACCAACATAGACCTTGGGTGTGCGGCTTGAGACTAGCAAAAACCGCGGGGACCAGGCAACCAGGAGGGATTGCGCGGGTCTTCGCCGTAGCCGATTGCGCCGGGTCATCCGGCCGGAACCCTGTGGCTGAATCAGGGCTTCGATGTCACGGGTGAGGAGTCAGCTTCCAGGCGGGGATCACGATCGAGCTGTCTCCGCTCCTTGCCATGTCCGCCAGCGCCTGGCCAATCAGGCATGAGAGCTTGAACCTGTGGCCGCTGCACGGGCTGGCCACGATGACATCGGATCGGCCGGGCAGGAAATCCACCACAAAGTGCTCGTCGGGGGCAACGGTATAGAGGCAAATCATTGTGTGACGATATTATATAAGGGTAGGACACTGTAGCAACGATACCGGGTCATCTCGATCATGCCGCCCTCGCCTTGTGAAGGGTCTTGGTCGTCTCGGACCGGCTTCGCGCCTGCCGCTCGCGGAGCAGATCCAGCCCCAGCCGGCCCTCGATCGCACGCTGCGTCCGAACCCGGTACACCGTCTTCTGCATCTTCCGGTACCGACGGTTCCCACGCTCCACCGCGTTCGACGTCGCTCCCAGCAGGCGCTCGTCCAGGAACACCAGCGCCTTCTCCAGGCCCGGCGCGAACAGCTTCTTCAGCACCTCGCGCAGCCGACCGAACCGCCGCAACCGCGCCCGTAGCGTCGCCAACTTGGCCAACGCCGTCGCCGTCCGGCACCGCCGATCGAACAGGCGATAGACCTCCTCCATCAGCCCACGCAGGATGCGGAGTTGGGGCAAACCGCGGCTGATCCGCCTGAGGGTCACACGCTCCGCGGGGGTCAACCGACGTCGGACGAAGAGGTGGCGATGCGCGAACAGGTCACCGACCTTCCGCTCGATCCGTTTCTTCCGCCGGGCCGCTCGCTTCGCGGCCTTGGTGCTGGGACGCCCGCGCGGCAGCTTGGGGGCGCCGGCCGTCAGGTCCTTGCGCACCTTGGCGACAGCGGAGAGGACCTCTTTGATCACATCGCGCAGGACGTGAAACGTGCAAAGTTGATGCGGCACGTCACCGAAGACCGTGGCGATCGGCTCGGGGTACAGCGACGAACCATCCGTCGTGATCCCCTGGAGGGTCAGGCCGCGTGCCTTCAGGGCTGCGTGGAAGCGGCTGAAGAACGCTTCGATGTCGCGATGGGTCGGGTCGTGGCAGAGGACCTGGTAGGCGAGCCGCTTGAAGGTGCGATTGTCGACGATCGAGAGGATGCAGAACGGGCCGTCATACAGCTCGTCGGCAGCGATGAAGCCCGAGAAGTCCGCCAGCGCCCAGTCGAGGTAATCGGCGTCGATCCGTCGCGCCGCCTTTTTCCCCCCCGGCCTCGACCCAGTTCTGGATCGTGGCGTAGGGGACGAACACGCGGTGATCGCGCCAGAGGCTCCAACTGGCGGTGCGATACGGTAGGCCGTCCTCGACGACCAAGCGGACGGCGGTGTCGACGACGCGTCGGGTATAGTGGCTGCCGGGGTCGGCCAGGTCGGTCATGTCGGTGTTGAAGTACTTGCGGCAGCGGGTGCAATAGTGCTGCGAGGAGATCACGATGGTGTCGCGTGGCCGTCCGGTGAGGGGATTGCCCAGGTCATGGAGGGTGCGTCGTCCCTTTCCATCGCGATCGGCGCTGTGGCCACAGCGCGGGCAGAGCCGGCGGCGGTAATTGCGGCTCTGGCATCGGATCTTGGGCTTGGGCAGGTCCTCGATGCGACCGATCCCCTCGGTGGCGTCCGCTCGGTATTCGCCGGGTCCTGGCATGGTGAGTCTCCTGGAAGAGAGGGTCCTACCAGGAACTACGCCCAGCGGTGGCGATTTGTTCACGGATCTCGCCCGGTTTCCTTGCTATAGACTCCGAGTTTCTCCCCAAATGGAACTATCGGGCGGTTCCCGAGTCAGTTTGAAATCGGGAAGTTATTCCTGGACCGTTCCTTAGGCCCCGGCGCCGCACTCGTGGACGCGCAGGCCGCTACGGGTCAGGATCACACTCAGAGCTTCCCGGTCACGAAGCTCGGGAGGAGTCAGGGGCAAGCGTAACTCTCCATTGCCCTGCCCGACGAGTGCCAGCGCCGTCTTGATCGGGATGGGGTTGGGTGCGAGAGTCATGAGCGCCTTGCAGAGAGGGAACAGGCGGACATGAAGCTCCCGGGCTCGGGCGAAATCGTCCTGCCGGCAGGCGGCGACCAGAGCGATCATTTCCTTGGGAACCAGGTTGGCCACAACCGAGATCACTCCCTCCGCACCGATCGAGAGCATGGGCAGCGTCAGGCTGTCGTTGCCGGACAGTACGGTGAGGTCGGTTCGGTCCAGGATCTCGCTCGCCTGGTCGAGCGAACCACTCGCATCCTTGATGGCAACGACGTTTTCCAAGTGAGCCAGCCGCTCGATCGTTTCGGGCTCAAGATGACAGCCCGTTCTTGACGGCACATCGTAGAGCACCAGCGGGAGTGGACTGGCATCCGCGATCCTGGCGTAGTGGGCGTAGAGTCCGTCCTGGGTCGGGCGTGTGTAGTACGGGGTCACCACCAGGGCCCCGTCGGCGCCTGCCTCGGCGGCGAAGCGAGTGAGTCGGACGGCCTCGGCCGTGGAGCACGAGCCGGTTCCGGCGAGGACCCGCGCCCTCCCCGCGGCGTGTTCGACCACGGTGTCGATCACCCGTTCGTGTTCGATGCGCGTCAAGGCCGGCGCTTCGCCTGTCGTCCCAGCCGGACTGAGCAAGGTGGTCCCCTGGGCGATCTGCCAGTCGACCGCCCGCCGGAGTGCAGGGTAATCAACCTCGCCGTCACGGAACGGCGTGACCAGTGCGGTGGTGCAACCCGCGAAGATCCGGCCTTTCGACGACACGTTTCGAAGCCTCCGCATCAAATTACCCCGCTCATCAGGTGTTGTGCAGAACCAGAACGACCTGAGCCGTTCCTCGCCGCTGCATCTCCGCCCTCGAAGACCGTCGCGCCCTGGAGAAAAGCGCGTCGCAGGCATTCCAGACCCTCGCGGCCCCGTTCCACTCCGGTGACGACGTTGATCCTCACTTCACTTGTGTTGATCATGGAGATTGCGATTTCCCGCTCGGCGAGGGCGTGGAACATGTGGGCGGCCACTCCGGTGTGGGAACGCATGCCGACGCCCATGACCGAGAGCTTGGCGATCGAGGGCTCCACCGCGACGCGTTCCTGGCCGACGACCGAGGCGGCCGCCTCCGAGGCTCGTTCGACGTCCTTGTGCGGGACGGTGATGGACAGGTTCGGCGTACCCACGAGGCTGATGTTCTGGACGATCATGTCGACGAAGATGTTCCTGTCGGCAATCCGGCGGAGGATGCCCGCCGCGAACCCGGGTCGATCGGGAATGTCCAGCACGGTGACCCGTCCCTGACTGTCGTCCAGTTCCACGCCCGAGATCACCAGGTCCTCCAGGCCCGCTGTCTGAACACCACGCCCCGGCGACGGGGCTGTGGGGCACCACCCGTCGTCAACCAGGGCCTGGTGCTTGAGCCGCAGGGAAGGCCGCCGGGGAGCGAAGGCTGCCGGGGCACCTTCGATCTCTGTACCGAGGGCGAAGGCCCGGTGTACCGCTCTGAGCGCCCAGTTCGCCAGCGACCGCTCGACCAGGACGCTGATCTTGATCTCGCTGGTCGTGATCATCTGGACGCCGACGTCGGCCCTGGCCAGGGCTTCGAGCATCGTCGCGGCGACACCGAAATGAGTGCGCATCCCCAGACCGACGACCGAGACCTTGGAGACCGTGCCGTCCGCGACGACCCCCGAGGCGCCGATGTCTGGCGCAATGTCCTTGGCGGCATGAAGGGCCGTCTCGAGCTCATCGGCAGCGACCGTGAAGCTGACCTTGGCCACGCCCTCCCTGGTGATGTTCTTGACGATCATGTCCACGGCGACGTTGGACTCGGCCACGCGCCGAAACAACATGTGAAGGGCGTCCAGGTTGTCGGGAATGTCGAGCACCGTGACCCTCGCCTCGTCCCTGACCAGGGCCGCACCGGTGACACACCAACCCAGGCGTCGCGCGTCGCCATCGGCGACGATCCAGGTGCCCGGCTCATCAGAAAACGCGCTGCGGACGTGGATCGGGACGTCGTATTTCTTGGCGAACTCGATGGACCGCGAGTGCATCACCCGGGCCCCGAGGCTTGCGAGCTCGAGCATCTCGTCATAGCTGATCCGGTCAATCCTCCGGGCATCGGAAACTAGCCTGGGATCGGTGGTCGAGACTCCGCTGACGTCGGTGTAGATCTCGCAGGCGTCAGCCCCGAGCACCGCCGCGAGGGCCACGGCGGTCGTGTCGGATCCACCCCGGCCAAGCGTTGTGATATTGGCCTGCCGATCCACTCCCTGGAACCCCGCAACCAGTACGATCTTTCCTTCGTCGAGTGCCTGGAAGATTCGCTCGGTAGAAATGTTTCTGATCCGCGCCTTGGTATGAAAGCTGTCGGTGATGATGCCGATCTGCGCACCGGTGAAGCTGATGGCCGGAACCCCCTGCGCTTCGATGGCCATGGCCATGAGAGCAACGCTGGCCTGCTCTCCTGTGGCGAGCAGCATGTCGAGTTCGCGCCGAGGGGTGCTCGCTGATTTGCCGGGCGATGGCGATCAGCTCATCGGTGGTGTCGCCGCGGGCCGAGACCACCACGACCACTTGCGAGCCCCGGCGATGCGCATCGATAGCACGGCGGGCAGCGGCCACGATTCTGTCAGGGTCGGCAACGCACGTGCCGCCGAACTTCTGTACCAGGAGAGGCATGTACTTCACTCCAAGGACTCGCTCGCCGGGATCTCCGATCCACGTGAATGATGACGATGGTCACCGCCGCGATCGCCAGATCAACGGCTGGCGCTCGCCGAGACGAGTCCGGCCACTCACGGCAAGCACAGTCTGTGCCCAACCGGCTTAGCGAGTGCAAGCTCCAGGAGATAAAGGGACTATGAAAACCCAATCTCGACCGGGACTCGCGAGCCAAGCATCGTGAGTCGTGCAAGTTGCATGCGAAGACACGGCGGTTTGCATGAGGGAAGAGCGGATCCACGCTGCTCGGCAAGCCGTTCGCGAAACCGGCAGGATGACTCCCTTCTTGATGATGATGTTGCCGGAGAGGGCTCCCTCGCCGGTCGCGACCACGCCGAAGGTCTGCTTGGCCCGCTCGTAAAACGCGAACCGCTCCACCTGCTCGATGGCGATATGCCGCCCCTCGGCGCTGTCGTGCAACCGCTGGTACTCGTTCCAGATCGGCACCGGCTCGCCCGGCTTGTCCACCCGCCGCATCACCGCCGCCGGCTTGTCGACGTACGAGTCGAGCGGGAAGAGCTGGAGAATGGCCTCGAGGATGGCCGGGACGCTGTAGCCGTCGGCGCGGACCAGGCGCTTGGCATTGGTCACCGCCGGGAAATTGGCGTCGGCGATCACCAGCTCGTCGCCATGTCCCATCTGGGCGATCAGGTAGAGGAGCTCGGGGGAGAGAATGTTGGGAATGCGCTTCAACATGGTGCGTGACCCTGCAACGGATTGTGAATGACGCCCACTGGCTGCCCCCAGGATAACGTGCCGGAGCGCGAAAGGCTCCCGTCCAGGGGGGAAACTCCCAGCGTTCACTTTCCGATGCAGAACCGCTGGAAGATGCGATCGAGGATCTCGTCGGTCACGACCGCCCCGACCACCTTCCCCAGCTCATCGATTGCCAGCCGGAGCTCGAATGCGACCAGCTCCTCACCGCCGCCGGCCAGGAGGGTTCCCGACGCGGAGCCCAGGGCCTCTTCGGCGCGGAGCAGGCTGTCGCGGCATCGCGCGCCGGTGCTGACGGGGAGATCGCCGTCGGCATCCCCGGCGCGGAGGGCGCCGGCGATCGCGGCACGCAGCTCGTCCAGGCCTTCGCCGGTTTCCGCACTGGTGAGCAATGCAACCGGTGTCTCTGTCGCCGGAGGCCGGCCCAGGTCGCACTTGGTCCAGACCGGGAGTACCGGCACTGCGGGGGACGGGGTCCCGACTGGGGCCATCAGGGTGTCGACCGACTGACAGAACAGGACGAGGTCCGCCCGATCGGCCTGGTCGGCCCGGCTCGACTGGGCAAGGACCTCGATCGGGTCTCGGGCGTTCTCGATCCCCGCGGTGTCGATCATCTCGATCCGGATTCCACCGCACTCGCAGAAGGCGGTCAGGTAATCGCGGGTGGTTCCGGCGCGGGGTGAGACGATCGCGTGGTCCTGCTCGACCAGGGCATTGAACAGCCGGCTCTTGCCCGCATTGGGCGGGCCGATCAGGACGACCCGGGGGTCGCTCGCCGGCCGGTCGCGCCGGCCGAGGCGCCCGGCGATGGCGGCGATCTCGGCCCCCGCGGATTCGAGCTCCGCGGCCAGCACGGCCCGGCCCAGCGGATCGACGTCGGGCTCATCAACGAAATCGAGATTCGCCTCGAGATGTGCCACAAGGTCGAGCAGCCTGTCGCGCAGGGCCACGATCGGTCGGGACAGACCGCCGGCTAGTTGCTGCAGCGCAGCATCGAGCTGGCGCGCGTTTCGCGAATCGATCACGCCCAGCACCGCCTCGGCGCGGGTGAGGTCGAGCCGGCCCGCAAGGAAAGCCCGGAGGGTGAACTCGCCGGGCTGGGCGTGCCGGGCGCCCCGGCCCAGGCACCCGGCCAGCACCAGGTTCACCAGCGGCAGGGCGCCCACGGTGTGAATCTCGGCGACGTCCTGGCCGGTGTAGGTTCGCGGCCCGGGCCAGAGGGCGATCATGGCCGGCAACCGCGGCCGAAGACCATCAAGCTGGAGCGAGCCGTGACGGATCTCGGCACGGCGGGGCAGGAGGGCGTCGCCGTCGCCGCTCGGATGGAATCGGTCCAGGGCGATGGTCCAGGCATCCGGTCCCGAGAGCCGGACCAGCCCGCGCGCCCTGGCCCCGGGGGGCTGGCCACCGCCGCGATCGTATCCTGGGGATCAAGCGCGGCGAGCACGGTTCGGAGGCTCCATTCCGGTTCCCTCACTCCAGCCCGTCATCGGTTGCTTCTCTGCCGGGCCAGGGGCAGAGCTCGGGCCGTGTCATTTCCTCCCCGGCCGCGCCCTGGGCTTGCCTCGATCGCGGCGATCGTCGGGGTCCGGCTTGCGGTCCTTGCCCTCTCGATCGGTAACCATCTTGCGATAGGTCGGGTCCTTGCGGGCCTCGTCGAGGATCTTCTCCATGAACTGGCTGAAGGCGCCGGGGGGCTTCTTTGGAGGCGCCGGGCCGTTGCCGCCGGGCCCCCCCTTGCCGCGGGACCCGCCGCCCGTATCGATCTCTTCCTCGGCCTTCTTCGGGGGGGTCGCGTGGGTGATCTTGGGCAGGAGCAGTCGCTCGCCGATCGACCAGAGGCTGCTGGTGATGAAGTAGATGCCCAGGCCGGAGGGGACCTTGTAGAACATGGCGGCCATGAAGATCATCATGAACTTCATCGTCTTCTGCTGCATCTCCGCCTCGGGAGTGGTCGGCGGCGGCGAGAACAGCTTGGTCTGGAAGAGCATGAGCCCCACCACCAGGAGTCGGCAGCAGGTTGAACCAGTGGCCCAGGAACGTGCCCAGCAACGGCAGTTCGAACGGGAACCGGGCGAGCATGTCCGGGGCGGCCAGGTCATTGATCCAGAGAAACGGCGAATGCCGCAAGGCGACGCTGGTGTTCAAGGCCTGCCAGAGCCCGACGAAGATGGGAAGCTGGATCAGGGCCGGAATGCAGCCGCTGACCGGGTTGACCCCGTGCCTCTTGTACAGGGCCATGGTCTCGCGGGTCTGCTTCTCCTTATCGTCCTTGTACTTCTCCTGGATCTCCTTGAGGTAGGGCTGAAGCGCCTGCGTCCTCTGGGCCATGAGGGCCTGCTTGCGGCCCAGCGGGAACATCATGAGCTTGACCAGGATCGTGAGCAGGATGATGGCGATGCCCCAGTTTCCCTCGGACCTGCCAAAGAGCCGGGCAACCCAGGCGGTCACGTTGTGAGTGAACGAGAGGGTTGGCGTGATCGCATACCGGGCGATCCAGGAAGCACCAGGAATGTAGCTCTTGCGGTAAGAGGCGAGCGCCGAGCCGCCGTACGGGTTGAGGTCCTCGGCAATCTTGGGGCCGGCATAGACGCGATAGGTGTGGACCACCGGCACGTTCGGCCCCGCCGAGAGGGGCTTGGAGGACATCCGGACACCCACGTCGGATTTCTGGAGTGCCTTTTCATCCTTGTGCAGGAGCAGGGCCATCGTCTTGCGGTCGAGCCGCTCCTGATCCCCGGCCGGTGAGGGATAAGGGGCCATGAAGGTGGTGAAGTACTGGTTCTCCACCCCTGTCATCCAGAGAGGGAGGGCCTGGCTGTCAATCTCCTTGCCCGTGGCCGCGGCCTTGGCGACGTCGTAGGCGGTATGGGCATCCACCTTGATGTTGCCCTGGTTCTCGCCGGTCCTGCGATAGGTCCCGAAGAAGACCTCGCGGAAGGTGCCGGTGTACCATTCCCCCTCGATCGGGATGCCGTGCGGGCCCAGGAGGTTGTAGGCGAAGGACCGATCCTTGTCGGGGCTCTCGAACCGGAGCTCGAGCTCGAGGCCGTTCATGGTCTGCCAGAGCCGAAACGTCTTGGTGACGATCACGCCGTTGCTCGCCGTGGTCCGGAAGACGACCTGCTGGCCCTCGAGCGTCTTGCCCGAGCCAGGGTCGACGGCGGAAAGGGGGTGCACGATCTTTCCCGTCTCGTCTCGCACGACTTCCCAGAGAACGGCGTTGAGCAGGTCCTCGGACTCGGCGACCCGCTTGGCCTGCTCGGTCTCATCGACGACGACGTCTGGGGTCCCGTCCGGGGGCTGGTTCCGCTCGTTCGCCAGCGGGTCGGGGCTGAGTGTCAACGACAGTGACGCCGGCCAGATCGGATCGCGGCTGATGAGCTTGAGCGGCAAGTGGGGGTTGTTTCTTCCCTCGAACTCGGCGTCGTAACGCGAGGAAAGCAGGGACTCGACGCCAGCGCCTTTCTGGTCGAGTTGCACCTCCAGCCGGTAGCCGCCTGGCGTCTTGTCGGTGGCCGAGCCCAGGATCAGGCTCTTGGAGTCCACCAGGCCGACCTTCGCTGGCCTGGGCTTGTCTTTCTCAGCCTTGCCGGTCTTGTCCGGCTCTTCGCCGGGCTTCGTTGCCGCCTTGGCCAGTTCCGCGTCCTTCGCCGCGGGGCCAGGGCCCTCCTGCTTCTTGACGGCCGCCTTGGCCTTGTCTGCGGCCTTGTTTTGCTGGCGGGGCAGGAGGCCCAGCGACTGAAGGAGCAAGACCCAGCCGAACATGAAAAGGACAATGAGGAGAAGTCGCTGTTTCTCGTTATTCATGAGGGTGCTGATCCTGGGACCGCTCGGGCCCGCTGCTGGACCGGGAACTCGGAAGGGCGCTCGCCGGAAATCCAGGCCGACTGCCACACTCCGGAGATGATCGACCAATCAACCATGGTCATCCAGCAGGAGACCATCATTCCATAGGACGGGAGGGAGGGGCCAGATAGCTCCGGCCGAGGACCCGGCAGGTGGAGACCCTGCGGCGGCCGGGCTGGAACCATCCCTGGGAGCCGCTGGACCCACGAGCTAGCGTCCTTGTCGGAGCCGGTCACCGAGAAACGGTTCCAGGTCGGCGATCGCGTAGATCTTCTGGATCGTCTTCTCGAAATCGTAAGTGAGCCGCCGGAAGGTGACGCGGGGGGAGGCTACTGCCTTCGCCTCGCCGCCAGTGTCGGGCCCCATTCCGTCGTCCAGAATCAGGTAGCACGCGCGGTTGTCTCCATCGCGCGGCTGGCCGACCGACCCCACGTTGACCATGATCTTCCCCTCGCCCAAGGTGTATTCGTTGTCGATCTCCTCGGGCGCGAAGAACTGGAAGTTCTCGGTGAAGATGCCGGGTACGTGAGTGTGGCCCTGAAAACAATAGCGCTCGACAAGCTGGAACAGCCGCTCCATCTTGCGATGATTGTAAATGTCCTCGGGGAAGATGTATTCGCTGAGGGGATTGCGGGGAGAGCCGTGGACGAAGAGAAAAGGCCCCATCCGATGAGACCGGGGCAGCTCGCCGAGGAACTCCCATCGCCGCTCGTTCTGCGACCGGTCGGTCGGGTTCTCGAGCTGGCTGCGTGTCCAGAAGATGGCTCGCTCGGCACCAATGTTGAACCCGTCGGGATCGAACATGGCCCCCTGATCGTGGTTTCCCAGCAGGGTCATGGTGCAGACGTCCATCACCCGATCGATGCATTCGCGCGGGTTCGGACCATAGCCGATGATATCGCCCAGGCAGAAGATCTCACGGATCCCCTGGCCCTGAATGTCGTCGAGCACAACGTCGAGGGCTTCGAGGTTGCCGTGTATATCACTGATCAAAGCTCGCCGCACCGAGGAGAAACCTCCGTCCGATCAGGCCCGCTGCAAACAGGTAGTCGACGGTCCCGTGATCGAGACGCAGATCCGATCCGACCTGGAGACCGAAGAGCACGCGAATCATTATATTCTAAGGACGCCGGCAATTATATCGCAAGGAACGCCGGAAGGAAGAGCAGCGGCTAAGTCCACGAATCCATGATCCCTTGCAGAGCGGGAAGGCTTACGGCTTCGAGGTTTGGGTCTTGTGGTGAGTTTTTGCAACGAGAAGTCACCCTCACTCTTGCGATCACGGGGGTGCCATGGGGGGACGAGTTGATGAATCTCCTGGTGATCGATACCTCGACCGACCAGCCCGCCCTGGCCCTCTTGACGGACGATGGACGGAGGCAAGCCGCTTCGGTAGAGGGGTGCCGGCGCCATGGGCGGGATCTGGTTCCTGGCCTCCGTGACCTGCTGGTTGCGTCCCGGCTTCGGGTCGTCGACCTTCGCCTCATCGCCGTGGGACTGGGGCCAGGCTCCTACACCGGGCTTAGGATCGGGCTCACCGCGGCCCGGACCCTGGCTTATGTGGCGGGTGCCGACCTCATCGGCTTCGATAGTCTGGAGGGGTGGGCGCGGACCGCGTCGCCGGGAGCAATGCGCGTGCACGTGGTCGCCGACGCTCAGCGGGGCGATGTCTACTCGGCCGACTTCACGCGCGGGGCTCCCCACGAGCCGTTGCGTCGCGCTTCGGCGAGCCGTATCGAGCCCATCGCCGCCTGGTCTGCCCGTCTCGAAGGGCCCGCGGTGGTCGTCGGTCCGGGACTCGACTCGCCGGGCATCCGCGCAGCGATCCCCGCGACGCTGACCCTGGGCCCTGATCCCCACTCCCCCGGCCCGTCGAGGGCGCTGGAGCTGCTCGATCTGGCCCTCCAGCTCTGGACGGCAGGTCATCGCGACGACCTGTGGACGCTCGAGCCCAGTTACCTTCGCCGCAGCGCCGCGGAGGATCAATGGGATGCCCGGGCCGGAGGGCCGCCCATCAGGAACGCGACCGGCAGCCCCTGAGCGTCCCGGTCGAACAGGTGGCGGACATGTCTGACGAGATTCCCGTGGCCGCGGCAGCCGAGCTGACGAAAGACACCCCGGCGGCGGTTGCGCCGCCCCGGCTTCATGTGGTCCTCTTCGAGCCCGAGATCGCGGCCAACACCGGGGCGATCGGACGGACGTGCGTTGCGGCCGGTGCCCGGCTCTGGCTGGTTCGGCCCCTGGGTTTTCATCTCGACGATCGGCATCTCCGCCGGGCGGGTCTGGACTACTGGGAACACCTGGACCTGAGGGTGGTGAACCACCTGGAAGAGGCCGCCGAGTCGCTGGGCCGTGACCGCCTCTGGTCGTTCAGCACCAGTGCCAGCCTGATCTACACCGAGGCGGTCTTCCAGCCCGGCGATGCACTCGTGTTCGGGCCCGAGAGCCGGGGTCTGCCCCGGTCATGGCTCGCGGAACGCCCCGACCGCACGTTACGGATTCCGATCCGTCCGGAAGCCCGGAGCCTGAACCTCTCCAGCGCAGTCGCCATCGTCCTCTACGAGGCGCTCCGCCAGGTCGGTCTGCATGGCTGACGCGCTCCGTGGGGGTGACACCGAGAGCGGAGACTGGTAAATCCTCGGTGCAACAGAATATGAAGGGCGTAGAAGCCGACTTCTGGGTCGCGGTCGCCAATGCATGTCATGAAGCAATCATGCATGGTTGACCAGGCCGAGCACTCAAACCTTCTGCGTGGCCATTGACTTTACTTTTCGAGGAACAAACCCCTCACCCAATCTGGGAAGGACGCGAACTCCTCGAAGGCTAATGACCCTCACACACTACTCGTTTTGCCCATTTTTTTGTCCGTAGCCTTTTCCTTGGTGACTGACATGTTTTCCGGTCCCTGTTGAGGTGGATGTCTGGCTTCGCCCATCCTGTTCTGCCTGCGAAAGACACAACGCCAGTTCGGATTCGACGGTTTCCTTGGCCTTGGCCCAATCGGTAGACCCGGGTACTCTGTCGCGGAAAGCACCTAGGATGGCATTCGCCTCCTCATAGAGCGGCAGGGCAGCAGAATGCCTCCCAGCATGGGAGTGCAGTCTCGCAACTCTCACGCAGGCGATCGCCAAATCCCGATTGCCAGCCCGCGTTGCTCGGGTCTTGCTCGGCCAACCGCCGGCTGATCGCCAGGGCCTCCTCAAACGCTGCCATCGCCTCCGTCAGCTTGCCCTGCGTCTCCAGCACCCCGCCCACCCGGTTGTGCGCCACCGCCAAATCCGATTGCCAGCCCGCGTTGCTCGGGTCTTGCTCAGCCAACCGCCGGCTGATCGCCAGGGCCTCCTCAAACGCTGCCATGCGCCTCCGTCAGCTTGCCCTGCGCCTCCAGCACTCCGCCCACCCGGTTGTGCGCCACCGCCAAATCCGATTGCCAGCCCGCGTTGCTCGGGTCTTGCTCAGCCAACCGCCGGCTGATCGCCAGGTCCTCCTCAAACGCTGCCATGCGCCTCCGTCAGCTTGCCCTGTGCCTCCAGCACCCCGCCCACCCGGTTGTGCGCCACCGCCAACACCCGATTGCCAGCCCGCGTTGCTCGGGTCTTGCTCAGCCAACCGCCGGCGGATCGCCAGGGCCTCCTCAAACGCTGCCATCGCCTCCGTCAGCTTGCCTTGCGCCTCCAGCACCCCGCCCACCCGGTTGAGCGCCGCCGCCAAATCCGATTGCCAGCCCGCGTTGCTCGGGTCTTGCTCGGCCAACCGCCGGCTGATCGCCAGGTCCTCCTCAAACGCTGCCTGCGCCTCCGTCAGCTTGCCCTGCGCCTCCAGCACTCCGCCCACGCGGTTGTGCGCCACCGCCAAACCCGATTGCCAGCCCGCGTTGCTCGGGTCTTGCTCGGCCAACCGCCGGCTGATCGCCAGGGCCTCCTCAAACGCTGCCATCGCCTCCGTCAGCTTGCCCTGCGCCTCCAGCACTCCGCCCACGCGGTTGTGCGCCACCGCCAAATCCGATTGCCAGCCCGCGTTGCTCGGGTCTTGCTCGGCCAACCGCCGGCTGATCGCCAGGTCCTCCTCAAACGCTGCCATGCGCCTCCGTCAGCTTGCCCTGCGCCTCCAGCACCCCGCCCACCCGGTTGTGCGCCGCCGCCAAATCCGATTGCCAGCCCGCGTTGCTCGGGTCTTGCTCAGCCAACCGCCGGCGGATCGCCAGGGCCTCCTCAAACGCTGCCTGCGCCTCCGTCAGCTTGCCCTGCGCCTCCAGCACCCCGCCCACCCGGTTGTGCGCCACCGCCAAATCCGATTGCCAGCCCGCGTTGCTCGGGTCTTGCTCGGCCAACCGCCGGCTGATCGCCAGGTCCTCCTCAAACGCTGCCATCGCCTCCGTCAGCTTGCCCTGCGCCTCCAGCACCCCGCCCACCCGGTTGTGCGCCGCCGCCAAATCCGATTGCCAGCCCGCGTTGCTCGGGTCTTGCTCGGCCAACCGCCGGCTGATCGCCAGGTCCTCCTCAAACGCTGCCATCGCCTCCGTCAGCTTGCCCTGCGCCTCCAGCACTCCGCCCACCCGGTTGTGCGCGACCGCCAAATCCGATTGCCAGCCCGCGTTGCTCGGGTCCTGCTCCGCCAACCGCCGGCTGATCGCCAGACTCCTCATACGCCGCCCGCGACTCGGTCAGTTTGCCTGCGCCTCCAGTACATCGCCCAACAGGGCCTGGGCATCACCTTCGGCGCGGGGTCAGCCACAGACCTGGCAAGGTCGAGGATTTCGGCGGCTACCTCCGCAGTTGGGCAGCTTCACCCCGACTGACCCGCGTCCACGCGATCACAATCAAGACCCATAGCCCGCCCCCGCTACCGTGAACCCCACTTCATCGAGTTCCCCGAGCGCTGCCGCCAGCGCGTAGCGGTCCTCGGGACGGCGCAATTCGTGACCATTCGCGGTCTAGTTTCTCCAACTGGGTGGCGCCGAGTTCCGGCTCCGCGCAAAGCAGGTGGTAAATCCACTCAATACGACCAGCGGGCGTGGGGTCGTCTTCAAAAAACACGACCGCCCTTGCGCTCAAGGTGCGAAACCTGCCGCTTGGATCATCCGCCATCGCTTTGCGCAGCGCCAACCGGGCCGCCTCGTGGACGTTCACTGCGTTGCTGCCGCGCGCTGGGAATGGCTCCACCACGCTCAGGCGGCGCAGGCGGGCGAGCCGGACGGCGCTTTCCTCCGCCGTGATCCCCAGCAGGGCGGCAAGGATGGCTTCATCACACCAGTGGGGGATAGCCGCGGCTTCAAGGGATTCCTTGAGCGCGGCGCGCTCGGCGTCCGCCAGCGCGGGATAGGCGAGGTCCACGGCGGCCAGCGAGAGCTTCGCCGGATCGCCTTGGGCCGCCTGGAGTACACGCAGTTGTTCAGCGAAGTCCATGTTACGTGGTTGGGCCGAGGAGTTGGGCCAGCAGGCTGGCTTTGTTACGAGCGAGACGACACGCGATTTCCACGTCCGCCAGCGTCAAGTCGGGGTGGTACTGCTTGCCGTATTCGAACCATTCCGCCGGTTGCGGGGGCACAAGCTGGAGCGGGGCGCGTGCCACTGAAGCCCAGACGGCACCGGCGACCTCGGGCACACGTTGCCCGGCGATGACCACTCGAAGCCAAGTGGCGCGGATCAGGCTGGGCAGGAGTTGTCTCTCCACCCAATCCTGCGCTTCGCCCGCGGCTTCGTAGGTGTCAAAGACGAGGAAGGCGGGCCGGGCACGTTGCTTGAGTCCGTGGAGGATGTGTCCGAGACGCTCGTTCAGTCGGGGGTTGGCCGGTGGCAGAGGCACACCGAGATGCTGGACAAAGGCGCTGCACTTCGGCATCCATGCCGGTGGTCCCTTTGAAGTCGAAGCGTCCGCAGGCCAGTTCAGGGATCCGGAGGGCGTTGTCCAGCATCTGGTTGGTGATGTGGCTCTTGCCCGTCTCGGAGGGGCCGCGGATCGACAGGAAGCGCCAGGTCGCGTCGGGAGCCAGCAGCCGAGCGAAGGCCTCGCGCACGCCGCTGTGGTCCGCCATGGGCCAGTGCAGCGGCGCCGGCGGTTCGGGCCAGGAAAACCCGGCGATCAAAGGACCAGTTCCTAGGTTGAGGTCCGGGACGATGAGCCGTAGCCGATCGACGATCAGTTCAGCTGTCTTGTCTGGGGTCCTATCGCGAACGTCAGGAACAATCGTATTGAAGAGGATACCTGGGACGTCACCGTCTCCGACGCGAATTGGCAGGATGGCGAGTTGTTCGCGTTTGTCTGCTGATTTGCGCGATTTCATCAGCCGGGCGCGGATCGCTTCGTGTTCGGCTTGAGTCCACGGCTTGCCTCCGTAGCGCTCCGAGACACAGACGACCGCCAGTTCGCATTGTTCGCCGTAGATCTCTTGCAGCTTGAGGTCCGCATCCTGCCCGGCGATATAGTACTCGAACCATTCATCAAAGAAGACGTTGTTTGAGCCGATCTTCTTTTCAACCGCCTCCGCGATCGCGCGCACCAAGTCTCGCTGTTCTCCGGCGAAAGAGAACGCGACGAGGAATTTCTCTGGGAAGCTCCCGAGCAGTCATACGCGAAAGTGTGTTGAGATTTCCCATTGTTCAGCAACTCTCAGCCGGTCGCCAGGGTGGTCAAGTCCTCCACCTCCGCAATTGACTGAAAACTATTATAAACAACGGCTCTAAAGCCGGCTAGAAGAGGCCAGATATCGGCGTTCCAACTCGGCCAGCAATTTGGGTCGTTTGGTCTTGGATCGTAAAGCAGAAAAGGTGTCGGGAACCGTTTCTTTCCTCCCCGATTCCCTTGTCAACGGTTCCGGACACCGTTTGCGGTTCCCTGAGAACCGAGGCCCGGCTGAAGACGTCGAGTGTCACGGAAAGGCAGCGGCCGGCGGTTCACGGCCAGGTCCGGTTGTAGCGGTGGCGGGACGTGGAAAATCCGTGCGGGAGGCGCGGAAACCGCCAAAACAGGCGCAATCTAATAGTAGGGGCTTTGCGCACTCCCGATGCTCCGTGGCAATCCGGTTGTTGGAATCGCCACTCTGGTTCGGCCGCGCGGGGGCGTGGACCACGAAGAGAGCCAGCCTCGTTGCGATCCGCTGAGTAGGGCTCCATCATGGGCGGCTCGGCTAGCCTGTTCCTCGTGCCCGTCGTGCTCTTCGTGGTTCAGACGCCCCTGCGAAACTGCGACGAAGGAAGCCAATTGCCAGCGTCGCAAGTTGCTTCAAAGCAAGAGGTTAACCTCGTTCGGCCGCCGTGCAGTGAAAGCAAACGAAGCCATTTACAGGCCATCTTGTGAGAGGGTCGATGTCAAGCGAGGCGGCGAAGATTTTGTGTCGCGGCGTTCCCGCACATCCCCTTGCCGTCGGCTTCGGTCGATCTGGCCCATCTCGGATTTTTCCGCTGACGAGTGGGTCGTGCACACACGGATCCAGCCGAAGACGAGGACTTGAAGGACGGCCGAGAAATCCGCATAATGGTTGGCTGCGCGGTCCCTGGGGCCGCATTTTTGGTTTTTTCCCGGGATGCGGCGGTTGATCCTGGGTCCGGATACCCCGGTTTTCGGGGTCGTGCGAGTGCGGGCCTGCCTGGTGCCGCCCTGCGTTCCTTTACCCTCCTAGATCCTGTTTACGGGACCTCGCCTGGCTGCGGGGTCGGTCAAGGCGAGTGATCTGATGGCGGAAGCATTGAAGATACGGGTCGAGCCCCGCGACCCTGCGAAGAACAAAGGGACCGGTACCCGGGTGGTACGGCGACTCCGCAAGGAGGGCCGCGTCCCGGCCGTGATTTATGGGCACAAGCAAGCGGTGGTGCCGATCAGCGTGTCTCATGATGATGTCTGGCATATGATCAAGGCGGCGAGCCACCTGGCCGAGCTCGACCTGGGCGACAAGACCGAGACCGTCCTGATCCGGGACGTTCAGTGGGACAACCTCGGCAAGCAGATCCTCCACCTGGATTTCGCCCGCGTCAGCGCCGAGGAGTTGATCGAGACCGAGGTCAACCTGGAGATCAGGGGCCACGCCCCCGGCATCGCCGAGGGGGGCATCCTGGAGCAGCTCAGCCACAAGTTGCGGGTCAAGTGCCCCGCCGGCGCCATTCCCGACTCCATCAAGGTCGATGTCAGCAACCTCAAGGTTGACGACGGAATCCACGTTCGGGACCTGGCACTGCCTCCGGGCGTGACCATCGATGCCGATCCGGATCTGCTGATTATTCACGTCGTGGTGCGGGGAGCGCAGGAGGAGGCGACCGAGACCCCGGCCGCCGAGGCCGCGACCCAGCCCGAGGTGATCAAGCCCGAACGCAAGGAAAAAGAGAAAGCGGAATGACCGGCTACCTGCTCACCGACCGGCGCGAGCCTGCGATCATCCCTCGGCCGCCAGCGGGAGCAGGGAACCGTTAGCCTGGAGCCGCGGCCTTGGCGATGATGAAGCTGGTGATCGGCCTTGGCAATCCGGGTACCAAGTATCAGGGAACCCGACACAACATCGGTTTCGAGCTGGTTGACCGGCTGGCGCGGGGAGGACGAGGAGCGACGTTCGCCCGCAAGTTCGAGGCTCAGGTCGCCGAGATCGAGATCGACTATCATCGGGTTCTCCTGCTCAAGCCCGAGACCTTCATGAACCTCAGTGGCCGGTCGGTCGGGCAAGCCGTCCGGTTCTACAAGATCGAGCCCCCTGACATCCTGGTGGTCTGCGACGATCTGGCCCTGCCCGTGGGGAGGATGAGGATCCGGCCCGGCGGCTCGGACGGTGGTCAGAAGGGTCTGAGAGACATTGCGGCCCACCTGGGTACCGACCAGTTTCCCCGGCTCAGGATCGGCATCGGCGAGCAGGGCGATCAAGACGCAGCCGACTACGTCCTCAGCCGCTTTCGAAGCCCCGAGCGTGCCCTCGTCGATGACACGCTGATCCTCGCCACCCAGGCCGTCGCCGTCTGGGTCACGCAGGGGATCGATCAGGCCATGAATCGGTTCAATGGATCCACGAAGAATGGGCCGTAGGCAGCGAGGCATTGCGAACTGGCTGACCGAGACTGCCGTGAACTGGTCTCCCCGGATCAGAACGGTCCGGCGGTCTCGCCCCGAAGATTCGACCGCTGACGGAATTCGCGACGTTCCCTGACTCGGCGACATTGCACACTGCTTACCACCTACTTACCAACGGAGGACCCTGCTCTTGCCAGTTCACACCTACGAGGGGATGTTCCTGCTCGATAGCACCAAGGCCGCGGCGGCCTGGGAAGATACTGTCAAGCATGTTCATGACATTCTGACGAAGCACAGCTCGGAGATCGTCGCCAGCAGGCAGTGGGACGAGCGCCGGCTGTCGTACTCGATCAGCGGGCACAAGAAGGGGACGTATCTGCTCACTTACTTCAAGACCGACGGATCGAAGCTCAAGGAGATCGTGGCCGACTGTCATCTCAGCGACCTCATCCTTCGTGAGCTGATTCTCAAGGTGCCTACCAAGCTGGAAGAGCATCTCGTCAACCAGGCCATGACCTCGACCCCGAACGCCGACTCCGAAGATGGAGGCCCCGACGAGGAACTGGACGAACGGCCGCGCCGCCGCCGCCGCGACGACTGAACCGGCCGGCAAGACCAATCCGTCCTTCGCGGATCGTCGGCGAATTTATGGATCGTCTCTTGCAATCTAGGGGACAGGCGTTTACCATGAGTGTGGGGAAGTCCTGAAGCCTCCGCGTCGGGACTCCAGGGCGATCCGGCCGGAGTGGCCATTTCCCCCCGAGAGACTGGCGGCAGAGCGGCGTGCGATGGGCGGATCCGTGGTCGTGAAAGGAACCTGGCAATGGCCGACTTGAACAAGGTGTTTCTCATGGGTCGACTCACGTTTGACCCGGAGCTCCGGAGAACTCCCAGTGGAACGGCGGTGACCGAGCTCCGCATGGCAACGAGCCGGTCCTGGACGGGCAAGGACGGCGAACGCCGCGAGGATACCCTGTACATCGATGTGACCGTCTGGGACCGTCAGGCCGAGAACTGCTGCCAGTATCTCCGCAAAGGGAGGGCGATCCACGTGGAAGGCTCGTTGCGGATGGAAACGTGGGACGACAAGACGACCGGCGAGAAGCGGTCGAAGATAAAGGTTCACGCCGATCGCGTTCAGTTCCTTGACACGCAACGGGGCGACCCTGCCGACGGGGGCGCGGCATCCGACAACGAGACGTCGGCTCCTCCCCCGGCCGCCCGCGACCAGGCTCCGCGTCGCGCCGCAAGCTCGGGCTATGGCGAGCCCCGCGGTCAGAGCAACGGCACCGGGCCGGTCCGAGGGCCGTCTCCCTCGAACACGACTCCCCGGACCCGCCCACCAGCGGAACCCGAGGAGCGGGACGAGGAGGACATCCCCTTCTGAACTGAGCCGAACTCCGTCCCCTGGCCGGGAAGTCCACGCCGCGCGGGCTTGTCGGATCGCCATGGCGGTCCCGATGTGTCCCACCCGGCGCACAAACACACCACTTGGCCCGGATGGACTAATCCGCTTAAATCAATGTTTTTGTGTGTCGATCGAGAAGAGCTTGTGATGGGAGGTGTCGGCCTGGAGACATCGCGGCGCCGAGCCAACGATTCGCCGCACTGCGGTTCGCATCCTCCCGTTTTGTGTGACAGGGCAGGGTCAGCTCGGGAACGGTTTCGACCTGGTGCCCATCTCCCGCTTCCACGTTTGAGAGAGGGCCCTTTCCATGGCCAAGACAACCGATTCCCAGGCCACCAAGCGCAAAGCCAAGACATCCGGCAAGGCGAAGACCGGCGAGACCCCCAATGCCCGGCAGGCAGCCCCCAGCCCGCCCCGCCAGCCTGGCGTCGAACGCCGCACTGGCCATCACTTGAGAGCCAAGCACGGCCATCTGTCGATCATCCTGACCCAGGCCGTGCCGCACGTCGGTCAACCGGGCGACCTCGTCAAGGTCCGGCCGGGCTTTGCCCGCAATTACCTGATCCCTCGTGGGCTGGCCACCTTCGCGACCCAGCACAACCTGCGGATCATCGAGAAGCACCGGCAGCGCCTCAAGGAGCTAGAGCAGGCCCGCCGCGCTGACCTGCAAAACCTCGCCGCGCAGATCGCCCAGCGGTCCCTGACCATCGAGGCCAACGCCAACGAGGAAGGCCACCTCTACGGCTCTGTCAACGCCGACCAGATTGCGGAAGCCCTCAAGAAAGAAGGTTTCCCGCTCGCGACCGAAAACGTCCGGATCGAGGGCCCGCTCAAGGACCTCGGGCTCTACACCATCAAGGTGGCGCTGGGCCAGGATATCGACACCGAGGTAAAGCTCTGGGTCGTTCCCACCCACACCGAGGAAGCGGCCGGTTCCTGACCACTCGGGCCCGGCCAACCACGGTCGCGAACATCGCACACAGCCATCAAGGGCGGGTCCCGAACCCGCCCTTCTTGATCTCCGGAGCCACCTGGCCAGAATCGTTCAGGTCTCGCCCACGCCCGAATCGGTTCCCGACCGCTCTCCATTTTTTTTCTCTTGCGGGCAGCCTCGTGCGGCCGCAAGATCCGGTTCTCGCCCTCCCAAGTCGCTCGCATTTCTCGGGTTTTTTCCGATGCCGCGCGCCACGATCAACCGATACGACTGTTCAGAGTCGAGAGCACACGCCCCCCTCGTTGCCATGACCGCTCTCGCCCCGGCGCGGTTCGGGTTAAAATGGATGCGGCATCCATGATCCAGGGGAGCCGAGGTGGGCCGTAGCTCGACGGAGGGAGGCGGTCCGGCCCGGCCGAGAAGCTTCGGGTCGGTCGGTTCGACTGGCGGCTTCGGGGTCCGCAAGGCACGGAGGGTTCTGGGGAGATCGCTCGGAATGTCATCCCTACCCGCACCTGGCTACGGCAACGGCAAAGGGGGAGTCGGCGGCACCGGAAACACGCCGTTCCCCAAGGTCGCCGGCGGCTCGCTGAGCGATCATCTTCCGCCCCAGAACCTGGAGGCGGAGCGATCCGTGCTGGGTGGAATACTGCTCGACAACGAGGTCCTGCACGACGTCGTCGGCTTCCTGAGCGTCGAGGACTTCTACCGCGATGCTCACCAGGTCATCTACCGGGCAATTCGCGATCTTTACGACCTGGGCAAGGCGGTGGACGCCGTGACCCTGGCCGACGAGCTGACCCGCCGCGACCAGTACAAGCAGATCGGCGGCGACGAGATGCTCCTGGAGATCGCCAACAGCGTTCCCCATGCCGCCAACGCCAAGTACCATGCCGAGATCGTTCGCCAGAAGTCGATCAGCCGCCAGCTCATCCAGAGCGCGACGGAGATCATTCGCGACGGGTACTCGAACCTCTTCACCGCCCAGCAACTGCTCGAGACGGCCGAGCAGAAGATCTTCACCATCGCCGAGGACCAGATCAAGGGCGAGACCCACGAGATCAAGCAAGTGCTCGAGAAGGCGATGACGCTGATCTCCAAGCGCGCATGAGGAGAAACACCCGGTCACGGGTGTGGCCTCGGGATTCCATGACCTGGACGATCTCACCAACGGCTTCCACTCCGACCAGCTCATCATCCTCGCGGCGCGGCCGAGCATGGGCAAGACAGCGCTCATGCTGAACATCTGCGACTTTGCTGCAATCACCCTCAAGGTTCCGGTCCTGGTCGTGAGCCTCGAGATGGGCAATCTCGAGATCGGCGAACGGCTGCTTTGCTCCCGATCGCGGGTGGACGGCCACAAGCTGCGCACCGGCCACGGGCTCGATTATCGCGAGCTGAACAAGCTGGCGAAGGCTTATCACGAGATGGAGGCGGCGCCGATCTTCATCGACGATACCCCCGCGCGAAACATGCTCCAGATCACCGCCATGGCCCGCCGGCTCAAGCTTCGCCAAGACCTCGGGCTGATCGTGGTCGACTACATTCAGCTCATCGATGTCGAAGACTCGCGCGACAGCCGCCAGGAGCAGATCGCCAAGATCAGCCGCCGGCTCAAGACCCTAGCCCGCGAATTGCACGTGCCGGTGATCGCGCTCTCACAGCTCAACCGGGCCGTGGAGAGCCGCGAGGACCGCCGCCCCCGCATGGCCGACCTTCGCGAGTCAGGCGCCATCGAGCAGGACGCCGACATGGTTCTCCTGCTCCACCGCCCCGAGTACTACGATCAGAACGACCAGCCGGGAATCGCCGAGATCATCGTGGCGAAGAATCGCAACGGCCCGACCGGCAGCGTCAAGCTGACCTTCCTCAAGAACCTGACCCGGTTCGAGAACCTTGCGACCATCGCCGAGCCGCCGATCGACGAGGGAAGTCCGTTCTGATTCCACGCGGGCTCCTCTTCATGAGCTTGTCGTGCCGCTCAGGCTGGCCCGGAAATGGCCGAAGAGCGAAGCGATCCCGTTCTGTCATCGACGGTGGAGCTGGCCCTACGGGTCGTCGATGGCGGCTTCGGTCCACTGGAGATGTCTCTCACCGGCCAGGGCTGCTCCGCCGGAAGCCACAAGGGCCGGGGCTCCTCCTCCTTGAAAACGTAGGGACCAAGGGCCTGGCGAACCTGGTCCGGATCGGTGAGTCGTCCCCGCTCGGGAAGGTCCAGCAAGCCCGCAGCGTCATAGACCTCCGGGATCTCGGGCATGTCCAGGCGGCCGAAAGCGGCGCGGATCCCGTCGCGGCCGATCCCCGCGCGATTGGCGACTTCCTGGGCCCGGTCGAGTCGTCGCAAGTGCCGCCGTTGCCAGCCCGCGCGATCGAGCAGTAAGGTGGTGGTGCGCATGCTTTGCAGTCTCCGGATGGGGAACATCTCCTGCTCCACGGGGAGCAACGGCGGCACCCAGGCACGCCAGAGGAGGTCGACGCGCGGGCCGTTCAGCACGATCAGAACCGCCATCAGCCCCACGACCCCGATGGCTCCCAAGTGGGTCAGGCCAGCGGTCGGCCGGCAGAGCGCCCGCCCCCTCTCGCCACGTTGCGGACCGGAGATCCAGCCCATGACGAAGAGGATTCCCCCGATGTGCGGGATGGCGTCGTACCAGGGGACGATCATCCCCAGATTGATCGTTCTCAGGGAGCGAAATGGCAGGTAGCCTCTGAAGGTCCACTCGACCAGGTAACTGCCAAGCATGAGGGCCAGGCCCGCGCACTCCAGCGGGTTGAACGCCCGCGCTCCTCCCTGCCGCCAGCGCACGCCGGCCCAGATTCCCAGGATCAACAGTGTGACAATCAGCCCCTGCGACGGTGTGGTCCGGGCCTGCAGGCCGAGGTTCCCGAGAACGAGATTCTCGGGGATCGCCTGGGCGGTGTGCAGAGTGCCTTGCATGGGGTGTGCGGCCTGGGTGGCCGTGCGGCCGTGGAAGCTGACCGTGGTGTCAACCTTGTCTCCTCCCAGGGCGACGGCCGTCGCCACGGCCAGGCCCGAGGCCATCAGGGGGATGGCGGCAGCCCACCGGCAGAGGCGGCGGCCGTCCATCCAGAGGTAGGCGGCAGCCACGGGACCGGCGAGGTGGCCGACCGTCCAGAACCAGCCGGCGAGAACTGCCGAAACGGCGGCGAGAAGAAGCGCTGCCGCGGAGCGTGACCTCCGCCAGCACTGCGAATACCAGAGCGCTGCCAGGATGCCCAGCCCGGCCCAGAGGGTCTGGCCCGCCGAGTACCAGCAAGCCGGCGACGCCATGAGCGACGTCGTGCCCACCCCGACCATGGCGGCCAGCCCCAGGTCGGCTCGACCGGTCTCGCGCGCAACCAGGCGGCCCGTCAGGAGCATCACGGCCACCAGGATCCCGTAGGCGGCCTCGGCCAGCACGGCGGGCAGCTTCTCCAGCGAGCCGGACCAGGCGACCAGTGCCCAGGTCAGCAGCCTCCAGGCCGGCACG
Organism: uncultured Planctomycetaceae bacterium; assembly: GCA_963816015.1. GTDB lineage: Bacteria > Planctomycetota > Planctomycetia > Isosphaerales > Isosphaeraceae > Aquisphaera. Next base: position 55,007 of record CAWFJM010000047.1, on the reverse strand, counting down.
ATGTGGGTGTTGTGCGGCACGAACAGGTTCGCCATCGTCCTGGGGAGCGATCGCGACGCCGCCAGGTAGGCGAAATCGTCGCTGTAGAGCCGGTAGATTGCGGCTGGATCCCGAGGAATGTGCGCGCGACCAGGGAGGGAAATCGGATCGAAGAAGAGCAGCCACGGTCCGGTGGTGATCAGCCCGACCAGCAACGCCAAGCTCAGGCGGCCGGAAGGCCGGCGGAGAATCGTCAGGGCAGAGTTGACCAGGCGGCTGGTGGTCGTTGTCACGATCAAGTCTTCATCGCGACTGTTCGATCGGCCCCCATGAGAGACGAGGGCCTTACCGGGGAGCTCGTTCAACACTCGACAGGGCACGGCTCAAGGTCCGTTCGTTCCAGCATGACAGGACCAGAGCCTCGATACGAGGTATTCCCTGGAACAGGAGCCGATGACTCAACGCCCAGCAGGGGCGAAAGGTGCCGGCTGGCTGGCCCTGGCACGGGTCAGCCAAGGAGGCCGGAACTCGGGTTCAACGAACATGTACCGGCGCAGGCTCTCGCGCACCGTGGCCTGATCGACGCTCCTCCGGTCGCCCTCGGGCAATGCGAGCAGCGCGGCCGCATCCGATTGTCGCTGAAGCTCGGGGATGCCGGGAACGAGCACCCTGCCGAAGGTTTGACGGATCGTCATCCGGCCGATTCCCAGGTCTTCCGCCGTCTGCTCGGCCCCCTCGAGCCTCGACAGAGCACGCTGCTGGCGGATGGCGTGCTCGTCGGCGTAAGCCACCGCTCGGAGCCTCTGAAGTTCGGGTGTGGGGAAGAGGGCCGCCTCTTCTTCGGTCATCCTCGGCGCTGCGTCGACAAACAGGCGCGCGGCGCGGGGCAGGTGGAGCACCAGCAGGCAGCAGGTCACGCTGACCACGGCCATCAGACTCCGGAATGTCCAGCGCGATGGTTGCGCGGTTGGCTCGGCGGGATCGGAGCCCCGCCAGTGGGCCCACCAACCCGCCACGAACAGGATCGCTCCGATTTCGGGGATCGCGTTGTACCACCCGACGACGCGCATGTGCTCGTAGGCCATGTATCCCCGGAAGAAGTAGACCATCAGATAACTGCCCACGACCAGCACCGCGCCGGCCGCCTCGAAACGGTTGGGACGCCGCAGGCCTCCACGCAACCAGAACCAGGCAATGGCCAGGCAGATCACCAACCCTTGCGGTGCGGTCAACGGCGCGTCGATTCCGAGGTTCCGGAACACCAGGGTCTCCGGGATCGCCATGCACGTTGAACGAACAGACTCGAGCGCCTTGGCCGCCGTGCCGGTGCGGCGATCTGCAGGCTGGGATAAGCGCTGCATCTCGTTGCTGACCGAGGCGAGCAGAAGACCAGCCAGGCAGACCGAGACCATGAGAAATGCCACGGCCGCTCGCTTGCTGGTGCGACGGCCAGCGAACCAGAGATAGGCGGCTGCGGCAGGACCAGCGACCAGTCCACCCATCCAGATTCCAGGGGCGGCAAGGCTGGCCGCGACAGCCATTGCCAGACTCCAGACCTTTCCCTGGCTCAGCCAGCTCTCGATGGCGATCAGGGATGCCACGATGGACGTCCCGGCGCAGAGGGCCTGGCCGGCGGAATACCAGACGACCACGGATTCCATTACGGTGGAGAGCCCCAGCATCGCCATCGCGATCAGTCCCGCTGCCTGGCTGCGCGTCACGCGGACCACCAGGTGCCGGATCGCCAGCAAGGAGAGGGAGAAGGTCAGGTACGATCCGACGCCCAGCGCAGTGGCGAAGTTCGAGAGCCGCCCAGCGGCCTTGACGAGGGCGAAGGTCCAGATCCGGAACAGTGGCACGATGTGAGTGTTGTGCGGCTTGAAGAGGTTCGACGCCAGCCGGCTCGCATCACGCGAATCGGCCACGTAGGCGAAGTCATCCCCGGCCAGGCAGAAGTGACGTAGCTGGTCACCAAGCAGCCAGCACGGAAGGGCCAGCAACGCCATTATGCAGAGGGCGATGGTCCAGGACGGCGCAGGTCGATCCATCCACGACCGGAACGCCGTGGGCCAGTGGGTGGCACCGAGCTGCGGGGCGGCCGTCGGTTGCATGATGCTGACTGTCCGAAAGATCGGTCCGGCGGTTCAAATCCAGTTCCAGAACGGGGCCTATCCCGAGGCCTGTGCTTCCTGCAGCATCGCCATCGCCTCCTGGCGCGTCCCTTCGGCGGCCGAATTGCCGCGAAGCATGGCGGCCAACTCGTCGACGCGATCGCGATCGTTCAGCGGTGTGATCGTGGTCCTCGTGCGTCCTCGCTCCGTCTGCTTGCGGATGACCCACTGGCGGCGGGCGTAGCTGGCGACCTGGGGTAGGTGGGTGACGCAGACGACCTGGTGGTGCTGGGCGAGCTCGGCCAGCGTCTTGCCCAGCGCCGCGCCAAGCCGCCCGCCGACACCGGTGTCGATCTCGTCGAGGACCAGCGTCGCGACCCGGTCCGTGCACGCCAGCACGGTCTTGGCCGCCAGAGTCAGCCGTGAGAGCTCGCCCCCCGAGGCGATCTTTCGCAGCGGCCGGGGCACCTCTCCCGGGTTGGCAAGGAAGAGCATCTCCACGCGGTCGGCTCCCGTCTCGGGGGGAGGAGGGGCGGTCGGGTCATCGCCCAGGTCTCGGGTCTCGACCTCGACGGTGAGGCGTGCCTTTTCCAGGCCGAGCGGCTTGAGCCGGGACTGGATCGCCCGCCCGAAATCCCTGGCTGTCTTTCGGCGGGCGGACGTGAGCGCGGCCGCGGCCTCCTTGAGCTCCCGAAACGTCGCGGAGAGGGGACCGTCCAGGTTCTCGAGGTCTTGCTCGTCCCGCATGAGCTCCGCCAGCTTGGCCTCGGTCTCCGTCAGCCGAGCCGCGAGCTCGTCGGGTGAGACCCGGAACCGCGTGGCCAGCCGCCGGTAGACCGCCAGCCGGGCCTCGATCTCCTCGAGCCGCGCAGGGTCATCATCCCACCGCTGACCGAGCTCGCGCAGTCCGTAGGCCACCTCGCGGGTCTCGTCGGCGAGCCGCTTCAGGGTCGCGACGGCCTCGGCCAGCTCGGGCACCGAGTCCGCCACGGGCTCGAGGCTGCGTGCCACCCGCTCGAGCAGCTCCTGGGCGGAATGATCGACCTCGTAAAGCTGGTGGTAGCCTCCCGCAGCGGCCGTTCGCAGTGCCTCGGCATTGGCCAGCAGGTGCGACTCCCGAACGAGCTCGTCGTGTTCGCCCACCCTGGGATCGGCCGCGGCCAGCTCGTCGCGCTCGAACTCGAGCAGCGCCCGCTCCCGCTGCCGCGCCTGGGTCGCGTCGATGAGGGCCTGGCGCTTCTTCCGCAACTGGTCGTGCGTGGCCTTTGCCCGGCGAAACGCCTCCAGCGGCTCGTCCAGGCCGCCGAAGGCGTCGAGCAGCCCGCGCTGGCGCTCGGGATCGAGCAGTGCCCGCCCCTCGCTTTGGCCGTGGATATCGACCAGGTGCTCGCCCAGCCGCTGGAGGGTGGCGATCGTCACGGGCATCCCGTTCACCTGGGCCGAGCTCCGCCCCTGCGCCGAGACCCGGCGCGAGATGATCAGCGCGTCCTCGTCGACCGACCCGCCGAGGATGCCCTCAAGCTCGCTCCGCAGCGCGGGATCCTCGACCTCGAAGACCGCGGCGGCCCGGGCCTCCTTCTTGCCCGCGCGGACCAGGTCGGCCGAGGCCTTCCCGCCGAGCACCAGCCCGAGCGCCGTGAGCAAGAGGCTCTTGCCCGCCCCGGTCTCGCCCGTCCAGGCGCAGAACCCCTCGTCCAGCTCAACCTGGACGTCCTCGATCAACGCCAGGTTCTGCACCGAAAGCTCTCGCAGCACGACGAAAGGGCCTCCCTACGGCCGCAGGCACCAGGCTCCGGTACGGGATCGGACCTCGTCACCAACTGGTTCGTAAGGCTCATCTTACTGCTGCTCCAGCGAAATGTGGACTGGAGTTCGGGGGCCGAGGGGGCACCGCCCGAAGGGTGGTCCGCCGCGTCAGGATGATGTAATGGCTCCCAAGGAGGCCCGCCCGTGTCGGCCCCCGGTCGCGGCTGCGCCCGGAGCGGCCTCCTCAGAATCGGGACCGTCATCCGCTGTCAGTGCCCGCTCGCCGTGCGGTCGAGTAGACCGGGGGATCGCGCGGGGAGTGACGTGGCTCAAACCCAGTTCACGGGGCGTCGCGGAGCCAGGCACCGGCGCAAAGGTTGCCAAGGACTGGGTTGAGCTCGGACCGAATGACCAGGACACTCTGCTAATAGTCTGGCACACAGCCTGGCTCCTTTTCGGGTCGCGGATGAATTCGGAGGATGGAACAACGGATGGCTCGGATGTATACAGATGAACGAGGACGGGGAGGTGAAAGAGATGGTTCCGAGTTACGTTGCGGCTAAGACACGCGCCGGAGGGGAGCCGGACCTGAACGACCCCGGGAAAAGAAGGTGTCCATTTTGCTGCAGCAAGCGAGGCCTCGCGGTCGCTGATTGCCTTCAAATACGGCGTTTTTTCTTTTTTTATCGTTCGCAATCTCGGCCTGGGGCCGTAGAATAAAGGGCGCGAACATCCCAAGAGTCGTTGATTGACTTGTGTGCGCATCGAGCTGAATCTGCGCTGGTATTTACCTGTCAAGGCAAGAACATGAGTCAAGAATTGCTCCCCTCCGAGGCCGCTCCCGAACTGTGGAAGGACAACATCTGGGACCGGCTTCTCGATTCCCTCGACGAGCGGTGTGTCATCCCGATCGTGGGGCCAGGCTTGCTCCAAGTGGAGATTGACGGGACCACGACGCTGGTCGACCAATTCCTAGCCCAACGGCTGGCAGCGATCTACGGGTTGCCAGGGGACAGCTTGCCGGCCGAGAGACCGCTGAATGACGTGGTATGCCAGCTCTTCCGCCTCCACAAAGACCGTTATGGAATCTGCGACGACATCTTCCAGATCATGAAGGAGGCGGCGATTCGGCCGTCTCAGCCCCTTCGGCAACTGGCGGAGATCACAGATTTCAACCTGTTTGTCTCCACGACGTTCGATTCACTGCTGGAGAAGGCGATCAATGAGGTTCGGTTCGGCAACACCCCGGGGACGTTGTCCATCGCCTACTCGCCGAGGAGAGTGGACGATCTGCCGTCCAGCAAGGACAAGCTCCCTCGGCCCACCATCTACTACTTGATGGGCAAGCTCTCCGCCACCGGCGCCTACGTCATCTCCGATGAGGACCTGCTCGAGTACCTGTGCGATCTCCAGTCCCCGGCTCGACGCCCCGAGAGGCTCTTCGACGAGCTCAAGAAGAATCATCTCCTGATCCTGGGCGAGGACTATTCGGACTGGCTGGCCCGGATTTTCCTCCGGACGGCGAAGGGGGGCAGACTCTCCACAACCTGCGACTTTGTCGAGATCCTGGCCGACAGCAAGACCCAGCGCGACCCCAGCCTGGTCTCGTTCCTGCTCCATTTCAGCAGCCATACGCGGGTATTCCGGGCGGGCGGGGCGGTTGAGTTCGTCGAGGAGCTCTGGAAGCGGTGGCACGGACGGCATTTGGACCCACCGCGTCCGGTGGAGAACCCGTCCCGCCGCGACATGCCCCGGAATGCTGTCTTCATCAGCTATGCGCGGGACGATCTGCCTGCCGTGCAAGAGCTGAAGGCCGGGCTGGAAACCGCCGGCCTGCCCGTCTGGTTCGACCACGCGAGCCTGAAGCCCGGCGATAGCTTCAACCCGCAGATCGAGCAGTATATCTCCCGGGGGTGTAGTTGCTTCGTGGCCATCATTTCGAGGAACACCGAACGGCGGCACGAGGGATTCTTCCGCCGCGAATGGAACCTGGCCGTGGAGCGGGACAAAGGCATTTACTTCGAACGGAAGTTCATTGTTCCGGTGGTGGTCGATGATACGGACGACCCCTCCGCAGTACCGCCTCGGTTCGCGCAACTGAATTACACCTGGCTGCCAGGCGGCAAGGTGACGCCGGCGTTCGTGCAGGAACTGAAAGAGATCATCAGCGGCTCGTGACCAGATTGGCTCCAGGGATCTACTCCGATGAATCGTGTTGCCCCCCCCGAGCATGCGCTCGGTTCCGGCGTCGATGCGCATAACCCTTGGCCGGGACTGGTTGCCTTCACGGAGGAGCTCCAGGAATTCTTCCACGGCCGGGCGGAGGAAGCAGACGAATTACTGCGGCGGGTGGAACGAAGGAACCTGACCGTGCTGTTTGGCCAATCGGGACTGGGCAAGTCCTCCCTCTTGCAGGCAGGGCTGTTCCCGCGTCTGCGGGCCAAGGGGTACTTACCGGTCTCCATTCGCCTCGATCATGCGGCAGGCTCGCCGCCCTTGTCCGAGCAAGTCACAGCCGCCCTTACCCGGGCCATCCTGGACGCCGGCGGGCGATCGGAGACGTCCTCACCGGACACGAGCGAGACGCTCTGGGAGCATTTTCATCGGCGCAGCTTGCTTCTGAAAACGGCCGACGACCGGCCGGTCCGCCCGGTCCTCGTCTTCGACCAGTTCGAGGAGCTGTTCGCGATCGGCCAGGCGAGACAGGAAACCCGGTCACGCGCAGCCGATTTCCTGACGGAACTGGCCGACCTCATCGAGAACAGGGCTCCGGACTCGCTCGAGCAGCGGCTCGAGCACAGCCCGGAGCTGACCCGGCAATTCATCTTCGATGATCGTGACTGCCGGGTGCTCGTTTGCTTGCGGGAGGATTATCTTCCCCACCTGGAGAGCTTGCGGCAGTCGATGCCCTCGATCACCGAGAACCGGATGCGCTTGACACGCATGAACGGCACGCGGGCCCTGGAAGCGGTCACCAATCCGGGCCGGCACCTGATCACGCCGGAAGTAGGCAGGCAGGTCGTGCGCTTCGTGGCGGGGGCGCGGCAGTGGCAAGCGGATGAGGCGAATGCAGATCCGGAAAACGACGGACTGGCGCAGTTGGAGGTAGAGCCCTCGCTCTTGAGCCTGGTCTGCCGCGAGCTGAACAATCGCCGGCTGGCAATGGGCCTGCCGCAGATCACGTCCGACCTCCTGGCCGGCAATCGCGAGCGCATCCTCCAGGACTTTTACGAACGCTGCGTGGCCGACCAGCCGCCGGCGGTCCGCGCGTTCGTTGAAGACGAGCTCGTGACCGACTCCGGCCTCCGCGAAAACATTGCTCTCGAACGCGCCCGCAAGGCCCTGATCCAGCGCGGAGCACCCACGTCCGCCATCGACGTTCTGGTGAAGCGCCGGTTGCTGCACTTGGAGGATCGCCTGAACATTCAGCGCGTGGAGCTGACCCACGACGTGCTGACGCCGGTGGTCAAGAGGAGCCGCGACGAGCGCCAGCAGAAAGAGGCCGCGCTTCGTGCCGAGCAAGAGGCGCAGGAAGCCCGCGAGCACGCGCGTCAGCAGCGCAGACGGCTCAGGTTCATCATCGGCGGAATGGCGGCGGCTTTGCTGGTCATGAGCGGTTTTGGGGTCTTCAGTTATTATCAATACCGCGTGAGTCAGGAGCGGTTGCACGACGCCGAAAGACAGAGGGCGCGGGCAGAAAAAAGCGAGCGAGACGCCAGGAAGGCCAGTGAAGACGCGGTGCGGGAAAAGGAAAGAGCCGAGGCGAACCAGAGGCTCGCGGACAAGGGTTTCGAGGAAGCCCGGGCCACGGTGGACGAGCTGCTGACCGAGATGAGTCAGGAGGGGCTCAAGGACATCCCCGGCTTGCAGGAGCTGCGCCAGCGGTTCGCCGAGAAGGCCGTGGCCCATTACGTGATTTACCGGGCCCGCCGGCCGGACGATCTTGCCGTCACCGATGGCCACGCCCGTTCGCTGACCGCGTTGGGGACGATCATCGGTCAGGTGGGGTCCGTCGACAAGGCAGTCGCGACCTTGAAGCAGCCATTCAGATTTGCGAATCGCTCGTAGCGAGAGAGCCGGGCAACCTGGAATACCGTTACCATCTGGCGAGGACGCGATTCGAGCTCGGCTTCCTCTACTGGTTCCTGGGGCAGCATCCCCAAGGACGACCTTACCTGGACCGGGCGGCACAGGAACTGGAGACTCTGGCCGCTCAAGCGCCGGCGAAGTTGGAGTACGGCCTCGCCCTCTCGCGAACCCACAACACCTTGGGCAACGTCCTCGATGACTCCTCCGAGGCCAGGCGCCATTATGAGAGAGCCCGGATCGTGGCCCAGGCTCTCTGCAATCAACACCCCGACGACCCGAGATGCGTCGAGCGACTCATGTCCCCCATCGGCAACCTGGCGAGGCTCGCCAAGATCGAAGGCGACTACCTCAAGGCGCTGGAGATGGAGGAGACTTCTTTGGAGTTGGTCGAGGCGGCCCGCAAGCGGTTCCCGCAGTCGCCGCTACTGGTGATGAATCGGGGCATCAGTTATGACAACAAGGCGAGCTTGCTGCTGGCGATGAAACGGCCCGATGAGGCGATGAAGTGCTATCGGGAGTCGGTCGAGAGCTACCGCAGCGCGGCCAGGGAGAACCCACTGGTCAGCCGCTTCCAGTGGCTGCTGGCCAAAGAGTTGCGAACCTTGGCCGCCCAGCTCGTTTCTCGCCGGCGGGATGCGGAGGCGAAGGCCCTCTACGAGGAGTCGTGCGAGATCCTCGAGGCGATCACTCAGCGGGTCGATGACCGGCCGATGTATGGCACGGCCCTCATCGAGAGCTGGCTGAGTCTGGCCGAGTTCTACGAGGGACCGAAGGGAGACAAGGCGGGCGAGGTCGCCCAGCAGCAGGGTCGACTCCACTGCTTGGACCAGGCCGTGATGCACGCCCGGAGGCTCTTCAAGAAGTACCCGGGTGAGATTGAGCTGCATCTCCAGATAGCCGTTGCCCTGGACAACCGAGGGGTCCACGACTACGAAGGCGGCCGGAGCAAGGAAGCCTACCCATTCTTGACGGAGTGCATTGCGGAGCTGAAAAAGGTCTGCGAATCGGGGAAAGCGGACTCGCGTGATTACAACAACCTTGGCCGATGCTATGGAAGGCTGGTCCGTTGGGACGAGGCGATCAAGGCCTACACGCGCAGCATCGAGCTCGACCTGAAGAGTAAGAATGCCACTGACGTCGTCGAGAATTTGCTTGAAGCGCTGATCGCGGCCGAGCGCCCCGATGAATTGCTCCAGTTCCTCCAGGCGATCGAGAGAAAGGGGTGGAAGCCGCCTACGGAAGGTGAACGAGCGATTAGGGACAGCGCTCTCTATCACGGCTTTCGAGCCATCGCCCTGCGCATGAGCGGGAAGGATGCGTCGGAGGCCGAACGTGCGATGCGGCAGTACACCGGCAAGCCCGGCTTCGAGATCACCGGGTGGACCTGGTGGGAACTGAACGGCTGGCTCAAGCGGACCAAGCTCGCGCCCGACCGTAAGGCGGCCGTGGAGAAGGTGATCGCTGAACTCCAAGGAACGAAATCCAGGTAACAAAAACTCGCCGGAGTCGATCGGGGCAGAAACCTCGGGCGTGTCGTTCGTAAGGTAAGTCGCTCAGCGGATCGACCACGATGGCAAGCGGCCAGCAACCCTCCCAGCCAGCACCATGCCCGTCTATCGGTTTCCATCGGAGGCGGCTCCGTCTTGCCTGCTCAGTGCACCGTGAAGCCGGTGTAGCGGGGGATGTCGCCGTGGATGTAGGCAGGGGCAGGCCCTCGACATAGCGGTCGATGCTGGTCCGCCGCATCCAGATCGTGTCGTCGTCGGACAGGCCGTGCAGCAGGTAATAGACCGACCACGGCCTGGGCATCGCCGGATCATCGGGAAAGACGACGCTCACCGATGAGGCCTTTTGAAGGGACCGGCTGAAGTAGTTGATCCGGGCGAAAGCCACGGTCTCTCCTCATGGTAGGTCACGCCCTCGCGTGACGACGTCGTGAGACTTGCGGCGCAACCGGTCGATCTCCTGGGGGATGGTGTCGACTTCGTCGAGCGCCGAAGCGGGTTGCTCGGCCAGAACGGTCCTGGCGCGTGCGGCCAGCTCTGTGCAGTCCACCCGATCCAGGATGGCGGAGAGGTCGATCCGTTGCAACAGCCCCTTGGTCACGGGACGCTTGGCGTCGGGGAAGCTCATCGCGTGAACCACCCCGAGAGTGATCGAGCTGTTGCAGAGCGCCGAGAGCACGGCGGCTTCGCTGGCCGACTGGCAGGGGAGCAGGTAGCAGGTGTCGTCGAACATCACGGGGCGGCCGTCCGCCGGGCCAATGGCCTGGAACCTTGCCGGACGGTGCAGCCCGGAGACGGCCACCTTCCACGGGGCGAAGCTGTAGGGCCCGACGCCGAAGAGAGCGAACTCCGGCTGAGCCCGGTAGATCGACGATTTTCGGCCCATGAAGCGGGAGCGGTGTCCGTGGAGGTAGCTCCAGAGCCGCGGCGCGCGGTGCTCGAGAGTCGAGGTTTCCTGGCCGATCCGCTGCTGCGTCAGGATGACGGCTCGGCAGGGTCGTTCCCTGGGAGGTTTTCTCAGGTCGGCCCCCTTGAGCAGCGGATAGACGAACTCAGGCTCGATGTCCACGTCCTGGCCCAGCCGGTTGCGATAGCAAGCGGACGTACCGGCGCCCACGACGCTCAGCTCCATGATGGCCGCGGCATCGTGCTTGAGACCTTGCCGCCAGTTGAGTGGGCTGGTGCCCAGGGCGAACGAGTGACGGTCCAGCGCGGCGGCATCGGCGATCAGCTTTCCCTGACGGAATCCCATCGACGTGAGAGGAGACGCCGCTTCCAGCCTTCCGAAAACCGGGATCTCCTCGAACCTCCGACCCGGCCCCATGGTCACGCGGAGCAAGCAAGCCCCCACCGCGGCTCCGAACCAGCGCGGGGCGTCGATTTGAAAGATCGCCGCATCCGCGATCGGCAGTGCCCGATGATGCGCAAACTCGAGGACAGCGCGGGCCACCGAGGTCTTGCACAGAAGAGCGATCGTCGGCTGTTCCTCTGCCAGCTCCGCGAGGAGCTTCAGCCAGACTGCCTCCGCGATGTCGAAGTTCGCCGACCCGGTCAGCGCCGCAAGACCGGGAAGGGCCTTCACATTGCTCTTGGTGGGAACGTTGCGGCTCGCCATCCGCCCGAGCGCCGCGGACGTGACCCAGGGGGGGTTGCCGACCACCAGCAGCGGTCCTCGATCGTGCCAGCGCAAGTCGGTCCGGAGGTCGAGATCGAAGAGGCTGGCCTGAACCACCTCCACTCGCGTGCCAGCCGACTGTCCCACCAATGACCGAGCCGCGGACCAGTGGGACTCCTGGACCTCGACCCCGATCAGCTCGCGCGGAGGGGCCGGCGCCTCGAGCAGAGCGTGAAGAAACGAGCCGCTGCCGCAGGTCGGTTCAAGCACGCGGGTCCACCGGGATCCGATCGATCCCAGCGCCCTGAGCACGGCGGCCGCAAGGTCCCGCGGCGTCTGGAAATCACCGAGGTCCCGTCGCACGAGGGCTGACCTCCCCGACTCGGAAACGCGAACAGACTGATAAGCTGGAGAGCACCAGGCTTCAGCCGGGCCGGGCCGGATCTCCGCCCAGCCAGGAAGCCCTTGGGCCACGGCAGAAGCCGCGCACGATCGGGAGTGTCCTGCGGGTGTCTTCTACTTGACCTTCGCTCCCGGCTCGCATTCCGGATCATCGGGCGTGAGCACGACGACCTTCTCGCCCGAGGTCGCGGCCAGGAGCATTCCGTTTGAGGCTTCGCCGCGAAGCATGGCCGGGGCCAGGTTGTTGACGATGACGATCCGCTTGCCGACGAGCTGCTCGGGCGTGTAATGGAGGCGGATCCCGGCCACAATCTGCTTCTGCTCGTCGCCCACATCCACCTGCAGAAGCAAGAGCTTGTCGGCGTTCGGGTGGGGCCTGGCCTCGAGGACCTTGGCGACGCGGAGTTCCACCTTGGCGAAGTCGTCGTAGTTGATCAGGTCGGCCATCGTCGAGAGTCCTGGAGTGCGATCCTGCGATTTGAACCGACGCACTCACGTGCGTGGTCACTGACCCCACAGCCAGAATACCCCGTGGAGATCAGCGAGGGGTCTCGAGAAATCGACCTCGATTGTGCACGAGTCCGGGCACAAATCCAAGGCGAGACCATGAAATGGAGCCATCACTCGGTGGCGTGTGCGACGTGTGACGGCTCTGGGGTCTTACACGGATCGACGGCGCGAGAACAGCCCGAGCAGGCCGGCGACAAGCTGCCGGATCACCGCCCAGGCGATGACGAACGGCGTGCTCGGGTGCCGGAAGATCGTGGGCAGGTTTCGCTCGAAGACGAAGTGTCCCGTCCACATAATCGCGTAGGACGTCACGAACAAGCCCAGCGACCAGAGGGGGCGGAACGGCACCAGGACGACGGCCGCTGCCATGATCGGCCAGCCGACTCCCACGTGAAGGAAGTGGTTGACAGGGTGGCGGTGGTCCTCGCGGTAGCGTGTCAAAAGCCGGTCGAACCGGGAGCCGCCCGCGGGCGTGGCGGCGGTGGCGATCGAGGAGGCGGGATCGTTCATCGGCGGCAGTCCCTTCGAGGTCTCACTTCTCGGTCGTCGAGTCCGGGGTCTGGGCCACCTTGGGCGTGATTCCCCGGCGAACTTTCGGGTCCGTGTAATCATCGAGATCGTTGTGGACGATCTGGCTCCAGTAAGTGGCGAACTCGTACTTCGGCGAGTTGTCCTCGTCGTGGCAGCGGATGCAAAGCCGGCTCTTATCGGCCTGCTCGGCCGTGATCCTGAGCGGCTTGCGGTATCCGAGGTGCTTCGGGTCCGACACGTGCTTGGACGCCGGTCCGTGGCAGTTCTCGCACTGGTTGCCCTTGAGGTGGGGCGTTGCGGCCGCGGACCGCCATCCTGAAGTGTACTCGAAGCCGGTTGTGTGGCAGGTCACACACTCGGCGTCGAAGATCACATCGGGCTTGGGATCCTTCTCCAGACCGATGAAGGCCTGAGCATGCTTGGTCGTGGACCATTTCATGTACGTGTTGGGATGGCAGAGCTTGCAGGTCTCGGCGCCGACGTAGGTCGCCCCGGCCGTGCCTCCGGTGTAGTCGTGCCGGGGGAAGCTCTCGACGACGCCCGCAGCCTTGAGCATGCTGCGGTACTCGTCCTCGATGATCTTCTTCATCGGCGATCCCGGCCTGTCGTTCCGGTTATCGAGGGTGACCAGGTGGAAGCGGATCTTCTGGGCGTCCTCGGGGAAGAAGCCGACGGCCCCGACGTACTTCCCGCGTCTGCCAACCTGGACCATCATCGTCTTGCCACCGTTGAGCATGAGCGGTTCGCGCTCGAGCAGATCGGCGAACTGGGACGTCGCGACCACCACGTCGAAGCCGGGATAGGCCGTGGCCAGTCGCTTGGCAAGCTCGGGGGACCCTTGAACCATGAGCACCTGATACTGGCTCTTGGGCTCCATCTCGGCAAGGACCGCGCCCAGAACGTCATCGGGGCGCTTGATCGTGGGGAGAAGGTCGGCCTTGTCGGGGTCGGTCAGCTTCTCCAGGGCCTCCGGATCGACGACCGACGTGACGCCCACGTTGACCGGGCCGACCGTGATGATCTGGCTGGGCAGGATCCGCGATTCGAAGCCCGGCCCGGGCTGGACGTTGGCCACCACGATGTGGGTGGAGTCTCCCAGGCTGTTGAGGAACTGGGCGAATGCCTCGCCGATCCCCACCTTCAAGTCTTCGGCGCTCAGGGCGATCGCGTTGTACTTGAGTGCCGAGTAAGGCCTTCAGGGCGATGCTGAACTTGATCTTGGCCTGCTCGAATCCGCCCCGGGCGGCAGCCGGGTCCTTGATCAGGCTTCCCAGGTCGATGAGCGCGACAGGCAAGTTCTGGGCCCTGAGCCGGTTCACAAAGTCGAGCCGGCGGATCAGGCCGCCGAGCTGACCCTGGGTACAGCCGCACGGTTCAAGGTAGCCGTCCATCTCTCCCGAAACGACCAGCACGGCCGCGGGATTCGGCCAGTTGGCCGGGAGCTTCGTCGATTTTGTGCTGTCCCCAGCCGGGGAGTCGGACTTCGGAGTGCCGGCCCCGGTGGTGGAAGCCTTGGATGACGTCGCGACCGCCTCCGGGACCGGAATGCGTGGAGTCGGACGAGGAGCAGCCGATGTAGAACAGCACGGCGGCCGCCAGCACGACGCCCAGCCACGCTCTGAAGGAAACTCGCGTCATCGTCTTCCTTTCCTGGTTCGGAACGACGACGAGAAGAACCGGCCCCACTGGCTCCTGGCCTGGTTCCTGCGTGACCTTGCCACCCGGGGGAAACCCGGCCACGCTCTCGCCTCCGTTCATCGAGCGGACACCCTTCCGCCAACGGGAGTTTAGCGTTCACCCCCGGTACCGATAAGGCCAATCTCGAGGAACCGAACTGCGGGAAAGGACTTCACTCCCGTCATCGATGGCTTCGTGATCGAAGGAATCCGGATCCTCTCCCGGACGCGTTCTCATCTCAACCCGCCCCGACCACGATGTTGACCGGGATCTTCAACTCGCTGACCTTGGGGTGATCGGTCTGGAGGATGATCTCATCGTCGACGAGCCCCGCGGCAGTGCCCGGCGGCACTGTCACGGTCACCCGGTAGCGGCCCTTCAGGGACGGCGTGTCGTTGGGGGCAATCGAGACGTCGATCTTCTCCGGCTTGTGAGCCACCTTGAAACTGGTGGATCGGCCTTCCCGGACCAGCAGGGTGACCTGGCCTGATCCCCCGTCCTTACCGTTGATCGTCACCATCCTCAGGCTGTTGGGCATCACACTGATCGGACCGGCCGTCGAACCGACCAGCGTCAACGTGACCTTGGGCTCGTCAGGATGGTCGGTTTCGACAATCACCTCTTCCCGAAACGTTCCCAGGGGCATGCCCGGCTTGATCTGGATATTGACCCGGTTTCCCCCCCCGGTCTTGAGCTGCTTGCCCTCCTCGGCCGTGAAGGGAATGGCCTTGGCGACGATGAGATCGGGCCTGGAGGTGGTCAGCTTCGTCAGCTTGAGGGCGGGGCGCTCGGGCGAGAAAACGGCGAGCGACGTCTCTTTGATCTCGTCATTCATGATGTTGCCGATCGAGATGACTCCTTCCTGAGGCTGAGGCAGGACCACGACCGGGGGATGAACCTGCCCGTGAACGTTGAGCTTGATCTCCGGATGGTTCGGATCGCTGGTGCCGATCGTCACCCCCTTGGAGAACTCGCCGACCGAGTCCTTGGTCTTCCACTCCACCTCGATCTCGGTGGACTCGGCGGGCTTGATCGTCGCCTTCTCGCCCTGCTTCAGCTTGGCGATCGTGCACATGCAGGTGGACCCGGCCAGCCAGATCTCGAGATCCCCTTGTCCCTTGTTCGTGAGCACCCACTTGTGCGTGCCCGCCTTCTGAGTGGACATCGGCCCGAACTCGTGGGTGTGCGAACCGTCCACCTCGGCCAGAGGCTGAGGTCCCTCGGTCTTCGTACGATTGCCTGCCGGAAGGTCCCAGGAGGGGTTGGCCCCGTTCCGGTACTGAGCGACGAGGGTCGCCGCCGCGGCCAGCACGACCACGACCACCGACAGAGTGACCCAGCGTAACATGATGGGATGACTCCGGTGAATTCCAAACGAATGAACGGAGACGATGAGAACGGTCGGGGGCCGATCAGGAACGGGCAATGGAGGCCGGGCCCGCGCCTGGCCTTCGCACAGGGAACCCAGGAAATCGGAGCGAGACACCCTCCGACTGGGTTACCGACCCGGGACCCGCAAGCGACGCAGAAGGGCAGCCATGTCCCGGCACACTTCCCCACCCTGATCCAGATTCATCTTAAGTCGTGGCAGGCTTCAGGGTCAAGCCGTGCGGAACGGCCGGCGGCCCGCGACGTTGATGCCGTTGCCCTGGCCCTCGTGGAAAAAGCCCTGGCCTTCGGTGAGGTCAACGAGCTCCGTCAGTCCGGCCTCAACGAACCAACTCGCCACCTCGTCCTTGGTATGGCGCGAGAGGTATCGGGGGGCGTACCAGTCGAGCGTGTCGCAGACGCGAACCTCGGGGTCGGGATGCATCGACACACCGATGGTCAGGAGGTGAAGAGCCACCCCGAGGCGCTGCACGAACCACCGTGGGTTTGCCATCAACCGCCGCTTCCATCCGCCGATCGGGGCGGTCCATCGTGACAGGACCATGAGCATCCCCAGCGGGAGCCGTGTCGAGACGGCACGGTGGGCGTTCATGATCCACTCGACGGCCGGCCGCTCCCGACGGTAAACCCAGATCGCGATGCGTCCCCCGGGCTTTAGAAGTTCGGCGAGCCGGAGGAAGGCTCGTCGCGGATCGGGGGTGTGATCGAGCACTCCGATCGAGTAGACGTGATCGAACGACCCTAGTGGAAAGGGAGGTCGGAGCAGGTCGCCTCTCACGATGGCGACCCCGGGCAAGTCCTCAGTCAGCTCGCGTGCCGCCTGGACGGCCAGGCTGAGATCGATGCCGGCCGCCAGATCCGGGCCCATCTCGGCCGCGATCCGGAGATATCGACCCATCCCGCACCCGCCGTCGAGCACGGTCTTGCCGGCCAGATCCCGCGCCGAGAGGCCGGTCCGATTCCGAAACGTGGCCCGGTCTTCCTCCGGCCGGAGGATCCGGAACCGGTTCCATTGCAGCGCGTACGCGGTCTTGGTGCGAGTCTGGTCCGTGCAGCGTCATGAGCGTGGCTTCGCCTGACTGGCCGGCAAGGGTGACACCTGGGCGCGGGCAAGCGACGGGGCAAACCTGGCGTACACCAGAATAGCGAAGGCCCGGCCTGCAACTCCAGGCGCAGGGCGAAAATACGGCCGGCCGTGGCGGCCGGGAAGGAGGTAATGGGAGATCGATTCGGAAGGCGACGATTCCTTCTTGACTTCAGACGATGACGAAACAGTCGCGGAGGTTGTCAGGCCGCCCCGACGGTCGGGCGGAGAGCGGGGGGCCGTTCAGACGCGGGCCTGGGCTTCCGTGGTCAGCAAGTCCTTATCCGAGTCTGCGGGAGTGCCCCCTGTGTCATGGCCATCGTCAGCGGCATCGAACCCATGGGGGATGTCCACCCTGCGGTGCTGGCCGTTGCCCGACTGAGTGTAGGGCGAACGGTCTCTCGATTCCTTCTCGAGGCTCGGTTCGGATCGCTCGCGGGCCGCGGCCCGGCGGTCGCTCGCCCACTGGATCACGTAGTAGAAAACCGGAGTGAGAAAGATGCCGAACAGGGTGACCCCGAGCATGCCGCTGAAGACGGCCACGCCCAGCGTCTGGCGCATCTCGGAACCAGCGCCCACGGAGGTGATCAGCGGCACCACGCCCAGGATGAACGCGAACGAGGTCATCATGATTGGCCGGAGCCGCAGTTCGCAGGCGTCGAGCGTGGCCTCCAATCGGGGTGCGCCGAACTCGCGCCGCTTCTTGGCGAACTCGACGATCAGGATGGCGTTCTTGCACGCCAGGCCGACCAGGACGATGAACCCGACCTGGGTGAAGATGTTGATGTCCATCCGCGCGGCGTTCACTCCGACCGTCGAGCAGAGCAGGCACATGGGCACCACCAGGATGACCGCCAGCGGCAGCGACCAGCTCTCGTACTGGGCGGCCAGCACCAGGAAGACGAGCACGACGGCCAGCGTGAAGGCGTACATCGCCGTGTTGCCGGTCTGGAGCTGGAGGAGGGCCAGCTCGGTCCAGACCGACCGCATCGACTGGGGCAGTTCCTGGCCGACCAGGGTCTCCATGGTCTCGAGCGCCTGGCCCGAACTGACTCCGGGGCCGGCATTGAGGTTGATGGTCGCCGAGGGGTAGAGGTTGTACCGGATGATCATCACGGGGCCGCTCACGTCGCGAATCTGCGCCAGCGTGCCCAAGGGCACCATCCCCCCCCGCTCGCTGCGGACGCGCAATCCCGACAGGTCGTCGATCTGCTTGCGGAAGTCGGCGTCCCCCTGCACGTTGACCTGCCAGGTCCGGCCGAACCGGTTGAAGTCATTGACGTAGAGCGAGCCCAGGTAGACCTGGAGCGTGTTGAAGAGCTCGGCGATCGAGACGCCCAGCAGCTTGGCTTTCTCGCGGTCGATGTCCAGGAAGAGCCACGGGGTGTTGGCCCGAAAGCTGGTGAAGAGTCCCTGCAGGTTGGAGTTGGAGGAGCCCGTTGCGACGATGCGGTTGGCGACGGTCTCGATCTCCTCGGAGCCCAGGTCGCCCCGGTCCTCGATCACGATCTTGAACCCGCCGGCGGTTCCCAGCCCGTCCACGGGGGGAGCCTCGAAGACGTTGACCAGCCCATCCTTGATCTCGTCCTGGAGCGCCGACTGGACCCGGCTGGCGATCACGGGGCCGGTCAGCCCCTGGCTGGCACGATGGTGGAAATCATCGAGCATGACGTACATGGCGCCGAAGTTGGGGGCATTGGCATTCATCAGGATCGACTGCCCGGCGATCGCCAGGGTGTGCGTGACGCCCGGCAGTTTCCCTGTCACTTCCTCCACGTGGTTCATGACCGCTTCGGTCCGCTCCAGCGACGATGAGTCGGGGAGCTGGACGTTGACCAGCAGGTAACCCTTGTCCTGCGCCGGGATAAAGCCGGTGGGGGTGCGGGTGAAGCCCCAGTAGGTGAGCACCAGCAGCCCGCCGTAGATTGCCAGGACCAGCAGGCTTACCCGCAAAAGGCCGCTTGACAACCCGGGCGTAAATGCCAGTGGCCGCGTCGAAGGCCCGGTTGAACTGGTAGAAAGACCAGCCCATCAGCCGGTTGAGCGGCCCGCTCAGGATCCACCCGGCCAGCCCGCCGGCAGCCAGGCCGCCGATGGTGCCCAGGCGATCGAACGTCAGGAGCGAGGGCAGCTTCTCGTGGACATTCAGCTCGGCCCAGTGAGAGACGTAGGGCCCCAGCATCGCCGCGCCGGCCCAGCAGCCGATCGCGATGAACGCCACCCGGGGCAGGGCCTGGTACACCCCTTTTTGCCGCGGTCGCAGGAGCAGGGCCGAGAGCGCCGGGCTCAAGGTCAGCGAGTTGAACGCCGAGATCACCGTCGAGGTGGCGATCGTGAGGGCGAACTGGCGATAGAACTGGCCGACGATGCCGGTGATGAAGGCACAGGGAAGAAACACGGCCGTGAGCACCAGTCCCACGGCGATCACGGGGGCCGAGACCTGTTCCATCGCCTTGATGGTGGCCTCGCGCGGCTTCAACCCGGCCTCGATGTGGTGCTCGACCGCCTCGACCACCACGATCGCGTCGTCGACCACGATGCCGATCGCCAGCACCAGCCCGAAGAGCGTCAGGTTGTTGAGCGAGAAACCCATCGCGGCCATGACCGCGAAGGTGCCGATGATCGCCACGGGCACGGCGATCAGGGGAATGAGCGCCGACCGCCAGTTCTGGAGGAAGAGCAGCACCACGATCGCCACCAGGATGACGGCGTCGCGGAGCGTCTTGAACACCTCGTTGACCGACTCGGTGATGAACGGCGTGGTGTCGTAGACGATCGCGTAATCGACCCCCTCGGGGAACCGCTCCTTGAGCTCTTCCATCTTCTGGCTGACGAGCTCGGCGGTCTCGAGCGCGTTGGATCCGGGCCGCTGGTAGACCGAGAGGGCCACGGTCGGGCGGCCGTCGAGCGTGCAGGCCTGGTCGTAGCCCTGCGCGCCCAGCTCGACCCGGCCGACGTCCCGGAGCCGGACCACGCCGCCCTGGTTGTCGGTCTTGAGGATCATATCGGCGAACTGGTCGGAATCGGAGAGCCGCCCCAGGGTCGTGATCGTGAACTGGAAGGCCTGGCCGGTGGCCACCGGCGGCTGGCCGAGCTGGCCGGCCGCGACCTGGATGTTCTGCTGCTCGATCGCGCTGACCACGTCGGATGAGGTCAGGTTGCGGAACGTCATCTTCTGCGGGTCGAGCCACACCCGCATGCTGTAGTTGCGCTGGCCGATGTAGGTGATGTCGCCGACGCCGTCGAGCCGGGCAAGCTCGTCGCGGAGCTGGATCGTCGCATAGTTGCTCAGGTAGAGGTTGTCCTTGGTGCCGTCGGGCGAGAACACGTTGATGATCATCAGGATGCTGGGCGACTTCTTCTTGACCGAGACCCCGCGCCGCTTGACCAGGTCGGGCAGGATCGGCTCGGCCAGCGACTCGCGGTTCTGCACCAGCACCTGGGCCATGTTCAGATCGGTGCCGGGCTTGAACGTCACGGTCAGGATGTAATTGCCGTCGTTGGTGCACTGCGACGACATGTACATCATGTTCTCGACGCCGTTGACCTGCTGCTCGATCGGCGCGGCCACCGTGTCGGCCACCACCTGGGCATTGGCGCCAGGGTAGTAGGCCGAGACCTCGACGGTCGGCGGAGTGATCTCGGGGTACTGGGCCACGGGCAGCGATGCACAGGGTGATGCCGCCGGCCAGGGTGACGATGATGGACAGCACCGAGGCGAAGATCGGCCGGTCGATGAAAAAGCGCGAGAACACGGCATCCCTCACTTGTACTGGGCGAGTTCAGGCTCTTCGGTCTTGGACTCCGGTTTCCTTGGCCCCGCCATGGCCTTGCGGCGGGCCAGCCGGAACAGATCGCGGAACACCACGACGGGCATCAGGACCACCAGGAGTATCTTGCCCACGCGCCGCACCATCGGGTTGGCGAAGATGTGGGACTCGGCCATGCTGTCGATCACGTAGAAGAAGACCGGCGTCAGGAGGACGCCGAAGAACGTCACGCCGAGCATGCCGCTGAAGACGGCCACGCCCAGCGACT
Source organism: uncultured Planctomycetaceae bacterium (assembly GCA_963816015.1). GTDB lineage: Bacteria > Planctomycetota > Planctomycetia > Isosphaerales > Isosphaeraceae > Aquisphaera. Next base: position 34,331 of record CAWFJM010000047.1, on the reverse strand, counting down.
GCCGCATCTCGGCCCCGGCGCCATGGGCGAAGAGCAGGGGGACGACGCCCAGGATGAAGGCCATCGAGGTCATGATGATCGGCCGCAACCGAAGCCGGCAGGCCTCGAGCGTGGCCTCGCGGATCGGCTTGCCCCGGCCGTGGATCAGCTTGGCGAACTGGACGATCAGGATCGAGTTCTTGCTGGCCAGCCCGACCAGCACCACCAGGCCGATCTGGGTGAAGATGTTGATGTCCAGGCTCGTGTTGTTGGCCCCCAGGAACTTGGCGTTGGTCACCCCGTAGAGTGCGCTGAGCATGCACAGCGGCACCGACAGGATCACCGCCAGGGGCATGGCCCAGCTCTCGAACTGGGCCGCGAGCACCAGGAACACCATCACGATCGAGAAGCCGAAAACGTAGATCGCGGTGTTGCCGGCCTGGAGCTCGAGGTAGGCCATCTCCGTCCACTCGTAGCTCATCGATTGCGGCAGCTCACGGTTGGACAGAGCCCTCCATCGCCCGGATGGCGCTCCCCGAGCTGACGCCACGGGCCGCGTTGCCGTTGATCGACGCGGCCGGATACATGTTGTACCGTGTGAGCACGAGCGGCCCGTTGATCTCCCGGACCTTGGCCACTGCGCCCAGGGGAACCATCGTTCCCTGCCTGTTCCTCACCTGGAGCCGGCTGATGTCGTCCTTCTGGTCGCGATACTTTGGCTCGGCCTGGACGATCACCTGCCAGGTGCGGCCGAACCGGTTGAAATCGTTGACGTAGAGCGACCCCAGGTACGCCTGCAAGGTCATGAAGACATCGCGGAGCTCGACTCCCTTGATCATGCAGGCCGTGCGGTCGACATCGAGATAGACCTGCGGGACGTTGGCCCGGAAGACCGACGCCAGCCCTTGCACGGCCGGTTGCTGGGCGTGGGCCGTCGTTCGGCCCCCCGAGCTGCCGGTCTGGCCGGCTGGCTTCCCCGGGGCCTCGGCTTTCTCCTCACGGGCCGGCTTCTCCGCTTCGGCCTTCTTCGCCGCCGATCCAATTTCGTGCGTGATCGGCGTGCCGGACAGGTCGATCCCGTCGTTGCCCAGCCTGACAAGGTTCTCGACCTCGGCCTGAAGCGCCGCCGATCCGAGGTCGCCGCGATCCTCGACCATGAGCATCCAGCCGCCGGCGCGGCCCACGCCGCGGACCGGCGGGGGACCGAAGATCGCGATGTTGGCCTCGGGGACCGCGACGGCAAGCTGGCCCCGCAGCTTGTTCATGATCGCCTCGAAGTAAAGGTCGGGCGCGGGGGGCTTCTCCTTCAGGCCCCGGAGCCGCCGCCACCAGTTCTCGACGGCGTCCCGCAGGGGGCTCGGCGAAGGGCGCTTCTTGAACTCGTCGAGGGTGACGAACATCGTGCCGAAGTTCGAGCCGTACGCGTTCAAGAGCAGCGACTGCCCGGCGATCCCCACCGTGGCGGAAACCCCCTGCGTCCCGGAGGCGATCTCGCTGATCTGGCGGATGACCCTCTGGGTCCGCTCCAGCGCGGCGGAGTCGGGAAGCTGGATGTTGACCAGCAGATACCCCATGTCCTGAGAGGGGATGAAGCCTCGAGGCGTGTTCGAGGAACTTGCCGTAGGTCAGGAAGAGCAGTCCCCCGTAGACGAGGAAGACGAGCACGAAGACGCGGAGCATGCTCCCGACCAGCCGGGAATAGTGCGTGGCTGTCGCCGTGAAGCCGCGGTTGAAAAGGTCGAAGAACCAGCCCAGCGCCCGGTTGAACGGCTTGCTGACCACCCATGCGATGATCGCCCCGACGAGTCCGCCGGCCAGCCCGGCCGTGACCTCGGGGGTGAGCGATGAAACTTCTCCCAGCCCGGGAACGGTGCTGGCGGCAGCGACCTGGGACATCAGACCGGAGCCGCTGACCAAGGGCAGGAAGTAAGGGCCAAGCCAGACGTAACCCTGCCATATCCCCAGGCCGACGAACACCACCCGGGGCAGGGCCTGGTACACGCCTTTTTGCCGCGGCTGCAGCAGCATGGCCGCAAGAGCCGGGCTCAGGGTCAGCGAGTTGATCGTCGAGAGGACCGTCGCCGACGCGATGGTCAGCGCGAACTGGCGGAAGAACTGGCCGGTGATTCCCGAGATGAACGCACAAGGAATGAACACGGCCGAGAGCACCAGTCCCACCGCGATCACCGGCGCCGACACCTCGCTCATCGCCTGGATCGTCGCGGCCTTGGGCGTCATCCCGTGCTCGATGTGATGCTCGACCGACTCGACGACCACGATCGCGTCGTCGACCACGATGCCGATCGCCAGCACCAGACCGAAGAGCGTCAGGTTGTTGAGCGAGAAGCCGAAGCACGCCATGACCGCGAAGGTGCCGATGATGCCCACGGGCACCGCGATCAGCGGAATCAGCGCCGATCGCCAGTTCTGGAGGAAGAGCAGCACCACCAGCGCCACCAGCACCACCGAGTCGAGCAGCGTCTTGAACACTTCCTGGATCGATTCGCGGATGAACGGCGTGGTGTCGTAGCGGATCATGTAATCCACGCCTTCGGGGAAGTCTTTCTTGAGCTCCTCGATCTTGGCCTTGACGATGTCGGCGGTTTCCAGCGCGTTGGCGTCGGGGAGCTGGAAGATGGCCAGGTTGGCGACCGGGTAGATGTCCATCTTCTCGCTCGAATAATCGGGCCCTGGACCCGATCTCGCTGCTCATGTCCTGGTTCTTGGCGCCGAGCTCCACGCGGCCGACGTCGCGGATCCGCACCATCCTGCCGTCGGCGAGTGGTCCGGATGATGATCTTCTCGAACTGGTCGGCGTCGACGAGCCGGCCGAGCGTGGTCAGGGTGACCTGGGTTTGCTGCCCGGGGAGGATCGGCGACTGGCCGACCTGGCCGGTGGCCACCTGGAGGTTCTGCTCGCGGAGGGCCAGCACGACGTCGCCGGCGGTCAGGCTCCGCTGCGCGAGCTTGTCGGGGTCGAGCCAGATCCGCATGCTGTAATCGCGCTGGCCGAACATGGTCACGTCGCTGACGCCGGGCAGCCGCGCCAGCTCGTCGCGGATCCGCATGTAGGCGTAATTGCTCAGGTAGAGCTGGTCGTACCGGCGCGTCCGGGGAGTAGATCCCGATCGACAGGAGGATGTCGGGGGACCGCTTCTTGGTGGTCACACCGGTGGCCTTGATCACGTCCGGCAGCAGAGGCACGGCCAGCGAGACCCGGTTCTGGACCAGCACCTGGGCCAGGTTGAGATCGACGCCGTGCTTGAACGTAACCGTGAGCGTGTAATTGCCGTCGTTGGTGCAGGCCGACGACATGTACATCATGTTCTCGACGCCGTTGACCTGCTGCTCGATCGGCGCGGCGATGGTCTCGGCCACCACCTGCGCACTGGCGCCGGGGTACTGGCAGGTGACCGAGACCGTGGGGGGCGCGATCTGGGGGAACATCGCGATCGGCAGGGAGACGAGTGCCAGCCCCCCGGCCAGGGTGATCACGATCGAGAGGACCGAGGCGAAGATCGGCCGGTCGATGAAGAAGCGGGTGAACACGGTGAGAACTCGGGCTCGGGTTCCTGGATCAAGCCGGATGGACGGTTAGTGGCGGCCGCCGGATCGGGAGCCGCGGCCGGGAGGTCCGGACGGAGCGGCCAGGGCCTTGCCGGCCGCGGGCCTGTGGTCCGCGGAAGCGGGCTTCGCGGGGGGCTGGCAGGTGGGACAGGGGCGTCCCCGGGGAGCGACTTCTCGGATGCCGCCGAGCCGGCCGGGGCGGGGCCCCCCGCCTCCTTGGCGACCGGGCGACCCGCCGCGTCTTTCAGGGGATCGAACGGCCGGGCCTTGACCAGGAAGTCCTTGCCGGTAAGCGGGTTCTTTCCGAGGCGGATCTTCTGCATGCCCACGGCGACCACGAGGTCTCCAGCCTTGACCCCCTTGCTGATCTCGCGGAACCCGTCGCGGAGCACGCCGGGCGTGCCGACATCGACGGGGACCGGCTTGTACCCCGGCACCTTGCTCGGCTTGTCCGTCCTTGCCCCGATCGATCCAGAAGGATGGGATTCCCGCTCTCATCCTTGGCCGGCTGAGCACGAACACCTTCTTGAGCCCCTGGTCGGACTGAAGCGACTGTTCGCGAACCAGGAGCGCGGGATGGGCGTCGCCGATCGGCAGCCGGACCTTCACGAAAAGCCCGGGGGTGATGAACTGGTTGGGGTTGCTCATCTTGGCCCGGAACCTCAGGGTTCCGGTGTTCAGGTCCACCCGGTTGTCGGTGAAGTCGACCACGCCCTGGTGGGGGAAAACCGGGTTCCCGTCGGAGTCTTTCTCGTCGGAGAGGCTGATCAGGATCGGAACTTCCTTCTCCGACTTCGCCTTCAGCTTTCCCTCCTCGAGCAGGCGGCGGATCCGCAACATCGCCTGCTCGTGGACGTCGAAGTAGATGTAGAGCGGGTCCTGGGTCACGATGGTGGTCATCATCGTGTCGTCGGCCTTGATCAGGTTGCCGGGATCGACCATGCGGCGGCTGAGCCGGCCGGTGAGCCCCTCGGGCAGGTCGGCCGTGACCTTGGTCCAGTCGAGGTCGAGAGCCGCCAGATCGAGGTTTGCCTTGGCGGTGCTCAGGGCCGCCTCCGCCTCGGCGTGGTCGAAGGCGTAGCGGTCGAACTCCTCGCGGCTGATCGATCGTCCCTGCTCGTAGAGGACCTTGGCCCGGCGATACTCGTTGTTCAGGCGACTGGCGTGCGCCTCGGCCTGCTCGAGCAAGGCCTTCTGGCGATCATACGCGGCCTGGAAGGGGCGGGGATCGATCAGGAAGAGCATGTTCCCATTCGTCACTTCCTGGCCGTCCTGGAAGTAGACGCGCTTCAGGTATCCAGAGACGCGCGCACGGACCTCCACCGTGTAGAGCGCATCGATCCGGCCGGGGAAATCCTCGTAGTCGGTCACGACCTGCGTGATCGGCGTGTCGTAAACAACCAGCGGTTCCTGCTGCTGCGGGGGACCGGTCTGCGAACTGGCCTGCCCGCACCCGGCCACTGCGGCCATTCCGGCGATCAGCAAGAGACCTGCACACAAGCGGAGGTCCATGAGTGTCCCAGCCTCCGAGAGATCAAGAGCCACGAGCCTGAGTCTGCGATTCAGCCAAGCTTGTATGAGCGACGTTTCCCGCCTTCGCGGCCTCGAGCCGGGCTAGCTCCGACCCGGTGAGGATGCCTCGAAAGACGATGTCCAGGATGTCTTGCGCCTGCTGTTCCACGGGTTTCTTCTGGCCGGCGAAGAAGTTGGTGAACATGGTGCCGTAAATCAGGTTGCCGACCACGTCGGTGATGCTCTCGACGGGGATGTCGCGCACCCGGCCCTCGGCAATCAGGCGTGCGTACAGCTTACGCCACCGCACCACGTTCACCTCGCGGTGCTCGAAGTAAGTCGGCCGCTTGCGGTCCTTGAACTGGGCGCGCTCCTGGATCAGAAGCTCCACGTACTCGGGGTGCTCCGCGAAGAAGGAAAGGAACGCCTTGATGCCCCTGGCCACCTGTTCCAGCCCGTCCTCGATCCCCGCGATGTTCGCCAGGATCTTCTCCTGCATCTTCCGCATCACCCGGTCCGCCGCCGCCAGGAAGAGTTCGCGCTTGCTCGGGAAATGCCGGTAGATCGTCCCCTTGCCGAGCTTCAAGCGGTCGGCCAGGGCTTGCGTGATTGCATCGGAAAAGCCTTGCTCGGCAAACAGTTCCGTCGCCGTGCAGAGAATCTCCTCCTTGCGGGCGAGGATTTCCTCGTCCGTCTGGCAGCGTCTCAGCTTCTTCGCCGTCGTGTCGCTCATGAAGAGAACTCTCAAAACCTGACTGACTGGTCAGTCCACATTGTAAACGGTTGGGGGGGCGTGTCAACGAAGAAATTCCCGGTTGCCTCGGGACGGGGAATTGCGAATCATGGAGGCGAGGCCGGAAGTGCGGTCTCGCGCCCGCCCGATCGGATCCCCGCGGCCTCCCACCCTGATCCCTGGCCGAGCCCTCGGTGTCTTCCCTCATGAGAACTGCTTGATCGGTTTTTCGGGCTGATCCTCTCGGTTCTGCCGGCTGCCGTCCTCGGGTTGCCAGATCGAACCGCGGCTGCCGACGACCCGGCCGCTCGTGCGGCCGCCGTCGATTTCTTCGAGGAGCAGAAAATGTGTCAGGGAAGAATGCCATTAAGCTAAGCGTAAGCCCACAACTTCTTTGTACTTGCGATCAATTCCGTTGGGGCCTATCGTGTTTAGTATAGATATTTTCACGAGATTGCAATAGCGAAAATTCCCCAAATTCTAGCCATATGGAGCAAACTACATATCACTACGATGTCCGCATTGTCGGGCGCATGAAAAACGCAAGCCATGTACTGGAAACGACTTACACCTTCGCTTAATGCCATTCTGCTATGTCCCCTTATGCGGCCTTCACTCTATGACCTGGCCAGCGACAGGCTCCGGGCGTGCCAGATCACTCTCTCGGACAACGGCGAGCCCGCCGGGGAGCGTGGTGCGGACTGTAACCCCCGCCTCCGCCACTTCGTGGACGACGCGATCAGCGACGAATCTCTGAAGGACGCTCTCGGGAACCTCCGAACGCCCCGCCATCTGTTCAAGTTCCTCCACCGGCTGATCGAGGAACACTGTCACCGTCACACCGAGGACCAGCCGCGGTGGACCGTGGATCACGATACGTTCCGGACCACCTTCGCTGCCTACATGCGCGATCTCGACGCGTTCGACCGGGGTTACGGGCACGGCTGATCGCGGTGAAGAACTCTGCCTCGAAGAGGGGTCAATCCGGCCGTCGAGACAGCCGACGGACTTGGTCCTATACTGCTCAAGGCGACGAAAACCGAGCCAGATACCGGGCACCTCGCGGAAATTGAGTATGGTGTCCTTGCGCCAAGAAGCTCGGGAAAGGAGAATCGTAAATGTGAAACCTTTCATCGGAACCCTGCGGGTAATCAGTCCCGTCCGGCAAAGCCGGGCCAGCAGCCGGAAGCGAGTCTTGCGTGGGGACGGGTGACCGTCACCGCGAAGCGTAGACAGTGAGGTCAAACGCTGTGTGATTGAGCCCCGAAATTACCGTAGTTGTGAGCCCTCGTCTTGGACACTCGCGGGGGCCGTGCCAGGCATTAGCGACACTTGGACCCACCAGCGTGCCAGGTCACACCGGGGTCGGAGGAACATGGCGAATGATCATGGGGTTCCCCGGGAACTTGGGAGGACTTGCCGTTTCCATCGTCATGCCGGTCGGAGACCCGGCTTACCAACTCCAGGTGGATCCGCGGCCCACGTCCGAGGCCGACGGGGACGAACGAGGGACGAAACGATGGTATCGCCAAGCGAAGGAAACGAAGTGCGGCGAAATGAACGGCAAGGGGTCGCAGCGCCCCATAGTAGTGTTGAAGCGGGGGAACGGCCCTCCCGGACCCCGTGGAGCGAAGGGGGTGCCGCGTTGTGGACGGGGAGTTGGAACCACGCCGAAGACATCGTGCCTCACCAGCGTGTCACCGCGAAACCACCCAGTCGTGTGAGGGACAGCGACTCCACAACGTGACGAACCGGATGCGTTTGACGCGCACGTCCGGATCTGTGGGAGCTCCAGGGAGTAATCCCTGGGGCGACCCGGCCCGGAACTCTTGACTCCGGAACTCTGACCGAAGAATTAGGTATGGTGTCCTTGCGCCAAGAAGCTCGGGAAAGGAGAATCGTAAATGTGAAACCTTTCATCGGAACCCTGCGGGTAATCAGTCCCGTCCGGCAAAGCCGGGCCAGCAGCCGGAAGCGAGTCTTGCGTGGGGACGGGTGACCGTCACCGCGAAGCGTAGACAGTGAGGTCAAACGCTGTGTGATTGAGCCCCGAAATTACCGTAGTTGTGAGCCCTCGTCTTGGACACTCGCGGGGGCCGTGCCAGGCATTAGCGACACTTGGACCCACCAGCGTGCCAGGTCACACCGGGGTCGGAGGAACATGGCGAATGATCATGGGGTTCCCCGGGAACTTGGGAGGACTTGCCGTTTCCATCGTCATGCCGGTCGGAGACCCGGCTTACCAACTCCAGGTGGATCCGCGGCCCACGTCCGAGGCCGACGGGGACGAACGAGGGACGAAACGATGGTATCGCCAAGCGAAGGAAACGAAGTGCGGCGAAATGAACGGCAAGGGGTCGCAGCGCCCCATAGTAGTGTTGAAGCGGGGGAACGGCCCTCCCGGACCCCGTGGAGCGAAGGGGGTGCCGCGTTGTGGACGGGGAGTTGGAACCACGCCGAAGACATCGTGCCTCACCAGCGTGTCACCGCGAAACCACCCAGTCGTGTGAGGGACAGCGACTCCACAACGTGACGAACCGGATGCGTTTGACGTGCACGTCCGGATCTGTGGGAACTCCAGGGAGTAATCCCTGGGGCGACCCGGCCCGGAACTCTCACCTCGTGTTTGGGGGCAACTCTCACGTCCAGTCTCCGAGGGTAGGCGGCCGAAGTAGCAATGGCCTTCCGCCAGCTCACCACGACTATAAACCCAAGTGCCAGCTACGCGTTGACCGTCTCTGGCGGCATCAGCCTTCGCCGAGGTGCTCGCCGATCTGTACTATGGTGGTGCTCCTGGTAACGCGATAATTGACGGCATTTCCGACGCTTAGACGACGGTGATCGGTGCGTCCTGGCACCTTACCCAGCCGCGGTGGGCGAAGAGCGCCTACCGGTGCTCAAGTGGTCCGTCTTGTGCCTTGGTAAGGTCACCTTGTCGCTCGAAGGTTCCCACCGCCCTGGCCGACCGCGGTGACCGGTCGCCGACGAACGTCACCTTGTCCAGCGTCACCGTGGCGGTTGACCGACGATGCTCAGCACGGTCGTCGTGCTCGCCTTGTTGACCCTCTGGCTCAGCGCCGGGGCGGTGCTCTCGTTGTAGTTGTGCGTCGCCGCTATAGACGGCGGTGATCGAGTGGGTGCCTACGCGCCAGCGACGAGGTGGTGAAGGTCGCTATCGCCGCTGGCGTCGAGCGTCCCGGTGCCCAGGATGGTCGCCCCGTCCTTGAAGGTCACCGTGCCGGTCGGTGTCCCGGCGCCCGGGCTGACCGCGGTCACGGTCGCCGTGAACGTCACCGACTGGCCGTAGACCGAGGGGTTGGCCGAGGAGGTCAGGCGTGGTCGTCGTGCTCTCCTGGTTGACCGTCTGGCTCAGCGCCGTCGAGGTGCTGCCGCTGAAGTTGGTGTCGCCGCCGTAGACGGCGGTGATCGAGTGCGTGCCGACGCGCCAGCGCGGCGGGTGGCTGAAGGCTCGGCCGAGTCAGCTGGCCAGGCCGGTGAGCGTGCCGGTGCCCAGGATGGTCGCGCCGTCCTTGAAGGTCACCGTGCCGGTCGGTGTCCCGGCGCCCGGGCTGACCGCCGCACCGTGGCCGTGAAGGTCACCGACTGGCCGTAGACCGAGGGGTTGACCGAGGAGGTCAGCGTGGTCGTCGTGCTCGCCTGGTTGACCATCTGGGTCAGCGCCGTGGAGGTGCTGGCGTGAAGTTGGTGTCGCCGCCGTAGACGGCGGTGATCGAGTGGGTGCCCGCGCCCAGCGACGCGGTGCTGAAGGTGGCCATGCCGCTGCGTCGAGCGTGCCGGTGCCCAGGATGGTCGTCCCGTCCTTGAAGGTCACCGTGCCGGTGGGTGTGCCGGCGCCGGGGCTGACGTCACGGTGGCCGTGAAGGTCACCGACTGGCCGTAGACCGACGGGTTGGCCGAGGAGGTCAGGCTGGTCGTCGTGCTCGCCGTGACCGGCTGGCCCTGGAACTCGTACGCCCCGATGTCCATCGTGCCATTGACGATCCGGCCGAGGCGCCCGCTGGTCGGTGGTGCCGGGGCGCGGTGTTGTCGCCGGCGTCGATGGCCGGGCTGCCGGGCAAGCAGGGCCAGGTGAACGTCGGTCCGCCGTTGTCCTGCAGCGGGCCGAGCAGCGGATCGACGTTCGAGCCGGTCGACCAGTCGGGGTCGAACCCGCGTGCCGCCGCTCGCCGTTGCCGATCAGGTTGTAGCCCAGGGAGTCGAGAGTGCCGGCGAAGTCGCGGGCGGTGCTGCCGTCCTCGCCGGAATTGCCGGAGAGGATGGTGTTGCGGGCATAGAGCGTATCTCCGTTTGCGTTATCAATGCCTCCGCAGCCCCGCGCCGGCCGAGTTGCCGCTGATGGTGGAGTTGGTGACCGTCGCCGTGCCGAAGTTGCAAATGCCCCCACCGATCACGGCATAGTGCGCTGTTGCCGCTGACGGTGGAGTTGGTGACCGTCGCCGTGCCCTGGTTGAGAATGCCGCCGCCGAAGGTCTGGCCATCACAGGCACTGCCTTGTTGCCACTGACAGTCGAGTTGATCAGCGTGAGCGTGCCGGTGTTGTTAATGCCGCCGCCCAGGCCGCCCGAGTTGCCGCTGACGGTCGAGTTGTTCAGCGTGAGCGTGCCCCTGTTGTCGATGCCGCCGCCAGCACTGAGAGTCACGTTGCCGCTGACGATGGCGTTGTTCAGCGTGAGCGTGCCGGTGTTCTCAATGCCGGCGCCGTAGAGGTCATAAAGTGACCCCCCACTGATCGTCAGGCCGGAGAGGTGACCGTCGCGCCGCTGTCCACCGTGAAGACGCGGAGTCGCCGCCGGTGTCCCGCCGCACGGTCAGCAGTCGGCGCCGGGGCCCTCGATGTCAATGTTCGTGCTCAGATCGGGGAGGACGCTGGCCAGCTTGATGGTGCCGGTGACGCCGAAGGCTGATGGTATCGTCACCGGGCGTGGTGTTGGAGTCGATGATCGCCTGCCGCAGCGAGCCGGCGCCGCTGTCGTTCAGGTTGGTCACGGTGAACTGCGAGAGCAGCGTCCGCCCTTCCAGGTATTCCACCCTCCAGGCTCGACGCGATCGGTGATGCGCTGCCCGCTTGTTGGCCGAGACGCGTGTCCCATGTCGGCCGAACAGGGTCGCAATCGCTGGATGCAGCCCAACATGAGTTGCCCTCTCTTTCCGGTCCTGTGCACGGTGCGCCCAGCTCCGCGGAGCGGTGCCAGGGGCTCAGGGTGTGGAGGGCCGAGCAAGGGGCGTCTCCGTCACTGGCCCATCCGAGCAGGCCAGGCCAAGCCAGGTCGCCAAACCGGACGGGACGGACGAAGAACGCGAGAGTTGTTCGTTCCGAATCTTCCCAGATGTCAATGACTCGCAACGCTGCGAAGATCACTCTCCGTCGCGAGGCCGGCGTCGGCCTTCCTCCCCACGCCGGAGCAGGCGGAGAGGAGTGGTTCATCCCTGAGTCGATCAGTCCTCGTCGTTCCGAGGCGGGACGGTTGCCCTTCACGCAAACGGCCCCACCGGCGCTCGAAGTACCGCGAGGCCGCCGTGGCTCAGCTCGCCAGCCCGTCCTGAGCCGGTGAGCATCACTTCTATCCATTTATTATCCCGCTTGCCGAAAGCGGGGTCAATGGGTCGTCCTTCGAAAGAAGCGCCATTTCTTGCACTCGGTGTTGGCCGGTCCGGGCCAGGTCCGATTGTAACGATCGCAGGAGCGCGAAAATCCGTGCTGGTCGTTCGCAGAGCCGGCAAACGTGGTGCAAACTCAGTATCAGGCGCTCCGCGCGCTCATTGGTCTTTGTCAATTCGGTTAACGGTTCAGAGCCTCCGGTTCGCCAGCTCGGCGTGGCGGCAGCGTGATCGGAGGGGGTGGGGAAACCCTCGCAGTCGCTTCCAAATTGCTCTGGAAGCGCGCGATCGAAGCCAATTTTTCTCTGGACGCAAGTCCCAACTGCCAGTGGTCTTCAGATCGAATTGGCTTCGCTTGCAGGGTGACGATCGAAGCCAATCGCCAGGTGGGTGGCTGGGGCAGCATGCCCCAGGGACTGAGGCTTTGGCCGGCGCGAAGGCCCTCCTGTGATGTCGCCATGCTCCACCACAGCCACCCGACACGGCAAGCCGGAATATTGCCCTGCGGGGATCGAGCCGTTCCGTTCAGGACGACCTCGGATCGTCTCGAACCGAGTCCAGGCGCGACGAGAACGCGCGGGTGGCCGGGTCGATCGTCAGGACGGCCACGGATCCCTCCGGGGTGGCGCCCACGTTGATGACCTTGCGGCCATCCTTGAGCACGTCGTTCCTGGGCCACGTGGAGGTGTCCGCAGAGGTGAATTTGAGGGGCGACCGTCCGGAACGCGTCCAGAAAACAGCGCTGGCCGCCGTGACGACCCGTGGGTGTCAGATCGGCCAGGCCGACCGGGCAACCATGGGTCAGCAGAACGTCGATCGGTCCCTGGCGGGCGATCTGACTCGACCATTCCCTCACATCGGTATCGGTCACGTAATGCGGCAGCCGGTGAGACTTGGCCCAGATCCCGCTGATTCCGGCCACTCGAAGGTTGTTGAAGACCCGGACCTCGCCCTGCGCGAGCAGGACGGGAGAGCCATCCTGGTTGTTCAAGGATGCCAGAAGCTCCAGGGAATCGTGATTGCCGAACACCGTCAGAACGGGGCAGAGCGCAAGGAACTCCGCGAACGCCTTTTCTTGAACGAGGCCGGCATCTCCCCAGTCACCACAGCAGAGGAGCAGGTCGGGGCGAAGCTCGCCGCAGGCCTTTCTCGCCAGTCGAAAGTCTCCGTGGAGATCGCTGATCGCCAGGATTTTCATGGTTCATCTCGCCCAGCACTCCGTCCTTGATTCCCCGCAACTCATCGCGTTGATCATCGTCTCGCTGGACGACGGCCCACAAGCGGCCCCTCTCGACCGAAACACTGCCATTTTGACGCAACGCAGGAAAACGCAACTGTAATATTGTCATCTGAGCATAATTGGCGCGAGTAACCCGACGACTAGCCTGGCAGGAGGTGGTTTCGCAAATCCACTAGTTGCTGATCAGCCCTGATTCTCGCCGGAGCGCGGGGAAATCCTTCGATCAGGATCGAGCCATGGGAGGAGACCTGCAATCTCGAGATCACGGGTGCCCTGCCGGATCATTCACCCTCGAGCGGTTTCTTGTAGAAGAGCTTCAGGTAGCTCTCGTACCGACCCAGGTGGATCTGGCCCCAGTGAACGGCGTCCTTGACCGCGCAGCGAGTCTCGTGAGTGTGCGAGCAGTCAGGGAACCGGCACTGAGGGATGTAGGGGCGGAACTCGACAAAATGGCCCCCGAGCTCTCCGGGAATCACTCCCCAGAGCTCGAATTGACGGAGTCCGGGCGTATCGACGACGTATCCGCCCTGTTCGAGCCGGATCAGCTCCGCGGTTGTGGTGGTGTGCTTTCCCTTGGACGTCCAGTCCGAGACCTCGCGCACCTTCAGGTTCAGTCCGGGCTGGATCACGTTGAGCAGCGAGCTCTTGCCAACACCGCTCTGTCCCGAGACCGCGGTGACGCCCTTCTCCAGCAGACTGGCGAAGCCGATCGATGCCACGACCGTCACTGGCCGAGGTCACGATGGTCTCGTAGCCCAGCTGCGCATAGAGCCCCACGACCCACTGGTAAAGAGCCAGGTCCACAAGGTCGGCCTTGTTGAGCACGATGACCGGGCGAACGCCGCCGATCTCGGATGCGAGCAGGTAGCGGTCGATCAGGCTGAGCTTCAGGCCAGGCTCGGCCAGAGCCGAGACGATCAGCACGGTGTCGACGTTGGCGGCGAGGATGTGCTGGCGATGACGGTACCCGCGCGTGATGACTCCCTGGCGCGCCTCGACCTTCTCGATCAGTCCCTCGGAGCCGCCGGTCCCCGCCGGCCGGAACCAGACCCGGTCTCCCACGGTGACCACATTTCGACCCTCGATGGCAAGGCTCTTGAGAAGCCGCCGCACGTGGCAGGGAAAGGTCTGGCCGTCGTCGGTCTGGACGATGGAGAGCAAGCCGTGAATCCGGATCACGCGGCCCGGAAGGCAGGTCGACGCATCGACGGCTCGCCGCGTGGCTGCCTCGGGGGGGGCCTCGCTTCCTTGCCGGGCCGTCTCGTTCCCGACCTCCTCGACGATCGTGCGATGCCGGGAAAGTTCGCCCCGGGGACGCACCCGCTCGGAGGAAGCCGATTCCGCCGGCCCCCGCTCCTGCCCTTCGCCCTCGTAGGAACGTGTCAGGTCGTTGGCCCGAGTCCGCTTCTGGCGGTTCTTGTTGAGTGCGACGCGGACTTTCTTCTTCTTGGCCACGGCTGAAGGCTCAGGTTGGGTGGGCCGCGCCGACGAATCGTCGATCGCGAGGAGGGTCAGGAGCGAGGGTCTTCACGACGCTGTCCGGCGGGTCGATTTCCGGCGGCTGCCCTAGCGCGAGTGGAGCGGCCGGCGCCCCCCGCCTTCTCGCCGCTGTTGGCAGCAGATTCCCCCAGAATCTGGAGCGCCCGCTTGGTGTTGTTGGTATGGAAGATTCCCAGCGACTTGCCCTGGCTCGACGCCGTAGAGGCATAGGCATAATCGATATTGATATGCTCTTCAGCAAGCTTCTCCAGGACCTTGGACAGGGCGCCGGTGCGGTTCTCGAGGCCGACGGCGAGGACCTCCGTGAGCCGGAACTCGGTGCCCAGGGACGTGAGGACCTTCTTGGTCAGCTCGATGTCGGTGGTGACGAAGCGGAGCACGCTGGGTCCATCAGCCTCCATCACGGTGATGGCGCGGATGTCCACCTTTTCCTGGGCCAGCGCGGAGCAGATCTTCGCCAGTCGTCCTGGCTTGTTCTCCAGATGTGCGGTCACTTCACTGACGATTTCCATCGCGTGGTCTCCGACACAAGGTGATTGCGGTTGGCGGACAATTCCGATTTCAGGCCGGCTCGGGTTGCGGGCAAGCCGCGTCAAGAAGATCGATCCCCGGCCGGCGGGAGGATCGATCGAAGGGACTTCGTTGCGAGGCTCGACCCCATGACAACAACCCGGCTGCCCGGGCTCGCCCTGCGTGCAACCAGTGGGCGGCAACGAGAGCCCGCGTTCCGCGAATGAAGCTTGACGTGTTGTTGGCTTCGATCGAATTCCGGTAGCACGGCGCGATTTCTTTCTCAACCGGGCGGAGGGGATCCGCTACCTTGGCCGCGTCCTCCGGGGCGGGAGCCGGCGCCGACAGGGGCCGATCCTGGTGCCGCTGGGGCGCCAGGTCCTGGGGTCGGAGCCCGGCCTGCAGCGGGGCGCTGGGCAGTGCCCGGCAAGCCGGGCTGGGCAGTCCCCGGGAAGCCACCGGGAGCGGGCTGGCCCGCGGCCGCGGCGTTCGCGGCGGCAACCTCAGCGGCTCGGGCGCGGGCCGCCTTGATGGCCGGCGCCAGCAGCGCGCCGCCCACGGCGCCCATGCTGATCCCGCTCACGACATTGGGGAAGGATTCCCGCGACACCAGCCGGATCGCCTGGTCATCCACCGTCACGGCCATCGTGCCGGGGAACATCAAAGCTTTGAGGTCTTCGGCCTTGGGCAGCTTGGCGGCATCCACCTTGAGCTGGATCATGGCGGCTTCCGCGGAGGCCGAGCCACTCGGGCCCTGGGCCCCCGGGGCACCCGGGTAGCCTGCGCCCGTAGGCATGCCTGGCATTCCTGGATAGCCGGCCGGCGGTCCTCCGCCGGAACCCGGATAACCGGCCTGGGGCCGCGGCGCCTCCGCCCGATCGATCGCTGTTCATCCCGGGCCGTCCGCCCCGGCGGCCCCCAGGTCCTCCGGGCGCCATTCCGAGACCGCCAGGTCCGGCCGCGACAGGTGCCGACGCCCCGCCGGGACGGAAACCTTGTGGTCCGGCTCCCGGAGCGCCTGCCATCGCTCCTCCAGGCCCTGCGGCCGACATCGCGATGATGGTGTTGATCTGGGTTTGAAGCGTTCCCGGCAGGCTGGCCAGCAGGCTCGGGACGGTCTCTCTCGGGTCGCCTACCGCGACGAAGATCGGGTTGGAGGGAATGTGGGAAACGGCTTGCTCGATCTCCGCCGAGGGCTTCCACCCCTTCTTCTTGATGGTCTCGAGCGCGACGCGAGCGGCTTCGGAGGTCGATGAGACCGCGAGGTACTTGCCCTCGATCCGGAGTGTCGGATGCACCCCTGGCGGCCCGAGCTTCAGGGGAGACTCCGTGGGGACGAAGAGCATGTAGGTTTTCACCGTGCCGGGCATCAGCCGGAATTCGGGCGCCGGAGTTTCCTTGGGGTTGCGCTTGCGGGCGGCCCTCTCGCCGCCGGCAACGTCGCCGCCCGGACCTCTCCCTGGATGCCCCCGCCCCGGCCCAGCCGCCTGCGGCCGCCCGGGTGAGCCTCCGGCCGCCGCGCCGGCCTCCTCAGCCGCGCCCTCCTGTGCGGCTTTCTCGATGGCCTGGGCCTTCAGCTCCTTGTTCACCGTGATCATCAGCACGTCGAGCGCCTTGCCAAAGCCGACAGGATCGCGAAGCTCGGCGACCAAGGTCGGCTTGGGTAGGGCGGACTGGAGCGAGGAGAACATGGCCATCGGGTCGATCGACCCAGCCTTGACCGCCCCTTCCGGCGTCTCGTCCGTGGTCGCGGCCGATCGACCGGGCGCCAGATAGAGCGCCATCTTCGGGCCCAGGTTGCCGAGAAACTCCTTCTCAAAATCCATCCGGCCCTGCGCCTTGAGCTTCTCCATCACCTCGTCGATCTTGGCCCTCGTCTGGCCGGGAGGCCCGATCTGGGCCAGCGCGTCGAGAACCTTCGCCGGAGACACAGACATCAGCACGAACGAGTCCACTCCCTCGGGCAGCGGAATGAGCTGCTTCGTGTCGAGCCCTGGCTGATCGAAGATTGCCAGCGCCGGCTTGCGGGCGCGGGAGCCACCAGACGGGTCACGCTCATGAGCGCGTCGTCGTCAAAACCCCAGCGATAGTCCAGCCGGGTCAGACCCGTCGCGGTCTTGAGCTGATCGAAGAACTCCGCCATCTTGGTCCTGGGCTCGGTGGGGACCGCGGACGGATCGAGCAAGGCCGTCATCAGCGGCACGAACGATCCCTCGGGCCTGGAGAGCTCGTTCAGCACGGCGTGGTCGGCGGCCGAGGGCGTCTTGCCGTCGAGCGCGGCGATCACGGAATCGGCCTCCGATCCGTCCGTCAGGCCCAGCACCAGGTCATCCTTTTCCGGCCACCAGACGCCGGACGACGGGCGCGTATCGCTGGAGAGGACGACCAGCACGCGCCCCGCCCTCCGTTCGATCTTGGGCTTGTCCGTTCCCATCATCATCCCCATCAGCCGGCTCGAGAGCGACCTTACCTCCTTGGCGGCCATCCCCCGGAGCACGAGCGTTCCCCTGAGCGGACTCTCCGGCTTGGGCGTCCCATGGATGGCCAGCAGCCAGCCCTTCTTCGTCGCGGTCTCGATCAGGGTGACGAGCTCGGCTCCGGTGAGCTTCCGGTTCGGCGCGTTGCTCAGCAGCTTGTCGAGGAGCTGTGCGGCGACCTCTTCAAGCATGACGCCCAGCGGCGTCGTGTTGAGCATCTTGTACGCCGCGGTCTTCTGCCAGGCCTCGGCATGAGCGTCCAGCCCGTCAAAAGCCAGGTAGAGGATCAGGCGATCCCTGGGGACAAATCGTGCCAGCGGCGTGGCCCCGGCCGCGCCGGGCTTAGCCGCGGCTGCCCCGGACGCGGGAGCGGGAGCAGGCACGTCTGCGCGGCGAGGTTCATCGTGGTGAACAGCCCGCCCAGAACCCCCATCATGAGCACCCGAACCCTCCGGTGGGCGTAAATTCTCGCCGGTCTCGAGGAGGGGGGGAAGGTAAAGGTATCCGGAAGGGAGAACCCATCGAGCCGATCTGGAGTTGTCGCACGGGGACGGTCCTTCTGGAGTATCCGCGGAAATGGGACGGGAATCCATGCCAGGCGGCGCCTCTTGATCGTGTGCCAGCCAGGTCCGATCAGCCCGGGGGAGAAACGGTTCACAAGGGAGGCTTCGCGACCACACCAAGCCACCTCGACCCTCCCTGGAAAGCCCGAAGGTCCCCCCGGCCAACCTACCTACCTATTGTCATCGTAAGATCGAAATCGTCGTGCGCCAACACGCTGCCGAACCCCGGGACGATCCTGACGGGGCGGGAAGGTGCTTCTCGAATCGGCCGATCAACCGCAATCGCAACAGGGGCTGAGGAAATCGAGGTGGTTCGGACGCCGGATCAGCGGGGGCGGCAACTTGAGGACGGGGATCACCGCGTCTCAGCGAGGCACGTCAGATCACGCTCGATGCGCCCAAAGACATCGTCCCAGTCGCCCCAGCGGGCCTGGCGGAAGAGGCGCATGGTGGGATACCAGGGAGTGTCCTCGCGCGCGAGCAGCCAGCGCCAGTCGGATGCGAACGGCAGCGCCACCCAGGCCGGAACTCCCAGGGCGCCGGCCAGGTGGGCCAGCGCCGTGTCGGGAAGGATGAGCAGATCAAGGTTGGCGACCACCGCCGCGGTGTCCATGAAGTCGTCCAGCCGCGGGCCCAGATCGGTGATCGGCAAGCGGCCAGAGGCTTTCTCGAGCTGCTCGGACCCGAAGCCTTTCTGAAGATTGAAGAGTCGGACGCCGGGAATTCGCGCCAGGGGTTCGAACCGATCGAGCTTGAACGAGCGGAGGCGGTCCTTCTTGTGATCCGGATTCCCCTGCCAGGCGATTCCGACCTTGAGGCCATCGATCGCTTCGAGCTCCTCGCGCCAGTGGAGGGAGAGCGCAGGATCGGGGGAGATGTAGGGAACCTCGGCGGGAATGGTCTGGAGCGTGGTTCCGAGGATCCGGGGCAAGCTCATCAGCGGGGCATGACAGGCAAACTCGAAGTCAGGCGGCTCCTCGGGAACGACCCGATCGACACCAGGAGTGCGTGCGAGGAGCCGGGCGAGAGAGCCTGGACAGCTCACGACCACGCGTCCTCCCTGGTGCTCGACCAGCCGGGCATAGCGGATGAACTGGAGGGTGTCGCCCAGCCCTTGCTCGGCGCGAAGCAGGATCGTCCGGCCGTCGAGCGGCGTGCCGTCCCAGACCGGCGCTGCGAGGTCGGGAACCGGGTGCTCGGGGCACCTCCACCGCCACTCGTACTCGACCCAGCCCCGGGCGAAGTCGCCCATCTGGAGCCAGGCCAGTGCCCGGTTCATGTGAGCCACGGCATACTCGGGTGCCAGCCGGAGCGCCTGGCCGTAGCAGTCCACCGCCTCGGCCAGCCTCCCCTGCGCATGGAGCACCAGCCCGAGATGGTCGTAGGCCGCATGATAGTCGGGCTTGAAGTGCAGCGCCCGACGATAGCAGGTTATCGCCTCGTCGTGCTTTCCCTGAGCCTGAAGCGCGTTGCCCAGATTGTTGTGCGCCTGGGCGTAGTCGGGCGCCAGCCGGAGCGCCTGGCGGATGCAGGCCTCCGCCTCCTCGGGCCGGCGGAGTGACGAGTACGACGCGCCCAGGTTGTTCCATGCCTCGGCATTGTAGGGCACGAGCTGCACGGCGTTACGATAACAGCCCACCGACTCGTGGATCTTGCCGAGGATCTGGCTTGCGACACCGAGGATGAACCAGGCATCGCCGACCGAGGGATCGACGGCCAGTACCTGCCGGCAAGCGAGCTCGGCCCGCGGCCAGTCGCCCGCTTGCAGATAGGCTCCAGCAAGTGAGAGGGAGTTCTGGATCATGGTCTCACCTGGCTCCCAGGCAGCGTTCCCGATTGAAGAAGCGCGGCCAGCTCGCGTGCGACGCGATCGAACACCTCCGTCCCAGTCACCGAACCGCCGCTGGCGGAAGAGGCGCATGGTGGGGTACCAGGGTGTGTCCTCGCGGTTCGTCATCCAGCGCCAGTCGCAGACGGACGGGAGGACCATCCAGACGGGGACGGCCAGGGCGCCCGCGAGATGGGCGGGCGAGCTGTCGGCCGAGATCACCAGGTCGAGGTTCTTCATCACTGCCGCCGTCTCCGCCAAGTCGTTGATGCGGCGGCCCAGATCGGTCACGGAGAAGCCGTCCGGGAGCGTTTCGAGCTGGTCGAGGCCGAAGTTCTTCTGGAGGCTGAACAGGCGCACGCCGGGCACCCGCGCCACGGGCTCGAGCTGAGCCAGCCGGAACGAGCGTTCCCGGTCCCTGTTGTGGATGGGGTTGCCCTGCCAGACGACCCCGATCTTCAGCTCTCGAACTCCTCCGAGCTCGGCCCGCCACCGTTCCACGCACGCGGGCTTGGCGGCAAGATAGGGAACCTCGGCCGGGATCGTTCCCAGGGTCGTGCCCAGGATGTGCGCCAGGCTCATGACGGGAGCATAGCAGTCGAATTGCGGCAGCGAGCTTCCCTCGCTGACCACCTCGTCCACGCCGGGGCAACTCCCCAGGATCCGGGCCAGGATGGGCGGGCAGGCCACCACCACGCGGCCGCCGCGATCGGCAGCCCGGGTCGCATAGCGGATGAACTGGAGGGTGTCGCCCAGCCCCTGCTCGGTGCAGATCAGGATCGTCCGGCCGTCGAGCGGCATGCCGTCCCAGACCGGCTGGGTAAACCGGTGGATCGGCAGGTCCTGCCCTCGGAGCCGCCATTCACACTCGGCAAAGCCCTGCACCAGATCGCCCATCTGGATCCACACCATGGCCCGCGCCGTATGCAACAGCACGTGGTCGGGGTCGAGGCGAAGCCCTTCGTTGTAGCATTCGATTGCTTCCGGCAGCCGCCCCAGCGCCCGCAGGGCATTGCCCAGGTGCTTGAGGGCGTCGACGTAGCCGGGCTGGAAGTGTAGCGCCCGGTGATAGGCGGGAACCGCCTCCGCGAACCGCCCCTGGTCCTGGAGAGCATTGCCCAGGTTGTTGTGAGCCTCGGGATAGTCCGGCATGAGCCGGATGGCCTCGCGGAAGCGTTCTTCGGCTTCGTGGAGCTTGCCCTGGTCCTGAAGCACGACGCCCAGGTTGTTGTGGGCCTCGGCGAGGTCCGGGGCAAGGCAAAGCGCGTGCTCGTAGCGCTCCACTGCCCCAACCAGGTCGTTGCGCTTCTGGCCGAGCAAGCCCAGGAAGAACCAGGCCTCGGCACACCACGGCTCACGTTGGAGAATCTGGCGGAACGCCTGCTCGGCGCGATGGAAGTCTCCGGCTTGAAGTTGCCCCTCGCCAAGCCAGAGGGCCTCCCGGGTTGACCTGTTCGGGGCTCCCCGGGCCGGGAGGTCGGCGATTGCGACATTATCCTGAGGTGACATGGGCTTGTACCGCCTTCCATGGCGCAGAGAAGAGCCGGCGGCCAGGACAAGGCCGCTCCTGACAACCCTTTTCTTGTCGAACCCTTCCGAGTGCCGGAATCCTGGCCCAGAGTCGAGATTCCGTCAAGAGAGACCGCGAACGGAGCGAGCCGAAGCCCTTCGGAGCATCGTAACTGCCAGCATCGTAGGACCAGGTTAGCGACGGAAACTCGACATCGGGACAATCCGCATCGCCGGGGCAGAAAAGGAGTCAAGGGGGCAGAAAAGGTGTCAGGAACGAGTGGCACTCGGAACTTCGTAAGTCGAGTGCCTTACTTGGGATAGACAAATGTCGTCCTCCTTGGGACAAGGATTTGGTGACTACACGATCCAAGCCCCGTCCGGCAAGGAGGCCGACAATGCCCCAGGCTACACGAAGGTGGATTTCTGAGAAGGTCAAGTCGCTCCACGAATCCGACGTCCTCCCCTTTCACGAATTGCTCGATGCCGAGACGGTCAACTCGGCATTGGCCGCCGAAGGCGTCAGTTTCAACGAGCGGATCGACACTCCGCTGGTGACCCTCTGCCTGTTCCTCTCCCAAGTCCTCGACCCCGACCATTCGTGTCGCGCCGCCGTTGCGCGGCTGATCGTCTGGCTGACGATCAACCACCGCAAGCCTTGCTCGCCGGAGACCAACAGCTACGGCGATGCCCGACAGCGGCTCCCTCTGGGAATCATCGTCCGCCTGGTTCATCTGACCGCTCAGCGGATCGAAGCAAGCACCAGCCACGAGTGGCTCTGGAAGGAACGCAAGGTCTCGATAATCGACGGTAGTACCACCTCGATGCCCGACATGAGGAAGAACCAGCAAGTCTTCCCTCAGTCGACGACCCAGGGTATCGGACTGGGATTCCCGGTGGCACGGCTGGTGGCGATCATTTCGCTGGCCACCGGGGTGGTTCGCGACCTGGCCTTGGGTCCGTACACGGGGAAGGAGACGGGCGAGACGGCCCTCTTCCGCACCCTGCTGGATGGCCTGGAGCCCGGCGAGATCGTGCTTGGGGACCGCTGTTTCGCCTCGTTTTTCATGCTCGCGGCGCTGATTCGGCGGGAGGTCGACGCTCTGTTCCGGATGCACCAGCGTCGCCAGGTCGATTTCCGCCGGGGTCGGAGGCTGGGCAGCGAGGATCATGTCGTCACCTGGACCAAGCCGGAGCGGCCCGAATGGATGGACGAGGAAACCTCTGCTCAGATTCCCAACGACCTGAAGGTCCGTGAGCGTCGATTCCAGGTTCAGCAGCCCGGCTTCCGGGTCAACGAGCTGGTGCTGGTGACAACCATGCTCGACGCGGAGAAGTACACCCAGGAGGAACTGGCCGACCTATTCCTTCAACGCTGGAACAGAGAACTTGATTTACGGTCGATCAAGGACGTGAGGCAGATGGACGTCCTGCGTTGTCTGTCGCCGGAAATGGTGAAGAAGGAGATCTGGATGCATTTATTGGCTTACAATGTGATCCGAGGCGTGATGGCAAAGGCGGCCGAGGCGCACGAGCTGCGGCCGCGCGAGTTGAGCTTCAAGGGGGCGCTGCAGACGATGACCGCGTTCCAGGATGCGTTGCGACGAGCGAGCCCGTGCGAGCGGAACCGCCTGATGACGGAGATGTTGAAGGCGATCGCGCACCACCGTGTGGGAGACCGATTCGGACGGGTCGAGCCCCGTGCCAACAAGCGTCGACCCAAACCTCAAAAGTTCTTGATGGAACCACGACGTCAGGCGCGCAACCGCTTACTACAGGCTGCGTAATGGAAATCCGAGTGCCATTCGTGTCAGGGGGGAAAAGGTGTCAGGTCTTGACAATGGTTGGGTCACTCGGACACCTTTTTCCCTCCCGATTACCTTGCCAACGGTTCCTGACTCAGGTTCCACCTCTGTCAAAGGTTCCCGACACCTTTTCCTGTTTGACACCTTTCCTGTTCAACGATACTCTGACCATGGACATGGCCTTCCTGACCAACGACGCCGCGCCATTCTTCGATTACGGGATCGCCGTCCTGAGCGTGGTCCCTGAGCCATCGGGCCTTGTCGTCGTTACCGCCGCAGTGCTTTCCTTCGGGGTACTAAGGGGGCTGGCAAGAATAATCTATCTATTTCCGGCCCTGGGCCGTATGGTGTAGTTCCAGTCCCCATGGAAGCTCTCCCGCTCGATTGAGAGACTCTCCATCTGCTGGTTCGTGACCTCTTGGCCGATCGGATAGGCACTCCGGTCTAATTCCGCCCGGATCTCCAGGCCCGTCTCGGTCGTCGTACTTCCGATCAAGTTCACTACCACCTCATGATCGACCAGCGGGCGGCCCCGCCAGTTCTGCGTGATGTGGCAGAACATCCGGTGTTCGATCTGATTCCACTTGCTCGTCCCCGGCGGGAAGTGGCACACCGTGATCCGCAGGCCGGTCTCATCGGCCAACTCCTGCAACTGCACCTTCCAGAGACGGCAACGGCTCCCGTTCGAGCCGCCGCCATCGGCAGTGATCAGCAGTTGGGTCGCACCCGGATACATCGGGCTTCCCATGTGTCGCC
Organism: uncultured Planctomycetaceae bacterium; assembly: GCA_963816015.1. Classification (GTDB taxonomy): domain Bacteria; phylum Planctomycetota; class Planctomycetia; order Isosphaerales; family Isosphaeraceae; genus Aquisphaera. The sequence goes on along the minus strand of CAWFJM010000047.1, from coordinate 10,733 downwards.
ACCACCGCCTCAGCGTCTCGACGGCGAACTCGGCCGTGTCATGATCGACGCCCACGCTCACCCAGCCGGCGTCGGCCGCCAAGTCGTACACCCCGTAGGGGATCGCCTTGCCCAGCTTCGGGTCCAGGAAATCATGGATGCGGACCTGTTCGGGGCGACCCTGGGGCTGCCACTCCCGTCCGCCGTTCTTGAAGTCGCCGACCAGTTCCTTCTTCTTGGTGTCCACCGAGACGACCGGCTGGCCCCGCCGCTGATACGACTTGACCCGTCGGTTGATGTGCTCGAACTGGGCGTTGCGGTCGGGATGGCCGCTGCCTTCCCGGGTCTTGCGGTTGGATTGGAGGCTGTAACCGAGCTGGCCCAGCAGAGTGCTGACCGACCTGGGACTGACTGTGTGACCCTGGCGGCGCAACTCAACGGCCAACTTGGCGGCACTCTTGCAGGTCCAGCGCAACGGCGCTTGGGGGTCGCCACGGGCCGACGGCTCGACCAACGCCTCCAGGGCGCCCATCAGGCCAGGATCGTGATGCGTCAGCGGCTTCCGTCCCCCGCCGGGGCGGCGGACACGTCGGGCCATGCCGGGTGGATCGGGCGTGCCGCCGGGTTGACGCAACTGCCGCAATCCGGCCCGGATGGTCACGTGAGTCATGCCGGTGGCCTCGGCGACCCGGGTGATCCCTCCACGGCCGATGGCCGCCGCCTCGGTCGCCGCCCAGAGGCGACAGGCGCGCTCATCGAGGACGGGCTTGAGGGCCTCGTACTTGACCTTGAGGCTCTCGACGGTGGAGGCGTCCATGAGAGCGAACGTACCACAGCGGCTCAGCGACTCGATAGATTATTCTTGCGAGCTGCCTAAGCTTCGTCCGTCGGCTGTCTCGACGGCCAGATTGACCCCTCTTCGAGGCAGAGTTCTTCACCGCGATCAGCCGTGCCCGTAACCCCGGTCGAACGCGTCAAGATCGCGCATGTAGGCAGCGAAGGTAGTCCGGAACGTATCGTGATCCACGGTCCACCGCGGCTGGTCCTCGGTGTGACGGTGACAGTGTTCCTCGATCAGCCGGTGGAGGAACTTGAACAGATGGCGGGGCGTCCGCAGGTTCCCGAGAGCGTCCTTGAGAGATTCGTCGCTGATCGCGTCGTCCACGAAGTGGCGGAGGCGGGGGTTACAGTCCGCACTACGCTCCCCGGCGGGCTCGCCGTTGTCCGAGAGAGTGATCTGGCACGCCCGGAGCCTGTCGCTGGCCAGGTCATAGAGTGAAGGACCGCTCCAGCGGAGGGGCTTGATCATGTTCAGCTTGTCGGGACGGGCCCGGTCGTAGAAATCCTTGTCCTCCTTTTCCAGGTAATAGGCCAGCTCGATGGGGAGCAGGAGCTTGATGCCGACTCCCGGGTGGCGGAGGAACTTGTGGTCCAGGAGCGGCCAGATCAGGGCCCGCATCTTGCGGGGGTCGCCCTCGATCTGCTGAGGCTCATCAACCCGGTCGATCAGCACGATGATGCCACCATAGCCGAGCGTGGTCAGCACTCCCTGAAACTTGCGTAGGAGCTCATAGCGCTCCTCGGCAAGGCCACGGGTCGCGGTGGGAAGCGGTTGTCCCCCCAGCTCCGTGGGCTTGAACCAGAGCAGCTCCCAGCGCAGGGCCGAGGGGTCTCGGCTCAGGACTTTGAGGCCCCTGCGGATGTCCCTCGCGTACCATTCGGCCCTGAGCAGCCGCCAGCCCCAGTAGATCCAGCCGGCGAGAATGGGGACCAGCAGCCAGGGCAGCACACTCCAGCTTCGCAAGTCGGGAAACGCGGCGATCAGGAGCAGCACCACGAGCGTGGTGCCGAAGCCGATCTGCAAGTCGCGGCGGCTCCAGAGTGGCCGGAAGCCCGACCGGCGGCGGAGCCGGCTCCAGCGGCGCTCAATCGGCTCACCGGTCGAGGCATCATAGAGCGCGGCCAAGAGCAGCAGGTCGCGGCGCTGGTCAAGGCTGAGTACCGAGAGATCGACCTTCTCGGTGGTGAGCAGGTCGATCAGTTGAGTGACCCCGAGCGAAAGGATCGCGTCCATGTGGTCCTGGAGCAGCCACCGCTTGAGGACGGTGGTGGTGTCGCCGGCTCTGATCGCGTCTCGGAAATGGTCGAGGTAGGGGTTGAAGTCGTCGTACGAGATGACGAAAACCCGCTCCGACGGGTTGGCCTGATTGTAGGCCTCGATCTCCGACATCGCCTGGAGCCGGAGCGCGGTCTTGCCGCTCCCTTTCTCACCGAAGACCAGCGCCGTGGAGGGATCGGCGGGGCTGCCAAAGAACTTGTTCCAGGCGGGGTGGTGGATGCTCGAGAGACATCGGCGCTTGAACACCGTGTCGGTCTGGGCATCCTCCTCGCTGAACGGGTTGCCCTTGATTCCGTGATGCTGCAAGAACTGTTCCGTCTTCATCCGTGGCGCGGCCTTTCCCGTAGGATCTCGAGAACAGAATCAGGCCCTCGAAACGGTGGCGGTGAGGGCTCAAACGTGTCGCGTCGTTCCCTGGTTCTCATGCAATCGTTCTTACCCGATTCGGCAACCGGCCGCAATCTCTGGCGGTTGACGCCTCCTTGACCCAGGTCGTAGGATGCTCCTTCCCGACCGTGACCGGGCCATGAGACAACTGTTCGGGAGTGGATCCGACCCGATGCGCCGAGACCTTTGTCGCTCCATGTTCTGGCTCCTCGGACTGACGGCGCTGGGAGCGACCGGATGCCATCACGCGGCGTCCACGAATGACCAGCCGCTTCGGATCGCGGCAGCCTCCGACCTTCAGCGGGTTCTGCCCGGACTGGCCGAGCGGTTCCAGGCCAGGACCCGGACGGCGACGACCTTGACGTTCGATGCCTCCGGGCGCCTCGCGGAGCAAATCAAGGCCGGCGCGCCCTACGATGTCTTCCTCTCCGCCAACGAGTCCTTCCCCCGCGACCTTGCCAGGACAGGACTAGTTATGCCCGACTCGGTCCGGCCGTACGCCCGGGGATCGCTGGTGCTCTGCCTTCACCGCGGGGTCAGCGACCAGGTTCGAGGTCTCTCGGATCTGAGCAGGCCGGAGATCACGAAGATCGCGATCGCCCATCCGGATTACGCTCCCTACGGCATGGCCGCCAGGCAGGCGCTGCAGCGCGCCGGGCTCTGGTCCAGCCTGGAACCCAAGATTGTTCGGACCGACACCGTGCGTCAAGCCCTGATTCACGCTCAGAACGGCGACGCCGAGGCCGCCCTGGTCAGCCGTGCCCTGGCCAGTGTTCCCGAAGTGCGTATTCTGGACGTCGACGCCGCACTTTATGATCCCATGATCCAGTCGCTGGGAATCGTCGCCGGGTCCCGCCAGCGCGACCGCGCAGCGGAGTTCGCGCGGTTCGTCCTCGGCCAGGAGGGACAGGCGATGCTCCGGGATGGCGGCTTCGAGGAACCCGGTGTGCCGTCCCCGCCGGCGGCGAGCGCCGGGGCGGCGCCGGTGAAACCGGCGCTTCCTCAAGAGTGAACGATCGGGATCGTCATGGTGGAACTGGGCCCGCTCTGGCTTTCGGTGCAGGTCGCAACCGCGGCGACGTCCCTGATTGTCGTGCTCGGGCTGCCCGCCGCATTTTGCCTGGCACGGCTCAATTTCCCAGGCAAGGGACTGCTTGCAGGTCTGCTGGTTCTGCCCCTGGTCCTGCCGCCGACCGTCCTGGGTTATCTCTTGCTCCAGATGCTGGGGCGGAGATCCTGGCTCGGCGGATGGCTCGAGCAGGGCCTAGGTGTGGTGCTGGTCTTTCACTGGTCGGGAGCCGTCGTGGCCTCGGCGGTTGCGGCCTTTCCCCTCTTTCTCTTGCCGGCTCGCGGGGCCTTCGAGGCGGTAGACCCGGCGCTCGAGGACGTGGCCCGATTGCTGGGCCGTCACGAGCCTTCGGTATTCTGGGCAGTCACCTTGCCGCTGGCCTGGCGGGGACTGGCCGCGGGAACCGTGCTCGCCTTCGCGCGAGCCCTTGGAGACTTCGGTGCCACGATGATGGTGGCAGGCAACATCCCGGGATTGACCCAGACCGCCTCGCTGGCCATTTACGACGCCGTGCAGGCGGGTGACCCCACGCGAGCGGCTCGGCTGACGCTCGGGATCTCGCTGGTCTCGATCGCGGCACTCTGGCTCGTGCAGCGCACGCTTCCGGTTCGGGGGCCGAGACGGTGAGTACCGCGGCGCCGATCCTTGATGTCCAGATCGTCCGCCGCATCCATGCCGGCTTGACCATCGATGTCGCCCTCCGCCTGGGTGCGGAGATCGGCGTGATCTTCGGGCCCTCGGGATCCGGAAAGACGTCGATCCTGCGGCTGATCACCGGACTTTCCCGGCCCGATGCGGGATCGATCCGGCTCGGGGATGCCGTACTCTTCGACGGGTCCCGCGGCATCGGGCAACCGCTTCGCCGGCGGCGAATCGGCATGATCTTCCAGGACGACCTGCTGTTCCCCCACCTCCGCGTCGGGCACAACATTGGCTTCGGACTGAAGGACAAGCCACGGGCCGAGAAGGAATCACGCGTGGGCGAGGTCGCCGCGCTCTGCGGCGTGCAACAACTGCTCGATCGTACTCCGGAGACGCTCTCCGGCGGTGAGCGGCAGCGTGTGGGATTGGCACGGGCGCTGGCGCCTCGACCGCGACTCTTGCTCTGCGACGAGCCGGTCTCGGCGCTCGACCTGCCGAATCGCCAGACCCTGATCGAGCGGCTGCAGGCCGTGCAGCGTGCCGAGGGCATCCCGGTTCTTTACGTGACCCACAGTCCGGCCGAGGCCATCGGCCTGGGCACGCGGCTCTTCCTCCTCGAGCAGGGCAAGGTCCACGCCGAGGGGGCTCCACTCGATGTCCTGGGCAGCAGCGGGGCGGCTTCGTTCGGTCATCTTGAAGGGCTTCGCAACGCCATCCCCGCGCACGTCAAGGACCATTCCCCGGGTCACGGCACGACTCGGCTGCAGCTCGAGCAGGGCCCCTTGCTCATCGTGCCCTTTCTCGACGTCGAGCCGGGAACGGCCGTCACGGTGGAGATCCGGGCCGATGAGATCCTGCTGGCACGGGGACCGATCTCCGGCCTGAGCGCACAGAATCTGATCGAGGGAATCGTCGAGCGGATCGTGCCCCACGGCTCCGAGGCCGAGGTCCTGATTCGCACCGGCGGCGTGACCTGGATCGTCAGCATCGTCGCCCCCGCGATCGACCAGCTTTCACTCTGTCCAGCATGTAGCGTACATGTGATCATCAAGGCGAGAAGCTGCCATGTGAGCCGAATCTCGGGCACGACGATCGATTCCTGAAGCAGAGATCTGGTTCATCCGGATTTGTGCCTGCTCGTGAGGATCCACCGCGAGAGTCAGTGGTTGATCGGAGATCAACCCTTGGGCAAGGGACCAGAGGCCCCAGTTCCTGCCCCCAAACCCCCAACCCCTTCCCTCCTCTCGGTTCAGGTGCACACCATATCGGTCCGTGGGAGCGTATCGTGTCACAGGACTCGCGGAAGGCGTGGTCCATCGGATGAGCCCCGTTCACTACATCAAGAAGTCGGTCAATCCGGTCGTGCCCAAGCGATGGATCACCCGGCGGCTGAAGGGGAAGTGATCAGTTCCAATTCTTTCTGAGCAGCCGCACGGCGGTCGACTCAGCGGCCGCATGCCCAGCCCTTCAGATCGAGCCAGAGGCCATCGATCACGACGAGCCTCCGGCTTTCTTCGCGCGCCCGGGGCTGACTTCGGGCTGAAGCGAATCCTACGAGCTGCTATAGTAGATCGCGTTGATCCTCCAACGATGCGCCGCCTGTTGCCGGGAGTCTGCTCATGAGCACGACGGTAGCGACCGCAACGCAGATCTCATCCCGACCCGAGATCCCTACGAGTACTGAAATGACTTCCGAAGGACTTCTCAGGATGCCCGATGGGAAACACTATGAGCTGATCGACGGTGAGCTCGTGGAGCGAAAGTTGTCTGTCCTTTCGGGTGTTGTGGCGTCCCGAGTTACACGCGTTCTTCTGAATTATTGCGACGAACGCAACCTGGGCTGGGTGATGAACTCGGAGGTCGGCTACCAGTGTTTCCCTTGGAAACCGGGTCGCATTCGCCGGGCCGACGTCTCATTCATTCTTCGTGAGCGCTTTGCGGTGGAGCGATTGAACGATGGATATGCCCATATTCCCCCCGACCTGGCGGTGGAAGTGATCTCCCCCAACGACCTTGCCAAGGATCTCGATGAAAGGGTCGAGGACTACCTGAGGGCAGGGGTAAAGCTCATCTGGGTCATCAACCCCGCATGCCGAATCTTGCAGGTTTACCACTCCGATGGAACGTCGATCCGCCTCCACGAAGGGGACGAAGTCACGGGGGAGGATGTGATCCCTGGTTTCGCCTGCCCGGTCGCTGCCTTCTTTCCAACTGTGCCCGAAGCCGCGACCGCGACGACACCCGGTGCCAGTTCGTGATCTGTCCCGGTGATCGAGGAAGAACCTGCGTCTCAGCGCGGCCCGCATCCTTTCCCCTCTCCATCGAGCTTTCCATGGCCCAGTCCGACGCCACGGCCGATGCCCCGACCCGCGTCACCGGCCCGGCACGGAAGCCCTTGCCCGACAGCTTCACGCCCGACCGGCGGATAATCGAGGGAAACACCGCCGAGCTTGCCTCGGAGACCCGGGAGCTGCTCCATCGCAGGCTCTTCGCGGCGTCGCTCGTTCTGGCTCTGGGGTTCGGGGTCTTCCTGGCTCGTGACATCTGCTTTCCCAGGGTTCCCCAGGGCCTTATCTCTCTTCACGTCGGGGTCTTCCTCCTGCTGATCGTCAATCTCCTCGCACTGTCGGGGCGATGGCAGCCCTCGATGCGGCAGCTCCGGGTCCTGGAGTTGGCGACCTTCGGGACCATCGCGGCATTCTTCGTCGCCAGCCAGTCACTGGGCCTCCAGGCGCGGATCAACCAGGATCAACTCACGGCTGCCGATCTCCGGGTGCTGTTCAAGAGCAGCATCATCGGGACCTTGCTCGTGATCTTCACCTACGGGATCTTCATCCCCAACACCTGGAAAAGGGCGGCCTGCGTCATCGTGCCCATGGCGCTTGTGCCACTGGTGGCTCCTCTGTTCCTGGGACTGACCTCGGCCACGTTCCGCACGGTGTCCGAGGAGGCACGCACGCCCGAGAAGCTCACGGAGAACGCCCTGTACCTGGTCCTGGGCGCAGTGACCGCCATCTTCGGCACCTACACGATCAACACGTTCCGCACCGAGGCGTTCCGGGCCAGGCGGCTCAACCAGTACCACCTCACGAAGAAGCTCGGGGCAGGGGGGATGGGCGAGGTCTACCTGGCTGAGCATCAACTCCTGAAGCGGCCGTGCGCGATCAAGCTGATCCGTCCCAGCCTGTCTCAGAAGCCCAGGGTTCTGGCCCGGTTCGAGCTCGAGGTGCGGGCGACGGCCCGGTTGTCGCACTGGAACACCGTCGAGGTCTTCGACTACGGCCGCACCGACGACGGCACGTTCTATTACGTCATGGAATACCTGCCGGGGCTGAGCCTCCAAGAGCTCGTCGATCGCCATGGCCCCCTGCCCCCAGCGCGGGTCATCTACCTGCTGCGGCCAGCGTGCGACGCCCTTCGCGAGGCTCATGAGGCCGGCCTGATCCATCGCGACCTCAAGCCTCCGAACATCTTCGCCGCGTATCGGGGCGCGCGGTACGACGTGGCCAAGCTGCTCGATTTTGGGCTGGTCAAACCGACCAAGGATGAGGAATCCCCGGTGCTCACCCGCGAGGGAATGGTGACCGGCTCGCCTCTCTACATGGCGCCGGAGCAGGTCACCAGGACTTACGCACCCGACGCGCGCACCGACATCTATGCGATGGGCGGGATCGCCTATTTCCTGCTCACGGGCCGTCCGCCGTTTGCCAGCTCCGACTCCATGGCCGTGATGGTGGCGCACGCACGAGACCCGGTCGTCCCCCTTTCCCAGTATCGCGCCGACGTCCCGGCTGACCTGGAGAAGGTCGTGCTCCGCTGCCTGGAAAAGAACCCCAGCGATCGATACCAGGACGCCGAGAGCCTGGCCCGGGCCCTCGCCGCCTGTGCTGATGCCGGAGGTTGGTCGCCGGAACAGGCCGAGGCCTGGTGGCGGGAGAATGAACCGCAGATCCTCACTGGTGCCGATGAGCCGGCACCGCCTGTCGAGATCGACCCGTCCGACCTCACGCATGCCGACGATGCGTCACCCACGCTCGAGGCGAGCGAGGTCGAGGAAGTTGTCGAGTCGGTGCCGGGCGGGTCCGTAGATCTCTCCTCTGCACTCGGTGAGGATCACTCGCATCGGGAACGGCCACGATGAGCGTTCCCTCCCTCGATTGCGACCCTGCTCGCGAACAGGACCGAGCCGGCGACGGCCGGGACTGGCTGACCCGCCCTCTCTCGGTGGTGGTCCACCTGGCGTTTGCCTTCGACATCGGCGATGAGATCAACCTGGAGCTGGCGCGGCAGATGCTTCAGGGAGAGCTCGGCCAGTTGCCGCGGCGGAAGAGGACGCCCGAGTCCATCGGCTATCGTCCCGCGCCCATCCGGGTTCCGCTGGAACCGTCGGGGATCCGCCTGCCGGCGGATCTTGTCCCCGCTCGAAACCCCCGCGGCGAGCTGACGCTCTTCGATTTCGGTGCGATCTCGCTGGCCGTTCAGTTCCCCCTGGAGGCAACCCCCCAGGCGCTTTTGCACCTGGCCGGAAGCCTGGCCGAGCCCGCCCCTCTGAACGAAGCAGCGCGGGCGCTGCTGGCCCCGTGGATCGAGCGGCTTCGCCCCGCGGTCTACGACTTTTCGATCAGCTCGATGAGCGAGGAATACATCATCTTCCAGCTCGACGACCGTCGCACCGGGTGGCTCGAGAACCACCCGGACTGGATCGCCGGTCTGGTCCGGCTCGATGCCGAGCCGCTCAGCCGCGACGAGGTCCGCGAGGCCACCCGGCTGGCGCTTTCCTACACGCCGACCGATGTCGTCGTTCTTGACTGGGCGGCCGGTTTCGTCGCCGATTCCGAGTGCGCCGACACCCTTCAGGTCATCGAGTTCGCCAACGTACAGTTGCTCGAATTCCGGCACATCGACGACCGTCTCGACGACCGTCTTGAAGCCGCCTACCGGCAGATCCGCCCCGAGCGCCGGAGGCGCATGCCGCTGGGCCTGTGGAAGACGCACGGCGACGCCGTCCGCCAGGTTCGTGAGCTGGAGATCGAGGCTGCCAGCCTATTCGAGCGGGTGGACAACGCACTCAAGCTGATCGGCGACCACTACCTGGCCCGGATCTTCGACCTGGCCTCGTCACGGTTTCACCTACGAGGCTGGCAGCAGTCGATCCGCCGCAAGCTTGAAACCGTGGGAGACGTCTACGACCTCTTGATCCAGCAGGCCGGCGGGCATCGCATGGAAGCCCTGGAGATCACCGTGGTCGTCCTCATCGCCCTGGAGATCGCACTGGCCCTCTGGCGGCACTGACCCGGCCCGGCTGGGGGTCAGTGATGAAACGCAGGGTCATCCGACGGCTTGCCACGCTGGGCCGCAATCCGATCCATGTCCTCGGCGAGGTGCCTGGAGCCGATGAGGAACAGGATGCCGCCGAGCAAGAGCACCGGACCGACCGCGAGCATGGCCACGGTCAGGTTCGTCAACTGGCCGCACTCATTGGCCGTCGGCCCGGCTCCGATCGAAAGCAGCAACTTCCCCAGACCCGAGCTCACAACTGCGGGAGAGCCGAAGACATTGGAGATCCAGCCCAGTAGGATCGGAGAGCCGATGTCGCCGAGCAGGTGGATCAGGAAGATGAACAGGGCGTAGCCCGCGGCCCGGCGATTCGCCGGCACGACGTTCGCGGTGACCGTGTTTGATGGGCCGAGCACCATTGCCATGAGTACCGACGCCACAAACAGGAGACCCAGCGAGGAGGTCCTCTCCGGATCGAGAATGCCCGCGAACCCCAGGGGAACCGAGGCGATCACGACCGCGGCGGGCAAGATCAGATAGGCGCGCTGGGTGTACTTCCGCAACAGGTCGACAAGGAAGGTGGACAGCGCGATGCCGACCAGCCCGGCGATCGCGAGCAGGGCGCCGATGGAGTCGTTGGCGTCTTTCAGAGACATTCCTCGCACCCGCTGATAGAAGGTGCTGCCCCAGGCGGCGTAGGCTCCGGTGGCGAAGGTGGCCGCGGCCATGCCGAGCGTGTTGTAGACGAAGGTGCGCGTCTTGAACAGCTCCGCATAATCACGGAGTCTCGGCCGCTCGGAGTTGCCGGCGTAAGTCTTACCTTCAGACGCACCTCGTCCGGGGTCGAGGATGGCCAGTCCGGTGACCGCCGCCACGAGACCGGGCAGGCCGACAACAAAGAAGACGGCCGGCCAGCCCCAGACGGAGGCAACCCGGCCGGCAATGATGAATCCCAGGGCGGTGCCGATCGGTAAGGCCAGATAGTAAATTCCCATGGCCCGCCCGCGTTTCTCGACGGCGAACAGGTCCGCCAGCAGAGCCGGCGCGATGACCCCGTAGCTCGCCTCACCAACCCCCAAGAGGCCCGCCAGAAGAACATGTGGTAAAAATCGGTGGAGAACGCGGTGCCCACCGTCGCCAGGCTCCAGAGCCCGACACCCCCAGCTAGGAGCATTCGCCGGTTATAGCGGTCGCCCAGCCACCCCATCAGCGGCGACATGAGCGTGTAAACGATCATGAATGACCCACCCAGCACGCCGA
>CAWFJM010000046.1:0-54588 GCA_963816015.1 uncultured Planctomycetaceae bacterium | reverse complement strand
TCGCCCGGTGTCGTGTCCACGCTCGAGGATGCCTGCCCCGAGTGCCTTGACCTGGTCTCGAGAAGGAGATTCGCGGTGGCTCAGAACATGGCGCTCGAGGAAACTGGCCGCCAGGCCACTGCCCTGTCCGCTCTCTCGCACCTAGGCCGGATTGCTCTGCTGATGGGGGCCGCAGCGCTGTTCTGGCCTGGAGCCTCCGGCACACGGAGGCCAGTTTTGCCGATGGTCTCCGGTACATCCGCCAGGCCGAGCAGGTGGACCGCGGCGCCTGGCGGGACGGTCTGATCGGATCCATCGACCATCCGCTTCATCCCCTGGGCCTGGTTGCTGCGCACGCGATGGTGGGGGGGAGGGTCCGGTTGCCTGGCAGCGGGCGGCGGTGGCGCTGGCTTTCGGGTGCGTGGTGCTGCTGATGGTTCCGCTCTACTTGCTGGCGAGAGACGCCTTCGGCGACGAGACGGCGTGGCTGGGCAGCCTCCTGGTCGTGGCCAACCCCTTGATCGGCTCGATCGTGGTGAACGTCCTGAGCGAGAGCTCGTTCCTTCTGTTCTGGACGTGGGGGCTGTGGGCGGCCGTCCGGTTTCTCCGCGCGGGCCGGTTCATCTGGCTGCCCCTGACGATCGGCTTCGGGGTGCTGGCTTATCTCTCACGACCCGAGGGCCTGGTCTTGCCGCTGGCGATGGTGGCGGCGCTGGCCGTGCTACCGCTGCACGGTGCAACCCGGATCAACTGGCCGCGGTGGTGGGCCGCGGTGGCGTTCCTGGTGCTTGGCTCGGTGGCGCTGGCCGGTCCCTACATGGCCCTGAAGGGAGGAGTGGGAACGAAGCCGGCGGTGGCCCGGGTGCTCGGGCTGGCGCCGAGCTCTCATCCCCAGGCCCTGGAGCGCGAGCGGCCCCTGCCTCCCGACCAGACCACGCTGGAGACCTACCGGCTGGCCACGGTCCGGATGCTCAGGGTCGTACGCATGGCGGCCAGCACGCCGATGGTCCTGCTGGCCATCGCCGGGTTCTTGGTGATCCCGCGCGGCCCTGCGCGGCCGCGGATCTGGCTCTTTTTCGGCATCGTCATCGCGGCGTCTGCCATCGGCCTGGTGCGGCTCCATGCCACGGGGGGCTACTGCACGGCCCGCCACGCCCTGGTGCCGGGCATTCTCCTGATGCTTGCCGGGGCCCATGGCCTGACATGGCTGATGGGCCGGATCACGATCCCGGGCGCGTGGCTTGGCCAGACGCGAGAGCGGCTCCGGCCGGGGCCGGCGGTCTGGGCCGTTCTGCTCGGCCTCCTGATCCTGGCCCCCCGCCTTGGAGAGCCAGGCGACACCATCCCGGGTCCATTCCACGTCTATCGCGACACGGGCGACTGGCTGGCAGCGTACGCCGGCCCCGACGAGCGGATCCTCGACCTCACGGACTGGTCGCTCTACTTCAGCCGGCGGCCGGGCTACCGGTTCGCCCAAGTGTACGCAGCCCCGGGAGACCCTGACCTCCGCTGGGTCGTGGTTCGCCAGCCCCACCTCGACGGCCACTGGAACTACTCGAGCGTGGTTCGCAATCTGGTGCAAGGGCGGGATCCCGTTGCCCTGTTGCCCGCGAATCCTCGGCCCGGCCAGCTCCAGATCCGCATCTATGACCGGCGCTCGACCAGCTCGCTGGTGACCGCCACAAAGCGGGTCGATTCATCGGACGCGACGCGAAGGTGAGCAGGCAAACCGGCGGCGGGCCGCGTCACCGCTGGCGATGGTGGAAAAACGGCGCGCTGGACCAGGACCAGAGATCGCCCTTGTGGTCGGTCTCGTAGTTCCACTCCGCGGCCCCCATGTAGACGCAGGGGATGTGGGTCAGCGCGCCTAAGAACCCGAGTGCCACGATGAGCGATCGAGCCCGCGGCCGCGGCCAGAGCGCCGCGATGGCCGGAACGCACGCCAGGCCCAGCAGCGGGAGGATATCCGTGAGGAGCCGCGACCCCCAGCAATAGCCGCCGGACCAATCGAACCAGGCCGCGATGAAGATGCAGTGGACAGCGCTCGCGGCAAGGCAGAATGCGAGCCATCCCGGAGCGCCCTGGGCTGATCCGTACGCGGCGGCCCGGCGGCGAATCGCGGGGATGGCGGACAAGGCTGCCAGCACAACCCATGGCTGGTAGACGAGCAGCCCGCGGGACGGCGAAGCCAGCACCCCCACGAGCGGCTGGATCTCGCCAAAGTGCCACAGTTCCGTGCTCATGTGCCTGTTGATCGTGGCCGGCCCGAGGATGTTCCCGTAGACAACGTGATAGAAGGCGACGCAGGGAAGGTAGCAGACCGCGGCCGCGGCCATGGTGAGGAACGCCCGGCGAGGTGCGCGGAACAGGATCCAGGCCCCCAGTCCGGCCACCAGGATGGCGGCCGTCGGCCGGCATGCCAGCAGGGCCGCACAGGCGACTCCCTGAATGGCCGTCCCGCGGAGGGAAGGGCGCCCGGAGCTTTGAAGCTCGACCAGAAGCGCCGTCAAGACCCAGAAGACGACCCCGCCATGCTGCCACAGCCCCGTCCCGACCGTGCTGAAGAGCCCCGACGAGACGGCCAGCAGCACACTCGCCACCGCCGCGGCTGCGGGCGTGCCGACGCGGCAGGCGGTGAGGAAGAACAGCCCCAGGCAGAGCGAGCCGATCAGCACCGCGGTGATTTTCTCGAGCCGGAGATGCACCCAGTGCCGATCGAGATCAGCGCCGCAAACCCGGGCCAGTGCGGTGACAGGCGCTGCGAAGAAGAGCATGCCCGGCGGATAGGCCGTGTAGATCCGGCCGTCCTCCGTCTGGAAGCACTTGAGGATCTCGCCTCCCCGGTCGCGGAGGCCCCTGGGCTGGTCCGCGAGATCAAATTCATTGAGGGCCCAGTTCCCTTCCCGCACCAGGCTCACCGCCGTGGGGATGACCGGGCGCGTATCGATGGCCCCTTCGATGGTGCCATTCGTGACGTCGAGCAAGAAGACCGGAACGGCTACGAGCCAGATGGCTGCCATCCAGGGCACGCCACCAGTCCCCCCGTGAGAATGCGTCGATGGCGTTCAGGTGCCTTCGGCACGCTTCCCGCAGACGGTTCCGGAAGGACGGTGCAACCAGAGCCCGCAGCCCCGGCAGCAAGAGACCCAGCAGCGGCCACCGCGCGTAATCGGCTCGGGCCGAGAGCATCATGACCAGGCCGCAGGCTGCCAGAACCACGCAGAGCCAATCGAGTATGCGGCCGATCCTCTGCCCGCGAGGCGACTGCCCGGGCCGGCGATAGTGCGAGTGGGGCAGCGAATCCCGATGGTCCAGGATCGCAGGCAACGGCTTCGCTCTTGACGGAGATACGCGCATGGCTTCATGACCCTCGACGGCAGGCAAGATGAGCGTCGGGCAAAACTTGCGAAAGAGGCGAAGAGGAAGAGCGACCCCCGGGACGTGGTCGACCCTGAGCACGTCGGTGGGTAACAGAATTCCGGCGCAAGGTCAAGCCGGGGAGGCTCCGCCGAGCCGGCGCCGGGGACGCGATCTGATTCAGGACTTGAGCTTCGCGAACGCTTCGGTCCGGCTGCCCACGATGTCCAGCACGCGGTGCAGGTTCGTTAGCTGGAAAATCTCGAAAAGGGAGGGCCCCATGCCGAAGAAAACGACCTTGCCTTTCCGGCGGTCGATTCTCCGCTTGATCGTGACGAGGAAGCCGATCTCCGAGCTGGCCAGGTAGGTCACCTCGCTCAGGTCGATCGCGAACCGGGGATCCTCGTGTGACTCGATCAGCTTGTACAGCCAGTCGCGCTGGGTGGACTGCCAGTCATAGTTGTTCTCGGCGGTCGGCTCGAAGGCGATGATCAGAACGCCGCCCGCTTCGCTGGTTGTGAAGTTCAGCATGAGCGAGGCTCTCCAAGCCAGGAAGCAACGGTGCGACTAGTGCCTCATCCACTCTTAATCTTCGGGTACAGCCGCTTCAGTTTTGTTCGGGCGTCGTCGATTTTAAATTGCCAGTCCACGCCGCGTTGTTTGGCATTGGTCTTGTCGGCCCAGATCCCGATCTCCGATTGCAGTAGTGGCAGTTCTCCGATGCGGCGGCCGCTCAGGCATTGGCTCGTCAGGCAACTCAACTCGCATTCGGCGATGTTCAGCCAACTGCCGTGTTTGGGCGTGTGGCAATAGTTGATCCGCTTGATATACGCCCGCGCTTGCTTGGGCGGGAACGCCGTGTAGAACGCCCCCTTCGTGTGGGTGTTGAGGTTGTCGCACACGAGCGTCACCTTCGCGCAAATGGCGTAACGTGTGTCCAACAATTGGGCCACTTCGATCGCCCAGTCGACCTTGGTCCGACGCTCTCGGGCGGTTGCCTGTCGAAAGCCCGACAGCGGTTCCGCGAACATGAAAATGCTCGCCGTGCCGTTGCGTTCGTATTCGTAATCGACACGTTTCGCATGCTTTTTCGTCGCGGCGATCGGCACTTTCGTCTCCTTCAGCAATTGCACCGGTTGCTCGTCCATGCAGAGCACCGGTTGCTGCGGATCATACGCTTCCGCATAGGTTTCGAGCACGTTTTCCATGTCGGCCACGAACTCGGCATCCTGGTCGGGCGGAATCACCCAATACTCGATCTTGCACTTGGTCATGCCATTTTTTTTTGCGTCTTGCGGACCGTCTCCGCGCAGATCGAAGGGACCACTTCCAAGACCGCCAGCTCATCGGCCAACAACTGCAACGACCACCGGCCATACCCCGCCGGCGGCTTCCCCAACCGCATCGCGATCAGCTTCGCTTCGCCCACGCCATCCAGCTTGCGCGGCGTCGGCGTCGTCGCACGTTTCTTGCGTTCCAACGCGGCGTCAAAGCCTGTTGTGACCAATCGCTCACGAAGATTCTCCACGGTCCGCACTGAGCAACCATACGCCTCCGCGATCTTTGCATCCGGCCAACTCGGCCCATCCGCATCCGCCTTGAGCAGGATTTGGGCCCGATTCACCTTCTCCGACGTCCCCTTGAGCCGCTTGACGATATCCTGGCAGACACCACGTTCATCATCCGACAGCCGGACGATATACTTCTTGTTCATGGGACACCTCCTTGTGCCTGGGAGTGTCCCTGAACTCGCGGGGGTCGCCAACCCCAAGATTTAGCGTGGATGCGGCACTAGGTCTCACGCGGCGAGTGGACGGCCCGACCCGGGGAGGAAGCCGTGGGGGAAGCTGCTGGTTCCTCCAGGATTCTAACCGTCCGGCCGATCGACTCAAGCAGGAAAGAGACAAATCTGCTCGGATTGGTTCTGCGTTGAGCGTTCGAGATGGGAGATTCACGGCTGCTCGACGTCCTGTCCCGGGCCCTCGATGAGGTCGAGGTAAAGCATGGTGAACTCAGCGACGACCAGCCCCGGGGGGAGAGAGGGGAGCGAGGGTGGTGACGATCTTGAGCCGGCAGCGGCTCTGGTCTTCCCCGGCGAAGAGGTACCGAAGAGCGCGGTGGTCGGACTTGCCGCAGCGGAGGCACTGGAGGCGGTTGCCTGGCCAGCCCGCACCACACTGCAATACTCGGCTCTTTGGCACTTGATTTGCTTGATAACGTGGTGGGGTAAATCTGGTTCCTGTAATGAGGGAAATATCATGGCACGAACAGAGAAAAAGGTGAATCTCGCGGCCAATCCCGATCCCATGAGAGGCGAGCCGGGAGCGCATCCAGTTGGTGTCGGCGTAAGCCCGGCGAGCGACGGCGCGGCAGGTGGAGCGGTCAGCGAACCCGCAGGCACCGCCCTCGGTGCCGTGGTCGGCGCGGCGACGAGAGGTTTGGCCGGCAAGACCATTGTCAAAACACTCGATCCGACCGTCGAAGACGCCTACTGGTCCGAACAGTACAGCAGTCGATCCTATTATGACAAGTCGATTCCGTACTCTGAGTATCGCCCCGCATACCGGTATGGATGGGAATCCCGGGCGAAGCATGCGAAGTGCGCAGTTCGAGGCCATCGAGGCCGAGCTGAAAAGGAATTGGGAGTCGGCCAGAGCTCAATCCAAGCTCAATTGGGAGAAGGCCATTGCAGCCACTCGAGATGCATGGGATCGGATCGACAGGATCATCTCACGAAGGGTCTGCGCCTAGGTGTGTCCCCACCGCCTAGATCTGTTGAGTCGGAACAGGGAACGCGGTCGGCTGGGGCCGAGAGAGAACGCTGGCTCTCAAGGCTCCCGCCCTGATCTTGCTGTCCGCGGGGATGATTTCCCCTGCGACCATGAGACGGTGAACCACCAATCAAAGAGAAAGTAGCACAGCCGCACGCGTTTGTGGCTCTGGATCGTTCGTGGCCCGGTCTTGTAGGAAGGCCAGCGTCTGCGCGTCGCCATGCCATACCCACGCGATGGCCTGTAGCACAGCCGCACGCGTTTGTGGCTCTGGATCGTTCGTGGCCCGGTCTTGTAGGAAGGCCAGCGTCTGCGCGTCGCCACGCGTTTCCCGCGCGATGGCCTGTAGCACAGCCGCACGCGTTTGTGGCTCTGGATCGTTCGTAGCCCGGTCTTGTAGGAAGGTCAACGCCTGGGCGTCGCTGCCCCATCCCCGCGCGATGGCCTGTAGCACAGCCGCACGCGTTGTTTGTGGCTCTGAATCGCTCGTGGCCCGGTCTTGTAGGAAGGTCAACGCCTGGGCGTCGCTGCCCCATCCCCGCGCGATGGCCTCTAGCACAGCCGCACGCGTTGTTTGTGGCTCTGAATCGCTCGTGGCCCGGTCTTGTAGGAAGGCCAGCGTCTGCGCGTCGTCACGCCATCCCCGCGCGATGGCCTCTAGCACAGCCGCACGCGTGTGTGGCGCTGGATCGCTCGTGGCCCGGTCTTGTAGGAAGGTCAACGCCTGTGCGTCGCTGCCCCATCCCTGCGCAAGCGCCCGAACAGCAGTCCTGACGACGCTGGCATAGTCGTAGTCGTAACGCGCCATTGGTTTCGGACCAACCAGCTTCACCACCAGGTCAAGCGCCTTCGGGTTCCCGCGCCAGGTCTTGGCCAAGTATTCGATGAGCCGGATCACATAGGTGTACGCCGTCTCCTCGTCGACGCGGCTGGCGATCGCGTCGAGGATCGCGGGCTCGTAACGCCACGAGCGCTGCATGGCGGCCAAGGCGGCCTGGCGCAGCCCGAGCCTGGCGATCGTTCCGCACGACCTCAGCTCACGCCCCGCCGATGTCGGCTCTGCCCGGCCATTCGCGCTCCAGGGCCGCGATGGCCCCGCGGCGCACCACCTCCTCCTTGTCATGCAACGCGGCGAGCGCATACTCCAGGCGCTCTTTGCGCGAACGCAACGCAAAGCCCATCTGCCAGGCGGCCGTGCGCACCGCCAAGGTGCTGGCCTGGTTGAGGCGGTCAATGGCTTCTTGTACTGTCGCAGGCGCCGCCACCAGGGGCGCCAGGGCCGCGAATGCCTTGAGCGCCGTCTCCACGAACGTCAGGGCTTCCTCCTTTCTGGGTTGGGGCGCGTACTCGGCGATGGCCTGGGCCAGCTCACCTAGCAGCGCCTGCCCGTGGGCCGAGTCCTGAACGTCGCCGGCCTCACCCAGGCAGCGGGCAGCAAAGGCGACGTTGAACGGTACGGCGGCCCGGCGCTTGCCCCGCAAGTATTCCACCACCTCCCGGATCGGTGTGTCCTGGTCGTGCAGCATGGCAATCAGCAGCAGGAGCACCTCCTCCCATTCGCTCGCCTGCCAGTGCTCGCCGAAGATATCGCGGGTCAGCCAGGCGAAGTCCGACTTGCGCGCGTTGAACTGGGCCTGGCAGCGACAGGCGGCGAAGTACTCCATGAAGGTGCGGTGAACGAAGCCGAATACGCGCTCGCCGATCCCCGCCAACACGTACGTCCGCTCCATCAAGTGGCGCAGGATATCCACCGCGACCACCTCAGCGTCGCCCCGCGAGCGCTGGTACTTTTCCTCCAGGTAGCTGGCTACGATATCGAGCAATGGCGCGTACGCAATGGCGTTCAGCTCCCTGTCCTTCTGGCCGTGCTCCAGCATATACATCGAGACCCGCTGCAGAATCTCTGATTTCTGGGCGGTCCGGACGAGCACGGCGAGTTTGAAATCCTCATCCTCAATCCCCTTGCCTAAGTCCCAGTCCTCGAGCAGGGTCTCTGCACGGCGCTCGTACAGCCTCCACCGCTCGTTGGGGAGATCGCGGTCTTTGTAGATCACTGCCATCATCGTCAGCAGCAGGGGATTGCCGGCCAGATCGAGGAGACGGGGGCTCTCGACGATGCGCTGCACTAGGCCCTGCGCGGTGCGCTCGGTGCCCTCAAGGGTGTAGTACTGGTACCACTGGCCAGCGAAGTGGCGGATCTGGCCCAAGGTCAAGGGAAGCAGCGTATAATGCGCAAAGCCGGCCAAGCCCAAGGCAGTCCGGTCGTACCCGGCGATGCGCGAGGTGACGACGATGCGTGCCTGCGGGTAGCGATGCGCGAAGGTCTGGAACTGATCGATCACCCACCTTCGCTCATCCGGGTCGAACACCTCGTCCAGGCCGTCGAAGAACACCAGGGCCTGTCCCTTTTGCTCCAGCACGTTAACCAGGCTCTCGGCCTCAACGGTCGCGTCATAGAGATCCCTGGAGTTCCTGGTGAGGTAGCTGACGAAGTCCGGCGCCTTCTGCAGTACGTAGTTGCGCAGCTCGATCAGGAAGGCGATCGGCGCGTCCTGCAGGTGTAAGGGCAGTGCGTCCTGCACAGCGCCAGCGTGGCATACCCGGAGCATGGCGTAATGCAGGATGGTGCTCTTGCCTGAGCCAGGCCCACCCAGGATCACTTGGGTGGGCTCTCGGCCTAGCATATCCAACACGAGCTCAGGGTTCGAGGAGAGCAGAGGCTCCTCGGTCTCCGGCTCGACGCTCTCCCCGGGGGCCTCCGGTTCCTGGGTTTCGGCCGGCGCCGCCGCGTCGGGCGCCTCTGACCTGGGGCGATAGATGAGCTTTAGATACTCACGGACTTCGTCGGGCACATCCGTCCGGGATGCCCCCGGTGCCGCGAACTGAGGCTCAAACACCTCGGTCAGGGGGATCTTGGCGATGCCCCGCTGTTTGCTGGCGCCCGCGATGACCTGCAGGCGAACCCACTGGTGCTTGTTGCACACCGCCTGCCGGTAGGCATCCCAATCGGTGAGCTGCCGCGTCCCGGCCAGGCCGCTGTCTTTCTCCCACTTGATCACCGCCTCATTGACCTTGCGTGTCAGTTCATCGGCGTTGTCAAAGAAGCTTACGACATGGCGTTCGCTGCTGAGGAGCTCCTGACGCAAGGTCTCAATTTGCTCGGCAGCGACACCTTTGTCCTGTTTGATCTTTGGCCACGGCGCTTCTTCAGACAACAGGAAGATCAGGCATGGTTTGCGCTCGTCCTGCGCCTTCCGATACTCGAGCTCGGTGATAGAGCGCCCCTCGGGATTATTCTTCTGTGGAACATAGCCGTAGCGCCAGGCGAAGATACCGACATACACATCGCACGACGCCACATCGCTGAGACACCGGTCCAGTGGACGCTTGTCTTCAGCCACGTAGTACTCCATAGCCACATCCTCATGGCCCAGCCGGCGCAACGCGAGGCTGACCTCTTTGCGGTACTTCTCCAGATCGCTAAACGTCGACGAAACGTAGATGCGAGCCATATCTTGCCTCCTTCAACTGGCGCAGAGGGGGGCTTTGCGGTGTCAGACTTGGGAATAATCAGCAGACTTGGGAATAATCAGTGTCTGTTCATTTTTCGGGCGGAAAGAAGATAGAAACCAACTGTTTTTACTGATGTCAAGCTTCGACACGGCCTGGGTGATCTGGGTCCGGTTCCGGGAGACGTCGAAATCGATGGTTACCCCGTCGGCCACCGCCTGCTCGTTATTGTACTCCATCAGTAGGTTCTGGTTGAAGAAGCCGAAGGTCTGATTAGACGGCGCGGCGGTCAGGCCGATGGGGTGGGCGTCGAAGGATTCCAGCACTTGGCGACCGGTGGCACTCGTCGATGAAGATGACGTCGAAGGTCTCGCTCGGGATGGCCGGGTTGTGAACCACGGGCATGGGCTCGGTGATCAGCCCCACGTCGGTGTCGAACAGGGAGCCTTCCACCAGAGTCGGGTCGAGGTCGGGGTCGCCCCGCGAGCATCGAATCGAGGCGCTGGTTTGTCACGATGCAGACCCGGGCGACGGGGTCGAGCCGGTTTGGCTTGAGGCGCTGGACGATGTACATCTCGATGAACTTGCGGCCGTCGTCGGGCGTGGCGTACTGCTGGAACTCCTTGAACGCCTGCCGGCCGAGGTTTCCCCGGTCGACCCGAAAGAGGACGCGGCGGCGAACGACTGGACGGCCGTTAGGCGTTGGGTGAACTTGGTCGATTGTGCGGAATAAAGCGCCGGGATTCTTGAACGAGAGCCCGACCCGAGTTGACATTGTGTCGCACACTGTTCATGGGGAGGTGCGTTCCCCGCAGTCCCCTGGCTCTTTGACAATTCGGTGGTGGTGGTCAGGAAGCTGTCGCGGAGGCGAGAGGGTGCGAAAACGCGACGATCGAAGCCAAGATTCAAGTGACGCAAGAGATTTCCAGACAAGACATTAAGTGTTCTCAATGGGACGATCTTCGGTGACGAAGGAACCCATCTATGAGAGGGGCGTTGTCAAGCGAGGCGGTGCAGATTTTGTGTCGGAGGGCTCCCGCACATCCCCTTCGCCGTCGGCTTCGGTCGATCTGGCCCATCTCAGACCTGTCCGCGGACGAATTGGTTGTGCACCCCGCAACACATCCTTTGAGCCTGAGGCCGAGGGAGATTGCTCCCCCTCAGTGCCGGCAGTGTACGAAGCGTTAGCCGACGTGACGTGATTCGCTCAACCATCTATTCGGGATCACCGGATCGCTCCGATGTCGCCACTCAGCCGGAATCCAAGGGACGCCACCATTCAATTTCACGACAGTTGGTGATGGGGTCGCTGTCGGGGTTCGTTGCGGGGTCGTCCTCCTGGTCGTCACGTCCACCGGCCTTCGCTCGACAGGTGGCTCGCTCTCACAGAGATTGTGTTCGATTCGGTCTTGGCCTCCCCTCCTTTCTGGGGGTTGGTGGGCCCGCTAGGCAGCCATCACCTTGTAGGGAGTCGACGTCCTGAGCATGGCGTAGAGCACGCACAAGAGCTTCCTGGCCACCGCCACGATGGCTCGCTTGGTGCCGCTGCGCTTCCTCAACCGGGAGAACACGGCCATCCATTTCGGGCTCGTGTTCACCAGCCGCCAGGCCGACTCCACCAGGGCCCACCGCAACAGTCCCGATCCTTGTTTGCTGATTGCAAGATCTTTGGATCTCTTGCCCCCGCTCTGCTTGACGACGGGTGCCAGCCCCGCGTAGGCACAGACCGCCTTGGCGTTGCGGAATCGGCTCACATCGCCCAGCTCGCTGAGGATCACCTCGGCGGTCACCGTCCCCACGCCGGGCGCCGTCTTGAGGATCGTCCGGGCCTCGGCTTCCCGCTTCGATGCCTTGGCCGCGAAGGCCTTGATCTTCTTGGCCAGGGCCAACAGCTGGGCTTGAGAGTCCTCGAACTCCGACCACAGCTGCCTGATGACGAACCGCTCGGCGTCGCTGAGGGGCACCTGCTTGAGGTAAGCCTTGCCGCACTGGGTCGAGAAGAGGTCCTTGCGGTCGGCGTTGTGGTCGGCCAGGATGTGGCGGATCTTGCACCGCACGGAGGTCAGGCACTCTCTGAGATACTGTCGATGGCGGACCAGAATCCGGTGCTGCCGTTGCCTGGGTGTGGGCATGTAGGCTTCGGGGATCATATCCCGGGCCAGGAACTCCGCCAGGATCTGGGCGTCGAGGCGGTCGGTCTTCTTGGTGGATTCGGCGATTACCCTCAGCTTCTTGGGATTGGCCAGGACGACCTTCTCGGCCAGGGGTTCGAGCCGATCGACGAGCCAGTGGTAGTTGGCCGTCGCCTCCACGACGACCTTGAAGGGCTGGAATTTCCGGAAGAACTCAACGATCTGGTCAGGCTGGTTGCAGTAAAGGGTCTTGCGTGCGAGCACGGTACGGTTCTGGTCCATTACGCAGACGGTGATAATCTTCTTGTGAAGGTCGACGCCGATGTAGTTCATTGCAGGGCTCCTGGTCTGGGTAAACGGGGAAACTGGGATAATTCCTCAAGTTTTCCCCAGGCTCAGGGGTTCTGCAAACCGTCGCGTCGACCTTCACCTCCCTCTCATAGCTTCAATTTGGCGGTATGGCAGCGAGTTCACGAGTCGATGGCCCTCTGCGCCTCCGCTATAGGAATGGAACGAGCCCGGGCGAGTCCCGCCATGCGATCAGGTCTTCGACGTCTCCACCCGGCACACGAAGACCTTGTCAGACGAGTCGACGGGGACATAGTGAATAGGGTGCAATCGGCTTGCCTACAAGCTAACCATGCCGATCCGAGTGACATGACGACACATGGCTCTTCATGACGGAACGTCCTTGATGCGAAGCACTTGCGACATTAACCTGTCACGACCTCAATCGCGTTGACATCGTCTGTGCGAGGAGGCAGAGAATCAAGTTCGTGCCGTTTCTAGCGATTAATCCGGGCTTGTGTACGCACTCAAGCCATGCGGCTCACGAAAACCAGTGGTTTTTCGGGAAAAACAAGGTCAGATCGATCAGGTCCAAGTTGTAGCCAAACCGGCTGCACCCCGTAGATTTCATACCCTTCGGGGATCGATTCGACCAGATTGCCCTCGGTACTCCTGGCGAACCAGTATCTGGGCTTGCCCGTCTTGGTCGTGCCAGCGTGGAGGTAGTACGTGTCTCGCTTGCGGTTAACGTGAGTCACGGGCATGGCGGAACCTCTTCTTCTCGTAGGACAGGATTCATCCTGCCGGTACGGGCTCACTCGGCAGGACAAGTCCTGCCCTACGGGTGTGAGCCAAGCCACGGCAAAAGAATCCATTGGAGCCGACACGTCAGAGCTGAGCAAGATCCGGCACGAGTTCAGGAAGACAGTCCTCTCCGAGCTTCGGCTTGAGATCGGTGAGCAATGTTCTCAAGTCTCCCGCCGTAACTGGCTTGACTAGATGCAGGTCGAACCCCATCTCCCGTGATCGACGGCGATCCTCCTCGTGCCCCCAACCGGTCACGGCCACAATCAGAGCGCTGGAGCACTCAGAGCCCTCTCGCAACCGCATCGCCACCTCGTAGCCATCCATCCCTGTCATTTCGAGGTCTAGCAGTAGAACCTCCGGGAGGAATGATCCGGCCACCTCCAAGGCTGACTTGCCGTTGTATACGACCCGCACCTCCTGATCGAAGACCACAGAAAGCAGCTTTCCCAAGCTATCTGCTGCCTGGACGTTATCATCAACGATCAGGATCCGTCGACGGGGCAATAACTCGGAGACATCGGGTTGGATCGTCTCCGGTGTTTGCTCTTTTTCGGACCGCAGCCTCGAAGCCATGGGCAACTTGACCACAAACTCACTTCCCATGTCCGGACCCTGGCTGTGGGCCGTGATGGTCCCTCCGTGTAACTCGACGAGGTTCTTGGCCAAGCTCAACCCGATTCCACCTCCCTCGTGAGATAGGCCGGCTCGCCGTTCTCCCTTCAAAAAGAGATCGAAGATCTTCGGAAGCAAATCAGGTTGAATGCCGATACCCGTGTCTCGGACATGAATGACGACTTCACTCTGGAAATGTTCGACAACCAGCCAGATTCGCCCCCCCTCTGGTGTGTACTTGGCGGCGTTGATCAACAGGTTAAAGAGAATCTGTTCCAATCGGGTTGAGTCGGCCTCCAGGAAAATCGTCTTCTCGGGAATTGAGACGTGAAGCTCCTGATGATGCTCGTCAAAGAGCGGTTGGACTGCCTCGACCACCTGAGCGACCACGGCGGCCAGCTCCACCTGTTCCTTGCGAAGTTCGATCTTGCCCCGGCTAATGCGAGATACGTCCAATAGATCATCAACCAGTCTCCTGAGGTTCTGGACCTGCCGCTTGATCATCGCCAGTTCCCGATCGGCCCCGGCTCCGCTCGTTCCCGCCTGCTCCAGTAGGTCAACAGCCGTTTGGATCGGAGCCAAAGGGTTGCGAAGTTCGTGCGACAAGACGGCCAGGAACTCTTCCTTGCGGCGATCAGCGTTCCTTAAGCTCATCCTCAGCCCGCTTTCGGTCGGTGATGTCGATGCAAGAGCCGATGTACCCGGAGAAAGTGCCATCTGGGGCGAACCTTGAAACCCCGTTGTCCAGGACCCAGCGGTATTCGCCGTCGTGCCGCCGCAGCCGGTACTCCATTGTAAAAGGCCTGCGAGCGTCGAATGCCGTGACATAGGTCTCCAGGCATCGCTCCAGGTCATCGGGGTGGACGCTCTGGGTCCAGCCGTCGCCCATCTCTTGCTCGATGGTCCGTCCAGTGAAGTCGAGCCATTGCTTGTTGAAGTAATTGCAGTGCTTATCTGTGTCAGAGCCCCAGATCAGGACCGGGGTGGCATCGGCCAGAGTGCGAAACCGCTCCTCACCCTCCCGAAGTGCCCGCTCGACCCGCTTCCGTTCGGTGATGTCTTCGGCAATCCCCGCCAGCCGCACGATTCTTCCCGACTCATCTCTGATCGGGAAGCCTCGGTCCCAAATCCAACGAACCGTCCCTCCTGGGCGAATGATTCGGTATTCGTCTGCCGTGACCTCGCCCCTTTCTAGCCTCTGATGAGCCCGCAATGCTCTTTCACGGTCCTCGGGGTGGACGGCTTCAAGGTAAGACATGGGCCGCTCGTAGAGGGACTGGCACGATCGGCCCCAGAGCGACTCGTAGGCCGGGCTAACGTAGGCCATCTTGGGGCCGTCGAGTTCGAAAATCCAGAACACATCGTTGATGTTGTCTGCCAGTTGGCGGAAGCGCTCCTCGCTTTCTCTCTGTGCCTGTTCGACCCGATGGCGCTCAGTGATATCCCGGAAGATGATGACAACACCCTTGATGTTGCCGTGCGAGTCTCTGATCGGGGCGGCAGTGTGCTCGACGGATCTCGCCGTCCTATCCCTGGCGATGAGCAACACTTCATCATCCGAGAGGATGACCTCTCCGTCACCGACAACCTTGGCAATGGGAAGATCGTCGTCCTTCGGGAGGTTTCCTGGACCGTCCGGAAGACCTTCCTCAGGGGGCGACCCACTGCCTCAGGTAAACTCCATCCGGTGAGACGTGCGGCAACAGGATTCAGGAAAATCACGAGCCCTTTGGGATCGGTCGTGATCACAGCGTCAGCGATGCTGGCCAAGGTGATCTGAAGCCATTCTCGCTCCGCCTGCTGGACCTCAAACGCCCGTCGCAACTCGGAGCTGCTGGCCCTGGCACGTTCACGGGCTGCCCTCAAGGCCCCGCCGAGCACGGTGATCGCCAACCCGACGGAAAAGAAAGCGAAAGCGATCTGGGACTTGGACTCGAAGATGTTTGGGCTGGCACGAGGAATTAGGAATAGATAATCGACTGACAGCCACGACAGAGCCAGTGCCAGGAGGGATGGTCCGTAGCCGCCGTACCAGGCGGTTAGAACAATGGCGACGAAGAACAATGAAGAAGAGGGGTAGCGATCCCCGAAGATGGGATAGAAGGCCAGACGTGAGACCACGGCCAGCCCCACCGAAACTACTGCGCAACCATAGCGCCGGAGCACATCCAGCGATAACTCAGGCATGTCATCGCCTTCCCTAAAATGCCAATCCACTTTGATGGATTGGGAATCAATCCACGTTCAGCAGGAACAACTATCAGCTTAATAAAACATTCCTGTTCTGCAAAGAGCAGGGCACTCTCTGAGTTGATGGACTCTGAAAGTACGATGGCTGCAATCATTATCGATGCTCCTGATTGAAAACGCCGCTGAGTTTCGAGCAGCGATTCCTGCCACCCACCTCGTTCTTGCTCGATCCGAACCAGCCCATCGTGATGTCCTGTGGGTACCGTTAAGCTCTTGAGGGAACTCGTCGCGGCGTGAGCGACGTTCGATGGCTTGGATCATTCCTGGGAATCTGGCGCGATGCTTTCTACCGCATCCTTGCTTCGCTCGATCCTGCTCTTTCTCCTCGCCGGTCTTTGCGAGATTGGCGGCGGTTGGTTGATGTGGAATTGGCTACGGGATGGTCGCCCCGGCTGGTGGGGACTCCTCGGGGCCGTTGTCCTGATCATCTACGGGGTCATCCCCACCTTGCAGACCAGCCACTTCGGGCGAGTCTATGCCGCATACGGCGGCTTCTTCATCGCCCTGTCATTGCTCTGGGGCTGGCGGTTCGACGGCAATCGTCCCGACCGGGCCGATGTGGCCGGAGCCACCATCGCTCTGATCGGGGTCGGCTTGATGATGTACTGGCCCAGGGGATCGCCCCGATGACCTTCCGGACAGGCAAAAGGTACCACTTCCCCATCGCTCGACGGGCTGGAATCAATCATTCAGCAACACTACTCAAGTCATTCGTCAGGAACCTGGATGATCCCGTCGGTGGGACGCTCCTTCACGGCCTTTGTGAAGTCTTCTGGCTTGGGGCAACCGTGGTTCAGCCAGTCATAAGTGAAGACTTCCTGCTGGGCCTTCGGGATGTCCTTCGCGGCGATGAAGCCGACGCCGGGCATGCCGGTCTTCTCGATCACGATAAGGATAGGCTGTTCGCCTCAGATCACTTGACTGGGCTTGGCTCCGGTGCCGCCGGCACGACGACCTCGGCGATGAGGATCGCGCCCACGAAATGCTGGGTCCCGTCCGCTTCATAGAACGTGACCTCCCGGCCGCGCGGATCCATCGCGGCGAACTCGGGATGATCGATCGTGAACGAGCGGCCATCGGCCAGGATGAGCCGGAACGGCCGGAACGGCTGCTTGGCGAGTGCCTGGCGGAACTGGTTCAGCATCATCTCGTTCGTGCCTCCTGAAAACCAAGCCTACCACGTCGCACCCGACCTTGCCCATTGCCTCCACGGTCTTCGCCTAGTCCATTTCCCCGTCTCCAACGAAAGGACGTGCAACGAGTGGTACACATTGCCCGCCCTGTCCTTTTCTGGAGACCAGGTAGCCATCGGCCAGGTCGGCGATGACCTGGGCCTCTCGGGTGAATGATTGGGGGCTTTCGGCCTTACCCAGAGAGATGGGACGCTTCAACCCAGGCACGGTCAGGAAGGCCATTCCTGTCGGCTGGTGAGCACAGTAAGCGGAGAGCTTCCGACCTGCAATGACGGCCGCGATTCTGTAGTTGTTGCAGAATCTTGGTGCCGTCGATCGACCTCGGTCGTTTGGGCGATAGAGGACTTGAACCTCTGACCTCTTGCGTGTCGAGCAAGCGCTCTAGCCAGCTGAGCTAATCGCCCGGGGAACTCATTTATAGGGGATTCCTTCTTCCCCGGTCAAGACGCACGTGGCGGCCAGGGGAGGGAATTGCGGGGGCCGGTCAGACCTCCATGACCTCGGCGGACTTCTTGTCGGCGAGGTCGTTGACCTTGGCCTCGAACTTCTTGGTAAGGGTCTGGATCTCCTCCTTGCAGGTCTCCAGGTCGTCCTCGGTGAGGATCTTGTCGGCCTGCTCCTGATCGGCTTGCTTGTTGGCGTCGCGGCGGATGTTGCGGATCGCCACGCGGGCCTCCTCGGCCAGGTCCTTCACGCGGTTGCAGAGCTTCTTCCGCTGCTCCACGGAGAGGGCAGGGACGTTGAGCCGCACCACCTTGCCGTCCGAGTTGGGCGTCAGGCCCAGGTCGCTGACCTGGATCGCCTTGACGATGTCGCCAACGACCGACGGGTCGAACGGGCGGATCAGGATCTGCTGCGGCTCGGGCGTGCTCAGGTTGGCCAGCTGCTTCAGCGGCGTCGAGCTGCCGTAGTAGTCAACCCGGATCGAGTCGACCAGGCCCGTGTTCGCGCGGCCCGTCCGGACGCCCCGGAGCTGGTCCGTCAGCAGGCCGACGCTCTTCTCCATTCGGTCTTCCGCCTCGAGGGCGATCTCTTCGATGCTCATGGTGCATCCTCTGCTCGGAATCTCGCTCGCAAGCGGCGCGCTTGCGAAGTCTCGTGGGAATCCGATCTCTTGGCCAGCCGTCGCGGCCCGGGCGGCCGCTCAGAAAACCGGCAGGGCGAGGCGCCGGCCGAGCCAGAATCATCCAGGGCTCGGCCGGCGCCTCGCCCTCCCGTGGTGATCAAGAATCACCGTCTCTCTCATGGTATCACGACCGTGGGAGGAGGTGACAGGCCAGCTCTCCCCGGAACGCACCGCTCACCCGGTCTGGCCCGGCACCCGGGGCCGGGCGCCGGTGCTCACCCAGGTGCCGATCGGCTCGCCCATCACCGCGCGTTCGATGTTGCCCTCTTTCTTGAAGTTGAACACGAGGATCGGCAGGTTGTTTTCCATGCACATGCCGATGGCGGTCATGTCCATGACCTTGAGCTGCAAGGAGAGCACCTGCTCGTAGGTCAGGTGCGGGTAGAGCACGGCGTGCGGGTTTTTCTCGGGGTCGGCCGAGTAGACGCCGTCGACGCGGGTGGCCTTGAGCAGAATCTCCGTGCCCAGTTCCTTGCCCCGCAGGGCCGCGGCCGTGTCGGTAGTCACGAACGGGCTCCCCGTTCCGCTGGCCAGGATGATCACTCGCCCCTTCGCCAGGTGGGAGAGGGCCCGCCGGCGAATGAAGGGCTCGGCCACCTCTTCCATGCGGATGGTGGTCATGAGCCGGGTCTCGCAGCCCACGGTCTCCAGCGCGTCCTGCAGGGCCAGGCCGTTGATCACCGTGGCGGTCATGCCCATGTAATGGGCGGTCGCCTCCTTGATCACGTCGGAGCCGCGGCTGAGCTGGGCCCCGCGGAGGATGTTGCCGCCCCCGACGACGATGGCCAGTTGGACCCCCCGAGAGGCCACGCGAGACGCCTGGCGAGCGATGCGGCTGACCTCCTCAACGCTGATGCCCCCCTCGCCGGGCCTGCAGAAGCTCTCACCCGAGAGCTTCAGCAAGATCCGGCGGAACGCGGGAGAGCCGTTGGTGATGTTGCCGTCCATCGGGAATCCTCGTGATTCGTGGTGCCGGGGGCAGGATCGTCGGTCACACTCGCGCGCGACGGTCTCGTCACTCGGCGAGGTCCGTCGGGCACAGCGCGACCGACACGGAGTGAGTTGCTCAGCGTCCCTCGCCGACGACGAAGCGGGCGAAGCGGGCCACGGAGATATTCTCGCCCGTGCGCGAGTTGACCGCGAGGATCACGTCTCGCACGGTCTTCGTCTCATCCCGGACGAACTTCTGATCCATGAGGACGCTCTCGCCGTACCAGGCGTCGATCTTGCCCTGGGCGATCTTCTCCTGGATGTTGGTTGGCTTGTCGGCGACCTGGCTCATGAAGATCCGCTTTTGCTCGGCGACGATCGCCTCGGGGACGTCCTCGCGCTTCACGTAGGCCGGATTGGCGGCCATGATGTGCAGGGCCAGGTCCTTGGCCAGCTGCTTGAACTCATCGTTGCGGGCGACGAAGTCGGTCTCGCAGTTGAGCTCGACCAGCACACCCGACTTGGCGTCGTGGTGGATATAGACCTCGATGCGGCCGGCCTTGGCGGCCCGTCCGGCGCGGAGCTCGGCCTGCTTCAGCCCGCGCTCCTTGGCCAGTGTCTCGGCCTTCTTCAGGTCGCCCTCGGCTTCCTGCAGGAGCTTCTTGCACTCCATCAATCCCAGTCCGGTCTTCTTGCGAAACTCGTTGACCGCCTGAGCCGTGATCTCGGCCATCGGCAATTCTCCTCAAACAGACTCGTATTCAATCGGTTCCAGGTCTCGTGGTTCGGTCGCGTTCGATGGCCCCGCCGGCCAGGGCCGGAGGCGCGGAGATCAAGGCTTGGGTCGAGCCCCAGCATGCCCGGTTTCCCGATCGCTCCGGCACGGGGTCGCAAGGTTCCCGCGCGAGCGGCAGGGCGACTCGCGGTGGACGGGCGAATCCGGGACTCGAAACGCCTCATCGTCACGATTCGGCGGATTCATCGCCCGCCGCCGGCTCGGGGCGGGATTCCACGGCCGCGCCCAGCTCGGCGATCGACGAGTCCGGAACCTCGACGGTGCCCGGGCTCGGGGTGGCCTCCGTTGCCGTTGCCGGGGCCGTTGCCGCAACCGGTCGCCTGCCCGGAGGGGCGCCAGGGCCTCTTGGCGCTCCAGCCTGCGTGCCCACGCGAAGACCGCCTTCGCCACGACCGGGAGTTCGCCGCCCGCGATCACGGTCACGGTCGCGATCGCCGCGAGGCGGGGCCGGCTCCGCGGACGGAGGCGGCTCGGGCGGGGCGGTCGCCTTGCCCTCGATGATGGCGTCGGTCAGGCGCTTGATCAGCAGCTCGATCGACCGCATGCTGTCGTCGTTGCCCGGGATCGGCAGGTCGACGAGGTCGGGGTCGCAGTCGGTGTCGAGCAGGGCGACCACCTTCAGGCCCAGCTTCCGCGCCTCGGCCACCGCGATATGCTCACGCCGGGGGTCGACGACCAGGAGGGCCTCGGGAAGGCGGGTCATCGTCCGGATGCCACTCAGGTTGCGTTCGATCTTCTTGCGCTCGCGGGTGAGCGTGGAGATCATCTTCTTGGAGTAGCTCAGCGCCTGCTCGCCGTCGAGGATCGTCTCCAGCTCCTCGAGCCGCTCGAGCCGGCTGCGGATCGTCCGGAAGTTGGTCAGCGTGCCGCCCAGCCACCGCTCGGTCACATACGGCATCCCGCTGCGGGTGCATTCCTCGATGATGGTCTCGGCCGCCTGCCGCTTGGTCCCCACGAACAGGATCAGGCCGCCCGACGATGCGATCCGGTTGAAGAACTTGGTGGCGCGGAGCAGGCCCCGCACGGTTTCTTTCAGGTCGATGATGTGAATCAGGTTTCGCTTGCCGTAGATGTACGGCTTCATCTTCGGGTTCCAGCGGCTGGCGCGATGGCCAAAATGCACGCCGGCGTCGATCAGGTCTTTCACGACAAGTGCCACGCAACAACCTCCGCGCAATCTCTTGACGGTTCCAGCCGAGCTCCCGGGGCAAATGGCCCAGGGCGGCCTTGCTAGGGTAAAAGTGTTCAGTACCCAACAGCGGGACCTTTAGTTTATCGGCCCGTGGCCGTGCCGTCAAATCCCGGAAGAAGGTCGTCACGCATGCCGCAAATCGGACACCTCGCGTGCGTAACCCTCGATGTGATTGCCGGCCAGGGTAACGTCGCTGGCCTTGGCCCCGATCCGGGACATCGGCTGGCGGGTCTCGCGGATCTCGTTACCGGCCAGGGCGACGCACTCGGTCTGGCCCTGGACGTCGATGCCGACGCCGTCGGCGGGTCTGCTGTCAAAGCTGGGCTCGTTTTCGCTCCGCTTGCCGATGTGGTTTCACAAGCCTGAAGCGCTGATGCATAGCGAAGGTCTTTTCGAGTGCCTGGACCATGGCGTGAACTCTTCGATTCAGGGTAGGTCAGCTTGGCGTGTCCTTTCCCAGGTGGCATTTCTTGTACTTCTTGCCGCTTCCGCACCAGCAAGGGTCGTTACGGCCGATCCTCGGGGCCGCGTTCCGGATGGGCTCGACTGACTGGACTGGGAGGGCCGCAGGGCGAGGGAGAGGCTCAAAGGAGGGGTAGCTGGCAACGGACGGAAACTCGACCTGAGGCAACCGCGCCAGCCTTGCCTCCGATTCCCTTTGCCCGGCAAGGCTCTCCTTGTAGTGTTCGAGCCAGGGCGGGGGAGGATCGTAGACTTCACCTCCGGCCTCGTACACTTCCCCGACCACCTCGGGGAAAAGTTCCCCTTCGTTGATGAGACCCTCTTCACCGGCCGACTGAATCAGGGCGCGCCCCTGCGGGTCCGCCAGGACCGCGAGATCCATGGCGAGATACTCGAGCACCTCCTCGGGGGCGATCTCGTTGTTGGCGTCTTCCCCATGGCGAATTGCCTCTTCATCGTCGTCGCCGTCTGGATCGTCATGGCCGTGATCCGTCGCGTCCGCGGAGTCGATCGTGTTCTCCTCCGTGAGCCGCTCGAATTCCTCCTCGTCCAGCTCCTCCTCGCTGGGCGTGTCCTCGAGAGGAGGCTCGCTCAGGAGCTCGTCCTCGAAGGCCTTCGCCTGGCGTGCCTCTTCCACGACGCGAGCGAACACCTCGCGAACGGCCTCGGCGAGCCGGGCTCTGAGCTCCGGGTCAGAGCCCGCGGCGCGGGTGCCGCTCTCGATGAGGGACTCGCGCTGCCATCCGCTGACGGATGGGTCCCGGATCAGCTCGATCAGGGCGTCCAGCCCTGGACTGGCCGTACGCGGCCAGGGCATGTCCCACACTATCGGTGGTATCGTTCTTGTAGAACCGGGCGAGGGCGCTCAGGGCGGGCAGGGCGGAGGCCGGCCGGATCACGCTCAGCAGGCCCGCGGCATGGCAGATCCGAGCCTCGTCAGGCCAGCCCCGAGGCCTGGTCTTCAGAACCTCTCGGAGCGGTTCGACAGCCGCTTCCCCCGCCGCCAGGATCTGCTCCAGCAGCTCGGGCTCGGGCCACTCCCCGGCCGCGACCATCCGCTCCACCAGGCTCTGGGCGCTGGCTGGCGGCGTGATTTCCGCCCCGGCCGCGGCTCCGTTCTCGAGCGTTTCTTGCGGTTCCGCGCTCATCTGCCCCTCCCGAGTTCTCATCCGTCAGTGCTGGCCGGATTCTACCGCAGCCGCGACTGCGGGCGGAATGGGCAAGCCGGATCGTCGGCATGGCCTCCGCCGGTCAATACACCCCGTGGAGCGGGCCGCCGGGGGCAGCCAGGGCGTCAACCTTGCGCTCGACGGCGGGATCGTCGACCAGGGGAGGGGCATGGTGGGGCTTGATCCGGGCGTCGATGACCAGCGGGCCGCGGCAGCCCCAGTGCTTCCGGTCGATGAACGAATCGATCCCCTCGATGTCGGCCGCGGGATTCGACCGGGTGAATGTGACCCAGAGGAAATTGCCCAGGTTGCGGGCGGTGAATTCGCTATCGTCGACCACCACGATCAGGGGAAAGGATCGGATCGGGATCCTCGGGGCCGATGCCTCCGCAGAACGCGGCGACATCGTGGCCTCCCGGCTCGAACCGGGGTCCCTCGATCGCCAGGATGCCCGGAAGCACGAGACGCGGGTGGCGAAACCCATCCGGCAGCCGCAAGCCCGCCGGCAGCTCGGCGGGTAGCTCCCTTCGCTTCGCTCCGGCGGCGGCCATCACGACCTTCGAGCCCTGGTTCAGCCCGTCGCCCGAGTAGTCGAGCGTGTCGATGGTCGTCCTGGTTTGAAAATGGAGGTCGCTCGTCCAGTCGATTCGCTCGAGAAGGTGGCCAAGGAACGCCGCGATGTCGTAGGTGTCGAGCGCGGGTTCGTCCTCGCCGGCGACGATCAGCAGGTACTTCGCCAGCGAGAGCTGGCCCTGGCCCAGGATGGCATTGGCGATCGTGAGGATCTCCTGCGGCCGGCGGGCCTGCGCGTAGGGCACGTACCGCTCGCTGGCGATCGCCAGTAGCAGCGGATGGACCCCGGCCGCGTCCACCGCGTGAACCGAGCGGACGCCGGGGATGACGGTCGGGATGATCGGTCCGGTCAGCTCGTGGATGAGCGCGCCGAAGGTGGTATCTTCCTGGGGCGGCCGGCCCACCGAGGTGAATGGCCAGATGGCGTTCCTGCGGTGATACACGCGATCCACCCGGAGGACCGGGAAATCGTGGGCCAGGCTGTAATAGCCCAGGTGGTCGCCGAACGGGCCCTCCGGCTTCCGCTGGTGAGGATCGATAGTGCCGGTGATCACGAAGTCGGCCTCGGCGGGCATGGGCAAGGCATCCCTCGGGCGCGACCATGGCAACGCGACGGCCGCCGAGCGCGCCGGCAAACGCCAGCTCGGGCAGGCCCTCGGGCAGCGGCATCACGGCGGCCACGGTGAGGGCAGGGGGGCCTCCCACGAACACATTCACCCGCAGCGGCTCGCCGCGGCGGATCGCGGCCGCATGATGAACCCCGATTCCCCGATGAATCTGGTAGTGGAGTCCGACCTCCCGGTTGAGCTCATACGCATTGCCCGAGAGCTGAACCCGGTACATGCCCAGGTTCGACCGCGCCAGGCCGGGCCGGTCGGGGTCCTCGGTGTAAACCTGGGGCAGGGTGATGAACGGCCCGCCGTCCATCGGCCACGACTGGATCGCCGGCAGACGGTCGATCGTGGTCTGGCTGTCGAGGATCGCCCCGCGCCGCGTGATCCTGGGCCGGAGGTGCCAGAGCGTCCGCGGCACGCCCCGATACCGCCAGAACGCGCGTGCCGCTGCGCCCGGGTCCACCTTCAGCTCCACTAGCCGGCGAACTGCCTCGAGCGTGTCGCGGAACAGGAACCGCGCCCGGTCGAGAGTCCCGAACAGGTTGCACACCAGCGGGAAACTCGTCCCCTTGACCCGGCGGAAATAGACCACGGGACCTCCCGCCTGGTAAACCCTGCGCTGGATGGCCGCAGCCTCGAGGTGGGGATCAACCTCCTGGTCGATCACTGCCAGCTCGCCGGCTTTCGCCAGGTCTTCGACGCACTCCTTCAACGATCGATAGCCCATCAGGGCGGTCCTCAGCGTGAGTCGGAAAATCCGGGAGGCGGTGATCTCCTCCACCATCCCTCGTTGTAGGCGCTGGGGCTGTCTCGCGACAGTCCCTTCCGGGTTCATGAACGGACCAGCCCTGCGGCTCGTCGCGCAGGATTGGTCCGTGGCGGCTCACCGTTTTGCTCGCAACGTTCGCGGCTCGCGAGCATGGCACCGATGACAGGCCGTGCCGGGGCAGAACCAGCGAACAACTCTCAGGGTTGCGTCTGATAATGGACCTTATGTTCGATTGGCCGGGCCTCAGGGCTTGCCAGGGACTTCGCCGGCGGAAATCCCCTCGGATTCGTTAGATCCGTAAAACAGACCCGAACCGGTCTCCCTCGCCGGCGCGTGCCCCACGGTACAATCCGGAGACTCGCCCAACCCACCATCCGGAGTGTCCCGATCATGGTTCACCGAGAAAGCTTGACGATCGAGACACGCGGCCGCATCGCCGTCGGCTGACGGTTACCGTCCTAGGAGAGTGATCTCAATCATTTGAATACATAAGTGTTTGGGTGGATGCAAATCGGGGTTTCAGGTCGTTAGTCTGACTCTTCGCGAGCCAGAAAACGGCACGAGGCGGGCTCAGAGCCCGCCTCGTTGAGGATTTGTTTCGGGGGTCAGTCATGGTCGCTCAGGCCACGTTAGCTTTCCACGAGGTCCACGAGTCCATTGACGTGGAGTTGTCGGCGGAGACAGGAATGGAGATCGACGCGGGGGCAACCGTGGGAACCGGCGTCGGGACGGCGGCGGTCTGAGGCGTCACTGAAGCGACCGGCGGCGGGGCGGGTGCGGCGGCCGGAGGCGTCGCCGAAGCGATCGGCGTCGGGGCGGGTGTGGCGGCCGGAGGCGTCACCGAGCTGATGACTTGCTCCCGCGTTCGGCCGTCCCAGGGTCCGTTCACGAGGAAGTCTTGCTCGACGTTGTCGCTTCCGATGGTCACCTGGGTAGTCTGGATCACCTTGTCGTTCAGACTCGCAGTCACCTGATATTGACCTGGAGACAGAGCGATCTGGTAGCCTCCGGTATCCCAGGTCTGAACGCTGGTTGTCTGGCCGGTAGCCAGGTTAGTGGCGTCGATCTGCACGTTGCCCTGACCCGAATTGAGCTGATACTCCCCGTGTTTGTGGGGTCGGAGTAAACGACGCCGACGAGCTGCGCCAGAGTGTTGGGCTGGCTGCCGAAGTCCTCGGTGATCACCATCGGTCCGACCGTCGAGTTGCTCGTGCTGGTGCTGGCGATACCGATGCCAGTGTCCGTGAAGGCACTCGACGTGGAGACGTTGGCTTGGAGCAGGTTGCGGCGGTGGCCCGAGTCGGGGACGCCCCAGTCGATGAGGAAGGCTTGCATGGCCTCGTCCACGCTGGTCGCGTAGGCATACGCGTTCTCGCCGGTGGAGCTGGCGTCCGTGTAGCCGGCCTGCTGCATCCGTTGATCGGCGGTTGAGCCGTCGGACCCGGTGTGCGACTGGTACTGGTTGGCGACCATGTCCTCGGTATGGGCCTGGGCGGCGGAGGCAAGGCTGGGGTTCCAGGCGAGAGGAGGCTTGGCGGGGCTGCTGGCGATGGCCTGCTCGACGGCGTTCAGATCCACTTGATAATAATTGAGAGTGGCTTGAACATCAGGAGTGAGGTTGCTCGTGAACTGGGTGGCGGCGGCCTGGGGGTGCATCCGTGCCTGATTGACCAGTTCGAGCATGTACTGCTCCTGGGCCGTGGGGCCCGGCGTCATTCCCGACAGGAGTTGCCGCGTTTCCAGGTTCTCGAAGCGGAGTGAGCGTCGGAAGCTTGGCCGAGTCATTGCAGACCTCCCTGTCTATCATCTGGCGACCAGGGCAAAGGCACCCGGCCGGTAGTGGCGATCTCCTGCACCGGTTGGAGATCGTTCAGGCGACCCGTGGCGACTTGAGGAAAAGATCCAGATCGGATGATTGTCGCTTCGGGACGGCGGTTGGGTGAGAAAGCAAGAAGCGTGCCGGTGACAGAGCGGCGCCGCGATGACCGCGGGACCTCCGGTGCCAAGTCGGCCTCTCTGGGCAGGTTACGAATCCCGGCTCGAAGTCGGCTGGGAACGGGACGGGCGTCGCGGGGAGGGCGGAACTAACAAGCGGGCGCGGCCCGTGTCAATACGAACTTACAAAAGCCCTTTTTTACAAGGGCTGGAACGCCCTGAATTTTCCAAAACTTTCGCTAAAGGCAAGGCTTACGACGACCGAATCAGGGCCGCGCGAGGCCTGTGCCGGCGTGCCCCCAGGTGCTCCCGGCGGTCGGTCGGCTTGCTCCGATTCGCGAATCGGGTTAGCCTTGGTGGCATTGCTGCCCTGGTCCTGAAATTCACACCACAAGGCAGGTTCACGCGGGCGGCGACGCGGAGGATCCCCAGCATGACCACAGCCGAAGACGCACTCACCAGGGTTGGCCAGGCGGAGGCCGCCGGAGAGCTTTCCCTCGCGGCCTCGGCCGCGATTCGCCGCTGGTTAACCGAGAGTCCTTTCGAGCGTTATCGTCCCCGGCTTCTCGAGGACATTGCCGCGGGCCGGTGGAAGGCCCTCGACGACGCGTTCTTCGCCGTGTTGGAGTTCGGGACAGGTGGCCGGCGCGGCATGATGTACCCCGTTGGTACGAACGTGCTCAACGAGCGAACCATCGCCGAGAGCGCTCGGGGCCTGGCCGATTACGTCACGGCCCGCAAGGGACCGAATTCGCCGCGCACGTGCGTGATCGCCCGCGACTGCCGCCATAACTCGCCGGAGTTTGCCGAGCTCTGCGCCCGGGTGCTGGCCGCCGCGGGGTTCAAGGTCTTCCTGTTCCGCGAGCCCCGGTCCACCCCCCTACTCTCGTTCGCCGTGCGGCACCTGTCGTGCGATGCCGGCATCATGATCACCGCCTCGCACAACCCCCCGTCCGACAATGGCTTCAAGTGTTATGGGCCGACTGGCGGCCAGGTGATCCCTCCCGACGATCAAGGGATCATCGAATGCGTCAAGACGGCGTCGGATCGCGAGATTCCGGAGATGCCCTTCGAGCAAGGTCTTGCCGAGGGATGGATCGTTCCGGCCGGTCGGGAGGTGGACAGCGCCTACATCACGGCCGTGGTGAGCGAATCGGTCAGCCATGCCCGCGACCTCGCCATCGTCTACACCCCGCTCCACGGGGTGGGCGAGACCTCCGTGGCCGCGGCGCTCGCGACCGCTGGGTTCCACAAGGTCAACATCCTGGCCTCGCAGCGGACGCCCGACGGCGACTTTCCCAACGTGCCGGGGCACGTGGCCAACCCGGAGAACCCCAAGGCCCTTGAGGCCGCAATCGTCGAGGCCAGGGCCACCCGGGCCGAGCTCGTCCTCGCCAGCGACCCCGACGCCGACCGGATCGGCGTGGCGATCCCCGTCTCCGGTGATCCCAACGGGAAGTGGACCACTCTTGACGGCAACCAGATCGCCGTTCTCCTGGCGGCCTTCGTCATCAAGGAGACCGAGGCCCTGGGACGGCTCAGGTCCGACCATTACCTGGTCACCACGCTCGTCTCCAC
Source organism: uncultured Planctomycetaceae bacterium (assembly GCA_963816015.1). Taxonomy (GTDB): domain Bacteria; phylum Planctomycetota; class Planctomycetia; order Isosphaerales; family Isosphaeraceae; genus Aquisphaera. The sequence continues at coordinate 26,545 of CAWFJM010000046.1, read as the reverse complement.
CCAGATGGCCAGGGCGCTCGCCCAGCGCGACGGGATCCGGACTGAGGACAACCTTCTCGTGGGGTTCAAGTGGATCGCCCAGCGCATCGATGAGGCGGGATTCGCCGGGTTCCTTTTCGGCTTCGAGGAATCACACGGCTACCTGAAGGGCACCTATGCCCGCGACAAGGACGCCGCCGTGGCCTCGCTCCTTTTCGCCGAGCTGGCGGCGACCGCCAAGGACCGCAAGCAAACGGTCATGGAGTACCTCGATGACCTCTACATCGACGTCGGCCATCACGGCGAGCACCTGATCAACAAGACCTACAAGGGCCGCGAGGGACTCGACAAGATCCGGTCGCTCATGAAGGCATTCCGCACCAGCCCGCCCCGGACCATCGCCGGGCTCACCGTCACCGAGGTTTACGACTACGAGGCCCACGAGATTCGTGACCTGGCCGGCGGCCAGGCCAGCCGCCCCCTGCCCGAGCCGTCGGGTGACCTGATGATCTTCGACACGGCGCTGCCCGGCGTCCGGTTCGCGGCCCGCCCCTCGGGCACCGAGCCGAAGATCAAGTTCTACCTCTTTGCCCGGACCGAGGTGAAGGGCCCCGCCCACCTCGCCCAGGCCAAGGCCGAGACCTCGAGGCGACTTGACCAGATGGCGCACGATATCGAACAATACGTCACAAGCGCCCTGGCTCACCCGGGCTGATCGAAGCTCCCTGGAACGGATGGTCATCGCATCGCGACAGGGAGCCTCCAGACCCTGCTCCTTCCGAGGCATCACGACGGGTCGGATCCCGCGAGGCTCCCATGTCGGAACCCCAAGTGCCGGCGACCACGCTCCCGGCCGACAAGGTCAAGACATTTCCCGCGACGCCCGGCCTCTACCTTATGAAAGATGCCCAGGGCCGGGTGATCTATGTCGGCAAGGCGAAAAACCTCCGCGCCCGTGCCGGGTCCTACTTCCACAAGACCGCCGCCCAGGATCGGCGAATCTGCGACTGGATCGACGAGGTGGCCGATATCGACCACCTGGAGGCTGACAGTGAGGTGGATGCCCTGCTGATGGAAGCCCGGCTGATCAAGGATATCCAGCCGAAGTACAACCACGACCTCAAGGATGACAAGACCTTTCCTTACCTCCAGATCACGACGGGCGAGGATTATCCCCGGGTCAACTTCACGAGGGAGCCGAGAGACTCGGGGGTCAAGCTTTACGGTCCCTTTCCGCGGGCCAAGAGCCTGCGGGGGGCGATCCAGGTGCTCCAGCGGATCTTCAAGTTCCGCACCTGCTCGCTGGACATCGAGGAGGACGACCCGCGGTGGAAGTGGTTTCGCCCTTGCTTGCTGGCGTCGATCAATCAGTGCACGGCCCCCTGCAATCTTCGGATTGACCGCGAATCGTACCGCCGCGACATCCACCGCCTTCGCCTTTTCCTGGACGGCAAGAAAGACGTGGTCCTTCGCGAGATGGAAGAGGAGATGCAGCAGGCGAGCAAGGCACTCCAGTTCGAGAAAGCGGCTCGGCTGCGGGACGAGATCAAGGCGCTGCGGAACCTGAACCTGCGGGGCGACCTGGCCCGGCACGCACAGCCCGAGGTCTTCTACATCGATCCCCAGAAGGGGCTGAAGGGACTGAAGCGCGTGCTCGGGCTGGACTCGCTTCCCCGCACCATCGACGGCGTGGACATCGCCCACCTGGGGGGAAGCGAGACGGTCGGCTCGCTGGTGTCATTTGTAGACGGCCTGCCGTTCAAGCCGGGTTACCGCCGCTACCGGATCAGGACCGTGCAGGGCGTGGACGACTTCGCCTCGATTCGCGAGGTGATCAGCCGCCGGATCCAGGGCCTGCAGGAGCGCGACGAGCCGTTCCCCGACATCCTCCTGATCGACGGCGGCAAGGGACAGCTCAGCGCCGCGCTGGCGGCCTTCGAGGCCCTCAAGGTGAACCCGCCGACCGTGATCTCGCTGGCCAAGCGTGAGGAGGAGATCTACGTCCCCGGCCGCTCCGACCCGATCGTGCTCCGCCGCCGCTCCTTCGCCCTTCGCCTGCTCCAGTATGTTCGCGACGAGGCCCACCGGTTCGCCCAGCATTATCACCACATGCTCAGATCGAAGAAAACTCTCGGAGAGGAGAGTTGAATCGTCCATGATCCTCATCTCCGCTCATGGCCTTGGCCGCCAGTATGCCGGTGATCCCATCTTCCTGGACGTCGACTTCGAGGTCCGCGCCGGGGAGCGGATCGGCCTCGTGGGACCCAACGGCGCGGGCAAGACCACGCTCATGAAGCTGCTCGACGGGATCGAGAGGCCGGAGTACGGTCATGTTCACGTCCGCCCCGGAATCCGGGTGAGCCTGCTGGTACAGCAGCCCGAGTTCGGGCCAGACGAGACGCTGATGGACGTGGCCCGGTCGGGACTGGCGTCGCTCCTGGACCTGCAGCGCGAGCTCGAGGAGGCGGCCCAGGAGATGGCCGAGGCCGAGGACCAGGCAGACCGCGACCGCGCTACCCGCCGGTACGACGAGCTCCACGAGCGGTTGATCCACCAGGACGCCTACTCCATCGACCATCGCGTCGAGGAGATCCTCTACGGACTGAAGTTCACGGAGTCTGAGTTCCAGCGCCCCGCTCGGACCTTCTCGGGCGGCCAGCAGTCCCGGCTCATGCTCGCCAAGCTTTTGCTCGAGAGCCCCGACCTCATGCTCCTGGACGAGCCTTCCAACCACCTGGACATCGAGACCACCGAGTGGCTCGAGAACTACCTGGCGCGGCAGCCGGTGGCGATGATCGTCGTCAGCCACGACCGCTACTTCCTGGACAAGGTCGTCACCAGGACCTGGGAGCTGAACGAGGGGAGGCTCGAGGTTTACCCCGGCAACTACTCCCAGTACTGGCGGCTCCGCACCGAGAAGGCCAAGGTCATGGAGCGGCAGGCCGAGCGCCAGGACGAGAAGGCTGCGCAGCTCGAGGCCTACATCCGGAAGTACGGCGCCGGGCAGCGGGCCAAGCAGGCCCACGACCGCGAGCGCAAGCTCGAGCGGCTGGAGCGCGAGCGCGTCGAGACGGTCCGCGACGTCGTCGGACCCGTGATGGGCTTCGAGGAGGTCGACCGGTCCGGCGACATCGTCATCGAGGCTCGCCACCTGTCCAAGGCCTACGACGTACCGCTTTTTCAGGACCTGAATGTCGCGGTCCAGCGCGGGGAGTGCGTGGGCGTGATGGGTCCCAACGGCTCAGGCAAGACCACCTTGATCAAGACTTTGATCGGCCGTGAGAAGGCCGATCGCGGCGACGTCAAGCTCGGCCACAAAGTGCAGGTTGGCTATCACGACCAGAGCCTGCTCTCGCTCTCGCCCTCGACCACCGTGGTCCGGGCCGTCTGGCCCGAGGACGACCCCGACTGGGTGGAGGGGGACGTCCGCAACCTCCTGGCCCGCTTCGGCCTGACCGGCGAGATCGTGTTCCAGACGGTCGGCCAGCTCTCGGGCGGCGAGAAGGCCAAGGCCGCACTCGCGCGGCTTTGCGCCACCGCGGCCAACCTGCTGGTCATGGACGAGCCCACAAACCACCTCGATATCTGGTCGTGCGAGGCCCTCGAACGGTCAATCCGCGAGTTCGAGGGAACCGTGCTGGTCGTCAGCCACGACCGCTACTTCCTGAACAAGGTCGCCGACCGGCTGCTCGTCCTGGGCGACGGCCGAGCGCGGGTCATCGAGGGGGACTACGAGACCTACCAGAACCTGGTCCAGAAGGAAAAGGAAGCTGCCGCCGACAGGGCCCGGGCCAAGGCCGCCCCCCCTGCCCCGACGGCCACCGGAACCGCCGGCCGCAACGGCGGCTCCAAGAAGAAGTTCCCCTACCGCAAGGCCGCCGACCTCGAGCGCGAGATCTCCCAGGCAGAAACCGAGCTCGCCGAGGTCGAAGACCTGCTCGGCCAGCCCGCCACCTATCGCGACGCGATCAAGGCCGTCAAGACCCAGGAGCGCCACGCCGAGCTGAAGAGCCGCCTGGAGAAGCTCTACCCTCACTGGGAATTCGCGGTCGAGTCGAATTGGTGAGGTGGGTATTCACAGTGTTAACGGAGGCGAGATCGGTCTTCGCGAGAACCCCTTCTTGAGCTAAGATTGTATCTGTACTGCATACGTCCCGTTCACGATCTACCTGGCGGATGGTCGATCGCTCTTGATCCCGCATCCCGACCTCCTTTTCATCATTCCATCGGGCAGAACGGTAATCGTCGCCCACGAGGACGATTTCTTCAGCGTGATTGACCTCTTGCTCGTCACCGAGCTCCAGGTGAATTCGGGCCGGCCTGTGAGAGCCTGATCGGGAATCAGCCGCAACACAGATTACTTTCATGCCCGACCCTCAGAAGATCCTGGCCACCATCCGCAAAGCCGCTGAGCTGATCCGCTCGACTCCCGGGCGGGCCGGGTCAGTGATCACGCTCGACACTGCCCTTGAGGTCATGGTCGTTGGCGACCTGCACGGCAACCTGCCGGCGTTTCGCCAGGCCTTGACCGTTGCGGCCCTGGACAAGCATCCCCGGCGCCACCTGGTGCTCCAGGAGCTGGTTCACGAGATCAACAAGCACGATGAGGACAGGCCCGACCGCTCGCACCGGCTGGTCGATCTCGTCTCGGCACTCAAGTGCCAGTATCCCGACCGGGTCCACCTGATCATGGGCAACCACGAGCTGTCCGAGCTGACCGGGCGCGTCATCGGCAAGGACGGCCAGACGTTGAATCTGCGGTTTCGCCAGGGGATCGAGATGTCCTACGGTCCCCGGACGAACGAGGTCTACCAGGCCTACCTCGACCAGTTCGCCGCGCTCCCGATCGCCGTCCGCACTCCAAACCGGGTGTTCATTTGCCACACGTTACCCGACGCTCGCTATCTCGACGAGCTGGACCTGGAGCTTCTGAAAGTGGATCGCTGGCCTGAAGAGGCCACGAAGCGAGGGGGGACGATCTACGCCCTGACCTGGGGCCGTGACACCACCCCCGAGACCGCCGACCGCTTCGCGGCCATGGTCGATGCCGACTGGTTCATCACCGGCCATCAGCCCTGCGACGAGGGCTTCCGCCAGGCCAACCATCGCCAGATCATCATCGACGGCACGAACCCCTACCCCGCCTATTGCCTTCTCTCGGCACATGAGCCCGTCACGATCGGGTCTCTCCTCAAGCGCACGCACATCCTCGACGTCCTGGCCGCGGGCTGAACGGCTGACCTTGCCGGGGCAAGAGCCCAGGCTGAGAGCTGACGGAAAGTATGAGCAACGAGCGAACAGCCATTTCCCCCTGGCGCTCGCCAGTTGGTGCGCCGGTTCCGCGATCAAGCGGCGTTGCCCATTGGTTCCGGCAACGGACGCTCCGGGAGCGCACGGTCCCGACGCCAACCGTCGAGTTCACCGTTGCGTCGTGCGGCTTCCAGCGCAGCCAAGGCCAGCACCCCATGGGGCGACCAACTCATCCCCTGGTGTTTGCAGCGTGCCGACACCGCCCAGTCGTTGTATTGCTCCACCCGTGTGCTCGCGATCCATAACCCCGCCCGTTGCCGTTGCTGGTAGTCGGGGATGTACGCTCGCCGCTGCTCCAGGTACGCGAGGAGCTCCTCGACCGCAGCAGGGTTCCTCACCCACTCCCATGCCCCCTTCAGGAGTTCGATCGCCGCGGTCACCTTCCCTTCCCACAACGGCCCCAGCAGCTCTTTCTCGAACGCGCGGCGGAGATCCTTGGGGCCGCCCGCTGAACTCATCGGCTCAGAACATCGTTTCCGAAGGTGCCACCAGCACACGATCATCGCTTGGAGGGAAATCCCCAGGCTCTCGAACCACGTTCGAATCCCTGCGGCACCGTCGCCCAAGACCAGCAACCGCCGCTCGCCGCTGAGAACCCCCAACTGCAGCAACAGGGCCGACACTTGCAGCCACAGTCCCTCCGCCGTGGCCTCCGCGAACGCGTATCGCAACCCGGCCACCAGCACCACCGTCGTGTACGTCCACACCTCCTTGCGACCTGTCGACGGTTGGGCCTTGGTTTTGACCTCATCGGGCTCGACGATCACGAATCCCTCGTCCACTCCGCGGGGTTCGTTTTTGGCCACCGGGAACGCTGGCTCACACGCGGGAAAGGCCGTCGCAATCCACTCGGCCTGGGCCTGTTCCCACTCGGCCTGGGCTTCCTCCGAGTCGTCGAACGGCAGGTCGTCATCGACGAACCCTGGCACGGCGTCGGGGTCAGCTGCGTCGGGGCCGAGCAAGGCCAACTGGGCGTCAGACACGCCGTCTTTTAGGACCGCGCAGGCGCGCTGCGCGCTGCGCGACGATCAGTTGCTCACCCTCCTGATGCACGATGTCGATGACCGTGCTCCGCCCCAGCAGATTCTCGTCCCCAGCGTCCTGGCAGACGTCGGCGCGGCTCTTCCCCGCCGATTGATCGCTCCTCTGATCACAGACCGCGTCCCGGAGATTCTGGGTGATGGCGAGCTGGTGCGATGTATTCCAGGCGGTCGCCGACGGGACCTCGATCATGCCGTCGTGATTGTGGCGGATCCGCGACCGCTGAACGGTGACGTCGCCGAAGATCGTCGTGAAGAGAGCGATTTCCAGTGAAGGTAGGCAGTTAAGGTGATTCCGAAATAAATCGTCGTTACTGACGTTCTGTACTTTCCGCGATTGACTTCGCTCTCATGCCGCCAGGGCAAGCAACCGCTCGGCGACGGCCCGAATTTCCTCCTCGGTGACCCCGGGGCGTAGAACCGCGCGAATCTCCTCGGCCAACAATTCACGCGCGCCAAGCCCGACGCTTGTCTGCGTGGCTTGGGCGACGGTTCGGATCGTCCCATGGCGATGCTCGGCGGTCCACCAAGTCGTCCTCCTCCCGACCCCATGCCCAAGCTTCGGTCATCGTGAACGTCCAGAGGCAGATGTGGAATGCACCGATGTTTGCCCACACGAACCGCACCTGCTGCTGGCCGGCTCCGACGATCTCCTTGCAGTCGCGGAACGCGATCTCTAATGAGAACCGGTCGGCGACCGTCGAGAGAATCTCTGCTACGGTCGCTGACACGTCGGTGCAGAAGAAGGCCACTCCATCCACTCGGCTCCTCCACCAACACCACCCGGATTGCCCCGCCGACGGGCCGCCACATCGCCACGAACGTCTTATACCGCTTCTTCGCCCGCTTGCCATACAAGTCGAAGATGCTAGTCGTCCAACCGCGACGCTGCCCGGCCCGTTTGGCCAAGTCGATGCGCGTCTCTCCGTAGACCCGCGGCCTACCGCGCCGACCTGGTACCCGGGGCCCTGGGATCGTCCATAGCGCCGCGTCCTTGCGCAGCCGGCTGACGACCGTCATTCCCAGCAACATCGCCGGTTTGAGGAACGGGGCCTTGGCGTAGGCCCCGTCGACCACCACCCACAGCGGCTTGCCCAGGAACCGGAGCCAGAACCAAGCCCACCGCAGCGACTCGACTCCCATCTCCAGCTTGGTCCGGAAACTCCGGCCGATGCTTTGGGTCGATGCACGGCAGATCCTTGGCCCGCACGTACAGACGGGCCAACAGCGGCAGAGCGATGACTCCCCATGCAGGATGGACCGCCAGGAGCCCGAGCACCACCCAGACGTGGCCGTAGACATGCGGCGAGCCAGCCGGGCCACGGGGGTCGGGTTGTGACTGGATGCCAGCCCCCTGCACGTAGGGCCCATACGCTGGTCGGCGTTCTCGTGCCACGGTGAGCCGCGTCTGACATCCACCAAAGGCTTGACCACCTCGTGGATCAACCGGCCGGCGATGTTGTCCGCCCGCTTGCCGGCTGCTGCGACGGTCGTGTAGCAAGGCTGATACTGTCGACTCAAGCCGGCAGCGCGGATCCAGCTGGTGACGGTCCTTCGGCCGCGGGCGAGGATCGCGCCGATAAAGAGCCACACCAGCCTGACGGCAGATCTGCGATCCAGGGGTGAAGCAAGGCAAGAGAACCACTGGCACGATGTCGCGTCCTGGTGCGATGATGTCACGGCCGACTCCGTCCGGGGTTGATTGGCAGGCTTGGTCATCGCCATCGTCCCGGCCGGACCGGCATTCGTCTACCCGAGTCACGTCAACGACCAAGGGAACCAAATCGCGGAAAGTACAGGACGTTGCATGGCACGGACAGGGCCTGATGACTGGTGGGACCGTCGCCCTAGCCAGGTTTCGCCTTTTTTTCCACGAGAGGTAAAAGAAGCTCCCGCGACCCGGGGTGTGTTATAATAAGCTGGAGGATTTCGGCTGTCTTTGACCTCTCCTCCTGGCTCCTTGGCAACCTCCGCGCCGGTGCCCGGCTCCGCGACGCCCCGTGAACTGGCTTTGGGCCACGTCACTCTCCGCGCGACTCCCCGGCCCGTTACACTCATCGCTGCCGGCGCGGTTCTCGGCCGGCCGAACTTTGGTGCCCTGGTGCCCGCTTTGGCAACATGGTCGCGGGAGGATGCGACCTCGTCGTTGGTGACCGGTTCGCCGGATCCCGTTGGGGAATCTGCTTCTTTCCTCGGTCTCCTCCCGCTCCGCGTCGGCACGCACCGGCTCTCAACCCGTCCTCGGATCAAGGGAGACCCGCCATGGCCCGACGCGATGTGAAACCTCGCCCCCTTCGGCTCGCAAGCTGGCCGCCTCGATGCCAATCGTCAACCCCAACGCCGCAGCCATCGATGTCCACTCCGACAACCACGTCGTCGGCGTGCCCGCCGACCGCGACACAACGAATGTCCGTACCTTCGGCGCCAATTCCTGTGATCGGCTCCAGATCGCCGCCTGGCTCAAATCCTGCGGCATCACCACCGTCGCCATCGAGTCCACCGGGATCTCCTGGTTTCCACTGTTCGAGTTGCTGGAAGCTCAAGGCTTCGAGGTCTGCCTCATCGAGCCCGGGCAAGCCTCCCGCTGCGGGGCACGGCCCAAGACCGATGTGCTCGACGCCCCGTGGCTGCAGCGCCTGCACTCCCACGGCCTGCTGCAGAGATCGTTCCGGCCCCCCGATGTGGTGATCGCCCTGCGGGCCTACCTCCGTCACCGGCAGATGCTCATCAGCTCCGCCAGCACGCACATCCAGCACATGCGGAAGGTCCTGGAACAAATGAACGTGAAGTTGACCGATGTGGTCAGCGACATCACCGGGCTGACTGGCATGCGGATCATCACGGCCATCCTCGAGGGACAACGTGATCCGGCTGTGCTGGCGGCTTTGCGCGATCAAAGATGCAAGAATGATGAGGCGACTATCGCACAGGCGCTGGAGGGGACGTGGCGGGACGAGTACCTCTTCGAGCTGAGTCAGGCCTACGAGCTGTACCGCACCTACCAGATGAAGGTGACCGAGTGCGACCAGCGGATCGAGCAAGCGGTGCTTGGACTGCCGGACCGGTCAGCCGGTGCCACGCCGGAACGCAAGGTGCGGAAGAGCGGTCGCAAGCCCAACGACCTGCGGTTCGATGGGACCAATCCGGTGTTCCGAGCGCTGGGCGTGGATCTGACGGCCATCGAGGGGATCGAGGTTCCGACGGCGCTGGTGATCTTGGGTGAGATCGGCGTGGATGTCAGCAAATTCCCCACCGAGAAGCACTTTGCGAGCTGGCTGGGTTTGTGCCCCAACCCTCAGGAGAGCAACCGCAAGCGGAAATCGCGGCGGGTGCGGAAGGGCAAGAACCGGGTGGCGATCGCGTTGCGGCTGGCGGCGCGGTCGCTGCACCGCTCGCACTCGGCGCTGGGGGCGTTCTTCCGGCGCAGGAACAGCCGACTGGGGTACAAAGGGGCGATCACGGCGACGGCGCACAAGCTGGCGTGGTACGTCTACGCCATGCTCAAGCATGACCAAGCTTACGTCAGCCAGAGTCTGCAAGAGTACGAGGCGGCGACGCAGGAGCGGATCGAACGTGCACTACGAAAGAAAGCCCGTGCTCTGGGCTACGATCTGGTTCCCAGACAGCCGTTAACGCCAGCCGTGCCGTAGAATCATGATGAGGGCCCGGCGGTCAGGTGCCGTGATGGGCTACCCACCGTAGATAACGCGGCGGCAGCGCGTCCCGGACCACGGCCCGGGGAGGGGGGAATTATCCCATCGACGTCCGCTCCAGTGCCACACCAGCGGTCCTCGGCCGTCGGCGGGGGCGGGGGAGTTCATGGGGATTCGGTGATGGTGGTCAGGAGGATCACGCGGAGGCGCGAGGGGCGCAAGAATGTCGAACGAAGCCAAAATCCAGATGACGCAAGAGATGACCAGGCAACAGGTTAATGGCTGGCGAGCGGCGATTGTTGGTGACGAAGGAAGCCAATTCGGCGGGCTCGCGGGGAGTTCACGAGTCGATGATCCCGCCGCGCCTCCGCGAGAGAGACGGAACGAAACCGGGTGAGGCTAACCCGGGATCAGGCCTCTGGCCGTCCGGATCGTGCTCGCGAGACACGGGTGCAACCGGGGCCGGCACGCCACGGCATCGAGAGACCGGGTGGGGAGATGGAAAAAACGCGAGCGAAGCCAATCGAAAAACCGAATGAAACCTGATTTGCTCGAAAGGATTACGGCCGATGGCTTCCTTAGAACGCCGCGAGAAAGAAGCCAATTCGCGGGGGATCTCGTAAGGCAACACCAGGAGCACCACGCTCAGATCGTCTCCACCCGGCACACGAAGACCTTGGCTTTGTGGATGGTGACATTGGGGTCGCCGACGAGGGCGGAGAGGTCGTTGACGACGTCGCCCTTGCTGATGCCCTTGTAGCCCCAGTGCCAGGGCATGCCCACGTGATGGACCGTCTTGCCGTCGATCAGGAAGGGACGGATGCGGCGGGTGACGAGGGCCTTGGCGTGGATGGCGGCGCGGGGGGTGATGATCCGGACGGTCTGAAGGTTCACGGCGCCGATCTCGGCGGCATGTTCGGGGCTGATCTCGACGAACAGCTCGGGCTGAAGAGCGGCCAGCCAGGGAAGCCATCGGCTCATCGAGCCGCTGAGGTGGTCCTCGGTGAGGCGATAAGGTCGAGAGGACGCAGGGGTACTCGGCCGAGGCCACAGACGCGTAGGGATTGCCCGGGACGGGAAAGACCTTGGCCGTGGGATTGCTGGACCGCGCAGGGTAGACGAGGTTCGTAACCGGTGATTCGTAAGGCTCGTAATGGGCGGGAAGAGGCCCGTCCACCAGTCCCGAGGGGGCGAAGAGCCAGGCCTTGCCGTCGGCCTTCATCAGGAACGGCGAGGCCCCGTCGTGGAAATCGAGGCCCAGGCCGTCGGGCCTGGCCGACGCGGTCGGCGGCTTGGTGACGGGAAAGTCGGGAACATCCAGGCCCACCCAGCGGCCGCGGACGACCTTCGCGGGGTTGCTCGGGTCGGGGCCTTCCGCGTCGGGATCCCAGTACGCGTAACCCTTCGCACCGTTGCCGAACTCCCGGGCCAGTCGCGCCTCCTTGGGCCAGGGGTTCCCTTTCGGGTCGGCCGCGGCGCGGTTGTAAAGGATCCGGCGGTTGGCCGGCCAGGCAAAGGCCCAGCCCAGGGCCACCCAGTCGTCGCCATTGCGGTTGGCGGCGCGGTTCTGGCCCTCGGGCCGGTCGGGCGTCGGGGCGTAGACGCCGCTGTAGATCCAGGCCCCGCAGGCGGTCGAGCCGTCGGCCTTGAGGTCGCCGAAGCCCTTGACCGGCTTGCCCGTGGCCACGTGATAGCCGTTCATTTCCTTGAGCACAAGCGTTGCGGAGGGCTCGTCCTTGATCCGCCACTCGGAATTCTCGTGGGGGTCGATGTAATTCCAGGTCAAGGCCTGGATCGGCCGGCCCTTCTCGAGCGGACTCCCAGCGTAAAGCTGCTTCAGCTTGAGGCCCAGGTGGACGCTGAACCAGAGGTCGGAGCGGGCGTCGCCGGGCGGGTCCGCGGCGCGGTCGTGCCACTGGATCAGGCGCTGGGTGTTGGTGTAGGTGCCGTCCATCTCGGCGGTCGCGGCGGCCGGCAAGAGGAAGACCTCGGTGGCGATGTCCTCGGGTTTCACCTCGCCGGCCTTCACCTCGGGACTGTCTTTCCAGAATGTGGCCGTCTCGGTCTCGTAGAGGTCGCGGACCACCAGCCAGTCGAGCTTGGCCAGGACCCGCCGCTGGAACGAGGCATTCTGGCCGCCGACGGCCGGGTTCTGGCCCATGGCCATGAACCCGCGGATCTTCCCTTCCGCCATGGCGACGAACATCGGCAGGTGCGAGTGGTCGCCGATGGACATGTCTTTTCGCGGGCATCAGGGTCCTTCAAAGCATGCTGGGTGTCGGGTTGTGCTCGACGGAGTCGGGATCGTCGTTCGTGAGCGGCTGGCTGGACTGGGCGGCTTCGTGGTAACCGGCCAGCGAGCTTCCTTTCTCGAACTGGGAAATGCCATCGCGGCGGGACAGGGTCGCCCAGCGGAGATAAGCTTTCAACTGCTCCTCGCTGTCGAACGTCGCCACCAGCTGTGGCGGCGATCCGGGGCGCAGGCCGTAGAGAAAATGCATCGGTCCTCTCCTCTCCTTGTGCAATGGGACAACCTGGAAACGGCTTCACCAGGCCGAGCCTCGAGCATGCACCTCGAGTGCCAGAACCGAAAGGGCCCGGCGGTCCGGCTCCGCCGCCTCAGCGGCAAGCCGGAACGCGGGCCCCTGATGCGAGTCCACGCTCCTCCGGTCAGGGCGTCCTGCTGAAGGCCAGGCCTGGGTCGTCGGCCGGTCCCGCCAGGACCTTGAAGGTGAAATGATCGTCATCAGTCCACGTCACCCGACCGACCATGGGGGGCTGGCCCTCCTGCCCCGTCTGGGCCAGCGTAAGGATGCCGTTGCCGTAGGTGCGGTCGCCCTGGAACTCCTGAGTCCTTGCCCTGGTGCGTCACCTTCCAGGAAAAATGCCCGGCATCGGTGAGGTTCAGGGTGATGGTGGTATCCGCGGCGGGATGTGCGGTCCAGGTTCCCGCCAGGTTCCCTTCGCGGGCCGAAGTAGGCGTGAGCGCAGCAACAGCGCCAGCGCCAGGCGCTCCCGAGCGCTGGCGGCGGATGCGGCATTCAGAGTCGGAGCCGGCGAGGTGCCCGCGGGAGCCCCTCCCTGGGCCCTTTGAAGAGCCCGGAGCAACTGGCCCGAAACCTTGTCGCTGGGCTGCATCCGGGTTACATCCTTCAACTGGGCGATGGCCGCGTCGAGATGGCCCTGGGTGACGTAATGATAAGCCAGCAGGAACCGCGTCGCGGCCGTGCCGTGGCCGCTGCGAATGGAATCTTCCAGTGTCCGAAGCTGGCTCGTGTAGACATCGACATTCGGGTACAGACCAACCAGCGATGGCCAGTCCCATCCCGGCCCTGCGGCGAGCACCGTGTAAAGCGGCACCGCAGCCTCTTCGTAGCGTTGCATCGCGAACAGGACAAGCGACCGGAACTCGTGCAGAGACGGGTCATTGGGCACCTGACGCAGGGCCTGGTCGGTCAGATCCAGCGCGGAGGCATAATTCCCGGCCTTGAACGCCTCACGGGCCTGGTCGAACGAGGACGAAGCCTGGTCAGTCAGCGCGCTGCGAGGGCGCAGTGGTTGCCGGGCTCAGCGGCTGCGAGTAGTCGTAGGGCTGCTGGACCACGATCATCGCCGGGTTGTAATACGGGTTGTCATAGCTGGAGTATCCCCAATCATTGAGCATTGGCCCGTAGTAACCCCCGCCCAGGCCGCCATAGCCATAGTCGCCATAGCCGCCGTAGCCCATGCCCCAGCCGCCATAGCCCAAGCCGCCAAGGCCCCAGCCGCCATAGCCCAAGCCGCCAAGGCCCCAGCCCCAGCCGAGTCCGCCAAGACCAAGACCCCACAAGCTACCGAGCCCGAAGCCTAGACCAAAGCCGGGATAGCCAAAGCCGCCGTAGCCGCCCCAGCCACGGCCGCCCCAGCCCCAGCCACGGCCGCCCCAGCCCATGCCGCCCATGCCGGGATATCCCCAGCCGCGGCCGGACCCCATACCACCGTATCCTCGGCCGTAGCCCCAGCCGCCCATACCCCGGCCATAGCCGAGGGAACCGCCGAAGGCACCGCGGTTGCCGAACCAGTTACCACGATTCATGCCTGCCCCGCCCGCGAGGTTCACGTTGCGGTTCATGTTGAAATTCGTGTTCGTGATCCGGTTCATGCCCATGTTGCCGCGGTTGAGGCCGGCACCCTGGCCGAATGCCATGCTCCGGTTGCCGTAACCGCTGAACCCTCGTCCCGCAACGGAACCGATCCCAGGACGCATCCCCGAACCTGCCATGCCCCCCCGGCCGTTCATCCCGAATCCGGCCTGCGTGTTTCCGAACGACCGGCCAGCCATGCCCATGCCCGGCCGCCCGGCCATGCCCATACCCGGCCGCCCGGCCATGCCCATACCCGGCCGCCCGGCCATGCCCATGCCAGGCCGCGCCGCCATGCCCATGCCTGGCCTGCGCAGCCGCCATACCGGGCCGCGGAAGCCACCCATGCTCGGGGCGCCGCGGAAGCCACCCATGCTCGGGGCGCCTCGGAATCCGCCACCGCCGCCTCGGAAGCCACCCATGCTCGGGGCGCCACGGAATCCGCCGCCGCCGCCTCGGAACCCTCCACCCCCACCGCCACCGCGGAAGCCACCACCGCCACCGCCGCCGCCACGGCCACCACCTCCGCCGCCACGGCCACCACCACCGCCCCCTCGACCCGCGGCCATGACCTCAAAAGGAGCACCGAGGGCCAGCGCGAGGGAGAGCCCAAGGATGGAAAGGAGCCCAGGTTTGCGTGTCATCTTCAGAAGCCCTCCAATTGAGTGGCTGGCGCGTGAACTATCTGTTCTAGGTGATTGGCTAGCAAATTGTTCGCCACAAATGGGCACACTCACCGAAGTTCCTGATCCTCGGTACGATAAAACACCGCCCGACTGTGCTTTTCGAGGATCGGAACACGGTCGCTCCCATTAATGATTAGCCTCATTGTCCCAGGAATGAATAGAGGCAGTGTGGAGATTTCTCAGAAAATCACCAGGAGTGGGTGCCGTGACGGACCCGATCGTGGATTCCGCCCGAGGCTTCGCCCGCTATCGCACGTAGATGGGGTTGGCGTAAAGCCAGCCCCGCTCCTCTTCTCCGACATCCAGCCAGCCCTCGACGCGGTAGACACCCGGCTCGCTGACCTCATGCTCGAGTTGGTCTCCTCTCTGGTCGGCAACCACCTGCCCGCTCTTGAGCAGCCGGACGTGGCAGGAGACGGGAAATCGGGCGACGAGCTTCCCGCCCGGACCAAGCTTCACCTCGTCCCCCGTTCCCTGACGGCTCGGGGACGGACCGGCATCGGCCGGGACCCACTCGAACTGGAAGCCCGTCGGGTCGCACATCCAGTCATGGCAAACATAAGCGTGGCCATGGCGAAGCGCCTCGCGGATCGCCGGTTCGGTCAGCTCGGGCGCCAGGATGTGCGTGCTGACGTTCTGGAACGATCGATAATAGGGATCCAGGTCGGGTCGTGCCACCATGTGGCAGCGGTTATTCCAGGCATGGTAGTAAGGCGGAATCGCGTGCCATTCCTTGGTGCCGATCTCGATCTCGCGCCAGGCCCCGGTTGTCTTGAATCCCCGATTGCGGCCATCGTCCAGGATGTACTGGAACCTTGGTGCCTGACTGCCGGACAGACAAGCAAGACCGGCTTCCACGTCGATCGAATGCCGCCGGCGTGTCACGTTGAGGAGCACGACGCCGTTCTCGAAGTCACGCCGGAAGATCTCGTCCCCGCGCTCCTTCAGCGAGACGTCATCGATCCAGAACGTGCCCGCTTCACTGCCGCAGAGAAACTGGATCCGGGCGTCCTGGACGGTCCGCTTCGCCTCGAAGGTCAGGGTGATGGGTTGCCACTGCGTCGTCAGCCGCACGTCCTGGCTCAGTCCATAATTGTCCCATCCGGGCGAGCTTCTTGAGGAGCTGGCCATGATCTCCATCGGGTGGTCGGCCCGCGCCCAGAATTTCAGGTCGTAGGATTTCCCGTGTTCGAGCGTGCGGCGAGACTGGGTGAACTCGATGCCGCCCCGGCGGCCGGGACCGGTGATCGAGATCCGTGTCGCCCAGCTCGTGGCTGAAGTAGCCGTCGTTCATCAGCGTTCAGCGCGAGTCCGAACCGCATGTAGGGGTAGTAATCCCGGGCGAACTTCCACGTGGAGGCAGGGGCATGCCTCTGGGGGCTGTAGTCGTAGCCGTAGGCGATCTGATCGGGCACGGCCGACTCGACCGACGTGATCGCCGGTTTGACCGTGACCGTACACCACGCGTTGTAGTAGTCCCAGAGCTCGTGGAAGGGTTGCTTACCCTCGATCACATTGGTGGTGAAGAACCCGATGCCTTGGCCGTTGAAGAGATCCGCGATCTCGGGCCGCGGATACCTCTGGCTGTGGCCGGTTGTCAGCGCCCACGGCATCAGCTTGCGCCCTCGCGCAGCTCCCGGAACACCCCCTCGCGCCACGCCCGATCAAAGGCCTTCGGGTCGTCGGGCTTGCCGTCATCGTTGCCGTCGAGCTGCACCGGGCGGTCGTAGATGCCATGAGCCTGCCAGCTCTGGGAGGTCATGAAGTTGTCGAAGAAGCAGCTCTCGTACATGAGCCCGTTGTCGATCATCCGCTGGTAGGCGTAGTGCGCCTGGTAATCGGCCACTTCGGGGCGGGTAAGATTGAGCCGGTAGGCGCCTGGCCAGACCTCGATCTTCCGGCTGGTCGTGTCGCGAAGAAAGTAGTCATCCGGAACGTCCTTGTTCTCCACCGTGTTGATATCGGTCAAGACCAGGCAATTGGGATTCAACCGGCGGAGCTGGCGGATCTGATCAGCGTTGAAGTTCGCCACCAGCCGGAGATCGATCCGCGAGGCATATTCCATTCCCTTCGAGAGAAAATGCCATGAACCCCACAGGTTGGCCGTGCGCGGGAACCCGGGCTTGGCCGCGGGCAGACTTCGGTACTGCAGGTGGAGCGCGGACCCGGGAGCGGCGGCGGAGCGGATGAAGACGTCGTTGACTCGAGATGGATCGGGGTCTCGAGTCCGCGGATGATGGTCCTGGGTGCTGCCAGGGGCTGCCGGGTATCACACGGGTTCATCTGGTCGAAGGGCAAGTCGTTCCCGACGCTGTACCGGCAGACCGTCGGCACGGCTGCCTTGAGGGTCAGTTCGACCGTCGTGGCGCCGGCGGGCAGAAGGCCGAGGATCGCTCAGGGGGCCAGCCGTGAACCTCTGCTTCAGGGTCCAGCGGCACGAAGGTCGGGCGGGTCCGAGACGGCCCGGCTTGCTTGGCGGCGGGCTGGCCCTGGGCGAGAACCATGCTCCGCCCCGCGCCGGGGATCGGCCCCCGGTCCGGCGGCTCGAGAGGCAAGGCCCTCGGGTCGAGCCACGCGAGGGTGAGAAGAACTGAGGCGGCGATGGAAAGATCGCTCATGATCCACCTCTCCGGATGATTGAGGACAAGGCAGGTTCAGCCGGTTCTCATGCGAGGGCCGGCGGCGGGCTGGGGGGAGGGTCGGCGGGCCCCATCAGTCGCGGCTTCATCGCCAGGTGCCGCAGGACGCCCGAGACCGGCTCGAGTCCTGTGAAGTAGGCGCTATCGCCGACCCAGGGGCCGAACTCGCGGCGGTGCCCGACCGCCAGCGAAGGAATGCCGGCGGACCGGGAGGCCGCCAGTCCGGTAGGAGAGTCTTCAATCGCGACCGCCTTGCCGGCCTTGATGCCCATCCGCCGCAGGGCCAGGAGATAGGCTTCGGGATCCGGCTTGACGGCGCCGACGTCCTCCTTGCTGATGATCAGCTCGAAGGCCCCTGCCAGCCCGGGGTTAGCCAGCACGGCCTCGACGTTCTCTCGCCAGGTGCCGGAGACAATGGCCAGCCGCACCCGGCCGCGAAGCTGCCCGACCAGCTCCACCACGCCGGGATAGAGCCTTGGGGCATCCCGGAGCAGGCGGATGGTGAGCGCCTGCTTCTTGCGCACCCAGCCCTCGATATCGCCGTCAAGGATCTCGTGATGCGCGAAGAGCTCGCGGAGGAATTCCCGATCGTCCACTTCGGCGGACCGGGCCGCGATCTCATCGGGGACCTCCCAGCCCAGGGCCATCAGGGTCCGCTGCCAGGCGGCAATGTGGTGGTTCTCGGTGTCGGCGATTACACCGTCAAAATCAAACAGAACGGCGAGTGGGGCCATGAAACCTAGCGTACGAGAGCAGAATCGGAACACAAAGCCAGACCTTCTCATTATGGGGATAATGTGAGAGACCGTCAAATCATTGACAAGGCTCCACTTACGCCCTATGTTGCGTGTTTCAAGGCCGCTCCGACGGACGTGGCGGCTGCGGACCGCTTCACCCGTGCCGCCAGGGGACGGGGCCGAGGTCGAATTCTGATCTGCCCGGCGAGGCCCGAGACAGCGATTCCCGAAAAAAACCAGGTACTTGGGAGAATGCACCATGTCACGTCCCGTGACGCTTTTCACTGGCCAGTGGGCCGACCTGCCCCTCGAAGTCATCTGCGAGAAAGCCAGCAAGTGGGGGTACGAGGGCATCGAGCTGCCCTGCTGGGGCGACCACTTCAACGTTCAGAAGGCGCTCCACGACGAGCACTACTGCAAGGGGCGTCACGATCTTCTGGGCAAGTACGGGCTGAAGGTCTGGGCCATTTCCAATCACCTGGTCGGCCAGGCGGTCTGCGACCTGATCGACGAGCGGCACAAGCTGATCCTGCCCGAGCACGTCTGGGGCGACGGCAAGCCCGAAGCCGTGCGGCAGCGGGCCGCCAAGGAAATGATGGACACGGCCCGCGCTGCGCACAAGCTCGGCGTCAAGGTCGTCAACGGCTTCACCGGCTCGTCGATCTGGCACCTGCTGTACTCGTTCCCCCCGGTCTCCGACGCCATGATCGAGGCCGGCTTCAAGGACCTGGCCGACCGCTGGAACCCGATCCTCGACGTGTTCAAGCAGAACGGCGTGAAGTTCGGCCTGGAAGTTCATCCCACCGAGATCGCGTTCGACATCTACTCGGCCGAGATGGCCCTCAAGGCGCTGAAGCATCGCCCCGAGTTCGGCTTCAACTTCGACCCCAGCCACCTGCTCTGGCAGTTGGTCGACTCGGTCGAGTTCATCCGGGCCTTCCCCGACCGCATTTACCACATGCACGTCAAGGATGCCGCGCGCACGCTCAACGGCAAGAGCGGAATCCTCGGCTCGCACCTCAACTTCGGCGACCCGCGCCGGGGCTGGGACTTCCGCTCCCCGGGCCGCGGCCAGGTCGATTTCGACGCCATCGCGCGGGCCCTCAACGAGATCGGCTACACCGGCCCGATGTCGGTGGAGTGGGAAGACCCCGGCATGGATCGCGAATACGGCGCCGCCGAGGCCGCCCGCTTCGTCAAGGAGAAGATGGGCTTCAAGTCCGCCGGCCGCCTCTTCGACCAGGCCTTCGCGGAAGGTCAGGAGAAGAAGTAAGTCCGGCACGACCGGCTCACGTTCCGATCAACCTCTCCGAACTCCTCGGGCGCGATCCGCCCGGGGAGTTTTTGACTTCGGATTGTCCATTCGTTGTTCATCAGTCAGTCGCAGGAGCTCGATCACCATGAGCGGTCCGATCATTCGCAAGTACGGCTTCCCGTACCGTCAATGTAGATGATCTTCGGCTCGGACCGCCGATCTGCATGGGCCTTGGGGCTGGTCAATCGCCTGCCTTGCGGATCGGTCTTGCGATCCGCAGCCGACACTCGATAATAGGAGCTCTCGAGTGCAGAAGGCACCATCACCCGATCGCGGACACAAGGCGGAAGTGGGGCCGCATCATGCCGACGAAAGATGAAGAAGCGTTGGAATTGGCTAAGAAGCATTATCAAATCGAGACCGGGTTGACCCAGATCTTCCGTATCACCGGCACGGCCGATGTCGAGTTCAGACCAAATGAGCCCATTAAACTGCTCGAGGTGAACGAGAATACCGTGCCGTCAGGGATCATGCCGATTCAGTTCGGACCTTCGCCGGCTTTCGGCCTTCACTACCCATCCATCATTCTGGAGGTCACTCCAGACGAATTCGAGAAAATCCAGAATCAGCAGTTAAAGCTTCCCCACGGATGGAGGGTCGGCGACCCGATCCCCAGGCCCCCTGCGGAGGAAGGCTGATGAGCGAGCCCGCCGACTGGGCACTCGCTTACACTCGCCAAGCCGACGCTGATTTCAAAGCCTGGGAACTCTACCAGAAGCACCCGGAAGCGATCGCGGCAGAGTGCCACAAGCTACTGTTTCTTCAGATGGCCTGTGAGAAGTTGTGTAAGGCCCACCTTATCCAAGGCGGAACGCCCCCAGAGGTGCTTCAAGACAGCCACGGTTATATTGCGAATCCGCTACCCATCGTTATCAAGCGGCAAATCCTTGCTACGGGGCAGATTCCAAAGAGGATGCAAGGCGTCTTGAATCACGTTCGTCACCTGGCGGAAGAGATCGAGGTCCTGAACCCGGCTGTGAGGCGAAACGGCCAGCGGCCAGACAATTGCGAATACCCATGGGAGGCAGGGGATCAAGTCAGGTCCCCTTTGGACTGGACGTTTCATCCCTTACGTCTGGTGACTGCACCCGCGGGACGAACCTTCATCAAACTCCTCCGTGGGGCGATCGACAGCATTATCGACGAATTGGAGCGTTAGAATGAGTGGATCCATTGTGAGACGTTACGGTTTCCCAAGGCCGAGGCGCTCATCCTCTATGATCCGAACTTCCCGGCCGACCCCTTCGCCCCGTGAGGGAGCGAGGGAGGTTGTCTGGGGATAGCAGATTCGATGTAATTGACGAAACGGCAGCTTCGTGTTCCGTTTCACAATTCGCTGCAGGGTGGGCCTCGCTGCAGCGAGACCCACCCTACGACACAGCCGGTTCTGAACCCTACCGCCAAATGTGAAATAGGACGACCTAGCTACCATAGCCTTCCCACATCGGCACCAGGAGCATTGAAAGCCATGAGTGGTCCGATCATTCGCAAGTACGGCTTCCCCAACTTCGAGAAGATCTTCGGGGAGCGCACGCTCGAGCACGGCGTCGATGAAAAGGAGCCGAGGGAGGAGGACGCGAAACCGCGGGCGTCGGACGCAACTGTGCAGGACGCTGGCTCGAGCCCAGAGCACCCAAACCCAAAGCGGCCAACGAAGGGTCGCTAACCCGTAGCTAGGGCATGAGCTCCCGTCGGGTGGCTGGGGTGCAAGCTCGCACAGCGAGCTGCCCCCCCCGAGGAGAGCCACGGCCTGCACACTGGGGCTTCGGCAAGTACGCCTCCGATCCAGCCACCCGGAGAGGGAGAAAGCCAGGGCCCGCATACCGGGGCGTCGGCGAGTACGCTCTCCACCCGGAACCCCCCCGCGGCCAGTCACGATGCGGCGTAAGTGCTGACAGACATATTCATACTAGCAATATCACCGAATCCCCGGAGCCGGCGGTGCTGGAACGGGGGCGGGCTGCTTTGCGTTGGGGAAATGGGGCGCCGAGATTGCCTTCTTCGCCTCGGGAGAGAGGCACTCGTTGAGAACTTCCGAGAGCCGGATGCCCGCCTGAGAGAGCCGCTTGACGGCCAGGGGGAGATTGGCGTCCTCGTACTCGCTGCCGAGCTGCATCCCCGAGCGGAGCAATTCTTTCGAGCCGGGGATGCGATAGGCCTGGCGAGCCGCCTCGAGGCTCTCATCGACCCAGTCCTCGACACTCCCCTTGGTCCAGTCGCGTGCCTCGGGCCGGCGGGCGAGCTCGATCAGGTCATCAACCAGCTCACGCTCGTTGCGGTAGCCGTTGCGAAGCAGGCCGGAATCCCAGACCTGGTGCAGGTTCGTGAACTCGTCGCGGAAGAACTGGAGCTGAACGTTGTTGCCCCCGCGGTCGCGGCGGTCGCCCACGTGCATCGGCTGATGGGCGTCCTCGACGAGATGAACCACGTAGCGAAGGGCCATCTGCCTCCGGGCCCTGGGAGCCCGGGGATCGGCCAGGACCTTGCGAAATTCCTCGAGCCGTGAAACAAGGCAATTGTTGTGGCTGTCGCGGGAGCTGTAGTAAGGCGCCGAGATCGGCACGTTCATGAAGTGCCAGGCTGCGCTGCCGGGAATGTTCTGGTTGTTCTCGTCGGCCCAGGTCGATGCGTCAGCCAGCGACTCGCCGGGCTCGAGCAGGTCGCGGATGGCGGCCCGTGCCTGAGGGGTCAGCCGCGTCTCGGCCACCCGGGTCGAGGCCCGGTGCGCCATGCGGCCCCACGCCATGACCTGGCGTGCTGGCCCGATCACCAGGGCGAGCATGCCGATCAGCAGGAGCAGACTCACCCAGAACCGATTCGTCCGGGGCCATACCCGTCGGGACGATCGCCGGGCCACGCCGCCGCCCGCCCGCTGGTTCTCTGCGACCCTCATCCCGCGAGTCCCTCTCATCATGACCCTGGAACCTGGAGGCGATCGGCGAAGCGGGAAGCGCCGCGACGGCCTCGTCGGGTTGCTCCGGCTCTCCCCGTCCCATTGGCATAAGCATAGACGCCGGGCCTGGGGTTTTGCTAGTGTGGCCCCCAAGATACCCGCAGCGCAGACATTCTCCCGAGGACTGAAGACGATGGCTCTGGTCGATCCGTATTCGCTGTGCCCGTGCGGTAGCGACAAGAAGTTCAAGTGGTGCTGCCAGAAAGCCGAACCGTACGTCGAGAAGTCGAACCGGCTGGCGGAGAATGGACAGTACGACGCGGCGATCGCGGCGCTGGACGAGGGGCTGCTCAAGGTTTCCGACAACCCCTGGCTGCTGCTCCGCAAAGCGCTCCTGTTGGTCGTGCAGCAACAGTCTGAGGCCGCCGCCGCCACCGTGGCCGCGGTCCTCCGGCGCCAGCCCGATCACCTCGGAGCGGCCGTTCTGCAGACGAGGTTCGCCCTGGCCAACGAGGGGCCGGTCGCCGCGGCGGCGGCGCTGCAGCACGCGCTCTCGAGCACCCGGCCGGAGTCGCATGCCCGCCTTGTCAAGATCGTGGCGCTTGTGGCCGATGAGCTGGGCAAGCGTCACCTCTATCCGGCCGCCTTCAAGCATTTCGAGTTCGCGCTCAAGCTGGACAGCTCGGAGAACTCTCCGGGACGATCAGCGCTGCGCTCGCTGAAGACCAATCCGTTGATCTCTCCCTGGCTGAAGCAGCCCTATTCTCTCGCGGAGGCGCCTGACCGTCTGGGAGGGCCACAGCGCGAGCAGTTCGACCGGGCGCTGGGATGGGCGCATGAAGGGCTCTGGGGCTCGGCAGCGGCCGCTTTTGATCTGCTCTCCGCCGATCCCGTGGCGGGACATGCCTCGGACCGGAATCTCGGGCTCTGCCGGCTCTGGCTCGGCGACCATGCAGCGGCCGGGGCGGCCCTCCGCCGCTGGATCGACCAGGCTGGTCCCACGACGGAGGCCGTCGATCTGGCCGTAGTCTGCCAATTGATCGACGAGTCGACCGACAAGGAGCCGATCGAGCACGTCCAGCTCAGCTGGCCGCTGCGCGACCGCGAGGCGCTGCTCAAGGCGATGGAGGGCGAGACCACGATTGTGCGGGGTGAGCACCGCCACCTTGACCCCGGCGACGACGAATCGCCCGAGGTCGATTGCTTCCACTGGCTCGACCGGCCCAGCGTCGAGCCCAGGAGCGGATTGAACCGGCAGGAGGTCCCGCATGTCCAGGCGGACATCCTGATCGGCCCCGAGACCGTGATGCTGGAGACCGACGACGACGGTCGGCTCAACGGGCTGATCGGTCGGTTCACCGCCCTCGCCGGCAAGGCCGTGCCCCCGGCCCACCCGCGGACGAAGGTTGTCGGCCAGACCGACCGCTCCGCGCACTGCGCTCTCCTGGCATTGGTACCTTCCCCCCGAGCTCCCCGAGGAGGAGAGAAGGCGGCTCGATCGAGAGCAGACCGCCTACCTCATGAGCGAGGTCTGGCCCGGAACCCCCATGACGTACTTCAGCGGGCGATCGCCGCTCCAGGTCGCACGGTCCGGCAACGACGCGACCTTGCTTCGCGGGGCTGTGCTCGCGCTGGAGCGATCAGGAGGAGACTGGGGCGAACTCGTGGACTGGACCCAGTTCCGCGCCCGGCTGGGGATTCCCTCCGAGCCGCCGATCGAGCCCGAGACGGTGGACATCGGCCGTGTTCCCCTGGGCCGGCTCTCCATGGTCCCCATAGAACGGCTCGACGACGATCGCTTGGTGGCCCTCCACCTCCGCGTCCACGAGTGGGGCCTGCTCGACCTGACGGCCCGGGCCGCTCACGAGATCGTCGGCCGGCCGAGCCTGATGGCCGGGGGCAAGATCGAGTTAATCATCCTCTACGGCGACCTCGCTATCGAGGCGAGCGGCCGGGGCGATCGGGATGGATCCTTGGAGTGGATCCGCCGAGGGCGGGAGGCCGAGGCTCCCGGCCGTCGCGCGGTGGCCGCACCCCATTGGGACATGTTCGAGCTCCAGATTCGGGCGCAGTTCGACAAGCCGGACAAGTGGATTCCCGAGCTGGCCGTGATCCTCGAACGCTACCGGGAGAACGAAAGCGCGTCGATGATGATCACCGGGAGCCTGCTGGAGATGGGACTGATTCGCCTGACCTCGCCTGCCGATCAGCCGGGCGAGCTCATGCTCGACACGCGGATGCTCCAGCAACTCCTGGCCCTTTACGGGCCGAAGGTCACCACGGCTTCCGGCTATCTCGGAGTCTCAGCAACACGAGGTGAGATCTGGACTCCGGGCTCGGAGGCAAAGGGCTCCCCGATCTGGACCCCCGGGTTGGACGCAGGCGCTGGGGGCGAGGGCGAGAAGCCACGAATCATCGTGCCGGGTTAAGAGCTTACCGAAGGGATCGATCGCGGGCACTACTCGATTGGGGAAGACGGTCCATGACTGCCACTTCAACACAAGACACGTCACTGGCCCTGGTCCACGAGGGCTGGAACCATCTCATGTCTCAACGTCCGCTCGCGGCCTGGGGCACCTGGCAGCGGGCCCTGCGGATCGATCCCGAGTCGGCGGCGGCGCGGCAGGCGCTCGAGACGCTCGAGTCCGCGCCCGACCTCCCGCTGGCGGCCCGCCAGGTCTACCGCTTTCGCAAGCCGGCCAGCCAGGCTCAACGAGCGCGCTGGGATCAGGTGCTCCGCAACGGTCAGACCGCCGACCTCACCAACGCCGCGGAAGCCTTCGGCCGTCTGGCCAGCGAGGCGCCTGATGATGCCGACGCCTGGTTCAACAAGGCACTCTGCCTGGCCTGGCTGGGGCAGGATCGTCAGGCCATCGAGTGCCTGGGTGAGGTTGTGAGCTTGGACGCCGATCGGGACCCCCATAAGGCGGTGGAAGCCTGGACGCTCGCCGAGATCCTACGCCAGGGGGGAGGCGCTGAAAACCTTTCCGACGACCTGCGATTTGCTTGCAGCTTCACCTGGAACGAGGATGACACGTCCCGGCTGGTGGCGGCGTTCCCCGAGATCCGGCGGATCCCGGCCCCGCGCGATCCCTCGCGGCCCGAGATCCCCCATCCCGACCTCGAGGTTCTCGAATGGCTCGACCGTCCGTTCCCGGACGCCTCGGCGGTCGCCGGTGAGGTCGACCTGCCTCGCGTGCTGGCCACGGTCTACATCACCCCGGGGACGCTCCGGCTGACCAGCCCTCGCGTCGAAACACTCGAGCAGGCCGAGGAGAAACTGGGGCGGATGCTCGGCGCGGCGGCCCAGCCGCTCGAGCGCGTGGCTGCTCCCCTGCCGCTGCCGTTCCTCGACGCCGACGTCTGGACCACGCGCCTGCCCGAAGGACTCGATCGCGACCTCTCGCACCGGCTGGCGCGAGACCGTTGAGACTTACTACGAGAACCACTGGATCCACCGGCCTCGCCAGGGACTCGACGGACTCTCGCCCCTGGCCGCGGCCCAGGACGCGCGGCGGGGTGACTCCCTGGCCCAGGCCAAGCTCGAGGCCGTGATCCGGGTCCGCGAGCAGCTTGGCAGCCGCTCCAGCGCGGTCGCCATGTATCAGGGCTATCCCTTCGATCGCCTTCGTCACCGGCTGGGGCTCGTGCTCGCACACCCCGACTCGGTCGATCCCCTCGACCTCTCGTGCGCTTCGCTTCCGGAACTCCAGGAGCTCAACCCCGAAGACCTTGACGATGCGCGGCTTCCCGAAGCGTTCAGGTCGGCCGCCGGTTTCCTCGACGACGCCCTGACCACCCGGTTCGCCGCCGAGCTGGTTCGCCGCAAGCCCTCCGGATTCCACCAGATCGACCTCACCACGGTCTACGCGCCACTGGTCCGCCAGGCCATGCAGAGGAGCAACCCCGCGGAGGCCCTTGACTGGCTCGACCAGGCACGCGCCCTGGGATCGGAAGCGAGCCGGAGATCGTTCGATACTTGGCGCGCCGAGATCCTCTCGCGCACCGGCCGGCCCGACGAGGCCGCCCGCATCTATCACGACCTGGTCGCCTCCGCGCCGTCGGCCCCGCAAGTCGCGCTCGACGCGGCCGAGACCTTCCTGGATAACGGCCACCACGAGCAAGCCCGCAGCTTCCTCAAGCGCGCCCGCGACCTCGCCCGAACCGCCCGG